>NC_007964.1:0-725000 GCF_000013885.1 Nitrobacter hamburgensis X14
TGGTCATGGCTGAAACGAAGCGCGCCGGAGGGCCACGACGAAAACGCGCGACCTCCACGCAGAGCAGTCGCATCGCAACCTCATTCAATCAGAAAAGTCGCAAAAAATGTCAGACATTGAACAGGAACGCTGGTCGCGGGTGAAGGGCCGGTTGCGCTCGACCGTCGGAGAGGACATCTACTCGAGCTGGTTCGCGAGAATGGATCTGGAGAGCGTCCACGGGGAAAGCGTCCGCATGTCGGTCCCGACCCGGTTCCTGAAGAGCTGGATCCAGGCGCATTATGCCGAGCGGGTGCTGGCCTGCTGGCAGGCCGAACTGCCGGACGTTCACCGCATCGATCTTATGGTGCGCTCGGCCATGCGCTGCGCCGCGCCCGCCAAGGAAGCGCCGGCCGCCGATCCGCGGCGTCCCGAGCATGGCGACGGCCGGGCCAGCACTGAATTGAAGATGGTTGCAACCGCGCCGGCGTCCGCGAACCACGACGCGCTGGGCGGGTCGCCGCTCGATCCGCGGCTGACGTTCGCAAGCTTCGTCACCGGCCGCTCCAACACGCTCGCCCACGCGGCGGCGCGTCAGGTGGCCGAAGGCCGACGCGGCGACAGCATCATGTTCAATCCGCTTTACATCCATGCCGGCGTCGGTCTCGGCAAAACCCATCTGCTGCAAGCCGTCACCTGGGCCGGCAACGCCGGAACCGAGCGCAAGGTGCTCTATCTGACCGCCGAGAAGTTCATGTACGGCTTCGTCGCCGCGCTCAAGTCGCAGACGGCGCTGGCCTTCAAGGAAGCGCTCCGCGGCATCGACGTTCTGGTCATCGACGACTTGCAATTCCTGCAAGGTAAATCGACGCAGGCCGAATTCTGCCACACGCTGAACGCGCTGATCGATGCCGGCCGCCAGGTGGTGGTCGCAGCCGACCGGCCACCGTCCGACCTGGAAAGCCTCGACGATCGCGTGCGCTCCCGGCTCGCCGGCGGGCTCGTGGTCGAAATGGGCTCGCTCGGCGAGGAACTCCGGCTCGGCATCCTGAAATCGCGTATCGAGGTCGCGCGGGCGCACCATGCGAGTTTCTCCGTGCCGGAGCCGGTGCTGGATTATCTGGCGAAGGCGATCACCCATAACGGACGCGACCTCGAAGGCGCGATCAACCGGCTACTGGCGCACAGCAAGCTCAACGCCCAGCCGGTCACCCTGGAGATGGCGGAGCGCGAGGTCCGCGACCTGATCCGTCCGCAGGAGCCCAGGCGCATCAAGATCGAGGACATCCAGCGGGTGGTCGCCCGGCAATACAATGTGAGCCGCTCCGACCTTCTATCCTCGCGCCGGACCGCCAACGTGGTGCGGCCGCGGCAGGTCGCGATGTATCTGGCGAAGACGCTGACGTTGCGTTCGCTGCCCGAAATCGGCCGCCGGTTCGGAGGCCGCGATCATACCACCGTGCTGCATGCGGTGCGCAAGATCGAGGCGCTGGTGTCAAAGGACACGACCCTCTCGGACGAGGTCGAGTTGCTGAAACGCCAGCTTCAGGAATAGGCGCGGCGCCGGGCAATTCTCCATCAAAATGGCGGGAAAAGGCCGGACCGGGGCGAGCCGCAGGCTTGCACCGGACGGCCATCCGCGTCACCTTGCGGTCCGCCGGATTTAAGCAAAATCGGCCATGAGCTTCGGGGTCTCGGTGCCGCGGTCCAGCCGGCATTATCATCCGACGCCGTGAATTTGGATCGGACGGATTTGCTATGAAGGTCACCGTCGAACGCGCACAACTGCTGAAATCGCTTGGCCACGTACATCGCGTGGTCGAACGGCGGAACACGATCCCGATTTTGGGAAACGTGCTGGTTCGCGCCGAAAACGCCAGGTTGTCGCTGAAGGCCACCGATCTCGATCTGGAGGTGACGGAAACGCTGGCGGCGGAAACCGCAACCGGCGGCGCGACCACGGTTCCGGCGCACATATTCTACGACATCGTCCGCAAACTGCCCGACGGCGCGCAAATCGTACTGGAGGGCGACGGCGACCGCTCGGTGCTGGCGATCCGCGCCGGACGCTCGCGCTTCACCTTGCAGACGCTGCCTGAAAACGATTTCCCCGATCTCGCGGCTGGCGAGATGACGCATTCCTTCAAGCTCGCAGCCGCCGACATCAAGCGACTGATCGATCGTACTCAATTTGCGATCTCGACCGAGGAGACCCGCTATTATCTCAACGGTATCTACCTGCACAGCGCCGGCAGCGCCAAAAACGCAACGCTGCGCGGCGTCGCCACCGACGGTCACCGCCTCGCGCAGGTCGATCTCGCGCTACCCAACGGCGCTGAGGGAATGCCTGGCGTCATCATCCCGCGCAAGACGGTCGGCGAGGTGCAGCGGCTGATCGAGGACAACGAAGCCGAGGTTGGAATCGAACTGTCGCAGGGCAAGATCCGGTTCACCATCGGCAACGTCGTGCTGACCTCGAAGTTGATCGACGGCACCTTCCCGGACTACGGCCGGGTGATCCCGCAGAACAACGACAAGGAACTGATCGTCGACAAAAAGGATTTCGAGGCGGCGGTCGATCGCGTCTCGACGATTTCCAGCGAGCGCGGCCGCGCCGTGAAGCTGGCGCTATCGGCGGGCAAGCTCGTTCTGTCCGTGACCAACCCCGATTCCGGCAGCGCCACCGAGGAGCTCGAGGTCGAATACGCTTCTGAGCCGCTCGATATCGGGTTCAATTCGCGCTACCTGCTGGACATCGCCGCGCAGATCGAGGGCGAGGGCGCGGTGCTGAAGCTCGCCGACCCCGGTTCGCCGACGCTGGTGCACGACAAGGATTCCAAAGGCGCGCTCTACGTGCTGATGCCGATGCGGGTGTGAAGGTCCTTTAGCCACGCTCGGCGACAGCGAACCAACATCAAAGTCATCCCCGCGAAGGCGGGCATCCAGTACCCGTTGCACATCCATTGTCCGCATCGCGCCTTACGGCCTACTGGATCATCCGCCTTCGCGGGTGATGACCGGGGATGTGATAATCCTTGCCCATGATCCCCTCCCGCATTCGCCGTTTGAGCCTCACCCACTTCCGCAACTACCGCGCGGCTGCGCTCGAGACGCGCAGCGACGTGGTCGTGCTGGTCGGGCCTAACGGCGCCGGCAAGACCAATTGCCTTGAGGCGATATCGCTGCTGTCGCCGGGACGCGGATTGCGGCGCGCCACGCGCGAGGAGGTCGCGGATCATCGGGGCGACGGCTCCTGGGCGGTTTCGGCCGAGGTGGAAGGCGCGCTCGGTCTGGCGACGCTCGGCACCGGCATCGACGCACCGGGCAGCGACGCGGCATCGAGCGGCCGGCGCTGCCGGATCGACCGCGAGCCAGCAGGCTCCGCGGCGGCGTTTGGCGATCACCTACGCATGGTGTGGCTGACGCCTTCGATGGACGGCCTGTTCGGTGGCGCAGCGTCGGAACGGCGGCGCTTCTTCGACCGCTTGGTGCTGGCGATCGACAGCGACCATTCCGGCCGCGTCTCGGCGCTGGAGCGCAGCCTGCGCTCGCGCAACCGTCTGCTCGAGACACGCAACTCCGACGACCATTGGTGCGACGCCGTCGAGCGCCAGACCGCAGAGCTTGCGGTTGCGGTCGCGGCGATGCGCGCGCAAACCGTGACGCGCCTTGCGGCCGCGCTGGAGGCGCGCGGCGCGGCCTCCGCATTCCCATCGGCAAGGATCGGGCTCGACGGCTGGATGGAAAATGCGCTGCTCACCGAGCCGGCGACGGCGGTGGAGGACCGCTACCGCGAGATCCTGCGCGCCAACCGCGCCCGCGATGCCGCCGCCGGCCGCACGCTCGATGGCCCGCATCTCACCGACCTCGAGGTGATCTACGCCCCGAAATCCATGCCGGCGCGCGACGCCTCCACCGGCGAGCAGAAAGCGCTCTTGATCGGACTGGTGCTCGCCCATGCTGGTCTCGTCGCCGAGATGACGGGAATCGCACCGCTGCTGCTGCTCGACGAAGTCGTGGCACACCTCGATCCCGACCGCCGCGGCGCGCTGTTCGGCGAACTCAAAGGCCTCGGCGCCCAGGTCTGGATGAGCGGAGCCGACCCGGCCGCGTTCGCGAACGTTGGCGCCGGCAGCGAGATTTTCGACGTCGACGCGGGACGGATCGCCCAAAGACAATGATCGTAACACCTGCGGAAATTTGTCAGGATACCCGATAGCCCGGAAGCCCCGATCGGAGCCCGGAAAGGCCCGCAACGACCGGCTTTGGAGCAACTGCTTTCAGGGTTGCAAACCGCGGTTTTGAAGGGCCCACGAATTGCTCGTTTCCGTCCTTGAAAAACCGTCTAAAAATCACATCTATTCAATGACTTGAAAGAGGTCACTTTGCGCTAGGCGGACTGCCGCTTTCATGTCAGAAATGGACCGTCTCAGCCGCGTGTGTCCGCGCTGATTCGAAGACACCCTCTGAAGGCTTTTCATGAACGAATCCGCCGGGCAGCAACTTGCCGATACAGAACCTGCCGCGCCCGTCGAATACGGCGCGGAATCGATCCGGGTTCTCAAGGGCCTCGACGCCGTGCGCAAGCGGCCCGGCATGTATATCGGGGACACCGATGACGGATCCGGCCTGCATCACATGGTGTATGAAGTCGTCGACAACGCCATCGACGAAGCCCTGGCGGGACACGCCACCCGCGTCGAGGTGATCCTCAACGCCGACAATTCGGTCACGGTGCGCGACGACGGCCGCGGCATTCCCGTCGACATTCACAAGGGCGAAGGCATCTCCGCGGCCGAGGTCATCATGACCCAGCTCCATGCCGGCGGTAAGTTCGACCAGAACTCCTACAAGGTCTCCGGCGGATTGCACGGCGTCGGCGTCTCGGTGGTGAACGCGCTGTCGAGCAAGCTGATCCTGCGCATCTGGCGCAAGGACAAGGAGCACCTGATCGAATTCGCCCATGGCGACGCCGTGGCGCCGTTGAAAGTCGTCGGCGAGGCCAACGGCAAGCGCGGCACCGAAGTCACTTTTCTTGCCTCGAGGGAGACCTTCACCAACGTCGAATACGATTTCGCCACGCTGGAGCATCGCCTGCGCGAACTCGCGTTTCTGAACTCCGGCGTCAACATCCTGCTCTCGGACCTGCGTCGTGCCGTCGAGAAGCGCGAGCAGATGATGTACGACGGCGGCGTCGTCGAATTCGTCAAATACCTCGACCGCAACAAGAAGGCGATGGTGCCGGAGCCGATCATGATCCGCGCCGACATGAACGGCCTCGGTGTCGAGGCGGCGCTGTGGTGGAACGACAGCTATCATGAAAACGTGCTCTGCTTCACCAACAACATTCCGCAGCGCGACGGCGGCACCCATCTCGCCGGTTTCCGCGGCGCGCTGACGCGGCAGGTCAACGGCTATGCCGACGCCATGGCCAGGAAGGAGAGGATCGCGCTGACCGGCGACGATTGCCGCGAGGGCCTGACCGCGGTGCTTTCGGTGAAAGTACCGGACCCGAAATTCTCGTCGCAGACCAAGGACAAGCTGGTGTCCTCGGAAGTGCGGCCGGTGGTCGAGAATGTCATCAACGAAGCCTTGGCTGCGTGGTTCGAGGAACATCCGACCGAGGCGAAGCTCATTGTCGGCAAGGTGGTCGAGGCGGCGGCGGCCCGCGAGGCCGCGCGCAAGGCGCGCGAACTGACGCGGCGCAAGGGCGCGCTCGACGTCGCTTCGCTTCCCGGCAAGCTCGCCGACTGCCAGGAACGCGACCCGGCGAAGTCGGAGTTGTTCATCGTCGAGGGCGACTCGGCCGGAGGCAGCGCCAAGCAGGGCCGCAACCGCGAATTCCAGGCCGTCTTGCCACTCCGTGGCAAGATCCTGAACGTCGAGCGCGCGCGCTTCGACAAGATGCTGTCGTCCGAGCAGATCGGCACGCTGATCACCGCGCTCGGCACCGGCATCGGTCGCGAGGATTTCGACCTGTCGAAGCTGCGCTATCACAAGATCATCGTGATGACCGACGCCGACGTCGACGGCGCGCATATCCGCACGCTGCTGCTGACGTTCTTCTTCCGGCAGATGCCGACGCTGATCGAGGCCGGCCATCTCTATATCGCCCAGCCGCCGCTCTACAAGGTGACCCGCGGCAAGTCCGAGCAGTATCTGAAGGACGAGCGCGCGCTGGAAGACTATCTGATCGAGACCGGGCTCGACGACTGCGTGTTCAAGCTCGCCACCGGCGAAGACCGCAGCGGCCGCGACCTGCAGGCACTGGTGGAAGACGCCCGCGTCATCCGCAATGTGCTGCACAACATGCACGGCCGGTACAACCGCAGCGTCATCGAACAGGCGGCGATTGCCGGTGTGCTGAACCCGCGGGTGACGGCGGACGTCGCGACCGCCAACGCCGCGGCCGATTACATCGCCAGGCGGATGGATGCGCTGGCCGACGAAGTCGAGCGTGGCTGGATCGGACGTTTCACAGAGGGCGAGGGTTTTTCTTTCGAGCGCACCGTGCGCGGCGTCAAGGACATTGCCATGATCGACGACGCGCTGCTCGGCTCGGCCGATGCGCGCAAGCTCGACGAATACGCTGCGAAGCTACAGGAAGCCTATCCGCGGCCGGGCCTCTTGCGCCGCAAGGATACCGAAACCCCGATCCACGGCCCGGTCGGCCTGTTCGAGGCGGTAACCGACGCCGGCCGCAAGGGCGTGGCGCTGCAACGCTACAAAGGTCTCGGCGAGATGAACCCGGACCAGCTCTGGGAAACCACGCTCGATGCCAGCGAGCGTTCGCTGCTGCAGGTGAAGATCAAGGAGGTCGACGAGGCCGACGACATCTTCACCAAGCTGATGGGCGACGTGGTCGAGCCGCGCCGCGAGTTCATCCAGGAAAACTCGCTCAGCGCCAACGTGGACGTGTGAGGCGGCCCGCGGCACCTGTTGTCGCGCCGGCCCCTTTAGAGCGCTTACCGTTCTGATGGAATCAGAACCGGCGCTCAAAGTTGTTGAGTGGTCGCATTTCCTTACGGTGAACCGGTGTCCACTTCACCGGGAAATGCTCTAGCACCGCCACACGCATCCCGGTCGTCGTCATTGTCTGGCCGAAAGGCCGAAGGCTATCCCGTCCCCGCAGCGCCCTCATCGTTTCCGGCCGATGATTTCGGCCGGTCGGTCCATTCCCGGATGTATCGTTCGAGGTCCCCCAGATTCTGCCGCATCTGTTCCAGCGAAAAGCCCAGCGCGAAAAATCGCTCGGTCATGTCGCCCGGCAATCCGCGCGTCAGTCCCTCCCGACGCATCGCCGCGATCTCCGCGGCATAGGCCTCGAGCGCCGTCTGCACCGGCAAGAGCGCCGGCGCGGGCGCGCCAAGCCGCAATGCCTCGGCAGAGGCCTTCAGATAATTGTTCATGGTATCGCTAAGCCTCGCGAGCGGCTGGGCGAGCCGCAACTGAAGATTGATTGGCAGCGGCGTCACCGTGGCGCGTCCGATCATCACGACGTCATGCCGCAGCCGCAACACGGTTCGCAACAACGGGCCGGTGTCCGGCCCATGGGACAGCCGCGCCGAACGTTCGCGTTCGGCCTCGATGCCGATTGCGTTCAGCTCGCTGATGGCATGCCCTATTCCATCCTGAAGCGCATGAAGCGCGTCATTGTCACGGCCGCGCGTGAGGCCCGCGAGCAACTCCTGCAGTGCGTCGGCAAGGAGGTTCAGCACGCGCGCCGCATTGACGCGAATCTGGCCGTAGGCACGGGACGGCAGCACCAGAAACGACACCAGCATCCCGGTGATGGCCCCGACCGTTACCTCCAATATGCGGTCGATGGCGGATTCGAGCGGCGACATCTGCCCCATCGTCGGCAGCAGCAGCACGATGATCGCGGTCACGGTCGCGACGTTCAGGCTCGGATTGATCGCGGCCAGGAAGGCCAGCGGCGCCACCGCCAGCACCAGCACCGCGAGCAGGCCGCTTTCGCCGGAATGCGGGATCAGGATCGCGATCGCCCCGCCGTAGAGCGCACCGCCGATGGTGCCGATGAGATAGTCGCGCGTTGCTTTCAGCGAACGTCCGACGCTCATCTGCGTCACGATGATCGCCGTCAGCACGGCCCACAGCGGCAACCGCAGATGCAGCGCGATCGCGACGACGAGCGCGGCGAAGGCGGCCGCCGTGACCCGGACGCCCAGGCCCAATTCCACCTTTCGCGACCACAGCTGCGTTGCCGTGCGTTTCAGGTATGAGATCATGCACCGCAGGGTTGGGTTATCCAGCCGTTCTGACGTTAAAGCCGGTCCCGCATCTTTCCGCAACAGCACGACTTACCGATCGGAACGCCTGAACTCCGTATTCGTATTCGGACCGCACTCACACCGATCGACCCGATCGAAACCGGGACAACGCCCCGGCGCCCGTCAAGGATGGCGCTCGCAGTCACATCTTCGTGGCGACCGGCGGCAAGATATTTGCGAATTCGTGTGCGTGAACCATATTCCTGACATTGGCTTGAACCTGAACCCGCTTTCGGGGAACTTACTGCTGCGGGTGGCGTTTAGTTTGTTTGAGTAGGCGTTTGGTGTTGTGATGCCGGTTTTTCGTTATTTTCTGGTAATGGGTTGCTGTTTGCTCGGCCTGCTTTTTGTCGCAGACTGGATATGGCCCGGCAACGCGGGTACCGACGCGCATCCGGCGACCGTTGCATCCGCGGGATCGGCCGGCCTGAAATCCGAGGACTTGGTACCAAAGGACTCGGTACCAAAGGATCCGGCGTCCACGGATTTGGGGGCGGCATCGGCGGTTCTCAGTTCGATCGATGACTGGCGCCGCTCCGAGAAACGCTTCGAGCGGTCGAAGCACGATCCCCAACCCATCGTCTATCCGGATATTGCTACTCTCGCTCCCACCGCCGACCGTCTGCAATGGGAACGCCAGCTCCGCTATCTGCCGGCGAATCACGTCTACGAAGCGCGGGCGGAAATGCCGAAGGCCGAAGCCCCGAAGGTCGCTGAGAAGACCAGGCCTCCGCGCAAGCATATCGCTCACGCCCGCAGCCGCGCGAGGGTTATAGCAAACGTCGAGCGGCCTCCGCCTCCCCGCTACGCTCGCAACACCGGCTGGAATCCGTTCGGCCTGTTCGACTGATCGAGGGTCTCCCGGGAGCCGCGCCAGACCTATCCTAACAGCCAGCGGAATGCGCGGCGCAGTTCGTCCGTGCCGTTGCGATCGTACCAGCGGCCGTGGGCCAAAACGATCCGTTCCGGATTCCAGCCGATCATGGTTTCGACCGCACCCCTCAGTCCCGCCTTGTCGCGATAGGATAGGCGCATGTCGCGCGGCATCGATCCGTCCGGATGCTGCACGCCGCCGAGCCACGTCAGCACGCGCGTAAGCAATGAGCCCAGTTTGCGCGGCTCGAAATTCTCGATCAGGTCGGTCAGCACCAGCGTCCGGCTTTTGCGATGGAAGAAGACGACTTCCGTCATGTAGCTGCCCTCGACCGGAAGCGTGGCGACATCCTTGTCCCAGGAATAACCCCGGTCGCGATCAAGCGCCTGACAATCGAAATCGATGCGGCCGGCTGCCTGCTCGCGGATGCGCGGCGCCAGATAGACCTCGGTGTCGGGAAAAGCCGTATGCCAATCCGGAATCCACCAGTAATGGATTCGGTTCGGCCCGACGATCCAGCGCGGGCGACCGCGGCCTTCGACTTCCGTCTTGAGTTCAGCCGTCAGCGGCGTCGGCGAATGAATCAGCAAATCGCCACCGATGCGGATGATCGTCATGCGGGTTGAAAACGGCATCTTCAGCAACGGCTGGCCGAAGGCGATCGTCGGGCCGTCGACGATCCAGACATCGTCGGCCACGCGCTTGAGCGTGTTGAGCGGCGGATAGGTAGCGAGCGAATCGTGTTTCATCATGCGACCGGCCCTGCGGCACGACCACCCCAACGCCGCCGCACCGCGCCGGCGCGCGGCGGATCAACCTTCGATGATAATGAAGTCGGCTTCCGAACATGTCTGGCGGATCGCCTTCGCGGCCTGATATTCGGGACTTTGATAGCACGCTTTCGCGGTGGCGAGGTCCTTGAACTCGACCACCACATTGCGGGCGCGCGAGGTACCTTCCATCGAATCGAATGGACCGCCGCCCACGATGAAGTTGGCGCGGAACTTTTCAAACGCGGGCTGCGCCGCGGCGAGATAGTCGGGATAGCGCTCGGAATCGTGAACCGAGACGCGCACGACCCAATAACCTTTTGCCATGATCGGTTCTCCGTTTGATGCAGGTTTGTATCAAAACGGCCTGCCGAAGGCGCTCCGACTTTATGATGGGGTATGATGGGATCGAGCAGCTTCGCGCCGCGCCTCGCGAAATCCCTCTACCCACGGCTTTCGGCAAGCACTGCGACGACTTCGTGAAGCCGGAACCGGGCGGCGTCCGGTGAACGCTGTTGTCAGCACAGCAGTCGCGCACGATAATAAGGTTCAACCGTCATGCTTTCACGGAGGCAACATGAGCTGGTTTCCCTCCAACGATCCCGTTCTCGGCGATCCCCTGACATGCGACGCGCTGGAGCTTGTCATCGTGCCGCGCATTCGCGACCTCGGCGACGGCTTCGCCGTTCGCCGCGCGCTGCCGCATGGCAAGCGGCAGATGGTCGGCCCGTTCATCTTCTTCGACCATTTCGGTCCGGTGCAGTTCGTCTCCGGCAAGGGCATGGACGTGCGGCCGCATCCCCATATCGGGCTCGCCACCGTCACCTATCTGTTCGACGGCAGCATCATGCACCGCGACAGCGAGGGCAACATCCAGGAAATCCAGCCGGGCGCCATGAACCTGATGACCGCCGGACGCGGCATCGCGCATTCCGAACGCACGCCCGATACCCAGCGCGCAAGCGGACAAAAGATGCTCGGCCTGCAAAGCTGGATCGCGCTGCCGGCGGGGCGCGAGGAAATAGCGCCATCGTTCCAGCACTACGGCGCCGACAGCCTGCCGACCGTGCAGGACAAGGGATTCCGCGCCCGCGTCATCGCCGGCAATTCGTTCGGCGCGGCCTCGCCGGTCGAGATGGTGTCGCCGTGGTTCTACGTCGAGGTCTCACTCGACGCCGGCATGAGCGCGCCGCTGGATGCGGATCACGAGGAGCGCGCGATCTATGTCGTCGACGGCGAGATCGAGATCGCGGGCGACCGTCACGAAGCGCCGCAGCTTCTGATCTTCCGTCCCGGCGACCGCATCACGGTGCGGGCGACAAAGCCCACGCGAATGATGTTCCTCGGCGGCGACGCGCTGGAGGGGCCGCGCCACATCTGGTGGAATTTCGTCTCCTCCAGCAAGGAACGCATCGAGCAGGCGAAAGAAGACTGGAAAACCGGCCGCTTCGCGCCTGTCCCGAACGAGCACGAGTTCATTCCGCTTCCGGAAAACTGACCCGTCTCACGCCGGCAGCCCGTTGGCCTGCGCCAACTCTTTCAGCGACACCTGCGGCCGCGCGCCGATGTGCTGGATCACTTCGGCAGCGGCGAGCGCACCGAGCCGGCCCGCGTTTTCATGGCTCGTGCCGCGCACCAGGCCGAACAGAAACCCGGCGGCGAACAGATCACCGGCGCCGGTGGTATCGACCAGCCCGTCGATCGGACACGCCGGCACCGCGACGACGTCGTCTTTCGTTGCAACCACACAGCCCTTCTCGCTGCGGGTGACGACGCCGAGCGCGACATCCTTGCGCAATTGCGCCAGCGCGGTGTCGAAGTCCGAGGTCTGATAAAGCGAACGCAGCTCAGTCTCGTTGGCGAAGACCAGATCGACGGCGTCGCTTCGCATCAACTGCAAAAACTCGTCACGGTAGCGATCGACGCAAAACGCATCCGACAGCGTCAGCGCCACTTGGCGATTCGCCCCATGCGCGATCTGCGACGCCTTGAGGAACGCGTCCTTGGCGGCCTTGGGATCCCACAGATAGCCCTCGAGATAGAGGATCGATGCGGCGGCGACGGTCTCCGCATCGATATCCGCCGGCGACAGATCCTGCGCGGCGCCGAGATAGGTGTTCATGGTGCGCTCGCCGTCCGGCGTCACCAGAATGTAGGAGCAGCCGGTGGCCGGACCGCCGGATGCAGGCGGCGTATCGAACGCCACCTTCGCGGCGCGAATGTCATGGGTATAGAGACGGCCGATCTGATCGTCCTTCACCTTGCCGACATAGGCGGCGCGCGCGCCGAATCCAGCGAGACCGACAATGGTGTTGGCGGCCGAGCCGCCCGACATTTCGGTCGCAGGCCCCATATCAGCATAGATCGATGCGGCGCGCGCCTCGTCGATCAGCGCCATGCCGCCCTTGACCATGCCGTGGGCAGCAAGAAAGCCCTCGTCGGTCCGCACCAGAACGTCGAAAATCGCATTGCCGATCCCGAGCACGTCGTATTTCGCTGAAGTCATTAAGAATATCCCGTCGCGGCGATTGCGGTGGAGCGAGGAATCCGGTCAGACTCCCCGGCCAGTGAAGGTGCCGCCTATCACGGCACCTCCATGCCATCAAGCGCGGCACCCGACATTGCCATGATCCGCTCCGTCCTCACCGTCTCCTCGGGCACGCTGGCGTCGCGTCTGCTCGGATTTGCGCGCGATGCCCTGACCGCGGCGCTGCTCGGCGCGGGCCCGGTCGCCGATGCTTTTCTGATGGCGTTTCAGCTCATCAACGTGATCCGCCGGATGCTCAGTGAAGGCGCCCTGAATGCGGCGCTGGTGCCGGCATGGATGCGCATGCGCGACGGCAGCGGCCTTGCCGCGGCATCGGCCTTCGCAGGCGCGGTGCTCGGGACCGTGAGCGCAACCCTGATCGCGTTAGCCGTGATCGTCGGCGTGGCAATGCCGCTTCTCATGACGCTGCTGGCGCCGGGTTTCGCCGGCCGCGACAGCCTGCAGCTCGCGGTCACCGATGCGCGGCTGATGCTGCCCTATCTGGCTTTCGCGGGTCCGGCGGCCGTCATCATGAGCCTGATGAACGCCCGACATCGCTTCGCGATCACCTCCTTCTCGCCGCTGCTGTTCAACGTCGCCCTGATTCTCGTCATCTCGGTGCTGCTTCTGTTGCATCAGGACTCGCACTCCGCCGCCATGATGATGGCGGCAACCGTGGGCGCCGCGGGCCTGCTGCAACTGCTGGTTCTTTCGATCCCAGGTCGCCGCGACAACATCGCAAGTCCCTTGCGACTATCGTTCGATACCGGGATGCGGGATTTTGCCCGCAAGGCCGTCCCCGGCATGATCGCGAATTCAGGACCGCAACTGCTCATCGTGGCCGGCGCGATCGTCGCCTCCGTATCGCCGTCGGCCGTGGCGTGGCTTTACTTCGCCAATCGCTTGATCGAGTTGCCGCTGGGGATGGTCGGCGTCGCCATCGGCACCGTGCTGGTGCCGGAAATGAGCCGCGCCCTCAACAAGGGTGATAGGCTTGCGCTGGTCCATGCCGAGTCGCGAGGGATTGAACTGGCGGCGGCCCTCGCCTTGCCCGCGACGTTCGGTCTGATCGTCCTCAGCGAGCCGATCGTGCGGGTGCTGTTCGAGCACGGCGCGTTTACCGCGGCGGACACTCAAGCCACGGCGCTGGCGCTTGGTTGTCTCGGCCTCGGCCTGCCCGCTTATGTCCTGATCAAGGCGCTGTCTCCGGCCTTCTTCGCGCGCGGCAATACAATGACGCCGCTTCTGGCGGCGCTGACCGGGATTGCGGTCGCGATCGTTCTCGCACTCGTATTCGGACGGCTGTTCGGTATAGGCGGTATCGCCGTCGCCGTGGCGGTCGGCGCATGGAGCAATGCCGCGAGCCTGGCCCGCAGCGTTGCCGCGACGTTCGGATTTTCCATCGATGCCGAAGCGCGGCGGCGGTTGCCGCGCATCGTGCTGGCCGCGTTGTTGATGGGCGGGCTTTTGTGGCTTGCCGTTCGGTTGCTGCCCCCGATGCCGGATGCGCACGAATTGCTACAGGCGGCCATGCTCGTTGTCCTGATCGTTGCCGGCATCGCTGTCTATGGCCTGCTTTTGCTGGCGTTTCGGGTGATCGTCTGGAGCGACATGCAAGCCGCGCTGGCGCAATCCCGCTCCAGCGACTTGCACACCTAGCGCGCGCGTGGCAATGGACGACGCGACGCGCCGACGGCATCGCGCCGCGTTTCGCAGCGCTTCGACGGACCGCGCGGCAGGCAGGAACTAAAGCGATGACGACACGGGTTTTTTCGGGCGTTCAGCCGACCGGCAATCTGCATCTCGGCAACTATCTCGGCGCCATCGTCAATTTCGTGAAATTGCAGGCCGACCACCAGTGCCTCTATTGCGTGGTCGATCTCCACGCCATCACCGTTCCCGTCGCCGTCTGGGGCGGCCCGGATGAATTGCGCCGCAACACCCGCGAGGTGACCGCAGCCTTCATCGCCAGCGGTATCGATCCGAAGCAGCACATCATCTTCAACCAGAGTCAGGTGGCGGGCCATGCCGAACTGACCTGGGTGTTCAACTGCGTGGCGCGGCTCGGCTGGCTCAACCGCATGACCCAGTTCAAGGAAAAGGCCGGCAAGGATCGCGAGAACGCGTCGATCGGCCTGTACGATTATCCGGTGCTGATGGCCTCGGACATCCTGCTCTATCGCGCCACGCACGTTCCGGTCGGCGAGGACCAGAAACAGCACCTCGAACTCAGCCGCGACATCGCGCAGAAATTCAACAACGACTTTTCCGCTTCAATTGCCGGCAACGGCCATGGCGACGGTTTCTTTCCGCTGCCGGAGCCCGTGATTACCGGACCCGCGACGCGCGTGATGAGCCTGCGCGACGGCACCAAGAAGATGTCGAAGTCGGATCCGTCGGATTATTCGCGCATCAACCTCACCGACGATGCCGACACCATCGCGCAAAAGATCCGCAAAGCCAAGACCGACCCGGAGCCGCTGCCGTCGGAGGAAAAGGGGCTGGAAAGCCGCCCCGAAGCCGACAATCTCGTCGGCATCTATGCGGCATTGTCAGGGAAACCCAAACCCGAGGTGCTCGCGCAATTCGGCGGCGCGCAGTTCTCGGGCTTCAAGTCCAACCTCGTCGATCTCGCGGTCGCAAAGCTGTCGCCGATCGCAGCAGAAATGAAACGGCTGACCGACGATCCGGCCTATGTCGAGGGGATTCTGATCGAGGGCGCCGACCGCGCCCGCGCCATCGCCTCCGAAACCATGAATGCGGTGAAGGACATCGTCGGTTTCATCCGCAAACGATAAAGCGTCTTCGCACAGGCAGTTTTCCAGCAGCGTCATACGGGCTTGTCCCGCGGCCATCCACGTCTTGCGCGGCTGTCGTTTTACACAGCCCAGAGCCTTTCCGCTTCTGATGGAATCAGAAGCGGGCTCTATGATTTTGATTTGACGCGTTTTCTTCACGCGAACCGGTATCCACTTCGCTCGAAAACGCTCTAGCAGGCTGTTGAAGAAGTCTCTGGCGCAGCGGTTCTGGGCATGATTCTCTTGATGCGGATGCGTCGAGGGGGGAGCGATGCGGGGAAGCGACGAACGGTCAGGCTCGCTGTTCAGCTATGTGGACTTGGAGGCTCGGATTCGCTCCGACCATCCGCTGCGAACGATCCGACAGATCGCGAACGCGGCGTTGAATGATCTGTCGAGGGACTTTGACAAGCTCTACACGGCGTTCGGCCGTCCCTCGATCGCACCGGAGAAGCTGCTTCGGGCAATGCTGCTGCAGGCATTCTACGGGATCCGCTCGGAACGGCAGTTGATGGAGCGGCTGGAGTTCGACCTGCTGTTGCGCTGGTTCGTGGGCTTGGGCGTGGACGACCCGGTGTGGGGACCACTCGACCTTCTCGAAGAACCGCGACCGATTGCTTGAAGGTGAGATCGCCGCGAAGTTCTTGAACGCGCTGATGGGGCAGCACCAGGTCAAGCGGCTGTTATCAAGCGAGCATTTTTCGGTCGACGGCACGCTGATCGAGGCGTGGGCATCGATCAAGAGCTTCCGGCGCAAGGACGGCGGTGACCAGGACAGTGATGGACCGGGACGCAACGCCGAGCGCAGTTTCCACAACGAGAAGCGCTGCAACGAGACGCATCAGAGCACGACCGATCCCGAGGCACGGCTCTATAAGAAGGGCGGCGGCCAGCCGGCGAAGCTTTGCTACATCGGCCATGCCCTGATGGAGAACCGCAACGGACTGGCGGTGCTGGGTGGCGTGAGCCGGGCGACCGGAACGGCGGAGCGGGATCAGGCGTTGGCGCTGATCGACTGCCACCGCGGCCAAAGCGAGCGGCGGATCACGCTGGGCGCCGACAAGGCCTATGACGTCACCGCATTCGTCGAGGACTTAAGACGGCGTTCGGTCACGCCGCACATCGCCATCGACGGGCATTTGAGCAAGACCGGAAAGCCGCGCAAGACCGCGATCGACCAGAGGACTCTCCGTCATGCCGGATATGCCGTCAGCCAACGCTGTCGCAAGCGCATCGAGGAGGTGTTCGGCTGGATCAAGGCCTCCGCCGGACTTGCCAAGATCAAGCTGCGAGGCCGCGACCGCGTCAACGCCACCTTCACCCTGGCGCTGGCGGCCTACAACCTGATCCGCTTGCCCAAACTCCTGGCAGCCGCCGCGTGAAACACAAGTCGTGCACCGTCAAGATGCTCGATCAGGACCCTGATGGTGGCGCCGCCCGCAGATCACGCTGACTCCATTCCATATCCGTCTCCGTGGGAAACTTCTTCAACAGCCTGCTAGAACTGAATCCTTACGCCCGCCACAATCGTTGCGGCCACAAAGTCAACGTCCAAGCCGCTTGTCCCGGGCGCCCGCGCCGTGGCAGCATAGCGGGGTTTGGCGTGATTCAGCAGCGGGACATGCATGAGCGCACAACGTAGAAGCTACGAGACGGGCCACAAGCCGAAGTATCTGGTTGTCGTCGATGACAGCGCGGAATGGGACCGCGCGGTCTACTATGCGAGCCGCCGCGCCATCCGTGTCGGCGGCGGCATCGTCATGTTGCGGGTGATCGAGACGGAAGACCGCAATCAGGAATGGCTCGGCGTCGCGGAGGTGATGCGTGCCGAGGCCTATGAAGGCGCCAACGCCGCGCTCGATCGCGCCGCCGGCCGGGCCAACGGCATTGCCGCGATCACGCCGGAACGCGTCATTCGCGAGGGCAATCCGCTCGAACAGATTCTCGATGTCATCGTCCAGGACGTCGATATTTCGATGCTGGTGCTGGCCGCCGCCGGCGGTCCCGAAGGCCCTGGCCCGATCATCACGACGCTGGCCAAAACCGCCGGGAACTTCCCGATTCCGGTGACGATCGTGCCGGGCAGCCTGACCGACGACGAGGTCGATGCGCTGTCCTAGCGCCTGCGGCGATGAGAACTCCTCCCCCATGGGGAGAGGCAAGGAACGACCGTAATAGACTCTAGATCCCATTCGGCCGAAAACGGCCGCCCCGCGCGCCCTTGATCGTGCTTTTGCGATGGCTATCTGCTAAGGGAACCTACGCGCCGGCCTTGAACCGGCGACGACGGAGAGATCGATGTTCATTCAGACCGAAGTCACCCCCAATCCCGCCACCTTGAAGTTCCTTCCGGGCCGCACCGTACTCGGCAAAGGCACGATGGAATTCAACGGCCCCGACACGGCCGGCCGCTCGCAGCTCGCCGTAAGGCTGTTCGCCGTGCACGGCGTCACCGGCGTGTTCTATGGCTCGGACTTCATCACGGTGACGAAGGACGCCAGCGACTGGCAGCATCTCAAGCCGGCCATCCTCGGCGTGATTATGGAACACTACATGTCGGGCGCGCCGCTGTTGGCGGACGGCGAAACTGCGGGGAATGACGAGGCCAACAAAGATGAGGCCGTTGAATTCTTCGACGAAGCAGACGCCGAGACCGTGACCTTGATCAAGGACCTGATCGAAACGCGGGTGCGGCCGGGGGTCGCCGATGACGGCGGCGATATCACCTTCCGCGGCTTCAAGGATGGCGTCGTCTATGTGAACATGAAGGGTTCGTGCTCCGGATGCCCGTCATCGACCGTGACCTTGCGGAACGGCATCCAGAACCTGCTGAAACATTTCGTGCCCGAAGTGGTCGAAGTCCGGCCGGTGTAGCGTCGCGTTTTCTGGCGGCGAGGCCGGTTTCAGAGTTTTGCGACGACAACCATCCGCTTGACCCGGCCGCTCTTGTAGGCGCGCAGGAAAGCGTTGTAGTTCCTGAACGACACGCAGCCGTTGGAATCACCGTTCGGCCCGAGCATGTAGGTATGCGCGAGCAGCCCGGTGCGCCCGTATATCTTGTCCTCGCCGCCGACCGGTTTCAGCCGGATCGCTTCGACGCCGTGGAAAGGGCGCTCGCGCAGCGACAGCTCGTAGGTGTGCGGCGGCGTCACGCCGCGCATTTTCCTGTCGGCATAGCGCGGATCGTCCATCATTTTGCCGAGCCCCGAATGCGCCTCGAGTTTGGTGCCGTCCGGTAGATAGACCGTGCGCGCGGAAATATCGTAGACGGCGGTGAACTGGTCGTATTGCGGGATGCGACCGAGCGTCAGGCTCTCACCCTCGCTCGTCACCCCGCCGTCGGGCGCAGCGAACGCGAGTTGCAGACCACCGGATGCGGGTTTGCCGAACAGCCTCTCGAAGATGGATGGCTTTTTCGGCTCCGGCTCCAGCGCGGCAGCGGCGCTGGCCTGCGCGACCTCGCGGCGGGATGGACCGGCAGCAACCTGCACCTGACGCAGTTCGGCCGGACGAGGCGCCGGCATCGGCACGACCACCGCGACGAGCTGCGGCGCGCGCGGAAGCGGCAGGGTCTCCGGTCCAGCCTGCGCGGGAAGCGAGGCAACCTCTCGCGCAGCCTGAGCCGGCTCCGCCGACAGCCGGAAGGTTCCCGGCGGCGGGCCGAGGAAGCGCGGACCGTAGAGCAATGCCGTGCGGGCCCGCGCGGCGGGATCGTCGATGCTGGCGGCAGCCGCCGTGCGGGCTTCGGTCGTCCCTTGTACGGCTTGCGGCGCGGGCATCTCGCGCAACGCCTCGTACGCGGCCGCGATGCGATCGGCCGGTTCCACCGAGCGGATGGATGTGGCCGGCGGCAGCGATGCCGTGACCAGTTCCGGGTCTCCGCCGGAAACGTTGGCGTAGAGCGTCCAGGCGCAGGCAAGCGCGATGCAACCGAGCGCGGCAGCGCCGAGAATATTTTGTGGAACGGCCTTACGGGGCGATCCGGCGGAATAAACCGCCCCATCATAATAACGCGTGCCCGTAACGTCCGTCATTCGCCCCACGTCCACAGTCGCTCAATGCCCGATCTTTGCAGGCGGCAGCCCGAAGGACTGCATGCCGCCGGCAAATGCGGATTCAAGACTGCATGGCTGATTCGCTGACCCCAAAGTTCCGGCGAACCTGTCGCAGACTTGCGGAGCCATTAAGGCGACTTTTAGTTAAATGCGGATTAAGTGTTGGGCGGAACTCAGGCACACCGAAAAATGCCGGGTTCGCTGCAATCTGGTGTCTAAAACCCGGCTTCGTCTCCCGGAACCGCAGGTAATCCGCCGGGAACGGTGCTAATCTGGCTCCCGATGCTTGTCCTTGCGATCGATACCGCGCTCGATGCCTGCGCCGCCGGCGTGCTGGACACCAAAGCCGGCCGGCTTATCGCCCATGAATCGCTGCCGATGAAGCGCGGGCACGCCGAAGCGCTGATGCCGCTGATTGCCCGCGTCGTCGAATCCGCCGGTATCGCCTTCGCGGCGCTGGACCGCATCGCCGTGACCACCGGCCCCGGCAGTTTCACCGGCCTGCGCGTCGGACTGTCGGCCGCGCGCGGCATCGCGCTGGCCGCCAACAAACCGGCGGTCGGCGTGACGACCCTCATGGCCTATGCCGCGCCGGTTGTCGGCGAGAACCGCGAGGCGCCGGTGATCTCAGCGATCGATGCCCGCCACGACCACGTTTATTTCCAGGCGGTGAGCGGCAACGGCTCGACGCTGGTGCGGCCGCACGTCGCGCCGGTCGAGGAGGCCCTCGCCGCATCGCGTTTCGGCGCGCCGCATCTGGTCGGCAACGCCGCGAAGCTTCTCGCCGACCGCTGGCCCGCGCACGCCCCGCCGCCGGTCGCGGTCGATCCGCAAGCAGCGCCCGATATCGCCTGGGTGGCATGGCTCGGAGCGGCGGTCAGTCCGGATACCGCACCGCCGCGCCCGTACTACCTGCGCGCGCCCGACGCCAAGCCGGCCGGCGATCTCCTGCGCAAAACAGCGAAGCCGGCCGCATCATGATGACCTGGTTCACAGGCAAGGAGCGCGCAACGCCCGTGGTCGAGGCAGCTAGCCCGCACGACGCCGCGCGCCTTGCGGCGATTCACGGTGCATCGTTTCACCGCGGATGGGGCGAAGGCGAATTCGAACTCATGATCGCGGAGCGCAACACGCTGGTTCAGCGGCTGCGGCTGCGAACGACCGTGATCGGCTTCGCGGTGTCGCGCATCGGGGCGGATGAGGCCGAAATCCTCTCGATCGCAATCGACGCCGGCCACCGCGGCCAGCGATTCTCGCGCGATCTGTTGTTCACGCACCTCGGCTACCTCGCCGGGCGCGGCGTACGCACGGTGTTTCTCGAAGTCGAGGAAAATAATCAGCCGGCCCGGCGCCTCTATGAACGCGCCGGCTTTGCCGTCACCGGACGCCGCGAACGCTATTATCGCGAGGCCGGCGGCCAGGAATTGAACGCATTGGTGATGCGCCGCGACTTGTCGTAGTCTGTGCGCAGTGGCAAAAGGAGCCTGGAAGACGATCGGCCAAAAGTCGAATCGGTTTTGCGTCCGGTCGGCCTCCCGAACGTCATTCGCGCGCATTATCTTCACGCCAAGCGAGTTACACCCGGCGAATCATGCGCCATCGGAACCGGACACGTCATGACGGCCCTGAAACCGACGTCTGCGCAGACATCCACCACGATCGAGGCGCGTTGCGCCGCCACCGGAATGCGCATGACCGAACAGCGCCGGGTTATCGCGCGGGTGCTGGCGGAAGCCTCCGATCATCCGGACGTCGAGGAACTCTATCGCCGCTGCGTCGCGGTGGATGACAAGATCTCGATCTCGACGGTCTATCGCACAGTCAAGCTGTTCGAGGACGCCGGCATCATCGAGCGGCACGACTTTCGCGAAGGTCGCGCGCGCTATGAGACGATGCGCGACAGTCACCACGATCATCTGATCAACCTGCGTGACGGCACGGTGATCGAATTCACATCGGATGAAATCGAGAAACTGCAAGCCGAAATCGCTCGCAAACTCGGCTACAGGCTGGTCGATCACCGGCTCGAACTCTATTGCGTCCCGATGGACGACGACAAGTCCTGACCGCCTGTCGACATGCCGCAAAGTCGCTTGCTCGTCAGTGCGGTGCTGACGCAGAGGCAGGCGGCCCCGGACCAGAGGCTGTGCCCGCGCCGGGACGGCTGGCCGGATGCTGGATTTTCCGTGCCCCCGCCTATAAGTGAACTAAGCGCCGATGGCGCGTCCCATCCACCGAGCCAGGTTCCATGACGCCGCCGCGCAAGCTGCATATCAAGTCCTACGGTTGCCAGATGAACGTCTACGACGCCCAGCGCATGGTGGATACGCTGGCGGCGGAAGGTTTCGTCGAGACCGCGAGCGCCGAGGAGGCGGATCTCGTCATTCTCAACACCTGCCACATCCGCGAGAAGGCGTCCGAGAAGGTCTATTCCGAACTCGGCAGGCTGCGCGCCGCCAAGGACCAGGCGGCACGCGACGGCCGCGAGATGAGCGTTGTCGTCGCCGGCTGCGTCGCGCAGGCCGAAGGCGACGAGATCATTCGCCGCGCGCCGGTGGTCGATGTGGTGGTCGGCCCGCAAAGCTATCATCATCTGCCGCAACTTCTGGCGCGCGCCAAGGCCGACGGCCGCGCGCTCGAGACCGAATTTCCGGTCGAGGACAAGTTCGGCTTCCTGCCGCAGCCATCACGGCAGGCGATACGCGCCCGCGGCATCTCCGCATTCGTGACGGTGCAGGAAGGCTGCGACAAGTTCTGCACCTTCTGCGTCGTGCCCTATACGCGCGGCGCCGAGGTGTCGCGTCCGGTGGCGAAGATCGTCGAGGACGTGCAGCGCCTCGCCGACAATGGCGTGCGCGAGATCACCCTGATCGGACAGAACGTCAACGCCTATCATGGCGACGGCCCGGACGGACGGCCCTGGCCGTTCGGCAAGCTGCTGCATCGCCTCGCCGACATTCCGGGGATCGTCCGGCTGCGCTACTCGACCAGCCATCCCCGCGACGTCGAGGACTCGCTGATCGAGGCGCACCGCGATCTCGGCGCGCTGATGCCGTTCGTGCATCTGCCGGTGCAGTCCGGCTCCGACCGCATCCTCGAGGCCATGAATCGCAGACATACCGCTGATGACTACCGCCGCGTTGTCGACCGGTTTCGCCACGTCCGGCAGGATATCGCGTTCTCATCGGACTTTATCGTCGGCTTCCCGGGCGAAACCGAGCAAGATTTTACCGCGACCCTCGCGCTTGTCACGCAAATCGGATACGCTGGCGCCTATTCGTTCAAGTATTCGCCGCGGCCCGGAACGCCAGCGGCGGAGATGAAGGAGACGGTGTCAACGGCCGACATGGACGAGCGACTGGTGCGGCTTCAGAACCTGATCGACAGCCAGCAATCCGCCTTCAACAGGGCTGCGGTTGGCACGACGGTTGATGTGCTGTTCGAACGCGCCGCGCGCAATCCCGGACAGATCGTCGGACGCACCGCCTATCTGCAACCCGCGCATGTCGTGGCCTCAGCGGACATTATCGGACAGATCCTGCCTGTGACGGTCGCAAGCCTCGAGCGCTACAGCCTGCTCGGCTCGCTGGCGTCAGCGCCGGCATCGCGTGCGTCTGCCGACGATGCTCCGCCGGTGGGCGCGTCGTCTCCGGCGATCATGGGAGTCTGAACCCTTGCCCAAGAGCGCATCGGATTCGCCTTCACTCGCCCCCAGTCGGAAACTCGACATGCAAGCCCCGCCCGAAACGCAAGTCGTCATCGATTTCGACGACAATCGCGCGGTGTCAGCGCTGGTCGGCCCTTACGGACAGAATCTCGCGCAACTCGAACGGCGGCTCGGAGTGGTCGTCGATTCGCGCGGCAACCACATCACCATCGCCGGATCACGCGACGGCTGCGACGCGGGACGGCGCGTGCTGGAAACGCTCTATACCCAGGCGGCGCAGGGCCATGATCTCTCGCAGGGCGAGGTCGAGGGCGCGATTCGCGCCGTGATCGCACAAGGCTCGCTGTTCGAATACGACGCCAAGGCGCCGCGCTCGACATTTGAGGCCATCAACCTGCGCAAGCGTCCGGTGCGCGCGCGCACCGCCGCGCAGGACCTCTATATCCGCGCCCTGAAACGCCATGAACTGGTCTTCGGCATCGGCCCCGCCGGCACCGGCAAGACCTGGCTCGCGGTGGCCCAGGCCGCGCAACTGTTCGAGCGCAAGGAAGTCGATCGCATCATCCTGACGCGGCCCGCGGTCGAGGCCGGCGAGCGGCTCGGCTTCCTGCCGGGGGATCTGCGCGAAAAGGTCGATCCCTATCTGCGGCCGATCTATGATGCGCTGTATGACCTGATGGACTCCCGCATCGTCGAACGCGCGCTGCAAAGCGGCGAAATCGAGATCGCGCCACTCGCCTTCATGCGCGGCCGCACCCTGACCAACGCCGCGATCATCCTCGACGAGGCGCAGAACACCACCTCGATGCAGATGAAGATGTTCCTGACGCGACTGGGCGAAAACAGCCGCATGATCGTCACCGGCGACCCCTCGCAGGTCGATCTGCCGAACGGCCAGACGTCGGGACTGGCGGAAGCGACGCGGCTGCTCGATGGCGTCGAGGGCGTGGCTCAGGTGAAATTCACGGCCGGGGACGTGATCCGTCATGAACTGGTGGCGCGGATTGTCGCCGCCTATGAAGGATTGCCGCCGCGGCCGGCAGCCGGCAAGCCATGACATGGATGTCGAAAACGACCGGCCGCCGCGACGCGGCGCTGCCGGCGAAAGAAATTCCGGAACGATGATCTACCCTGCTTTACCTGCAACCGAAGTTCTCGTGGTCGCCGAATGCTGGCGGGCGGAGGCGGGTGCCGAGGCGATCATTCATCGCGCCGTCGAGACCGCCGCCGGGATGGTCGATACCGACACCGGCGACGCCGAACTCGCGATCATGCTGACCGACGACGCCGGCATCCGCACGCTCAACGCCAACTGGCGCGGCATCGACAAGCCAACCAATGTGCTATCGTTCCCGGCGTTGCAGCCGACCGGCGCACCGTCGCCCGACGATGCGCCGCGCATGCTCGGGGACATCGCGATCGCCTATGAAACCCTGCGCCGCGAGGCCTGCGACGAGCACAAGCCGTTCGATCACCACCTGAGTCATCTGACCATCCACGGGTTTCTGCATCTGATCGGTTACGACCACGAAACCGATGAAGAGGCCGGGGAAATGGAAAACCTCGAGCGCAAAATTCTGGCGCGGCTCGGCATACCCGACCCCTATGCGCCGCAAGAACGGATGGCCTGAGTGTCTCCGGAGGAAGAACCCAGCGATATCAGGCCGCCGCAGGACAACCGCAACCTGCCGGTGCCGGTCCACAACGGCGAGGTGTTGCGCCCGGCCTCCGAGCGCTGGCTGATGCGGGCGATCCGCTCGCTGTTCGGATGGAAGGCGGGATCGGTCCGCGCCGACCTTCAGGTGGTGCTCGACGCCTCGACGCCGGACGAGACCAGCTTCACCGCCGTCGAGCGCGCCATGCTGCGCAATATCCTCAACCTGCACGAACGACGCATCGCCGATGTCATGGTCCACCGCGCCGATATCGTCGCGGTCAAGCGCGACATCCCGCTCGGCGAGCTGATCAACCTGTTCGAGAGCGCGGCGCATTCCCGTCTCGTCGTCTACCACGAAAACCTCGACGATCCCGAAGGCATCGTTCATATCCGCGACCTGCTCGCGTTCATGGCCGCGAGGGCGCGCACCGCGATGCCGTCAAAAGCGAAGCGCAAAAAGGCGCCGCCGGCCGGCCTCGACCTGCGCGCGATCGATCTGGCGCTGCCGCTGTGCGAAGCCAACATCACCCGCAAGCTGCTCTACGTGCCGCCGTCGATGCCGGCGATCGACCTGCTGGCGCAGATGCAGGCGACGCGCATCCATCTGGCGCTCGTGGTCGATGAATATGGCGGCACCGACGGCCTGGTGTCGCTCGAGGACATCGTCGAGCAGATCGTCGGCGAAATCGACGACGAGCACGACGGCGACGAGCCGCCCTCCATCGTGCGCCAGGCCGACCATTCCTTCATCGCCGATGCGCGCGCCAGCCTGGAGGACGTCCGCGCCATGATCGGCGACGAGTTCGTGATCGGTGAAGCGGGCGAGGACGTCGATACGCTCGGCGGCTTTCTCGTCACCCATGTCGGCCGCCTGCCGGTGCGGGGCGAGGTCATTTCAGGACCGGGCCCGTTCGAGATCGAAGTGCTCGATGCCGACCCGCGCCGCGTCAAGCGGCTGCGGATCGGGTTGCGCAAGGAGCGGCCCGCCGTCCGCCCGCGCGACGGGCGGCGGCGCGAGGCCGCGCCGGATGCGCCCTCGCAACCGCAAGGCGACCCGGCCTCTCCGTCATTGCCGGACGATGGAGGCGAAACCCCGTGAGCCTGAGCCTTGCAGGCAGCGCCCGGACCACGGGCCTTGCCGTCACGCTGTCATGGGGCTGGAAGCGCGCCGTCATTGCGCTTCTCGCCGGCGCTGCGTCTTCGCTTGCGATGGAACCGTTCAATGCCTGGCCGTTGCTGTTCGTCACCTTTCCGATCGCGATCTGGCTGATCGACGGCGCCGGCGCTGGGCGCATCGGCGGCGTGCCGGCCGCGGCGCTGGCGGGATGGCTGTTCGGCTTCGGCTATTTCGTTCCGGGGCTGTACTGGATCGGCAACGCCTTTCTGGTCGATGCCCAGACCTTCGCATGGCTGATGCCGTTCGCCGTCATCGGCCTGCCGGCCTATCTCGCACTCTTTACGGCGCTCGGTTTCGCCCTGGCGCGCTTGATCTGGACCCGGGACGCCTCGCGCATTCTCGCGCTCGCCGTGGCGCTCACGGTCGGCGAATGGCTGCGCGGGCATGTCCTGACGGGATTCCCGTGGAATGCATTCGGCTATGCGCTGACCGAACCGCTGGCGCTGGCGCAAACCGCGTCGCTGATCGGACTGTGGGGTCTGACATTCCTCAGCGTCGCGATCTTCGCAAGCCCCGCCGTGCTGATCGACGGACGCAGCCGCAGCCAAAGACCATGGATCGCCCCGGTCACCGCCGTCAGTCTGCTCCTCGCCATGGGTGTCTACGGCGCGGTCAGGCTGTCGCGTCATCCGACGGAGTTCACAGACAACGTCAAACTGCGCATCATGCAGCCCAATCTGGCGCAGGACGTTCGCTTCAACTATTCCGCCAAGGCGGCGGTGATGCACAAATATCTGACGCTCTCCGACCGCGCCACCGGACCGCATTCGACCGGCGTCAGCAGCGCCACCATCCTGATCTGGCCGGAATCGGCGTTCCCGTTTTTTCTCACCCGCGAAGCCGACGCCATGGCCGAGATCGCCGACCTCTTGCCGAAGGGCACGATCCTGATTACCGGCGCGGTGCGCGCGCCCGACCTGCCGCCGGGCGTCAGGATCACCCGGGCCTACAACTCGATCTATGTCATCGACGACGACGGAACTATCCTTTCAACTTACGACAAGCTCCACCTGGTGCCGTTCGGCGAATTTTTGCCGTTCCAAGGCCTGATGGAAAAGCTCGGCTTCGTTCAGCTCACCAAGGTTCAGGGCGGCTTCATTCCGGGGACGGGGCGGCGGACCATCGCACTTCCGAACGCGCCGAGCGTGCTCCCGCTGATCTGCTATGAGGCGATCTTCCCGGGCGACATCGAATCCCGCGGCGGCCGGCCCGGCTGGATCGTCAACCTCACCAACGACGGCTGGTTCGGGATCAGCACCGGGCCCCATCAGCACCTTCAGCAGGCGCGGATGCGGGCGATCGAGGAAGGACTACCCCTTGTGCGCGCGGCGAACACCGGTATTTCGGTGGTCACCGATCCCGTAGGGCGTATTGTTGCACAGCTCGATCTCGGCGTCGAAGGCGTGCTGGATTCCCGCCTGCCCGTTGCGATTGCGCCGACGCCCTACGCCCGCGCGGGGGATATTCCCGCCGCAATCATGGTGACCATCGCGCTTGTGGTGGTGATTCGACGGCGGCGCGAGCACGAGCGACGACGCGTATAGACGCCGATGGAAACTTGATGCGCGCTTTCGCACGATCGATATAATTCGTGTAACTATTTGCACGACTGGTATAATGTGGGGGGTTGAAACCGCCCGATATTGAATACGAACTTTATTACGTGATCGAGCTGAGTTTGACGATAATGGCACGGGGAACGTATCTCATGGATCGTGGCCCCATCCGAGGAGACCAACGAGATGTCGACCAAGGCGCCCAATCCTGTTGACAAGCATGTCGGCAGCCGTGTGCGCATGCGCCGCATCATGCTGGGCATGAGCCAGGAAAAGCTCGGCGAGGCTCTGGGGCTGACATTCCAGCAGGTTCAGAAGTACGAGAAGGGCACTAATCGCGTCGGCGCGAGCCGCATCCAGCAGATTTCCGACATCCTGCAGGTTCCGGTCTCGTTTCTGTTCGAGGGCAGCCCAGGCACAGGCATCGCCGTGGCCGGCGGTCTGAGCGAGGCGCCATCCCCTGCCTACGTCTCCGACTTTCTCGCGACCTCCGAAGGTCTCGCGCTAACCCGCGCATTCACGCGGATCACCGACGCGAAACTCCGCCGCAGCATCGTCGACCTGGTCGAGCAGATCGCGGCCCGCGAACCGCCCGACCGGCGCTAGGCGTCGGCCCTTGCACCCGCCACCACCGAACGTTGCGATGACGGCTGCCGCTTCCGATCCTCACAACCCTCGCTCTTCTGCCGATGACACCGCATCGCCTCGCTGCGAGTCCGGTCAAGGCTCATTTTTCGGGCGCCGCAAGGGACACAAGCTGCGGCCGCACCAGAACGGGCTGATCGAGCATCTGCTGCCGCGTCTCAGCCTCGATCCCGGCGCGAGCGGACCATCGGACCCGGCTACGCTGTTCGGCCGGCCGGTTAAGGAGATGCGTATCGAGATCGGCTTCGGCGGCGGCGAGCATCTTGTCGCCGAGGCGCTGGCGTTTCCGCGCACCGGCTTCATCGGCTGCGAACCCTACGTCAACGGCATGGCCAAGATCCTCTCTCAGATCGAGGCGCACGATATCGGCAACATCCGCCTGCTCGCCGGCGATGCATCGGAGCTGCTGGCGTGGCTGCCGCGCGCATCGCTGGCGCGGATCGACCTGATCCATCCCGACCCGTGGCCCAAGCGCCGTCACTGGAAGCGCCGTTTCGTTCAGGACGCGACGGTTGCGGAGATGGCGCGCGTGCTTCGGCCCGGCGGCGAATTCCGCTTCGTCAGCGATATCGCCGACTACTGCGCATGGACGCTGTCGCATCTGGCGCGATCGCCGGGTTTCCTTTGGCTCGCCGAACGCGCCACCGACTGGCACAATCCGTGGCCGGACTACACCATGACGCGCTACGGCCGCAAAGCCGAGCGCGAAGGCCGCCGCGCCGCGTATCTGCGGTTTCGACGCGAAAGCGACGCCGCACAGGCCTGACCTCTTTCAGACCGGTGCCCGCCGCCTCTTCGCATCGCGGCAACCCCCGACGCCGCGGCTGCAGCGACGAAATCCGCCCCTCATGGCTTCGCCGGGCCTTGCCGAGGAGCGCGAAAACGGCTATATCGGTGGTAACTTTTCTCATACGACCACGTATCGAGAGTGGGGCCCGTCGGGACCCGCTCTTTTTTATTACCTGAACGGACCTCATGCGCCGCGGCGCATCCAGGTTCCTTTCAGTCAGCAACCGCCGACCGGACGACAACATGGTCCGGCACAGCCCGCGACAGTCGGGCCAACCCTTGCAGACCGATCCTTGACCCTGGATATGACCGATCCCGTTGACCAGATCCCCGACCATGAGCTGCTCGACGAGCCGCGTCTGGTGGTCGAGCCCGGCGTCGCCGCGCGCGTCTCGTCGGTCGTCGCCCCGGTCCTGCAAGGCATGGGATACCGCCTGGTCCGCATCAAGGTGTCGGGCGAATACGGCTGCACGGTCCAGATCATGGCCGAGCGGCCTGACGGATCGATGCAGATAGAGGATTGCGAGGCGATCTCGAAGGCCCTGTCGCCGGTGCTCGATGTCGCCGATCCGATCGACAAGGCCTATCGGCTGGAAATCTCCTCGCCCGGCATCGACCGGCCGCTGGTGCGCCGGTCCGACTTCGAACGCCACGCCGGCCACCTCGTGAAGGTCGAGATGGCCGTCGCTCACCAGGGCCGCAAGCGGTTCCGCGGCATCCTTCAGGGCGTCAAGGACAACGCGATACGCCTGCATCGGGACGACGTGCAAAATGTCGACGAAAGCGAGGTCCTGCTGGTCATGGAGGATATCGCCGACGCCCGGCTGGTTCTGACCGACGAGTTGATTGCGGAATCGATGCGGCGGGGCAAGATCGCGGAACGCGAGATGAAGCGGGATCTCGGCATTCTGCCCCCGCCTCCGCCGCACGCGAAAAACGATCCGGCCAGGAGCCCGGCGAGGCGTAACGCGCCGAAACCGAAACTCAAGAGCACGGCGAAAGCCCACGAGAAGAAGCCGCCGAAGAACACCAAGGAACATCGTCTGGCCGCGGAAAGACTGCGGCGCGGCGAGATCGATCCCATCGAAGGAGAATAAGTCATGGCCGCTGTCAGCGCCAATAAACTCGAACTGCTGCAGATTGCAGATGCGGTGGCGCGGGAAAAGTCCATCGACCGCGGCATCGTGATCGCCGCGATGGAGGACGCCATCGCCAAGGCGGCGCGGGCGCGCTACGGCAGCGAGACCGATGTTCATGCGGAGATTCACCCGAAGACCGGGCAGCTCCAGCTCACCCGCCACATGCTGGTGGTCGATGAGATCGAGAATGCCGCGAACCAGATCTCGCTGAAGGACGCCCAGAGGGCCAACCCGGGCGCACAGATCGGCGACACCATCGCCGACACGCTGCCGCCGCTGGAATATGGCCGCATCGCCGCGCAGTCCGCCAAACAGGTGATCGTGCAGAAGGTGCGCGAGGCCGAGCGCGACCGGCAGTATCAGGAATTCAAGGACCGCATCGGCGACATCGTCAACGGCATCGTCAAGCGTGTCGAATATGGCAGCGTCATCGTCGACCTCGGCCGCGGCGAGGCCGTGGTGCGGCGCGACGAGATGCTGCCGCGCGAGGTGTTCCGCAACGGCGACCGCGTCCGCGCCTATATTTTCGACGTGCGGCGCGAAACCCGCGGTCCGCAGATCTTCCTGTCGCGCACCCATCCGCAATTCATGGTGAAGCTGTTCACGCAGGAAGTGCCGGAAATCTACGACGGCATTGTCGAGATCAAGGCGGTGGCGCGCGATCCCGGTTCTCGCGCGAAGATCGGCGTGATTTCCCGGGATTCCTCGGTCGATCCCGTTGGCGCCTGTGTCGGCATGCGCGGCTCGCGGGTTCAGGCGGTCGTCAACGAACTGCAGGGCGAGAAGATCGACATCATACCGTGGTCGCCGGACATCGCGACGTTCGTCGTCAACGCGCTGGCGCCGGCGGAAGTCGCGAAGGTCGTGATCGACGAGGACCGTGAGCGGATCGAGGTCGTGGTCCCCGACACCAACAACCAGTTGTCGCTGGCGATCGGACGGCGCGGACAGAACGTGCGCCTCGCCTCGCAACTGACCGGCTGGGACATCGACATCCTGACCGAGCAGGAGGAATCGGAGCGGCGCCAGGCCGACTTCGAGAACGCGACCCGCATGTTCATGGAAGCGCTCAACGTCGACGAGGTCGTGGGCCAGTTGCTGGCGTCGGAAGGGTTTATGTCGGTTGAAGAGCTGACGCTGGTCGAAACGCGGGAACTCGCCGGCATCGAGGGATTCGACGACGAAACCGCAAACGAGCTGCAGAGCCGCGCCCGCGAATATCTGGAGCAGCTCGAGGCCGAACTGGACAACAGGCGCAAGGAGCTTGGCGTGGACGATGCCCTGAAGACGGTGCCCGGCGTGACCTCGAAGATGCTGGTGAAACTCGGCGAGAACGAGGTCAGGACCGTCGAGGATCTGGCCGGCTGCGCCACCGACGATCTGGTCGGTTGGACCGAGCGCAAGGACGGCGAAGCGGTCAAGCACGCCGGCTATCTCGACGGCATCGAGGTCTCGCGCGAGGACGCCGAGGCCATTATCATGCAGGCGCGCCTGATCGCCGGCTGGATCACCGAAGCCGACCTTGCGAAATCGGCGGAGGAAGCCCCCGCCGCCGAAGATCAGCCGGCTTGAGGCCCGTGTTCCGCGAAAGAAGACATCGGCTTGGCGCGAAGACCTCGCGCCAATGACAAGGAGAATGCCCCGAACATGCTCGCCATCGCCGACCCGGCAGATCTTGATGACGGACCGCGGACCAACAGGCCCGCGACGACGCGGATGTGCGCGGTCACGCGCGAGGTGCGTCCGATCGGCGAATTGATCCGGTTTGTGGTGTCGCCCTCGGGCGAGGTTATCGCCGACCTGAAACGCAAACTGCCGGGCCGGGGCCTGTGGATTTCGGCCTCCCACGCCACCGTTGCGGAAGCGGCCCGTCGTCACCACTTTAGCAAGGGCTTCAAGCGGGACGTGCGCGTATCGGCGTCTCTCGCCGACGAGACCGGGCAGTCGCTGGCCCGCAGCGCGATCGACGCGCTGGCTGTGGTCGCCAAGGCCGGGCAGGTCGTCGCCGGTTTTGCCAAGGTCGAGGACGCACTGCTTCGGCGTCAGGCGGTCGCCCTGCTCCACGCCGCGGACGGCGCCGCCGACGGAATCCGGAAATTGGACGCTATCGTTAAGAAAACAGCCGCGGAGTCCCGCGAAACGCGGGAAATCCCGGTAATCAGCGCGCTGGCGTCGGCAGAATTGGATTTGGCACTTTGCCGGTCAAATGTGATACATGCAGCCGTGCTCGCAGGCCCGGCGGGCAGAACGTTCCTGTCGCGCAGCCAGACCCTGGTCCGATACCGGGATGGCGGGCAGCGGCAAGGCAGTTGAACACGGCAGAACTCTAACGACACGACCTGTGCGAACGCGTACAGCGCAACAAGATTGGGACCGCTGAATGGTTGATACGAAAAATCCTGGCGACAAGACTCTGAGCGTCGGCCCGAGCAAGACCTTGACGCTCAAGCCGCGTGTCGAGCAGGGCACCGTGCGCCAGAGCTTCAGCCACGGCCGTACCAAGCAGGTGGTGGTCGAGAAACGAGGCAAGCGCCGGATCGGTGGCGACGCTCCCGCCGCGGAACCGGTGGCGGCCTCGGAGCCGACAGTCGCGAGAGCGCCCAGGATTCCGGTCCGTCCCGCGCCGCCCGCCGCTTCGCGCGCCAATTCGGGCGTGGTGCTGCGGACGTTGACCGAGGACGAGCGCACCGCGCGCGCAAGCGCGCTGGCCGAAGCCAAGATCCGTGCCGAGGAAGAGCGCCGGATCGCCGAAGCCGAGGCTGCGCGCCGCAACAGCAAGGAAGGCATCGAACAGGCAGAGCGCGAGGCCGCCGAGGCCCGCCGCAAGGCCGAGGAAGAGCGTCACCGTCAGGAAGAGGAAGCCAAACGCAAGGCCGAACTCGAAGCCAAGCGTCGTTTCGGCGAATCCGAGACCAAGGCCGCACCGGCCAAAACCACGACCACGACCACGCGCGCGGCACCCCCGGCGCGCCCGGCTGCTGTCGCCGCCGACGGCAGCGACGAGGAAGAGGCTCCGCGCCTGGTCCGCCGTCCCGGTGGCGGCCCCGCACGTCCCGTCGTCGCACCGAAGCCGGCCGCCAAGCCGGCGCCCGCCAAGCAGCGCGGCCGTCTGACGCTGGTGACGGCGTTGAGCGCCGACGACGTGCGCGAGCGATCGATCGCCTCGTTCCGCCGCCGCACCCAGCGCCTGAAGGGCCATGCCTCGAACGAACCGAAGGAAAAGCTGATCCGCGAGGTCATCGTGCCGGAAGCGATCACCATCCAGGAGCTCGCCAACCGCATGGCGGAGCGCGCAGTGGACGTGATCCGGATGCTGATGAAGCAGGGCGCGATGCACAAGATCACCGACGTGATCGATGCCGATACCGCGCAGTTGATCGCCGAAGAACTGGGCCACACCGTCAAGCGCGTCGCCGCGAGCGACGTCGAGGAAGGCCTGTTCGATGCGGATGACGATTCCACCGTTGTCGAACCGCGCTCGCCGGTCGTCACCGTGATGGGTCACGTCGACCACGGCAAGACCTCGCTGCTCGATGCCGTGCGCCACGCCAATGTGGTGTCGGGCGAAGCCGGCGGCATCACCCAGCACATCGGCGCCTATCAGGTCACCTCGCCGGACGGCAAGAAGATCACCTTCATCGACACCCCGGGCCATGCGGCGTTCACCGCGATGCGCGCCCGCGGCGCCAAGGTCACCGACATCGTCGTTCTGGTGGTCGCAGCCGATGACGGGGTGATGCCGCAGACCGTCGAGGCCATCAATCACGCCAAGGCCGCGAAGGTGCCGATGATCATCGCGATCAACAAGATCGACAAGCCCGACGCGAAGCCGGAGCGGGTGCGCACCGAACTGTTGCAGCACGAGGTGCAGGTCGAATCGATGGGCGGCCAGGTGATCGACGTCGAGGTCTCGGCCAAGAACAAGACCAATCTCGACAAGCTGCTGGAAATGATCTCCCTGCAGGCCGACCTGCTCGATCTCAAGACCAATGCCTCGCGGCCTGCCGAAGGCACCGTGATCGAAGCCAAGCTGGATCGCGGCCGCGGCCCCGTCGCCACCGTGCTGGTCCAGCGCGGCACGCTGCGGGTCGGCGACATCATCGTGGCCGGCGCCGAAATGGGCCGCGTCCGCGCGCTGATTTCGGATCAGGGCGAGACGGTCGACGAGGCCGGCCCGTCGGTGCCGGTCGAGGTGCTGGGCTTCAATGGGCCGCCGGAGGCCGGCGACCGGCTTGCCGTGGTCGAGAACGAAGCCCGCGCCCGCCAGGTCACGAGCTATCGCGCCCACCAGAAGCGCGAAAACGCCGCGGCCAGCAGCTCCGGGATGCGCGGCTCGCTCGAGCAGATGATGTCGCAGCTCAAAACCGCGGGCCGCAAGGATTTCCCGCTGGTCATCAAGGCCGACGTGCAGGGTTCGCTGGAGGCTATCCTCGGCTCGCTGGAGAAGCTCGGCACCGAGGAAGTCGCCGCGCGCATCCTCCATGCCGGCGTCGGCGGCATCAGCGAATCCGACGTCACGCTGGCGGAGGGCTTCAACGCCGCGATCATCGGCTTCAGCGTTCGCGCCAACAAGGAAGCCGCGGCCGCCGCCAAGCGCAACGGCATCGAAATCCGCTACTACAACATCATCTACGACCTCGTGGACGACGTGAAGAAGGCGATGAGCGGCCTGCTCGCGCCGACGCTGCGCGAAACCATGCTGGGCAACGCGGAGATCCTGGAAGTGTTCAACATCTCCAAGGTCGGCAAGGTGGCGGGTTGCCGTGTCACTGACGGCAACGTGGAACGCGGCGCCAACGTCCGCCTGATTCGCGAAAACGTCGTGGTGCACGAAGGCAAGCTATCGACGCTGAAGCGTTTCAAGGACGAAGTGAAGGAAGTGCAGTCGGGCCAGGAATGCGGCATGGCGTTCGAGAGCTATCACGATATGCGCGTCGGCGATGTCATCGAGTGCTATCGCGTGGAGACCATTCAGCGCTCGCTGTGAGTCCGATTCTCGCAGCGCGTTAGTCTCCTTTCGTCATTGCCGGACTTGATCCGGCAATCCATCCGCCGAAGGCGGACTCTTGAAAATGAACGATGGATGCCCGGGTCAAGCCCGGGCATGACCCCGGTGACTTGAATGCCGCGCCACAACAAAAAAGATTCCACGTCCGGCGCCTCGCAGCGCCAGTTGCGCGTCGCGGAGACCGTGCGCCACGCCATCGCCGATATTCTCGCGCAGGGGCACGTTCATGATCCCGTACTCGAAGGGCATCTCATCACCGTGCCGGAAGTCCGCATGTCCGCCGACCTAAAGCTCGCGACGATCTACGTGATGCCGCTCGGCGGCCGCGACACCACCGACGTGATCGATGCGCTCGATCACAACAGGAAATTCTTGCGCGGCGAAATCGCGCGGCGCGTTAACCTGAAATTTGCACCTGACATCCGCTTCCGGGCCGACGAACGATTCGACGAAGCGGAACGTATCGAGAAATTATTGCGAACACCCGCGGTACAGAGAGACCTCGCACCGGATTCGGACGAAAGCTGACGATCATGACGACGCAAAACAGCGCATTCGATTCGCCCATCGCCGAACCGGACGCGCCTGAAAAAAATAATTCTGATCGCGGAAATAATTTTTCCGACACACCGCCACATCACGAGGACGGCTCCCTCTCCCGCTTGCAGGCAGAGACGAGCGGAGGTGGCTCCGAGAGGGTTGAGGTGGAGGGATTTTCCTCGCAGACCAACCAGGCGAGCGCCCACCCGGCGAGCGAGGCTCGCCACCCCCCTCCCCGGCAAGCGGGAGAGGGAAGAAAGAAACAGAACAATCAGCCGCGCCGTGACAAGCGCGACGTGCACGGCTGGGTCGTTCTCGACAAGCCTGTCGGCATGACCTCGACCCATGCGGTGGCGGTCGTGAAACGGCTGTTTTCGGCGAAGCGCGCCGGCCACGCCGGTACGCTGGATCCGCTGGCCTCGGGCGGCCTGCCGATCGCGCTCGGCGAAGCCACCAAAACCGTTCCTTTCGTCATGGACGGCCGCAAGCGCTACCGCTTCACGGTGCAATGGGGCGAAGAGCGCGATACCGACGATACCGAGGGCCGGGTCACGGCGACCAGCGAGAGCCGTCCCGCCGCGGACGCAGTCCGGGCGCTGCTGCCGCGCTTTACCGGCGTGATCGAGCAGATCCCGCCGCAATATTCGGCGATCAAGATCCAGGGCGAACGGGCCTATGACCTCGCCCGCGACGGCGAGACCGTCGCGCTGCAGCCGCGACCGGTCGAGATTCATCACTTTACCCTGGTCGAACATACAGATGACGGTCGCTCGCTGTTCGAGGCCGAGTGCGGCAAGGGAACCTATGTGCGGGCGCTGGCTCGCGATATCGGCCGGATTCTCGGCTGTTACGGCCATATCAGCGCGCTGCGGCGGACGCTGGTCGGCCCGTTCGACGAAGCCGACATGATTCCGCTGGAAGAACTGGAGGCTTTGTGCAATAGAGCGGCATCCGGCGAGGGAAGCCTCGCCGACGCGCTTTTGCCCGTTGAGACCGCGCTGGACGACATCCCGGCGCTGGCCGTCACTCGGGCTGATGCGGCAAGGCTCCATCGGGGCCAGGCCGTCTTGTTGCGCGGACGGGATGCGCCCCAGAGTAGCGGCACTGTCTATGTCACGGTGGCGGGCCGTTTGCTGGCTCTCGCCGAACTAGGGCACGGCGAACTCATCCCCAAGCGCGTGTTCAACCTGACCGGGCTGACAGCCAGTTCCGGCCGCAACGAAAGAGCTTGACGATGTCGATTACCGCCGAACGCAAAGCGGAAGTCATTAAAACCAATGCCCGCAAGTCGGGTGATACCGGTTCGCCGGAGGTTCAGGTCGCGATCCTGTCGGAACGCATCGTCAACCTCACGAACCATTTCAAGAGCCATGGCAAGGACAACCATTCGCGCCGTGGTCTTTTGAAGCTCGTCTCCACGCGTCGTTCCCTTCTCGATTACGTCAAGAAGAAGGACGAGGCGCGTTACCGGGCTCTGCTCGAAAAGCACAACATCCGCCGCTGAGCAAAGTCCGCGCGCATCTCTGCGCGCTGTAATGCGTGGACGTCAATGTCCGCGCCATATGTGATCTGCAAAAAGCGAAATCCGGTTTTCGCAAACAGATCATGCCCAAAGGAGAGCGTGTCCAGCAGCAATCCGGCGGCTGGGCGATGACGGGTCAAATGCCCGTACCATCGGAAGGATGGACGCCATTCAAGACGTGAAAACCATGGCAGGATCGCCGGACGCCGACGCCGCAACCATCGTTGTGGCCAGCGTCCGGCAATCTTGCGCATGGTTTTTGCGTCTGGCGTCCGTGCTTTTGTGAACCCCAGAAAGACAACAACAAGATGTTCAACAAGCATTCAGTCGAGATCGACTGGGGCGGGCGTCCGCTCAAACTCGAAACCGGCAAGATCGCCCGCCAGGCCGACGGCGCCGTGGTGGCTACCTACGGCGAGACCGTCGTGCTCGCCACCGTCGTCGCCGCCAAGACGCCGCGCGAAGGCGTCGATTTCCTGCCGCTCACCGTCGATTATCAGGAGAAGACCTACGCAGCGGGCCGCATTCCCGGCGGCTATTTCAAGCGCGAAGGCCGCCCGAGCGAGAAGGAGACGCTGGTCTCCCGCCTGATCGACCGCCCGGTCCGTCCGCTGTTCGCCGACGGCTGGCGCAATGAGACCCAGGTGATCGTCACCGTGCTCTCGCACGACATGGAGAACGATCCCGATGTGCTGGCGATGGTGGCCGCCTCCGCGGCGCTGACGCTGTCCGGCGCACCGTTCAGGGGCCCGATCGGCGCCGCCCGCGTCGGCTTCATGAACGACGAATACGTGCTCAACCCGACGCTCGACGAAATGGTCGACACCCAGCTCGAGCTGGTGGTCGCCGGCACCGCGGACGCCGTTCTGATGGTCGAATCGGAAGCCAAGGAGCTGAGCGAGGACATCATGCTCGGCGCCGTGATGTTCGGCCACCGTCACTTCCAGCCGGTCATCAACGCGATCATCGAGCTCGCCGAGAAGGCCGCGAAGGAGCCGCGCGAAGTCAGCCAGGCCGACGACAGCGCGCTCGAAAAGGAGATGCTCGGCCTGATCGAAGGCGAGCTGCGCCCGGCCTACGCCATCGCCGACAAGCAGCAGCGCCAGAATGCCGTTGCCGCGGCCAAGGCCAAGGTCATCGCGCATTACTTCCCGGAAGGCCAGGAGCCGAAATACGACAAGCTCCGCATCGCCGCCGTATTCAAGCACCTCGAGGCCAAGATCGTCCGCTGGAACATTCTCGATACCGGCAAGCGCATCGACGGCCGCGACGCCAAGACCGTGCGCAACATCCTCGCCGAAGTCGGCGTGCTGCCGCGCGCCCACGGCTCGGCGCTGTTCACCCGCGGCGAGACCCAGGCGATGGTCGTGACCACGCTCGGCACCGGCGAGGACGAGCAATACATCGATGCGTTGTCGGGAACGTACAAGGAGACGTTCCTGCTGCACTATAACTTCCCGCCCTACTCGGTCGGCGAGACCGGCCGCCTCGGCAGCACCAAGCGCCGCGAGATCGGCCACGGCAAGCTGGCGTGGCGCGCGATCCATCCGGTACTGCCGCCGCACCACGAGTTTCCCTACACCATCCGCGTGGTTTCGGAGATCACCGAATCCAACGGCTCGTCGTCGATGGCCTCGGTCTGCGGCGCCTCGCTGTCGCTGATGGATGCGGGCGTTCCCTTGAAGCGGCCGACGGCGGGCATCGCCATGGGCCTCATTCTCGAAGGCAGCCGCTATGCGGTGCTGTCCGACATTCTCGGCGACGAGGACCATCTCGGCGACATGGACTTCAAGGTGGCGGGCACCGAGGTCGGCATCAGCTCGCTGCAGATGGACATCAAGATCGCGGGGATCACCGAGGAGATCATGAAGGTCGCGCTCGCCCAGGCCAGGGAGGGGCGCATCCACATCCTCGGCGAAATGGCCAAAGCCCTGACCAACGCCCGCGCCGAGCTTGGCGAATACGCGCCGCGTATCGAAACCTTCAAGATCCCGACCGACAAGATCCGCGAAGTGATCGGCACCGGCGGCAAGGTGATCCGCGAGATCGTCGAGAAGACCGGCGCCAAGATCAACATCGAGGACGACGGTACCGTGAAGGTGGCGTCGAACGACGGCGAGGCGATGAAGGCCGCGATCAAGTGGATCAAGTCGATCGCCTCCGATCCGGAGGTCGGCCAGATCTATGAGGGCACCGTGGTCAAGGTGATGGAGTTCGGCGCTTTCGTGAACTTCTTCGGCGCCAAGGACGGCCTCGTCCACATCAGCCAGCTCGCCGCCAACCGCGTGCAGAAGAGCTCCGACATCGTCAAGGAAGGCGACAAGGTCAAGGTCAAGCTGCTCGGCTTCGACGATCGCGGCAAGACGCGGCTGTCGATGAAGGCGGTCGATCAGCAGACCGGCGAGGACCTCGAGGCAGCCGGGCACAAGGCAGAAAAAGCCGACGCGCCGCGCGAGGCTGCGGGCGAGTAATTGCTGCGAAATGGTGAATTGCAAAAGGGCGGCTTTCGAGCCGCCCTTTTTGTTTCCAGCACTTCGATTCGCAACTGGATCGCCCGCCAACGGGTCCGGCTTCGCCGGCCCGATGACAGGCCCCAGCGGGCGATCCAGTATTCGCAAGCATTTACAGCGAAGCCGCAGCGTCCTGGATACTTCGCTTTCGCGGAGTATGACGTCCGTGTCTTGCTATGTTTTCGTACATCCCTTCACCACCTCGCCGAGCGCCGCGAAATCGGCCTTGCGCGGCGAGGTTCTGCGAAACGCCAGCCCGATGCTGCGTCCGGGCTGCGGTTCTTCCAGCCGCAAGACCTTGATGCGATCGTCGCGCGCCTCGACATCGGCGGCGATCTGCGGGATCAGCGTCACGCCGTAGCCGCCGGCCACCATCTGCATCACGGTGGCGAGGCTGGATGCGCCGAACGTCATGCCGGTGCTGCCCGGCGCCGGTGTCCGCGGGATCGTGGCGCAGAAGGCCAAAGCCTGGTCGCGCAAGCAGTGGCCGTCCTCGAGCAGGATCAGGCGCGACTGATCGATGTCGCGCGCCGCCACCCGGCGTTCGCAGGGCCGCGGATCGCTCGCCGGGACCGCCAGCAGGAACAGATCGTCGAACAGCTCCATGGTGTCGATGTCGGGCTCGCCGAGCGGCAGCGCCAGCATCGCGGCATCGAGCGCGCCGCCCTTGACCTCCTCGACCAGCAGCCGGGTCTGCGTCTCGCGCAATTCCAGTTGTAAATCTGGGAACTGCGATTGCAGCGCCGGCAGCATGCGCGGCAGCAGGTACGGCGCGAGCGAAGGGATAATGCCGAGGGTCAGCCGTCCCGTCAGCGGTCTGGACCGATGGCGGGCGAAATCGGCGAGATCGCGCGCCGACGCCAGCACATCTTCGGCGCGGCGGGAAATCTCCCGGCCGATTTCGGTCAGCATCACCTCGCCCGGCCTCCGCTCCACCAGGGTGACGCCGAGGAATTGCTCCAGCTCCCGAATCTGCATCGACAGCGCCGGCTGGGAGATGGCGCAGGCCTCCGCGGCGCGTCCGAAATGGCCGTGGCGGGCGAGCGCGGCGAGGTAGCGGAGCTGTTTGAGCGTGACCATGCTTGATCAGATAAACTTATCATGATGCGAAGACAATACGACTGGACCTTATCTTCGATATTTCCCAGACTCAGGTCACCCTCGCGTTGCCGAAAGGACTGCGGCCTTGGCTGACCCACCCCTATCGCGCACCGGCGCCGTGCCCGGACAGGCGGACGCAGCCTCGCGCTGACGTCTCCATCGCGGGCAGCGGCAGCTTCGGTGTCGCCACGGCGGCCATTCGGCAACGCGACAGCACAGCATCGGAGACAATCATGGACGCAAAGACGAACGACAAAAGCGCTGGCAAATGCCCGTTCACAAGCGGCCGCAGCCACCGAATCCGCGACTGGTGGCCGGGCCAACTGGACGTTCAGGTCCTCCATCACAACTCGAATCTGTCCGATCCGATGGACGAGGACTTCGACTATGCCAGGGAATTCGAGAGTCTCGATCTGAACGCCGTCATCAAGGACCTGACGGCGCTGATGACGGACTCGCAGGATTGGTGGCCGGCTGATTTCGGTCACTACGGCGGACTGATGATCCGCCTGGCATGGCACAGCGCCGGGACCTACCGCATCACCGACGGCCGCGGCGGCGCTGGTGCCGGCCAGCAGCGCTTCGCGCCGCTGAACTCGTGGCCGGACAACGTGCTGCTCGACAGGGGACGCCGCCTGTTGTGGCCGATCAAGCAGAAATACGGCCGCAAGATCTCCTGGGCCGACCTGTTGGTGCTTAGTGGCAACGTCGCGCTGGAATCGATGGGCTTCAAGACCTTCGGCTTTGCCGGCGGCCGTGCCGACGTGTGGGAGCCGGAAGAACTCTACTGGGGTCCGGAAGGAACGTGGCTGGGCGACGAGCGCTACAGCGGTGAACGCCAGTTGGCCGAACCGCTCGCCGCCGTGCAGATGGGCCTGATCTACGTCAATCCGGAAGGACCGAACGGCAAGCCGGACCCGATCGCTGCGGCCACGGACATCCGCGAAACGTTCTTCCGCATGGCGATGAATGACGAGGAGACCGTCGCGCTGATCGCCGGCGGCCACACCTTCGGCAAAACCCACGGCGCCGGCGATGCGTCGCTGGTCGGACCGGCGCCGGAATCCGCCCCCATCGAGGATCAGGGTCTCGGCTGGAACAGCAAATTCGGCACAGGCAAAGGAGGCGATTCGATCGGCAGCGGCTTAGAGGTCACCTGGACGCAGACGCCGACGACGTGGGACAACAACTTCTTCGATACGCTGTTCAAGTACGAATGGGAGCTGACCAAGAGCCCGGCCGGTGCCTATCAGTGGCAGGCGAAAGACGCCCCCGCCATCACCCCGGACGCTCACGACACGTCGAAGAAGCATGTGCCGACGATGCTGACGACGGACCTGTCGCTGCGCTTCGATCCGGCCTACGGAAAGATCTCGAAGCACTTCCACGAGAATCCGGACCAGTTCGCGGACGCATTCGCCCGCGCCTGGTACAAGCTCACGCATCGCGACATGGGACCGCGCGAGCGTTATCTCGGCCCGCTGGTGCCGAAGGAAACGCTGATCTGGCAGGACCCGATTCCGGCCGTGGACCATGCGCTGGTCGACGACAAGGACATCGCCGAACTGAAGGCGAAGGTTCTTGCCTCCGGCCTCACGGTGCCGCAACTGGTCTCGACCGCCTGGGCCTCGGCCTCGACGTTCCGCGGCTCCGACAAGCGCGGCGGCGCCAACGGCGCGCGCATCCGGCTTGCTCCCCAGAAGGACTGGGAGGTCAACCAGCCGGCCCAACTGAAAACGGTGCTGGCGAGGCTCGAAGCGATCCAGAGCGAATTCAACGGCGCGCAGACCGGCGGCAAGAAAGTCTCGCTCGCCGACCTGATCGTGCTCGCCGGCTGCTTCGCGGTCGAGAAGGCCGCCAACGACGTCGGCATCGATCTGAAGGTGCCGTTTACGCCGGGCCGCATGGACGCGTCGCAGGACCAGACCGACGTCGACTCCTTCGCGCCGCTGGAGCCCCGCGCCGACGGCTTCCGCAATTACATCGGCAGCAGGCACCAGTTCATGACCCCCGAGGAGGCGCTGGTGGATCGCGCGCAATTGCTGAATCTGACCGGACCGGAAATGACGGTTCTCGTCGGCGGCCTGCGCGTGCTCGGCGCCAATGCCGCAGACTCCAGGCACGGCGTCTTCACCAAACAGCCCGGCACGCTGACGAACGACTTCTTCGCCAACCTGCTCACCATGGATACGGTGTGGCAGCCGGTCGCTGGTCAGGACGACGTCTACGAGGGCCGCGATCGCAAGACCAATGCCGTGCAGTGGACCGGAACCCGCGTCGACCTGATCTTCGGCTCGCACTCCCAGCTCCGCGCCTTCGCGGAAGTCTATGCGTGCACTGATGCCAAGGAAAAGTTCGCCCGGGACTTCGTCGCCGCATGGACCAAGGTGATGAATGCCGACCGCTTCGATCTCCATCGCTGATGCGTAATCGCGTCTTCGCCACGACGTGGCGATCACGAACCACGCCAAACCAAGGCCCCCGCGATCCGTCGCGGGGGCTTTTCATTTGCCCCGGGGCATGGCTCCGTGTCCGCAAATCCGCCACACGGCCTGTCTCCTTGTAATCTGTGTGAGGATCTGAATTTCCGGAAGGAGCGCGATCCATGGACATCTGCCCGGCACGGCAGGACGAATACGACAACGTTGCCCGGGTCTGGATGGAGAGCTGAGTTTCGACCGGTCTCGCCGAAGCCAGCAATTTTCTGCTGGCCAATCTTCGCGCGCGGATTGCACGCGAGATCGAAGGCGGATGGGACCTGTTCGTTGCCAAGGACGGCGAGCGCCTCGCGGCAATGCTGGCCTTGCAGGCGCGAGACAACTACCTCGATCAGTTGTTCGTCGCGCCGGAGTATCAAGGCCACGGCCTCGGACGACGGCTGCTTGCATTTACGCGTCAGAGATTGCCGGATGAAATCTGGTTGCGCTGCGTTCACGAAAACGAAAAGGCCTGGCGCTGGTACGAACGCGAGGGTTTTGTGTTCGAAAAGGAATCCATCGAGCACGGCACGGACTTCATGATGAAATATTATCGCTGGAACAAAGGATGATTGTTCGATGATGAAACTCTACTGGTCGCCGCGCTCGCGTTCGTTCACAGCGCTCTGGCTGCTGGAGGAAACCGGGCAGCCCTACGAGCGGGTCCTGACCGACATCTCCACCGGCGCGCAGAAGACGCCGGAGTTCCTCGCCATCAATCCGATGGGCAAGGTGCCCGCGCTGACCGACGGCAATGCCGCGACCGCCGAGGCGGCGGCGATCTGCGCCTACGTCGCCGAGCGTTTTCCGGATGCGAAGCTGGCCCCGCCGCTCGGCGATGCGCGCCGGGCGAAATATCTGCAATGGCTGTTCTTCGGACCGAGTTGCATCGAACCGGCGATGATCCAGATTTTCACCAAGCTCGAGGTGCCATCGAGCACGGCAGCGTGGGGCAACGCCACACAGGTGTTCGACGTGCTCGACAAGGCGCTGGAAAAGGGACCGTGGATTCTCGGCAGCGACTTTTCAGCCGCCGATATCGTAATCGGGTCAGCGCTTTACTATGCCGTGCGGCAATTCAAGATGGTGCCGCCGCGCCCAACCTTCGACCGCTACATCGACGCCTGCATGGCGCGGGCGGCGTTTCAACGCGCGGAGACAATCGCAGCGGGTTAGCAAACCGTGGCGTCGTCCCCGCGAAAGCGGGGACCCAGTAATCACTGCATGTGAGAATGAACTACGAGCCTCGAGTTTACTGGATTCCGGCTTTCGCGGGAATAGCCGCAAGATTCAGCATTGCTGCGTCGGTACGCAAGATTGGCGTCTGAGTCTACTTCGCGGCGTCGTTCGGCGTGCCGTTGCCCAAGCCATCGCTGCGCAACGCGTCCGGCTGCGGCATCGCGATGATGTTGTAGCCGGAATCGACGAAATGAATCTCGCCGGTAACGCCGCCGGACAGATCCGACAACAAATAAAGCCCGGCGCCGCCGAGCTCGTCGAGACTGACGCCGCGCCGCCGGGGCGAATGCTTCTGCTGGAACGCGAACATGAAGCGCGCATCGCCGATGCCGGCGCCGGCCAGCGTGCGGATCGGGCCGGCCGAAATCGCATTGACGCGGATGTTCTGCTCGCCGAAATCGACCGCCAGGTAGCGCACCGACGCTTCGAGCCCCGCCTTGGCCACCCCCATCACGTTGTAGTTCGGCATCGCGCGGTCGCCGCCGTTATAGGTCAGCGTCAGCATGCTGCCGCCGTCCGGCATCAGCGCAGCGGCGCGTTTCGCGGCTTCGGTGAAGGCAAAGCACGAGATCAACATGGTGCGCTCGAAATTCCCGCGCGTGGTGTCGGCATAGCGGCCATTCAGTTCGCTCTTGTCGGAGAACGCGATGGCGTGGACCAGGAAATCCATCTTGCCCCAGGCCTTGCCGATATCGGCGAACACCTTGTCGACGGAGGCGATGTCTTCGACATCGCAGGGCAGCACCAGATGGGCGCCGACCGATTCGGCGAGCGGCCTGACCCGCTTGGCCAGCGCCTCGCCCTGGTAGGTGAAGGCCAGTTCCGCGCCATGTGCGGCCAGTGTCTTGGCGATGCCCCAGGCGATCGAGTGGTCGTTGGCGACCCCCATGATCAGGCCGCGCTTACCTTGCATCAGGTGTGTCATGCGAGACTCCGTCATGCCCGGTCCCGAGCCGGGCATCCACGTCTTGACGACGTGGACAGGTTAGAAGGTATGGATGGCCGGGACATCTGCGCAAAGTCGCGCTTCACGCTTTACCCCGGTCTTGACAAAATCGGTATTGCTGCGACCGCCGCCAGTCTTCCGGGCTGCCGCAAGTACAGATCACGCATCCAGTCGTTTGAACACCAGCGTGGCATTGGTCCCGCCGAAACCGAACGAATTCGACATCACCGTGCCAACCCTGGCGTTATCGATACGCTTACGCACGATCGGCATGTCCGCGAACGCCGGATCGAGTTCGGTGATGTTGGCGCTTTCGCAGATGAAGCCGTTGTTCATCATCAGCAGCGAATAAATCGCCTCCTGCACGCCGGTCGCGCCGAGCGAATGCCCCGTCAGCGACTTGGTGGCGGAAATCGGCGGACACTTCTCGCCGGTACCGAACACCTTGCGGATCGCCTCGATTTCCGGCGGATCGCCGGCTGGCGTCGAGGTCGCGTGCGGGTTGATGTAGTCGACTTTCGTTTTCACCGTCGACATCGCCATCCTCATGCAGCGCTCGGCGCCCTCGCCCGACGGCGCGACCATGTCGTAGCCGTCCGAGGTCGCGCCATAGCCGACGACCTCTCCGTAGATGCGCGCGCCGCGGGCCTTGGCGTGTTCGAGTTCTTCCAGAACCACCACGCCGGCGCCGCCGGCGATCACGAAGCCATCGCGACTGACGTCATAGGCCCGCGAGGCCGTCGCCGGCGTGTCGTTGTATTTCGAGGACATCGCACCCATGGCGTCGAACAGCACCGACAGCGACCAGTCGAGTTCCTCGCAGCCGCCGGCGAAAACGATGTCCTGCTTGCCGATCTGAATGGTCTCAAAGGCATTGCCGATGCAATGATTGGAGGTCGCGCAGGCCGACGAGATCGAGTAGTTGACACCCTTGATCTTGAACCAGGTGGCGAGCGTCGCCGACGCGGTGGACGACATCGCCTTCGGCACCGCGAACGGACCGACGCGCTTGGGTCCCTTGCTGCGGGTGATGTCGGCCGCTTCCACAATCGTGCGCGCGGACGGGCCGCCGGAGCCCATGATGATTCCGGTGCGCTCGTTGGAGATGTCAGTGGGTTCCAGGCCCGAGTCGCGAATGGCCTGCTCCATCGCGACGTGATTCCACGCCGCGCCCTCCGCCAAAAAGCGCATTGCGCGGCGATCGATCACATCGGCCGGATTCAGCGTCGGCGCACCCTGCACCTGAGAGCGAAAGCCAAGCTCCGCATACTTGTCCGCGCGCGTGATGCCGGACTTCGCCTCAAAGAGACTGGACAGCACTTCCTGAGTGTTGTTTCCGATGGACGAGACAATACCCATCCCCGTGACGACAACCCGCCTCATGATCTCCTCGCACGATAGTTACGCTGTCTCATGAAGCGCCCTCGCCAAAAACCGAAATCTGCATCGACCGGCCGGTGTCATCGGCTCATGTCCCCGGCGCGGCATCCTGCTTGAACAGACCGACCTTCAGGTCTTTCGCGCGATAGATAATATCGCCGTCGGTGGAAAGCCACCCGTCCGCGATCCCGAGCACCAGCTTCGAGCGCATCACGCGCTTGATATCGACGTTGTACACGACCTTGCGGACGTGCGGCAGCACCTGACCGGAAAACTTGAGGTCACCGAGACCGAGTGCGCGGCCCCGGCCTTCGCCGCCGGTCCAACCGAGATAAAATCCGACCATCTGCCACAGCGCGTCGAGGCCGAGGCAGCCGGGCATCACCGGATCGCCCTTGAAGTGGCAGCCGAAGAACCAGAGGTCGGATTTCACATCGAGCTCGGCGCGGATCAATCCCTTGCCGAACTCCCCGCCATCTTCGGTGATTTCGGTGATCCGGTCGAACATCAGCATCGGCGGCAACGGCAACTGGGCGTTTCCCGGTCCAAACAGCTCGCCCCGGCCGCAGGCCAGCAAACCCTCATAGTCATAGCTGCTGCGCCGGTCCTGCATTCTGGGTAGCCTTTCTCTTTTCGAGCAATGACGGTTCGAAAGGCGCAACGAAACTTGCGCTTTTGCCTGGACGGCGCCGGTCCTGGGGATCGGCGCCGCGGAGGCTCTCTAACACAGGGTCTGGAGGGGGCAAAGCGAGGCTGGTGGTCCGATTCCAATATTTGCATCCGTTACGGCAGGAGTTCTTGCAAATGTTGGAATCAAAGGACCACCAGCAACCATTAAGTTTCTAGAGCCTTTCGCTTCTGATGGAATCAGAAGTGGGCTCTATGATTTTGATTTGACGCGTTTTCTTCACGCGAACCGGTATCCACTTCGCTCGAAAACGCTCTAGTGGAGTTTTGAATTTGGCATTCGCTCGCCGGGTTGCCGGAAAGGGGGACCGAATGTCAAATTCACTCCACTAGCCCCCATACCGCAGCTTGCATGTGCTGGGGGCAATCTTCGTGATGCAAAGCTTCGAATCAGGCAGACGCCGGCAGGCTTCCGCTTCGCGTGCGGCCCGGTTCGGGCGTTCGGTTGAGGAATTTGCAGAGAAAATATGGCGGGCGTCGCAGCCGCCTCGCCTACGGTCCGGGCTTATGAGAAAATTGAAATGATTGATTTATATAGATAATTTTATCATTACGCTGCCCGACATCGGGCGAAATTCCTTCGCCGCGAATGAGTTTGGAGCCGTTCTAGTTGCGAAAAACTTGCATCTAAGCGCCTTTTTTCCTATAGTTCGGGGCGAAAAACCTATACGCGATAATGAGCTTCAGGTGCATGGCGTGAGTACGAACGAGAACATCGTGATTGTGGCCGAAAAAGACGTTGACGTCGCGGCGATCCGCCACGGACGGCAGCCCACGCTAACGGGTTGTCCGTGGCACGACGTCAATGAAATGCTGCAATCGGTGGGTCTGCGGCCGACTCGGCAGCGCATGGCGCTGGGCTGGCTGCTGTTCGGCAAGGGTGCGCGCCATCTCACGGCGGAAATGCTCTACGAAGAAGCGACCATCGCCAAGGTTCCGGTCTCCCTCGCCACGGTCTACAACACGCTCAACCAGTTGACCGACGCCGGACTGCTGCGGCAGGTCAGCGTTGACGGCACCAAGACCTATTTCGATACCAACGTTACCGCGCACCACCACTTCTATCTCGAGAACAATCACGAGCTGGTCGACATCCCGGACCCGCATCTCGTATTGCAGAAGATGCCGAACGTGCCGGAGGGTTACGAGATCAGCCGCATCGACATGGTGGTGCGGCTGCGCAAGAAGCGCTGACCCGTTCGATCCGGTCGATGTTCATTGTGCCGGGCATCTGTTTTGTGGCAGGCGACCTGACCAGACGATCCCGGCGATCACGATCGGAGACTGCCTTCAGTTGATTTTTTCGTCGGCGTAGACGCCCCAGAGCCGCTGCTGCTGGATCCAGCCGTCAAAGCCGTCGCCCGCGACATGGCACCATCCCGCGGCGCAATGCTTGACCTGCGCGACGACGCCGGCCTGCAAACGGGCTGCCACCGCACTCTCGGTGTCGGCGCTGGAATACAACTGCGCCAGGTCGTCCTTGTGCTTCATCGTGACGACCGCGGTGCGGCGGCCCGACAGCAGCGAGTGATAGACCCAGCCCTCGGCTCCCTCGGAATCGCGGATGCGGCGCCAGTTCTCGAATTCCGCAGTGATTTCGACGGGGAGTCCGGCCTTGGTATAGACCCAGGCGACGTCGTTGTCCTTGGTCGGACCGGCGCGGACGTTCACATGGTCGGACTTCAGGCTCACATAACGCGGAACCGGGAGCCCGCTCGCGGACAGTGCGGAGTCCTTGGCGTTAGCGGTCGCTTCGATTCCGACCGCATTCAGCATCGCAGCCGCGAACACCATGGAAGCGAAAAGCCGTTTCACCATCATCACCCGCCCCCTGCGGAAACCCACCATGCCGCCCGATCCCGGCCAGCCCGTGTTCCGGGGCCGGGGTTCTTGTCTTGGCCCGGCCTTCTGCTAGAGAGGACCAAACACCGGGCGACCGGGGAGCCCGGGAAACTGCACGGAAAATGCGAGGGACCCAGGAAACCAGGGAGACAGACGCTGAGATCTGCAGGCGGCTTGCAGTTTCGAACAAGCGGGTTAACGACGGCTGAACGGTCCGTCGGCCGAAGCTGAATTCGCCGGATTGCGCGGCTATCCCGGAGCCGTTTCGGAGTGTGGCGGTTCAGACGTTCGCTTCATTGTCTCTGCAAAGCGTCTCTGGCGAACGTCTGCACCCGAACCAGAGCCTTTTCGCTTCTGATGGAATCAGAAGCGGGCTCTGATTTTGATTTGACGCGTTTTCTTCACGCGAACCGGTATCCACTTCGCTCGAAAACGCTCTAGGTTGCTGCAAGGACGTGCGGACTCGAAAATCGGAACGCTAGAGGGCAAGAGATGCCGGTGAAGAAGAAGCCTCTGGTTGTCGTCACGCGCAAGCTGCCGGACTCGATCGAGACCCGCATGCGCGAACTGTTCGACGCGCGGCTCAATCTCGACGACCAGCCGATGACGCCCGAACAACTCATGGAGGCCGTCCGCACCGCGGATATCCTGGTTTCGACGGTAACCGACGAGATCACCGGAAACGTCCTGAAACAGCCGGACTGCAAGGTGAAGCTGATCGCGCAGTTCGGCAACGGCGTCGACAATATCGATGTCGTCGCCGCGCACGAGCGCGGCATCACCGTCACCAACACGCCGAACGTTCTCACCGAAGACACCGCCGACATGACCATGGCGCTGATTCTCGCGGTGCCGCGCCGCTTCATCGAGGGCGCCGCCATGCTGACCGCCGGCGGCGACTGGCCGGGCTGGTCGCCGACCTGGATGCTCGGCCGTCGGTTAGGGGGCAAGCGGCTCGGCATCATCGGCATGGGCCGTATCGGCCAGGCGGTGGCACGCCGCGCCCGCGCCTTCGGCCTGCAGATTCACTACCACAACCGCAAGCCGGTGGCGCCGAAGATCGCCGACGAACTCGGCGCGACCTATTGGGATTCGCTCGATCAGATGCTGGCGCGGATGGACATCATCTCGGTGAACTGTCCGCATACCCCGGCCACCTTCCATCTGCTGTCGGCGCGCCGCCTCAAGCTGATCCGCAGGGACGCCTATGTCGTCAACACCGCGCGCGGCACGGTAATCGACGAGGACACGCTGACCAGGCTGATCGAGGCCGGCGAGATCGCCGGCGCGGCCCTCGACGTGTTCGAGCACGAACCCGCGGTCAACCCGAGGCTGGTCCGCCTCGCCAAGGCCGGCAAGGTCGTGCTGCTGCCGCATATGGGCTCCGCCACCATCGAGGGCCGGGTCGAGATGGGCGAGAAGGTCATCATCAACATCCGCACCTTCCTCGACGCCCACAAGCCGCCGGACCGCGTGCTGCCGAACATGTTGTAAGAAGCGCTTCCGCAAAACCCGTTGCCGCAAAGGCCGGCGTGCCGGGTTTGCGTCAGGCGAAGCAATCCAGGGCCGCATAAAGGATTGGATTGCTTCGTCGGATTCGCCTCCTCGCAATGACGGCACGCGAACCTGCGCCATCATCCGTCAGCGATATCCGCTCAGATCCCTGATGGTCGGGTGATCGCCGTTGAGCGGATTTGACGGATCGCGCCTGTAGTTCAGCGTCTCGAACCGCATCGCGCGCGCGTCCACCATCAGCAGGCGTCCGACCAGCCCCTCGCCGAATCCGACGATCTCGCGAATGACCTCCAGCGCCGTCATCGAGCCCAGCACGCCGGCCAGCGCGCCGAGGATGCCCGCTTGCTGGCAGCTTGGCACCGTGCCCTCCGGCGGCGGTTCGGGGAACAGGCAACGATAGGTCGGGTTGAACTCGCCGTCGGCATTTTTTTCGTGGCCGCGGATCGTCGTCAGCGATCCGTCGAACACCCCTAACGCGGCGGTCACCAGCGGCTTTTTTGCGAGAAAGCACGCATCCGCCACCAGATAGCGCGTGGTAAAATTATCCGAGCCGTCGGCGACAATGTCGTAGTCGGCAAAAAGCGCCACCGCGTTCGCCGCATCCAGCCGCATATTGTGCGCGCGGAATGCGACGTGCGGGTTGAGCGCGCGGATTTTGTCCGCGGCGCTCTCGACCTTGGGGCTACCGATATCGGACGTCGCGTGAATGATCTGGCGCTGCAAATTCGACAGCGTCACCACGTCGTCGTCGATCACGCCGAGCGTACCGACGCCGGCGGCGGCCAGATACATCAGCGCCGGCGCGCCGAGCCCCCCGGCTCCGATCATCAGCACGCGCGCGTTGCGCAGCGCGTTCTGGCCGGGGCCGCCGACCTCGCGCATCACGATGTGGCGGGCATAGCGTTCAAGTTCGTCAGCGCTCAGCATCGTCCTGTCGTTCTCGTATCTCGGTCCAGCGCCGCAACGTGGCCTGAACCAGTTAGAGCGTTTTCGAGCGAAGTGGGTCCCGGTTCGCGTCAAGAAAACGCGTCAAATCATAAAGCTGGAGCCCGGCTTTGATTCCATCAAAGCCGGAATAGCTCTAGCCGCTGTTACCGACCAGGCAGATGTGTTTCAATAGCGCCGTTTCAACGGGGACGAAAGCTGTCATGCGAGCGACGATCGCCGCGGCATTGATGATCGTGACCACCGCGATTTACGCCGAGGCGCAGCCCGCCGGCACCAATGGGCGCGCCGGGACGAAGCCGTCCCCACCGGCCCACCCCGCGGTGCAAACTCCAGCCGATACCGCGAGCGCGATGACGCAGGCGGCGCGGCAGGCGCTGCAGTCTGACCTGGCATGGACCGGTCACTATAACGGCATCATCAACGGCGAGGTCAGCGACCGGCTGATCGCTGCGATCAAGGCGTTCCAGAAGGATCAGGGCGGCAAGCAGACCGGCGTGCTCAACCCGCAGGAACGCGGCGCGCTCGCCTCGGTCGCGCGGAAATCGCGGAGCAATGTCGGCTGGAAGACGGTGAGCGATGCCAGCACCGGCGTTCGGCTCGGCCTGCCGGCCCGGCTGGTGCCGCAGCGCTCGAGCGAGGGCGACGACACCAAATGGAGTTCGTCCACCGGCACCATCCAGATCCTGCTGACGCGCCGCAAGGACGCCGACCTCACGACCGCGAAACTCGCCGAGCACGAACGAAAGCAGCCCGCCGGCCGCAAGATCGCCTACAGCGCGATCAAGCCGGATGTCTTCGTGCTCTCGGGCACGCAGGGCCTGAAGAAATTCTACACGCGCGGCCAACTCCGCGGCAACGAGGCGCGCATCCTGACCGTCCTCTACGATCAGGCCACCGAAGGCACCATGGAGCCCGTGGTGATCGCGATGTCGAGCGCGTTCGACCCGTTCCCCGCGAACGGTCCGCCGCCGCGCAAGATCGTGGAATACGCAACGGGCGTGACCGTCAGCCGCGACGGCGCGATCCTCACCGGTGGCGACGTCACCGACGGATGCAAATCGATTGTCGTCGCGGGCCACGGCAACGCCGACAGGATCGCCGACGACAAGGATCACGGCCTCGCCCTGCTGCGCATCTACGGCGCGCACGGATTGCAGCCGATCGCGCTCGATGGCGGCGCGACCAAAGGCGGTCTCGCACTTGTCGGCATCGCAGACCCGCAAAACCAGGGCGGCGGCGCGGCCGTGAGCCAGGTCAAGGCATCGGTTGCGCAAGGAGCGGACGGCGGCGAACCGGCGCTGTCGCCGGCGCCCGCATTGGGCTTTTCCGGCGCAGCGGCGCTCGATACCAACGGAAAGTTCGCGGGCCTTGCGCTACTGAAGCCGACGGACGTCGCCGGGCTTTCGGGTTCGGCGCCCGCAGCGCAGGCCGTGCTCGCACCAGTCGAGGCCGTGCAGGCCTTTCTGAAAGCGAACAAAGTGACGCCTGCAAGCGGATCATCCAACGCGAATGCCGCGGTGGTCCGCGTCATCTGTGTGCGGAAGTAAGTCGTCGCGTTCGCTCGGTCGGCGTTGGCTGGCCGAACCAGGCTACTTCTGACAAACCGGACACCAGAACGTCGAACGTCCGTTCTGCGTAAAACGCTTTACCGTGCCCCTGCATGTCGGCGTCCGGCATTTTTCGCCCTCGCGGTCGTAGACCCGAAACGAATGCTGGAAGTAACCCAGTTCGCCCGTGGTCTGGCGATGATCGCGCAGCGACGATCCGCCGGCCTTGATCGCCTGATTGAGCACGTCGTGAATGGCCTCGACCAACCGTCCGGCACGATCGGCCGGCCCCCCCGTTTTCGAAGCCAGCGTCGCGGCGAGACGACGCGGCGACAGGTGTGCGCGAAACAGCGCCTCGCACACATAGATGTTGCCCAGCCCCGCGACCACGCGCTGGTCGAGCAGCGCGGCCTTGAGGCTGGTCTTTTTGTCGCGGCACGCGCGCGCCAGCATCGCCGCGTCGAATTCGTTGCCGAGCGGCTCCGGGCCGAGCCCTTTCAGCAGCGGCTCGTCGTTGAGCACCGTGCGGGCGATGACCTTCATGTAGCCGAACCGGCGCGGATCGTTGAAGATCACGCTGGCGCCCGACGACATCGTAAAACTCACATGGTCGTGGGCGCGGTCCTCGTTGCGCGGATGGTGACAATCGCCCGGAGCCGTGGCACCGGCCGCATCAATCACGCGGAACGAGCCGGACATGCCGAGATGCATCAACAGCACGTCGCCGGAGGCGAGGTCCGCCAACAGGTATTTGGCCCGCCGCCCGAGCCCGGTCACGGTCTGGCCCTCCAGGCGGGCGACAAAATCGGTCTGGAACGGAAACCGCAGGTCCTTGCGACGGGTCTCAGCGCGAACGATGGTCGCGCCCTCCATGGCAGGCTGCAAGCCGCGACGAACGGTTTCGACTTCGGGGAGTTCGGGCATCGTCGGCGTTCACCTTGGGGGATGGACGTGATAGCGCCATTGCGGCAGGCGCGCTATGGTCCGCCCAGTCAGAGCAACGGGATTAATGAGTATGGATCAGCCGGGCGACACCACGCATTTCGGCTTCAGGGACGTCCCCCTGGGGGACAAGCAGACGCTGGTGAACGGCGTGTTTCACAACGTGGCGCAGCGCTACGACCTGATGAACGATCTGATGTCCGCAGGGCTGCACCGGGTCTGGAAAGACGCGACCATCACGGCCCTCAACCCGCCGCGCAACGATACGCCGTTCGCGCTGCTCGACGTCGCCGGCGGCACCGGGGACATCGCCTTCCGCGCGGCAAAAGCCGCAGGGCTTGGATTTCGGGCCACCGTCTGCGACATCAATCCGGACATGCTTGCGGTCGGCCACGAGCGCGCGATCAAGCAGCATCTCGATCATCAGGTGTCGTTCGTCGAAGGCAACGCCGAGACGCTGGCGTTCGCAGACCGCAGTTTTGACGCCTACACCATCGCCTTCGGCATCCGCAACGTGCCGCGGATCGACAGCGCGCTGCGCGAGGCGTTTCGCGTGCTGAAACCGGGCGGCCGGTTTCTCTGCCTCGAATTCTCGACGGTCGATGTGCCCGGGCTCGACAAAATCTACGACCTGTTTTCCTTCAAGGTGATCCCGCCGCTCGGCCGCGCCGTTACCGGCGACGCCGACTCCTATCAGTATCTGGTCGAGTCGATCCGCAAGTTTCCGAAACCGAATGCCTTCGCCGACATGATCCGTGACGCCGGCTTCGCGCGCGTTACCTGGCAAGTCCTCTCGGGCGGCATCGTCGCACTGCACTCGGGCTGGCGTTTGTGATCTCCGCATTGACTCATGCCGCGCGGCTGGCCCGCGCCGCGTTCGTGTTCGCGCGCGAGGGCGTGTTCGGCGTCGTCGATCCCTCGCTGGTGCCGCCGCCCGGACAACTCGCGCTGCGCATGGCCCGGCTGATCGAGCGCCGCGGCGCGAAATCCGGACCGCGGCTGACGCGCGCGCTGACGCGGCTCGGGCCGGCCTATCTCAAGCTCGGGCAGTTCCTGGCCACGCGTCCCGATGTCATTGGCGTCGCCATGGCCCGCGATCTGGAAAGCCTGCAGGACCGGCTGCCGCCGTTTTCGCAGGCCGAGGCCGAAGCGGTGGTCGCGGCGGCGCTGGAAAGGCCCGTGGCACAGGCCTTCGCAAGTTTCGGACCGTCGGTGGCGGCGGCCTCGATCGCGCAGGTCCATCGTGGCGAGGTCGAGAAGGGCGGCGTCCGCAAACAGGTTGCGGTCAAGGTGCTGAGGCCCAACGTCGCCTCGCGCTTCCGACGCGACCTCTCGGATTTCTTTTTCGTCGCCAACAAGGCCGAAGCGCATTCCGCCGAAGCGCGGCGGCTGCGCCTCGTCGAAGTCATCAACACCATGTCGCGATCGGTGGCGATGGAAATGGACTTGCGGCTGGAAGCGGCCGCGCTGTCGGAAATGGCGGAGAACACCCGCGACGATCCCGACTTCCGCGTCCCCACGGTGGACTGGGACCGCACCACCCACAACGTGCTGACCATGGAGTGGATCGAGGGCATCGCGCTGAACGATCATGCCCGCCTTGCGCAATCGCAGATCGACCTGCCCGAGCTGGGCCGCAACGTGATCCAGAGCTTTCTGCGCCATGCGCTGCGCGACGGCTTCTTCCACGCCGACATGCATCCCGGCAACCTGTTCGTCGACGATTCGGGCCGTCTAGTCGCCGTCGACTTCGGCATCATGGGGCGGCTTGGGTTAAAGGAGCGGCGCTTCCTGGCGGAGATCCTGCTCGGCTTCATCACCCGCGACTACCGCCGCGTCGCCGAGGTGCACTTCGAGGCCGGCTACGTGCCGGGCCATCACTCGGTGGAAAATTTCGCGCAAGCCATCCGCGCCATCGGCGAGCCGATTCACAGTCGCACCGCCGAGGAAATCTCGATGGCCAAGCTGCTGACGCTGCTGCTCGAGGTCACCGGCCTGTTCGACATGCAGACGCGCCCCGAACTGATCCTGCTGCAAAAAACCATGGTGGTGGTCGAAGGCGTGGCGCGCAGCTTCGATCCCAAGCTGGACATCTGGACGGTGGCCGATCCCGTGGTCCGCGAATGGATCACGCAAAACCTCGGTCCGCTCGGACGGGTGCAGGGCGCGCTGGCCGGCGCCGGCGAGCTTGGCCGCCTGCTCGGCGGGCTGCCCGCACTCGCCTCGCGAACGGTCTCTCTTATCGAGCAATTCGAGACGATGGCTCGCGAAGGGCTGACATTGGGACCTGCCACCATCGCGGAGATCAAGCGGGCCGAGGCGCGCAGTCACCGCTGGAGTATCCTGGCGCTCTGGGTGATTGCGGCTGCGCTGGTGGGACTGCTCTGGACAACCCATTGATTTGATCGCGATGCAATCAATATGATGATATCGATGCTATCGAATGTGATATCGAAAGAATCATGGCCAGTCTCACCGTCCGCAAACTCGACGACGCCATCAAGGCCGAGCTGCGACTGCGCGCCGCCCGCAACGGCCGTTCGGTCGAGGATGAGGTCCGCGTTATCCTGAGGGAGGCGGCAACCGTCACGTCCTCGACCGTCGCCACGGGCAATCGCGCCGCCCGCAATGCAGCAATCCCAGCCGGCCGAAATTCATTCCATCAGTCCAATGGCTTGCGTAACATAACGCTGATCATCGGCGGCGGTATTGCCGCCTACAAGGCGCTCGATCTGATCCGGCGGCTGAAGGAGCGCGGCTTTATTGTGCGGTGCGTCATGACGAATGCTGCGCAGCAATTCGTCACCCCGCTGAGCGCCGGCGCGCTGGCCGGCACCCACGCCTACACCGACCTGTTCGATCCCGGCAGCGAATTCGATGCCGGCCATATCCGGCTCGCGCGCGACTGCGACCTGATCGTGGTGGCGCCCGCCACCGCCGACCTGATGGCAAAGATGGCGCACGGGTTGGCCTCCGATCTCGCCACCGCGATCCTGCTCGCCGCCGACAAGCCGATCCTGCTGGCGCCGGCGATGAACCCGCTGATGTGGAACAACCCGGCGACACGCCGCAACGTGGCGCAGCTCGCGCGCGACGGCGTCGCGATGATCGGCCCCAATGCCGGCAAGATGGCGGAAGCCGGCGAGGCCGGCGTCGGCCGCATGGCCGAGCCGACGGAGATCGCGACAGCGGCCGCGCGGATTCTCGGACCCGCGCGACCGCAACCGCTCGAGGGCAAGCGTGTGCTGGTCACGGCCGGTCCAACCCGCGAGCCGATCGATCCGGTGCGCTATATCGCCAACCGTTCTTCCGGCAAGCAGGGGTTTGCCATTGCTGCGGCGGCGCAGGCGGCCGGGGCCGAGGTGACGCTGATTTCGGGGCCGGTCGATCTCGACGATCCCGCAGGCGTCACGGTGGCGCACGTCGAATCGGCGCGAGAGATGCTGGCGGCGGTCGAAGCGGCACTGCCCGCCGACATCGCGATCTTCACGGCCGCGGTCGCCGACTGGCGGGTCGCCCACGAAGGCGCGCAGAAACTGAAGAAGACCGCGGCCGGGATGCCGCCGCTGCAACTGGTCGAGAACCCCGACATTCTGGCAACGATCTCGAAGCTGCGCGACACGCGTCCGCCTCTCGTTATCGGTTTCGCCGCCGAAACCGAGCATCTCATCGACAACGCCAGGGCAAAATTCGCGCGCAAGGGCTGCGACTGGATGGTCGCCAACGACGTCTCGCCCGGGACCGGCGTGATGGGCGGCGATCGCAACACGGTGCATTTGCTGACGCGTGACGGGGTCGGCGACGAGATCAAGGCCGAGTCCTTTCCCGTCATGACCAAGGAAGATGTTGCCGCAATGCTGATCGAACGCATCGTCTCGACCGTGACGGATCAGCCGACATGAGCGGTGCGATCAGAATCGACGCCCAGCAACTGCCTCACGCCGAGGGTCTTCCGCTGCCGGCCTACCACAGCAGCCAGGCCGCCGGTCTCGACCTCATGGCCGCAGTTCCAGAACAGACGCCGCTGGTTCTCGCAGCCGGACAATACGCGATGGTCCCGACCGGGCTGATCATCGCATTGCCCGATGGGTTCGAGGCGCAGGTGCGGCCGCGCTCCGGCCTCGCCGCCAAGCACGGCGTCACCGTGCTGAATTCGCCCGGCACCGTGGACGCCGACTATCGGGGCGAGATCAACGTGCTCCTCGTCAACCTCGGCAATGCGCCGTTCACGATCCGGCGCGGCGAGCGCATCGCGCAGATGATCGTGGCGCCGGTGACGCGCGTGGAACTCGCGCGCGCGGTATCGCTGTCGGCCACTTCACGCGGCAGCGGCGGATTCGGCTCGACCGGGCGCTAAAGCCGTTCTCGATTACGCTGAATCAACACGATATCCGGCGCCATCCGCGGCATAGCCGTCCGAAGAACGGCGTTGCTTCCGTTCGCCTATGACCCGCGTATCCATCTTCTTTCAGAGATGATGGATTGCCAGGTCAAGCCCGGCGATGACGGATAATCGGGATGATGTTTCCGCCCAAGCGTGAAACCCTTTGGGCTCATTTGTCGCAACTTTTACGAAAATCGTTTCGGAAATGTCGCGGCCACGCATTTTTCCATCGCCGAATTCCCGTTCACGGTCTGGACTCTTACCCCTCGAGTCCGGTTAAGCATAATGTTGGTCGATTCGCGAACGGCGAGCATTTTTCCCGGTCGTATATCGTCGTGCGGTTTTGGGGCAAACATGTCGGACGTAGTCGCGGTGATGCGTCGGACCTTGCTGTCATGCACTTCGCTGGTGCCGGGCGGCATCGCCGGTGCTGGCGCGGCATGCCTCGTCGACATATCGCCCGCATGGGCCACGGAACCGGGCTTGTCCGAGCGGCTGATCCAGACCTTCACGAATCTCAGCAGGCCGGATCTGACTGCGCTGGCGCTGGCGCTGGGCGTGCTCGGTTTCTCGGTGGTCGCCGCTATCCTCCTGATGCGCACGCGCATCCGCGCCGCCGCGAACGAACAGCGGCTGCGCACCGAAATCCGCGAACTTCAATCGGACGCCGACCGCTTTCGCGCGCTATTGTTCGCAGAACCGCAGGTTTTGATTTCCTGGGGTGCGGGCGAGGACCGCCCCCAAATCAGCGGCGACATCGCGCTGCTGTTGCCGCAGGATGCAAAACCGCCTTTGCGGATTCTTGCGTTCGGCACCTGGCTGCCACCCGAACCGGCGTTGCAGATGGATCATGCGGTCGATGCGCTGCGTAACGCCGGGGAAGGTTTTCTGCTCAATCTGGTCACGTCGGCGGGGCGGACCGTGGAAGCCATGGGCCGCGCCATCGGCGGCCAGGCCATCGTGCGTATCCGCGACCTCGGCGGATTGCGGCGCGACCTCGCCGAGACGACGCTGCGCCACAACAGCCTGCTGGCAGAAACCGGGATGCTGCGGGCCTTCGCAGCCGCGGCGCCATGGCCGCTCTGGGCCCGCGGCGAAGACGGCAACCTCAATTTCGCCAATGCCGCCTATGCGCGCGCCACGGAAGCTGCGAGCGCCACCGATGCAATCCAGCGCAATCTCGAACTGCTCGACAGCGACGACCGCATCGCGATGGCGCGGGCGCTGAACGACCATGCCGCCTTTGCCGCGCGATTGCCGGTCGTGATCGGCGGCGAGCGACGGATGTATGACGTTCACGCGCTCCGGGCTGCAGGCGGAAGCGCCGGCATCGCGCTCGACGCCAGCGAGACCGCGGCGCTGAGCCAGGCACTGGAGCGGATGGCGGACGCGCATCGCCGTACCCTCGACCAGTTGTCATCCGGTGTCGCCGTGTTCGACGGCCAGCGGCGGCTTGCGTTCTACAACGATTCCTATCGCCGGCTGTGGGACCTCGACCGCGCCTTTCTCGACGGCAATCCCAACGATTCCAGCGTGCTCGATCGGCTGCGCGCCGCGCGCAAATTGCCGGAGCAGCCGGACTTCCGCGCCTGGAAGGCCCGCCTGCACGAAGCCTATCGCGCCAACGAAGCCGCCAAGGACGTCTGGTATCTGCCGGACGGACGCGCGCTCAGCATCGTCACAACGCCGAACCCCGAAGGCGGCGTCACCTATCTGTTCGACGATGTCACGGAAAGTCTCGAGCTTGCGCGGCGTTACGACCGACTCATCACCGTGCAACGCGAGACCCTGGACAGCCTGACCGAAGCCGTCGCGGTGTTCGGCAGCAACGGCCGCGCGCAGCTTTTCAACCCGGCCTTCGCCCGGATGTGGAAGCTTTCGCCCGAGGCGCTCTCGCAGCAGCCGCATATCGATACCGTCGAGGGCTGGTGCAAGCCGCTATTCGACGACGACGACGCGTGGCAGACGATCCGCAACGCCGTCACCGGCATCGACAATCGAAGCGCGGTGCGGCTCAAGCTCGAGCGCAAGGACGGCAGCGTGCTGGACTGCATGACCATGCCGCTGCCCGACGGCGCCACCATGCTGACGTTCCACGACATCACCGACAGCGAGAATGTGGAACGCGCGCTGCGCGAGCGCAACGATGCGCTCGAGACCGCCGACCAGATGAAGGTCGATTTCGTCCATCACGTCTCGTACGAGCTGCGTTCGCCTTTGACCACCATCATCGGCTTCGCGCACCTCATGAACGATCCCGGCACCGGGCCGCTCACCGAAAAGCAGGCCCAGTATATCGACTACATTACCTCGTCGACCGACGCGCTGCTGGCGCTGACCAACAATATTCTCGACCTCGCCACCATCGACGCCGGCGCGATGACGCTCGAGCTCGGGCCGGTCGATGTCCGCAAAACCATCGCGGCGGCAACGGAGGGCATTCAGGACCGCCTGACCCGCGAGCGAATCGTCCTGGAGGTCGATGTCGATCCGGACATCGGCAACTTCATCGGCGACGAGCGCCGTATCATTCAGGTCCTCTATAACCTGCTTGCCAACGCCGCCGGCTTCTCGCCGCAGGGCGCCGTGATCGCGGTGAGCGCCCGGCGCACCGCGCACAGCGTCAGCTTTGCCGTCACGGACGACGGCCCCGGCATTCCGCCTGAGGTCAAGGACAAGGTATTCGACTGGTTCGAGAGCCGCGCCAACGGCTCGCGACATCGCGGCGCGGGCCTCGGCCTGTCGCTGGTGCGCTCCTTTGTGGAACTCCATGGCGGGCGCGTGCATTTCGACCCGACCGTCAAGCGCGGCACCAGGGTCGTCTGCGACTTTCCGCTCGACCAGACCGCGCATCGCAACGCCGCGGAATGACCGGGCCGTCGACATTCGCAACCGCGCTCGCCAACGAGACCGCGACCGCGCACCTGATGGCCGACCTCGCACTGCTGATCGGCCCCGGCGACGTCATCACGCTGTCGGGCGATCTCGGCGCGGGCAAGACCGCCGCCGCCCGCGCCATGATCCGCTATCTTGCCGGCGACGACACGGTCGAGGTGCCGAGCCCGACCTTCACGCTGGCGCAGCATTACGATCTGCCGTGCTATCCGCTGCTCCATGCCGATCTCTATCGCATCAATGGCCCCGGCGAACTCGAGGAGATCGGCCTTGCGCCGCTGCCCGACGCCACGGTGGTGCTGATCGAATGGCCGGAGCGCGCCGCCGGCGCCTTGCCCACTGATCGCATCGACATCGCCATCAGCCACCGCCCGGCGCTCGGATCGGCTGCGCGCGCCGCCGAAATCACCGGCTACGGCAACGCCGCGGCGCAGGTCGCGCGGCTGGCGGCGCTGCGGCGGTTTCTCGACGACGCCGGATATCTCGACGCCACACGGCAGCACATGGCGGGCGATGCCTCGACGCGCTCCTATGCCCGGTTGATCCGCAGCGACGGCCGCTTCATCCTGATGAACGCGCCGAGGCGGCCCGACGGACCCGCGATCCACGACGGCAAGTCCTACAGCGCCGCAGTTCACCTCGCCGAAGACGTGAAGCCCTTCGTCGCCATCGCGCGCGGCTTGCGCGACCACGGCTTTTCCGCGCCGGCGATCCATCATGCCGATCTGGAGTCGGGATTCCTGATCACCGAAGATTTCGGCAGTGCGGGCTTCGTCGAAGGCACGCCGCCGGCGCCGATCGCCGAGCGCTACCAGGTCGCCACCGACATGCTGGCGGCATTGCATTGCCGGACGTTGCCCGAAATCCTCCCCGTCGCGCCGCATATCCCCTACACCATTCCGGTGTTCGACACCGAGGCGATGCTGGTCGAGGTGGGCCTGATGCTGGACTGGTATCTGACCGACCGCGGCGTTGAGCCGAGCGACGATCTGCGCGCGGAATTCATGGCGATGTGGCGCGTTTTGCTGGCGAAACTAGCCGCGGCGCCCAAAACCTGGGTGTTGCGCGATTTCCATTCGCCCAACCTGATCTGGCTGGAGCAGCGGCGCGACACCGGAAAGGTCGGCGTCATCGACTTTCAGGATACCGTGCTCGGTCCCGCAGCCTACGATCTGGTCTCGCTTTTGCAGGACGCGCGGGTGGACGTGCCGGAATCGCTCGAACTCGCCCTTTTGACCCGCTACATGAAGGCGCGGCTGGGATCGGGCCAGCCGTTCGACCCCGCCGGCTTTGCCGAGCTTTACGCCATCATGTCGGCGCAGCGCAACACGCGGCTGCTGGGCACGTTCGCGCGGCTCAACCGTCGCGACGGCAAGCCGCATTATCTGCGTCATCAACCCCGGATCTGGACCTATCTTACCCGCTCGCTGGCCCACCCCGCATTGTCAGCGATCAGGGCCTGGCATCAGGCTCACGTTCCACCTCCGTCGGACTGAACCGTTTTATTTTACGGCTTGTTAGAAATCGCGCCGTAGCCTCCAGGCATTGGATCTATCCGTGGGTCCGCGGCACAGTCTTCCAAGACGGAGCGAATCATGGGTGCGGAACGACGCAAGGGCGAACGCGTCACCTTCGAGCGCGGATACGGCGCGCACATGATGGGCATCGACGGCACCTGGCGCCGCAACTGCACCATGGAGGATGTATCGGAAACCGGCGCCAAGCTGACCGTCGAAGGTTCCATCGAAGGCCTGCATCTGAAGGAATTCTTCCTGCTACTGTCATCCACGGGCCTCGCCTATCGCCGCTGCGAGCTGGCCTGGGTCAATGGCGATCAGGTCGGCGTCAATTTCCTGAAGCAGAACGACAAGAAGAAAAAGACCGGCCGGCGCAACGACGCCACCGCGGACGCCTGATCCGCACCGCCGTTACGCCATCTTCATGTCACGAGTCTGTCATGCCGGGCGGCTATCGCCTGAGCGATCGATGCGATTCGCCCGTGTCGTGATATGATTCACTGAACCGACCAGAAGCGCGGACTGCTAGAGCCTTTTCGCTTCTGATGGAATCAGAAGCGAGGCTCTATGATTTTGATCTGACGCGTTTTCTTCACGCGAACCGGATTCCATCCTCGGGTCAAGCCCGAGGACATGCTTCGCTGGAAAACGCTATGAGGACGACGATGCCCGTCACCCCGACCAAAGCCATGGTGCTCGCCGCGGGCCTCGGCCTGCGGATGCGGCCGCTGACGGAGCGGATGCCGAAGCCGATGGTGCCCGTGGCCGGCAAGCCGCTGCTCGATCACGTGCTCGACAGGCTGGCGGATGCGGGCATCAGTGAAGCGGTCGTCAACGTACGCTATCTGCCGGATCAGATCATCGATCACGTGGCGCGCCGCAGCCGGCCACGGGTCATCATTTCCGACGAGCGCGATGAGGTGCTGGGTACCGGCGGCGCCGTGGTGAAGGCGCTGCCGCTGCTCGGCGACGCGCCGTTCTTCCATCTCAATGCCGACACCATGTGGATCGACGGCGCGCGTCCCAATCTGACGCGGATGACCGAGGCTTTCGATCCCGCGCGCATGGACATCCTGCTGCTGATGGCGCCGACGGCGAGCAGCATCGGCTATGGCGGCAGCGGTGACTACGCTATGCTCCCCGACGGCGCGTTGCGCAGGCGGAAAGAGAATCAGGTGGTGCCGTTCGTCTATGCCGGCGCCGCCATCATGTCGCCCGCGCTGTTCGCCGGCGCACCCAGCGGCGAGTTTTCGCTGACGACAATGTTCGATCGCGCCAACGAACGGGAGCGCCTGTTCGGGCTGCGACTCGACGGCGTCTGGATGCATGTCGGAACCCCCGATGCCGTCCAGGCCGCCGAGCAAGCGGTCCTCGTCAGCGTCGCCTGACATCTGTCTTCCGGCGAAGCCTTGCAGCCGAACTTGCAGCCGATCGCTGCCCATGCCTGCTCGTGCATGATATGCCTGATCTCGAATCAGGGTCTTTCATGCGCGTCCGCAACGTCCCCACGTCAGTGCCGTTTCTGCGCACCGTCATCACCGCACTGGTCGACGGCGCACTGATCGAGGGGTTTCGCCCGCGCGCGCAGCCCGAGCGGCTCGCCGAGGCCACGCTCTATCTGCCAACCCGCCGCGCCGGCCGCATGGCGCGCGACATCTTCCTCGATGTGCTGAATGTCGATGCCGTGATCCTGCCGCGCATCGTCGCGCTTGGCGATATCGACGAGGATGAACTGGCCTTTGCACAAGCGGCTTCGTCGGCGGAGGCGTTGCAACTGCCTCCGGCGCTCGACGGGCTGGCACGCCGCCTTGCGCTCGCGCAGCTCATCGAAGCATGGGCGAGGCAGTTGAAGCCCGGCGACCCGGCGCAGGCGCCACTCGTCCTCGGCGGCCCGGCCTCGACGCTGGCGCTTGCCGACGACCTCGCGCGGCTGATGGACGACATGGCCACGCGCGGCGTGGACTGGCGCGCGCTCGACGCCCTGGTGCCCGACGCGCTCGACAAATACTGGCAGCTCACGCTCGATTTCCTGAAGATCGCCCGGGACTACTGGCCGGCTCATCTTGAGGAAGCCGGCCGGATCGAACCGGCGGTGCGGCGCGACCGCCTGATCGATGCCGAAGCCGCGCGTCTCGCCGCCCATCATGGCGGGCCGGTGATCGCGGCCGGCTCCACCGGTTCGATGCCGTCGACCGCGAAACTGCTGCATGTCATCGCCAGGCTGCCGCACGGCGCGGTGGTGTTGCCGGGGCTTGACACCGACCTCGATGACGAGGCGTGGCAACTGATCGGCGGCATGAGGGACGGCAACGGCGCATTCACCGCGCCGCCCGCCGCCGGCCATCCGCAGTTCGCGCTGCATGGACTGCTCAGGCGCTTCGGCATCGCGCGCCGCGACGTGGAAACGCTCGGCGTTCCCGCGCCATACGGGCGCGAGATGCTGACGTCGGAGGCGATGCGGCCATCCGAGGCGACGGCGCGGTGGCACACGCGGCTTGCCGAGCCCGAGGTCGCGGAGAAAATCGCCGCCGGCATGAAGAACCTCGCGGTGATCGCCGCCGCCAATCCGGAAGTGGAAGCGCTCAGCATCGCCGCCGCCATGCGCGAGGCGCGCGAACTGAACAAGACGGCGGCGCTGGTGACCTTCGACCGGGCGCTGGCGCGGCGGGTGATGGCCGCGCTCGGCCGCTGGAATCTGGCGTTCGACGATTCCGGCGGCGACGCGCTGATGGACACGCCTGCGGGAATATTCGCGCGGCTCGTCGCAGGCACGGCCTGCAACGGCCTGGAGCCGCCGACGCTGTTGGCCTTGCTGAAGCATCCGCTGTGCCGGCTCGGCCGGGTGGCCGGCGGATGGTCGCGCGCCGTCGCGACGCTGGAGCTTGCGATCCTGCGCGGCACCCGGCCGCCGCCGGGCAGCAAGGGTTTGGCCGACGAGTTCGCGCGATTTTGCGGCGAACTGGACAAGCTCGATCGCGGCGAGAGTTCGTCGCTGCATCGCACCGAGCCCCGCGCAGCGCTGAAACTCCATCGGCTTGACGAATCTCGCGCGTTGATCGCGGCCTTGCGGGACGCGCTCGCGCCGCTCGAAGGCGACGGCGCATCGAGGTCGGCGGACTTCACCGCTTTCGCCGCACAGCATCGCGAGGCGATCGACGTGCTGTCGCGCGACGACCAAGGTGTTGCCGCCGCCTTCGAGGGTCAGCACGGCCTTGCGCTCGCCGCCGCGTTCGATGATTTGCGCAAGGCGGGCGAGCGCAGCGGTCTGACAGTCAAGATCGCCGACTATCCCGAGGTGTTCGAGACCGCGTTCGGCGACCGCATCGTGCGCCGGCCGCAGGCTACAGCGGCAAGCTTGAGGATCTACGGTCCGCTCGAAGCGCGTCTCACCCAATGCGACCGCGTCATCCTCGGCGGGCTCAATGAAAGCGTCTGGCCGCCCGCGCCGCCAAGCGATCCCTGGCTCAGCCGCCCGATGCGGCACGAACTCGGGCTCGATCTTCCGGAGCGACGCATCGGTCTTTCCGCGCACGACTTCGCGCAACTGCTCGGCGCCGATGATGTCATCCTCAGTCATGCCGCCAAGGCCGGCGGTTCGCCGGCGGTGGCCTCGCGCTTCCTGCACCGGCTCAAAGCCGTCGCCGGCCCGGAACGCTGGGCAACCGCGCTGCAAGCCGGCACGCGCTACGTTCAATACGCCGAAGCGATCGACCGGCCGGAGCAGGTCACCCCCGTCGCCCAGCCCGAGCCAAAACCACCGCGCGCGGCGCGGCCGACGCGATTGTCGGTGACCGCGATCGAGGACTGGCTGCGCGACCCCTACACCATCTATGCCAAACACATTCTGAAGCTCTTGCCGTTAGAGGCCGTCGATATGCCGCTGTCGGCGGCCGATCGCGGCTCTGCGATCCACAATTCGCTCGGCGATTTCACCAAACAATATCCAGCAGCCTTGCCGGAGAACCCCGCGGACGTGTTGCGCGCCATCGGCGAGAGCCGTTTCGCGCCGCTGATGCAGCGGCCCGAAGCGCGCGCGCTGTGGTGGCCGCGCTTTCAACGCATCGCGGCGTGGTTCGCGGAATGGGAACAGTCGCGCCGGCCACAACTTGAGACAATCGATGCCGAGATCCGCGGCGAGATTTCGATTCCTGTCGCAAGCGATCGCACATTCCATTTGTCGGCGCGCGCCGATCGCATCGAGCATCTCGGCGACGGCCGCTTTACTATCCTCGACTACAAGACCGGCAGCCCGCCGAGCAGCAAGCAGGTGCGGCTCGGGCTGTCCCCGCAGCTCACGCTGGAATCCGCGATCCTGCGCGAAGGCGGCTTCGAGGGCATCCCGGCCGGCGCGTCGGTCAGCGAACTGGTCTATGTCCGGCTCAGCGGCAACAACCCGCCCGGCGAGCCGCTGCAAGTCAATCTCGACAATGGCAAGACCGACATGCAATCGCCGGATCAGGCCGCCGATCGCGCCCTTGAAGAACTCAACGCCCTGATCCGCGCTTTCGACAACGAGCAGCAGGGCTATCCATCGCTGGACCTGCCGATGTGGAAGACGCGCTACGGCGCTTACGACGATCTCGCCCGAATCAAGGAATGGTCGGCGGCGGGCGGGTTGGGAATCGAGGAATGGTGAAAGCGCCTCGCCCCGTTCATCCCGACGCCAGCGCGCGTCAGCAGCGCGCGTCCGACCCGGCGACGTCGGTTTTCGTCTCGGCCAATGCCGGATCGGGCAAGACCCATGTGCTGGTGCAACGCGTGATCCGCCTGCTGCTCAATGGCGTTGATCCGGCGCGCATCCTCTGCATCACCTTCACCAAGGCCGCCGCCGCCAACATGTCGGAGCGGGTGTTCTCGACGCTGGGACACTGGGTCACGCTCGACGATGAAGCCCTGAACGCGGCGCTGCGCGACACCGGTATCGCGCAGCCCGATGCCTGGTCGCGCCAGCGCGCGCGCAAACTGTTCGCGGCAGCACTGGAAACGCCGGGCGGGCTGAAGGTGCAGACCATCCACGCACTCTGCACGCGGCTGTTGCAGCAGTTTCCGTTCGAGGCGCGGGTGCCGGCGCGTTTCAGCGTGCTCGACGAGCGCGACCAGACCGGGATGATGGAGCGCGCGAGCATCAGTGTCATGCTCGATGCATCGCAGAATCCCGACAGCCCCGCCGGCCGCGCGCTGCAATACGCCATGGGCGCGGCCGCCGACACGACGCTGCGTGACGTGGTCAACCAGGCCTGTCTCAGCCGCGATCACTTCATGGCCTGGACCGAGGATCGCGGCATCGAGCAGGCGATCAGCGATGTGGCCGACGCGCTCGACGTCGATCCCGCCGAGCGCGTCGAGGATGTCGAACGCGAGATCGTCGACGGGCCGAACCTGCCAATATCTGAATGGGAAGCGCTCGCCGCGATTCTGGAAACAGGCAACAAATCCGACATCGAGCAGGCCAGACGCTTGCGCGAGGCGCACGCCATGATCGGCGAGGCGGCGCAAGCCGATCGCTATCTCGATGTCTTCCTGACCGGCGATTCCGTCTTGCGCAAATCCTTCGTCACCAAGAAGATCAGCGATGTCAGACCCGACATCGCCGCGATGCTCGACCGGGAGAGCCAGCGTGTGATCGCGCTGCTCGAACGCCGCCGCGCGCTGACCATCCGCGACCGCACGCAATCCCTTCTCGTCATCGCAACCGCGGTCGCCGCCAACTACCGGCGCGAGAAGCAGGAGCGCGGCCTGCTCGATTACGACGACCTGATCGATAAGACGCTGGCGATGCTGGACCAGACCTCGCCCGGTTGGGTGCATTACAAGCTCGACCGCGGCGTCGACCATGTGCTGATCGACGAGGCGCAGGATACCAGCCCGAAGCAATGGGACATCGTCGAGCGCATCATCGCGGACTTCACCACCGGGGAAGGGGCGCGCGAGGGCGTCAGGCGGACGGTGTTCGCGGTCGGCGACGAGAAGCAGTCGATCTTCTCGTTCCAGGGCGCGGCCCCGCGCGAGTTCGACGAACGGCGAAGCAAGCTGGAGCGGAAATTCAGGGACGCCGAACTTCCGTTTCGCAAGGAGGATTTCATCTACTCGTTCCGCTCGGGGAAGACGATCCTGGAGTCCGTCGATTACGTGTTCCGCGATGCCGCGATCTATACCAGCATCCATGCGGTCGGCGCCCATCCGGTGCATGAATCGCTGGCGGACGCAGCACCGGGCGTGGTCGATCTCTGGAGTCTGGAAGAGCGAGATGCGCGACAGCAGATCGAGGGCTGGCGCGCGCCGTTCGATGCGGTCTCCGCAACCAGCTCCGAGGTCAAGCTCGCCCGCCGCATCCGCAACGAGGTCAAGACGCTGATCGCGCAGGGCACCATGACGGGGCATCTGGGTGACCGCCGCCCGCTCCGCTATGGCGACATTCTGGTGCTGGTGCGGCGGCGCGGCAACGCGTTCGACGCCATCATCCAGGCGCTGAAGCAATCCGGCATTCCCGTCGCCGGCGCCGACCGCCTCAAGCTGACCGAGCACATCGCGATCATCGATCTGATGAACCTCGCCGACGCGCTGCTGTTGCCGCGGGACGATCTGGCGCTGGCGGTGGCGCTGAAGAGTCCGCTGTTCGGCCTTGACGACGACGACCTGTTTGCCATCGCACACAATCGCAAGGGCTCGCTGCGCGACGCACTCGCGGATCACGCGACGGCCAACGACAAATTCCGCGACGCATTCGAGCGCCTGAAGATGTGCGAAACCCGCGCCGCACACGAATCGCCGTTCGCGTTCTATGCGTGGCTGCTGGGCGGAGATGGCGGGCGGCGGCGAATCCTGCGCCGGCTCGGCCACGAGGCCAACGACGCGCTCGACGAATTCCTCGAACTGGCGCTGACTTACGAGCGCAAGGCGCCGGCATCCCAGCAGGGGTTCATGGCGTGGCTGCGCGCCGCCGACACGGACGTGAAGCGCGACATGGAGATTTCGCGCGACGAGGTGCGGGTGATGACGGTGCACGGCGCCAAGGGGCTCGAGGCCTCCGTGGTGTTTCTCGCCGATACCGTGACGTCGCCGGCCGATACCGAGCGCCTCAACCTGATCCGTATGTCGCGCGGCAACGCGCCCGCCCATGCAGCAGGCGTCACGGTCTGGGCCGGCAGAAAGGCTGAAGATCCGCCTGACGTGGTGAACGCCCGCGCGGCCATGATCGCCGAGACCGAACACGAATATCGCCGCCTGCTTTACGTGGCGATGACGCGGGCGGCGGACCGCCTGATCGTCGGCGGCTGCAAACCCGGCAACCGCAAGGACGTGCGCGAGCACGCATGGTACGACCTGATCGACAAGGGCCTTGGCAAATCCGGCCTCGCGATGCGGGAGATCGAGACCGCCGCCGGCACGGTCAAGCGTTTCACGCGGCCGGGGGAAACCGAACCGGATGCCGCCGGTCCCGCAACGCCGGTTGCCGCCGCACCGATCGCGCTGCCGCCGTGGCTGCACAGCATGGCCGCGCCGGAAGCGCCCGCCGGGCCATCGCTGCGGCCATCGGATGCAGATGACAACGCGCATCACCGCATCTGGCCCGGCGAGTCCCCGGACCAGCGCCGCCGCGCGCTGTTGCGCGGCACGCTGGTGCACCGCCTGCTGCAATCGCTGCCTGATGTGCCGGTCGATCGCCGCGGGGACACCGCGCTGGCCTATCTCGGGCGCAATGCGCGCGACTGGAGCGAGGCCGAGCGCGACGCACTGGCGGCGCAGGTGCTGGCGTTGATCGGCGACTCCCAATTCGCGCCGGTGTTCACGGACGGCAGCCGGGCCGAGGTGGCGATTGCAGGACGGCTGACGACGCGACGGGGCGATCCCGTGCTGGTGTCCGGCCAGATCGACCGGCTCGTGGTAACGCGGGAAGCGGTTCTGATCGTGGATTTCAAGACCAACCATGCCCCGCCCCGAAACCCCGCCGACGCACCGCCGGCCTATGTCCGACAGCTCGCGCTCTATCGCGCGGTGCTGGCCAGGCTGTACCCGGAATTACCGGTCAAAGCGGCGCTGCTCTGGACCGAGACGCCTGAAATGATGGAGATTTCGGCCCTAGCGCTCGATGCCGGGCTGGAAGCGATCATCTCGATGTGAGAAACCTTGACCCGGCAAGGTCGCATTCTTAACTTGGCAGATAGTTTCAGGCGCATTCTTTTGCAGTGCGCGATCTCATCAAGGCAACGAGGTATTCCATGGCTGTTGGCAAGGTTTCGGACGCCAATTTCGAAGCGGAAGTGCTCAAGGCGACTGGCCCGGTCGTGGTCGATTTCTGGGCCGAGTGGTGCGGCCCCTGCCGCATGATCGGTCCGGTGCTGGACGAGATTTCCGGCGCGATGGGCGACAAGGTCAAGATCGTGAAGCTGAACGTCGACGAGAGCCCGCGGACGGCCTCGAAATACGGCGTGATGTCGATTCCCACCCTGATGATCTTCAAGGGCGGCGAACTGGCCTCGCGTCAGGTCGGCGCCGCGCCGAAGCAGAAACTGGAGCAGTGGATCACCGCCACGGTCTGATTTCGCGGCATTGGAATTCAGCAAACGGCCGGCTCATCGCCGGCCGTTTTTATTTGCGCCTGCTTTCTTTCTCCCTTGTGGGAGAGGGTGTTTTATCGGCGTCATTGCGAGGAGCGCAAGCGACGAAGCAATCCAGCTCTTACTGTTTCCTGGATTGCTTCGCTCAGCGCAAAATTGGCAAAAGCCAATTTGTCGCGAACTCGCAATGACGGTGGGTTCGATCCAACCTGAATTCAATAAACTTTAGCTCGGCTGCGTCCCGTTCTCCGCCAGCACGTGCCCGGCGAGATACAGCGATCCTGCGATCAGGATGCGCGGCGGGATTTCATAGGCGAGCCGTGCCAGCGATTGCAGCGCGGCCTTGACGTCCGCCGCGGTTTCGGCGCGCATGTCGAGCGCGCGCACCGCATCCGCCAGCACGTCCGGCGGCATCGCGTTCTCCATATCCGGAATCGGCACGGCGATGACGTGGCGTGTCAGGCCGGTGAAGTTGGCGAGAAAGCCCTTCGCATCCTTGTTGCCCATCATGCCTGCTATCACCACCAGCGGCCGCGACACCCGCTCCTCGAGGTCGCCGAGCGCCGCCGCCGCCACCCGACCACCGTCGACATTGTGCCCGCCGTCGAGCCAGAGTTCGGCGTCGCGTGGCGCCTGATCCACCAGCCGGCCTGACGTCAGCCGCTGCATCCGCGCCGGCCATTCGGCGCCAGTGACGCCGCGCTCGAACGCCGCGGTGTCGATGCTGAAGCGGTCCTGCGCCCGCAGCGTCGCAATCGCGAGACCGGCGTTGTCGAACTGATGCCGCCCGAACAGCCGCGGCGCGGCGAGGTCGAGCAGGCCGCGCTCATCCTGATAGACCAGCCGCCCGTGCTCCACACTGACATGCCAGTCCTGGCCGGCTGCGTGCAGAGGGCCGCGCATCTGCTTCGCCCGCTGCTCGATCACGGCCTGCGCCTCCGGCATTTGCTCCGCAGAGATCACGGGCACGCCGCGCTTGATGATGCCGGCCTTCTCGCCGGCAATCTGCGCCAGCGTGTCGCCGAGAAATTCGGTGTGGTCGATGCCGATCGGCGTGATGACGCTCGCAAGCGGCGTCTCGACCACGTTGGTGCTGTCGAGCCGGCCGCCGAGGCCGACCTCCAGCAGCAGCGCGTCGGCGGGAATTTTCGTAAACAGCAGAAAAGCCGCCGCGGTCTTGATCTCGAATTGGGTGAGGGGCTCGCCGCCGTTGACGCGCTCGCATTCAAGCAGCGCGTCGCGCAAGTCGTCGTCGCCGACCAGCGTTCCAGCCAGCCGCACGCATTCGTTGAGCCGCACCAGATAGGGCGACGTAAAGACATGCACGCGCAAGCCGGCCGCTTCGAGGATCGCGCGCAGGTACGCGACCGTCGAGCCCTTGCCGTTAGTGCCGGCGACATGAATGACCGGCGGCAGCCTGCGTTCGGGGTGATCGAGCTGTCCGAGGATGCGCCACATCCGATCGAGCGTGAGATCGATCTTTTTCGGATGCAGCTTCGAGATCCGCGCGACGACGTCGCCAAGCGGCGTTTGTTGGGGCAGAGCAGCGCTCACGCGGGGGGCGCGGATGGCGCGGCCGCTTCCGGGGCGGGCATCGGCTCGGCCGGCTCCTCCGCGGCGGGCGACGGTTCCGGCGCCGCATCGATCTCCGGCGCCTTGGTCAACAGCCGGCACAGCCGCGCCAGCGTCGGCCGCAAATCGTGACGATGCACCACCATGTCGACCATGCCGTGGTCCCTGAGATATTCGGCGCGCTGAAAACCGTTCGGCAGTTTTTCGCGGATGGTCTGCTCGATGACACGCGCTCCGGCGAAGCCGATCAGCGCGCCGGGTTCCGCGATCTGGACGTCACCGAGCATCGCATAGGACGCCGTGACGCCGCCGGTGGTCGGATTCGTCAGCACCACGATGTAGGGCTGGCCGGCCTCGCGCAGCATCTGCACCGCGACCGTGGTGCGTGGCAGTTGCATCAGCGATAGAACGCCTTCCTGCATCCGTGCGCCGCCGGACGCCGCGAACACGATAAACGGGCATTGCTTCTCGACCGCGAGTTCGAGGCCGCGCACGATCGCCTCGCCCGCCGCCATTCCGAGCGAGCCTCCCATGAAGTCGAAATCCTGCACCGCGACCACGACGCCGGCGCCTTCCAGCTTGCCGAAGCCGACCTTCACGGAATCATGGAGCCCGGTCTTGGTGCGTGCATCCTTGATGCGGTCGACATACTTGCGCTCGTCGCGGAATTTCAGCGGATCGGCGGTCACCTCGGGCAACGCGACGTCGTACCAAGTCTCGTTATCGAAGATCGACCTCAACCGCGCGTCCGCGCTCATGCGCATGTGATAGTTGGAGCCGGGGATGACGAACTGGTTGCTCTCGACGTCCTTGTAGAACACGAGCTGTCCGGTATCCGGACACTTGATCCAGAGATTCTCCGGCGTCTCCCGCTTGAGGATGTTGCGGATTTTTGGTCGGACGACGTTGGTCAACCAGTTCATGCTTTGCTCCGTAACGTCGCACCATCAAGCGACGGTCCGAACCGGGTGAAGGGTTTCTATCGCGATTATGGCGAGGAAGCGACCCCTTACAGAATCAGCGTCAACCCCGGGTGAACTTCGAATTCGGGACGCTGCATAGATGCGGCTCGGCTCCCTCTCCCGCAAGGGGCGGAGGGTCGAAACCGGCTATTCCGCTGCCTGTCTGGCGGACCGTACGCCCGCGGCCAGCGCCGCCGCGAGATCGGCGACCGCGTTAACCGTTTTGGCCGTCGCCTTGCCCTCAGCGTCGAGGCTGCCGCTGAGGGCGTCGACCAGCGCCGAGCCGACCACCGCGCCGTCGGAGCGCTCGGCGATGCCGCGCGCGGCATCGGCGGTGCGGATGCCGAAGCCGACGCAAACCGGCAAAGTGGTATGGCGCTTGATGCGGGCAACGGCCGCGCCGACGGCTGTCGAATCCGCCGCCGCACTGCCGGTGATCCCGGTGATGGAAACGTAGTAAACGAAGCCGGACGTATTCGCGAGCACCGCCGGCAGCCGCTTGTCGTCGGTGGTCGGTGTCGCGAGGCGAATGAAGTTCAGCCCGGCCTTCATCGCCGGGATGCACAGCTCGGAGTCTTCCTCCGGCGGCAGATCGACGACGATGAGGCCGTCGACGCCGGCAGCCTTCGCATCGGTGAGAAACTTCTCGACGCCATAGATGTAGATCGGGTTGTAATAGCCCATCAGCACGACCGGCGTCGAACCCTCGCCTTTGCGGAAGTCGTGGATCATCTGCAGCGTCCTGGTCACGGTCATGCCCGCATTGAGCGCGCGACGGCCGGCGGCCTGGACCGCCGGACCGTCCGCCATCGGATCGGTGAAGGGCATTCCGATTTCAATGATGTCGGCGCCGGCCTTCGGCAGCGCCTTGATGATGGCGAGCGAGGTCGCGGGGTCCGGGTCGCCGCCCATCAGAAAGGTAACGAAGGCCGAACGGCCCTGCTTTTTCAGTTCGGCAAAACGCGTGTCGATGCGGGTGGTCACTTTCTTCTGCCCTTCAGGATATCGCCGACCTGCGGCACGTCCTTGTCGCCGCGGCCCGAGAGATTGACCACCATCAGGTGATCCTTCGGCCGTTCGGGCGCGAGTTCGACGACGCGCGCGATCGCATGCGCCGATTCCAGCGCCGGGATGATGCCCTCCAGCCGCGACAGCAACTGAAACGCGCTGAGCGCTTCCTCGTCGGTCGCGGAAAGATATGTCACGCGGCCGGTTTCGTGCAGCCATGAATGTTCCGGCCCGATGCCGGGATAATCCAATCCTGCGGAAATCGAATGCGCGTCCTGGATCTGGCCGTCGTCATTCATCAAAAGATAGGTGCGGTTGCCGTGCAGCACGCCGGGCCGCCCCCCGGTGAGCGAGGCCGCGTGCAGCTTGTCGAGGCCGTGGCCCGCCGCCTCGACGCCGAAAATCTCCACCGAGGAATCGTCGAGGAAGGGATGGAACAGTCCCATCGCATTGGAGCCGCCGCCGATGCAGGCGATCAGCGAATCCGGCAGCCGTCCCTCGGCCTCCTGCATCTGTGCGCGCGTCTCGTCGCCGATGATCGACTGGAAGTCGCGCACCATCATCGGATAGGGATGCGGCCCCGCCACCGTGCCGATGCAATAGAAGGTGTTATGCACGTTGGTGACCCAGTCGCGCAGCGCCTCGTTCATCGCATCCTTCAGCGTGCGGGTACCGGACTGCACCGGCACCACTTTGGCGCCCAGCATTTCCATGCGGATGACGTTGGGCTCCTGCCGCGCCACGTCCACCGCGCCCATGTAGACCACGCATTCGAGACCGAAGCGCGCGCATAGCGTCGCGGTCGCCACGCCGTGCTGGCCGGCACCGGTCTCGGCGATGATCCGCTTCTTGCCCATGCGCCGCGCCACCAGAATCTGGCCGAGCACATTGTTGACCTTGTGCGAACCGGTGTGATTGAGCTCTTCGCGCTTGAGGTAGACCTTCGCGCCGCCGGCGCGGCCGGAAGCCGCGGAGATGTCCCGAAGATGCTCGGTCAGACGCTCGGCGAAATACAGCGGCGACGGACGGCCGATGTAGTCCTTGCGATAGCCGGCCATGTCGCGCTGGAACGCGGCATCGGCCCTGGCCTCAGTATAGGCCTTCTCCAGATCGAGGATCAGCGGCATCAGCGTTTCCGCGACGAAGCGGCCGCCGAAAATGCCGAAGTGCCCGCGCGCATCGGGACCGGAGCGGAAGGAATTGGGGAGAGAATTCATTGTCACCCTTCGTCATGGCCGGATTTATTCCGGCCATCCACGTCTTGCTTGTTGTGAATCCCGACAGACGGTGCCCAGTACGCAGACAATTCTACGTCGTTTGCAACTGCTATGGCCGGACATGACGACTGCTGTCGTTCTGCGAGACTACCCCACATGCGAGGTCGCTTCGCGCAGGTTGATTTCCGCCGCGCGCGCGGCGCGGATGAAATCCCCGATCATTCCGGCATCCTTGACCCCCGGCGCGCTTTCCACGCCCGAGGAGACATCGACGCCGCCGGCGCGGGTGGTCCGGACCGCGGCGTCGACGTTGCCTGCAGTGAGCCCACCCGACAGCATGAACGGAATTCCGGGAGCCAGATTTTCCAGAAGGCGCCAGTCGAAGGGCACGCCGAGTCCGCCGGGGCGGGTGGCGTCCTTCGGCGGATGCGCATCGAACAAAACGCGGTCGGCGACGGCGGCATAGCCGGGCAGCGCCGCAAGATCGCCGGCGGTCTCAATACCGATCGCTTTCATAATCGGCAGCCCGAAGGTCCGCTTGATCTCGCGGATGCGGGCCACGGTTTCCTTGCCGTGCAATTGCAGCAGATCCGGCCGCAAGGCCTCAATGATGCCGCCCAGCGTCGCGTCGTCGGCATCGACGGTCAGCGCGACCTTGCCAGCACGGCCGCGCACCTGCGCACCGAGTTCGCGCGCGCGCGAAAGATCGAGATGCCGCGGCGACGGCGGAAAGAATACGAAGCCCACCATATCGGCGCCGCCCTGCAGCGTCACGTCGAGCGTCGCAGGGGTGGACAGGCCGCATATCTTGACGATCAGGGACATGGTCTCGAACGATCCGGCGCAAGCCTGACAACCGGCGGAAACCGGCCGGTTTCGGGCATCAGGCGCGATGGGCGGGTTCTACAACGTCGCGCGCGGCTTGTCTCGCCCACGCGTGGGGACCTCTCGGACGATCTCTTCCCTTGCGGCTGGATACTCGATCACGATGATTCTGGATCGAATCGATCCAAAATCATGAACGTGATCGATCCCAGTATTTTGAGAAGCGGGATGCGGCGGAAAACCGCTACACACTTTTCCTCATCCCGCTCCAGGGTCGCTATCCGGCCCGGCGCGTCAGGTCCGGCAGCCGCTGCGTATCGCGCGACTCCCAGCGTGATCGCAAATCGGCCAGTTCCACGCGTGCCTCCCGCGCATCGGTCTCGTACTGGCGCGCCGTGTGACGCCAGCGGCGCTGCCCGAACCAGGTCGCGACGCTCCCGGCCACCACGCCGAAAATCGCAACCGCAATGATGAGGACGAACAGCGGCAGCGTGACGCCGGCCAGCGGGTCGCTCGCATCGAAGGGATCGAACGTCACTGTCACCAGATGACGGTTCGCGAACGCAAACACGATGAAAAGGACACCAAGCGGAATCAGGACCAAGCCGGTCAGGAATTTGCGCATGATCTCTCTCGCGACGGCAGTATCAAGCAACACTCATGCCGGCAGATTCGCTTGCCGATTCATGGGGCCACTCTGGTGAATGTTCCTATGCGCTCGCTTCGCTCGTCGCATTCTCGCGATTGAGCCGCTCGCGCATTTCCTTGCCGGTCTTGAAAAACGGTACACTCTTCTGATCGACCGGGACGTGTTCTCCCGTGCGCGGATTGCGACCCGCGCGCGCGGGACGATGTTTGACCGAGAACGCACCGAAACCACGCAGCTCGACGCGATCACCCCGCGCCAGCGCGGTAACAATCTCGTCGAGAATCGCGTTCACGATGTTCTCCACATCCCTCTGATAGAGGTGCGGGTTGTGCTCGGCGATGCGCTGAACGAGTTCGGATTTGATCATCAAGACTGGGACCCGTGCGTGGGAGAGCCCATTTCCGTGAAAATGGTCAGGACTGTCAAGCCGCTAAATGCGATTCGGACAGTTAGCGAAGCCGCCGCGACGGCCCGCGCCGCAGCAGCGAAGGTTTTTCGCAGCGCGAAAAATGCCCGCACGCGCGCGATTCGAGCCTCAATTCGACGGCGCAGGCTGCCATAACGCCAGCATTCCGTCGAGGCCCAGTCGATCTGCCGCTCGCACGATGCCGGTCTGCTCGACCTGCCGCGCGATGCTGCTCAATCCCAGCGCATCGAAGGTCACTGAGGCGGCGGTGCGCAGAAACGTCATGTCGCCGAAGCGCGGCGACAGCTTGAAATCGCGCACCGGAAGGTCGGGCGTGATCTTCTTCTCGGCCACAAGCCACGCGATCGCGGCCTTCTCGTCGCCGAGTTGATCGATCAACTTGAGGTCGACCGCCTGCCGTCCGGTGAAAACACGGCCGTCGGCGACCTTTTCGAGTTGCCCGTTGTCCATGCCGCGCCGCGTCTGTACCAGACCGCGGAACCAGGCGTAGGAATCCTTCACCAGGGCATCGAGGGCGGCCCGCGCCTCCGGGCTGGTCGGCTCAAAGCCGTTCGGGGCCGCCTTCAGCGGCGACGATTTCACTTCTTCGACCTTGACCCCGACCGTTTTCAGAAGATCGGTGAAATTCGGATACTGAAACAGCACGCCGATCGAGCCCACCAGCGCCGTCTGCTGTGCGATGATGTGATCGGAGGCGAGCGCGGCGATATATCCGCCCGACGCGCAGAGCCCATCCACCACCACGACCATCGGCTTCTTCGCCTTCAGGCGCATCAGGGCATCGTAGAGTTGTTCGGACCCGGCGGTGGTGCCACCCGGCGAATTGATGTGCACGATGACCGCGGGCGCGTTCGACTTACCCAACCGCTCCAGCGCCTCGACGCGATTCTGATCGTTGCGGATCAGACCCTCGATATTGACGCGCTGAATCGCGCTCGCGCCGGTCAGCGCGCGGCCCCACGGCGTGGCATAGGCCCCGACCGCGACAACCGCGGCGATCGCGATCAATACCGACGCCACGCGCCAAAAGGTGAGCTTGCGGCGCAACCTGCGGCGATCGACGATCACATCGGACTCAATCGACATCGAAAATTCTCCTCAAGGACTGCGACCAGGGCTCGCACCGTGACGTGCGCATGGATGGCGTTGACTTGAACCAACCCGGACTTGAACCAACCAGGATTTGAGCTGACCAGGCTATACCAATTGCGGCGCAATATGAAGAAAGCAAGGCCGATCCCGGGCCGTCGCCGCAAAGGCCGGAAACGCTACCGGCTGCGCCGATCCGGCGCGATCAGCTCGGGCCGCGGTCCCGACAACCGCTTGTGCATGTGGACCATGAAAGCCATGCCGAACAGCGGCGTTGCCAGGTTGACGATCGGAATCGCCACGAAGGCCGCGATGATGAGGCCACCCAGGAACACCGTAGAGGCGTTGTCGCGGCGCATCGCCTTGGCCTCCGCCGGCGAGCGAAACCGCATCGCCGCAAGTTCGAAATATTCCCGGCCGAGCAGCCACGCGGTGGCGATGAAGAAGGCGATGAAGCCGGCGCCGGCCACGAACACGAACGGCAGCGCGATCAGGTAGACGAGCAGCGTCAGCAGCGCGGTCTTGACGCCCTCGGTCATGGCGAGGCCGAACGGCAGCGGCGCGCCTGAATGCTCAGCCGGATAATGCTCGCGCTCGACGATCTCGCCGACGTCGTCGACAAACACGCCCGCGACCAGCGAGCTGATCGTCGGCATCAGAAACACCGCGCCGAACACGATGCCGAAGCCCGCGGCGATCGAAACGATCCAGGCCAGGATGTTGAGCGGCGTGTGGAAGGTCGGCCCGAGCACGGTCTCGGCCCAAAGCTCGCCGGAGCCGGCAAGCCAGCTCAAAAGCCGCTGCAGCCCGACCGCGGACACGGCGATCAGCACCAGCGCGAGCCCGATGACGCGCCACAGGATGGCTCGCATCGGCGGCGACAGAATCTGCGCGAGGGCCTTGACAGCGGCGCCGATCATGATGGTCAGTTTCCGGTGAACCCTGCGCTCAGATAAACGCCGCGGCTCGCGCCGGCAAGGGCGCGGATCGGCGCGGATGCCGCAGCCGGACTCAGCGGTCACGCCTTGGCGGCATAGGTCTGCGCGCCCGCAAGTTCGGCCGCGATCATGGCGCCGAGCGCCATGTCGCTCTGCTGGCCGAAGCCGTGATGAACGATGCGGCCGTCGCGGCCGATCAGGATGCTGGTCGGCGTGCCCTGCATCCGATAGCGGCTCATGGTGACCGGCAGCGGGGTGCCTTCGCCGGCGGCGTCGACACCGATCGGAAACGTCAGCCCATATTCGTGAATGAAGGCTTGAAGCGAAACCGGCGTCATCGCGGCGTGATGTTCGAACACCGTGTGCAGGCCGATCACCTGGAGGTCGGTCGCCTTGAACAGCTCAAAGGCGCGCTGCGTCTGCGGCGTGCCATGCGCGACGCAGCCGGGACACAGCATCTGGAAGGCATGGAGCAGCACCGGGCGGCCGCGCAGCGCGGCCAGCGTCAGCGGTTCGCCGGTGTTGAACCATTGCGACACGGCAAGTTCGGGAGCGGGGACGTCGGCGCCGGTCATGGATTGCCTCGCACGGGCTGCGGCGCCCGTTCGACGCGCAACTGATGCTCCGCGACGGCGGCGCGCTCGATCGCGCTCACCTCTTCGACCGGAGCCGGCGCCGCATCATGCGACGCAGGAACCGACGGCGGCGATAAGCCCTCGGCTTGAAACGGGCCGAAAACGCCCGCTCCCTCCGCGAGCGGCTTCTGCCTGTCGGCCCAATGAAGCGAGAGGTAGTCGAAACCCCGCTCGATCGTAGGCTTGACGATCTCGAAATAGGGCGAGATGTCGAAATCGCGCGGCATGTAGAGCGAGGAATCACGGATGTGCAGAATCTCGCGCCGCGCTTTGCGGCTGCCGGCGCGGGTGATCTTCGGCAGGATCGGATAGCGCACTGCCTCGAACGCCTGCGCGATCAGCGCCGAGCAGATGATCTTGGTCGGATCGCCCGAGCCGAACGCGATCATGCGCCGCCGCCAGCGCTGCGGCACAGGCAGCGGAATCAGGTAACGCATCAGATCGACGATGTTCTTGGTGTCGTAGCCGAAGCCGATCCGGTTGATGGCATAGCGGCACACCGTGACGCGGTCCTCGTGGGACAGGCCGACCGGGCGGCACAGCCGGGTGTGATACGGGAAATATTTCGACAGCGGCGCGGAGGTGACGCCCTCGCCGATATCGGCCTCGATCAGCACATGCGGCTCGCCGTCGGGCTCGACGGCGCCGTCGACCGGGCCGACATAGAGCGCGGAGTGCGACCATGTCGATTGCGTGAGATACTTGATGATGCCGGAGATGCGGCTGTTGCCTTCGATCAGGAGAACATCGCCCTCCCGAATGGTATCGCGCAGATGCTCCGGATCGCTCGGCGTGAACGGCTCATACCCCCGCACCTCCTTCTGGAGGTACGCCGCAATCCATTTTCCGACCGTATCGAGCACGAGGCCCATGGCAGTCTCTCTCCGCCGTTCGTCCTGACCGGTTTTTCCCCTCCTTATCATGGTCAAAAGCCATTGCAATTTGGTTCATGCTGACAATTGCGAAATTACGATCGATTCACCATGAGGGTTGCCGCAGGCGCATCGATGCGGCAAGTTCGTGAGTCGTTCCTGCATTTTCAATGCTTCGGAAACCATGCCATGAGAATGACGCGCCGCGATTTCCTGTCGGCGTCCGCCGCCTTTGCGACAGGAATAGGGATCGGCCGCGCACGCACCGCGCCGCTGCCGCGCGAGGCTGACGTGGTCGTGATCGGCGCGGGGGCTGCGGGTATCGCGGCGGCGCGGCGGATTCAGGCCGCGAACCGCAAAGTGATCATGATCGAAGCGGCGGACCGGATCGGCGGACGCTGTCACACCGATATGAAGACGTTCGGTACGCCGTTCGATCGCGGCGCGCGCTGGCTCTACGACCCCGACACCAACCCGATGGCCGGGCTGGCGCGAAGCGCGGGGACCGGCGTGTTTGCGGCACCGCCCGGCCAGAAAATCCGCATCGGACGGCGTAACGCGCGCGCCGGCGAAACCGAGCAATTCCTTGCAGCGCTGGTGCGCGCCAAGCGCGCCATCGGAGAGGCCGCGCACGGCAGGACCGACGTCGCCTGCGCCTCGGTCCTGCCCGGCGATCTCGATGTCTGGACCGGGACGATCGACTTCGTGCTCGGCGCCGGCGCCACCGGAAAGGACCTGAAAGACCTCTCGGCGATGGACCGGGCGCGCGCGGCCGAGCGCAACGCCGCGATCGGCTGCAAACAGGGCCTCGGCGCGTTGCTCGCGGCGCTCGGCCAAAGCCTGCCCACGAGCTTGTTGACGCCCGCCAGCCGGGTGTCGTGGGCCGGCCGCGACATCGGAGTCGAGACGCCCGCGGGACGCATCAGTGCGCGCGCCGTCATCGTCACCGTCTCGACCAACGTGCTGACCTCCGGCAACATCCGCTTCACGCCCGAGTTGCCGAAGCGCCAGCTCGATGCCGCAGCAAGGCTGTCGCTCGGCAGCTACGACCGCGTCGCGCTGTGGCTGCCCGATAATCCGCTCGGGCTCGGGCGCAACGAGACCATGATCGAGCAGAGCAGCGACGGAAAGACCGCGCTGCTCGCGGCGAACGCCAGTGGATCGTCGCTGTGCACGATCGATGTCGCGGGCAGCTTCGGCCGCGATCTCTCGGCGCAGGGCGAGGGCGCGATGGTCGCGTTCGCCACGGAATGGCTGGCGAAACTGTTCGGCAGCGATGCGGCGGCTGCGGTGAAGCGGTCCGCCGCGACCCGCTGGAACGCCGCGCCCCATGTGCTCGGCGCGATGTCGGCGGCGGAACCCGGCGGGCAGCCGTCGCGGAAAGTTCTGATGGAGCCGCTGGGCAGTCTATTCCTTGCCGGCGAGGCCGCGCACGAGACGCTGTGGGGCACAGTCGGCGGCGCATGGGAGAGCGGCGAGCGAGCGGCCGACGCGGCGCTGCGGAAGGTCGGAGCGACCAAGGAGCCGGCACAGCCCTCAGCGTCAACGCGCAAGCCGTCGCGACACCACAGACGGGCGCCGTCGCGGCGTTCGCAGGACGCCTACGGCTTTCCGCTGCCCAGATGATGCGACCGAGGGCGCTGATTTCATGGTCGTCAGGCAAGGACAGCGCCTTTGCGCTGCATGAGGTTCGCCGCGCGGGCGCGTTCGATGTCGTCGGCGCGCTGACCACGGTGAACGAGACCTTCGGCCGCGTCTCCATCCACGGCGTGCGCGAGGAGGTCTTGTGCGCTCAACTCGCGGCCGCAGGACTGCCCGCGTGGCGCGTGCCGATACCCTATCCCTGCTCCAACGAAGTATATGAAGCCCGGATGGGGGCCGCGATGGCGGACGCGATGCGCGACAACATCACGCATATCATCTTCGGCGATCTGTTTCTGACTGATGTGCGCGCCTATCGCGAGCAGAAGCTCGCCGGCACCGGCATCGCGCCGGTTTTTCCGCTGTGGGGCCGGCCGACCGCGGCGCTGGCGTGCGAGATGATCGCAAGCGGACTGGAGACGCGTCTCGTCTCGGTCGACCGGGCCAAGCTCGACCTTTCATTTGCCGGCCGCAGCTTCGATCGGACGTTGCTGGCCGACCTTCCGGCCGGGATCGATCCGTGCGGCGAAAACGGCGAGTTCCACACCTGCGTCACAGCCGCACCCGTGTTTTCGCAACCGATCGAGGTCGCGTCCGGCGAGGTCGTCGAGCGCGACGGATTTGCGTATTGCGATCTCTTGCTGGCGGAATAGAGCATGATCCCGAAACGTGGAAACCGATTTCCGGATCAGAGCATGCTCAATCAAGGAATAAGGCTGGAGTCTTTCTACTTTTGGCGAAATCAATGATCCGTCGTGCGCGGACTTGATCCGCGCATCCAGCTTTTTGACGATGGATTGCCGGGCATAGGCAAGCGGAAGCGACGCCGTTCTTCGAACGGCTATGCCCGGCAATGACGTTTCAAAGTGCTTCCGTCATAGAAGACAGCTAGACTAGCCGCGTAAGCTCCCGCCGGTTCGCTTCGCGACCTCGGCAACGACCTTCGCCGCCACCGCCTCGATCTCCTGATCGGTGAGGGTCTTGTCGCGCGGCTGCAACGTCACCGCGATGGCGACCGACTTCTTGTTCGCCTCGATGCCCTTGCCTTCGTAGATATCGAACACGGTGACACCGGAGACCAGTTTCCTGTCCACGCCTTGCGCCGCGCGCACGATATCGGCCGCTTTCACACAGCGATCGACGATGAAGGCGAAGTCGCGCGATACCGGCTGGAACGCCGGCAGCTCCAGCACCGGTTTGGCGCGCGTCGGCTTCTGTTTGCCTTCCGGAATACGGTCGAGGATCACCTCGAATGCGAGCAGCGAACCGTCGGCCCTCAGGGCTTCGAGCACGCGGGGATGCAGTTCGCCGAAATAGCCGAGCACATTCTGCGGTCCGATCTGGATCGCAGCCGAGCGTCCGGGATGCAGCCATGCCGGAAAGTTCTTCGATTCGCTGCCGGCTGCGATCTGCAACGCTTGCACCGGCGCGCCGGCGGCTGCCAGCACGGCGAGCGCATCGGCCTTTACATCGAAGGTATTGGCGTCAAGCCCATCCGCCGTGGCCGAGCCCGACCAGTGCCGCCCGATGCCTGCCGACGAGGCAACGCCGCGGCGAATCCCCGCGGCAGCCATGAACTGATCCTGCGGACCGTCGCCGCGGAAGATCTGTCCGACCTCGAACAGCGCCACGTCCGGGAAGCCGCGGTCGGCATTGGCCTGCGCGATGGCGACAAGACCCGGCAGCAGGCTCGGCCGCATGTCGGAGAGGTCGGACGCAATCGGGTTGGCGAGCGCCAGTTCCTTAGCTCCGCCGCCGAACAGTTCGGCCTGCGGCTTTGCGATGAACGACCACGTCACGGCTTCGACCATGCCGCGTACCGCCAGCGCGCGCCGCCCGCGTCGGGTGCGCGACTGGATCGGGGTCAGGACAGGCTTGCGTGGCGCGTCGCCGCGATCGAACGGCGTCATCGGCACCTTGTCGACGCCGACGATACGCACGATCTCCTCGACGATGTCGGCCTTACCCGTAACATCCGTGCGCCAGGTGGGAATCGCGACCTTCACCACGGGGCCGTTGCCGGCCACCATGAAACCGAGATGACTGAGGATGCGGCGCATCTCGACCAGCGGCACGTCGATCGCCGCGAGCCGCCTGGTCTCCGTCAGCGGAAAATCGATCACCCGGTCGTCGGGCAGCGCCTGTCCGGCCACGACAGTGTCCGACGGCGTGCCGCCGCACAATTCCATCACGAGCCTGGTTGCCATCTCAAGCCCGGGCACCATGAAGGCGGGATCGACGCCGCGCTCGAAGCGGTAGCGCGCGTCGGAATTGATGCCGAGCTTGCGGCCGGTCTGCGCGATGTTGATCTCGCTCCACAGCGCCGATTCGATCAGCACGTCAGTAGTGGTCTCGTCGCAACCGGATTGCTCGCCGCCCATGATGCCGGCGAGCGATTCGACGCCCTTGTCGTCGGCGATGACGCAAATGCTCGGGTCGAGCGTGTAGGTGCGGCCGTCGAGCGCCAGCAGCGTCTCGCCATCGCGGGCGCGGCGCACCGTGAGATTCCCCTGCACCTTGTTCGCGTCGAACACGTGCAGCGGGCGGGCGCGGTCGTAGGTCATGAAGTTGGTGATGTCGACCAGCGCATTGATCGGGCGCAGGCCGATCGAGGTCAGGCGCTTTTGCAGCCATTCCGGCGACGGACCGTTTGTCACCCCGCGCACGAGTCGCAGCGCGAAGCCGGGACACAGCGCGGCGTCTTCCACCGTAACCTTCACCGGGCAGGGGAATTCACCCTTGACCGGCTTGATGGTCGGATCCTTGAAGCGGCCCATGTCGGCGGCGGACAAATCGCGCGCGATGCCGTGCACGCCGGTGCAGTCCTGCCGGTTCGGCGTCAGGTTGATCTCGATCACGGGATCGCCGAGCCCGGCCCATTCGGCATAGCCGGCGCCGACCGGCGCATCATCGGGCAATTCCAGGATGCCGTCGTGATTGTCGGAGATTTCAAGCTCGGCGGCGGAACACAACATGCCGCGGCTTTCGACTCCGCGGATGGTGCCGACGCCGAGCGTGATGTCTTTGCCGGGAATGTGAGTGCCGGGCGGCGCGAACACGCTGACGAGACCCTCGCGCGCGTTCGGCGCTCCGCACACCACCTGGATCGGCGCGGGCCCGCCCTTGTCGTCGGTCTCGCCGGTATCGACCATGCACACCCTGAGACGATCCGCGTTGGGATGCTGCGCGGCGGAGATCACGCGCGCGATGGTGAACGGCGCCAGCGCCTTCGCCTTGTCGTCGATGTGCTCGACCTCAAGCCCGATCATCGTGAGCTTGTCGGCGAGTTTGTCGAGCGGCTCGTCGGTGTCGAGATGCTCTTTCAGCCAGGAGAGGGTGAATTTCACGACGACAGCCCCCCCGCCAGTGTCGGGACCTCGAGCGGCCTGAAGCCGTAGTGATTGAGCCAGCGCACGTCGCCTTCGAACAACTGCCGCAAATCGGCGATACCGTATTTCAGCATGGCGATGCGGTCGATGCCCATGCCCCAGGCAAAGCCCTGATAGACCTCGGGATCGAGACCGCACAGCTTCAGCACGTTCGGATGCACCATGCCGCAGCCGAGGATCTCCAGCCAGTCCTCGCCTTCGCCGAAGCGGATCTCGTTCTTGTCGCGGCGGCACTGGATGTCGACTTCCAGCGAGGGCTCTGTGAACGGAAAGAACGACGGACGGAAGCGCATGTTGACGTTGTCGACCTCGAAGAACGCCTTGCAGAACTCGTGCAGGATCCATTTGAGGTGGCCGAGATGCGACGACTTGTCGATCACCAGCCCCTCGACCTGATGGAACATCGGCGTATGGGTCTGGTCGCTGTCGCTGCGATAGGTGCGGCCGGGACAGATGACGCGGATCGGCGGCTTTTGACTCAGCATGGTGCGTACCTGCACCGGGGAGGTGTGCGTCCTCAACAGGAGGCGCGAAGGCTTTTCTCCGGCCTCCGAGCCGGCTGCCTCCTTCGGGTTGAAGTAGAAGGTGTCGTGCATCTCCCGCGCCGGATGGCCTTCCGGGAAATTCAGCCGCGTGAAATTGTAGTCGTCGGTCTCGATGTCCGGACCTTCGGCGACCGCGAATCCCATGTCGGCGAAGATCGTGGTGACCTCGTCCCACACCTGGCTCAGCGGATGGATGCGGCCGGCTTCCGCAGGCGATTCGCGCAAGGGCAGCGTGACGTCGATGGTTTCCGAGGCGAGGCGGGCATCGAGCGCAAGAGCCTTCAGCACCTCGCGGCGCGCGGCCAGCGCCTGCGTCACCGTATCCTTGGCCAGATTGATCTTCGCGCCCTCAGACTTGCGCTCGTCGGGCGACATCTTGCCGAGAGTTGAGAGCAGCGCCGAGATCGAGCCCTTCTTGCCGAGCGTCGCGACGCGCACCGCTTCCAGCGCGGCCTCGTCGGAGGCGCTCGCGATGTCGGCGAGGATTTGGGATTGAAGCTGTTCGAGATCAGACATGGGCGACCACCACCTGCACAGCGTCATGCCCGGACCTGATCCGGGCATCCATCTTGTGAAGAGCGATGGATCGCCAGGTCCTTGTGCGCAATTGCGCACTTGGCCCGGCGATGACGACATTGTTGAAGCCAATGCGTCGTTATGCGGCGCCGACCCTCCCCCGGGGGAGGGTAATGAACGATCAGGCCGCGAGCGCGGCCTTGGCCTTCTCGGCGATCGCCTGGAACGCGGCGGGCTCGTTGATGGCGAGGTCCGACAGCACCTTGCGGTCGACGGTGATGCCCGACTTCGACAGCCCGTTGATGAACACGCTGTAAGTCATGCCGAACGGCCGCACCGCGGCGTTGAGACGCTGGATCCACAACGCACGGAAGGTGCGCTTCTTGCGCTTGCGATCGCGGAAGGCGTACTGGCCGGCCTTGTCGGCGGCCGCCTTGGCGGCGCGAATGGTGTTCTTCCGGCGGCCGGAAAAGCCCTTGGTGATCTTGTAGACTTTTTTGTGCTTGGCATGAGCCGTCACACCGCGCTTGACGCGAGCCATGACCGATCTCCTTCAAATGACTGGGAAATTTGACGCCGCTGGCACGGCGTGGTTGCAACAGGTCGACCGTCAGGCGTTGGGCAAGAAATACTTCTTGATGTTGTCGCCGTCGGTCTTGAACAGGATGCGAGTTCCGCGAAGCTGACGAATCTGCTTCTTGGTCCGCTTGATCATGCCATGTCGCTTGCCGGCGTGGGCGGACACCACCTTGCCGGTCCCGGTCACCTTGAAGCGCTTTTTAGCGCCCGATTTGGTCTTCAGCTTGGGCATTTGGCTCTCCTGTTGCCACGAAAAAATGCGCCCCGAGGGGCGCTTTTGCGGCGAAATGCTCGCTAGAGCGTTGAAGATGCTCGACTATTTTCTGAGATGAAAGTCGTCGGCACGGTCGTCGCCACGGCAGCCCTAAATCAGCCGGGCGGCGAAGATCGGCTTATGGCAGAGGACGGCCGAATTGGCAACGTTTTAGCGAGATAACGAAATAGCGATTCCGTTGGAAATGGGCGGGTGGCGGCTTTTTCGAAGTCCAAAACGAAATCGGCCCGTCAGATATCTGACGGGTCGATTTCGGCTCGAACACAAATCGACGAAGGCTTCTGCTCAGCGCGGAGCCAGCACCATGACGACCTGACGGCCTTCGAACCTGGCGTCCTGCTCGACCTTGGCGTAGGCGGCAACGTCGGTCTTCACCTTGTCGAGCAGCTTGGTGCCGATGTCCTGGTGAGCCATCTCGCGGCCGCGATAGCGCAGGGTGATCTTGACCTTGTCGCCCTCCTCGAAGAACCGCTGCATCGCCTTCATCTTCACGTTATAATCGTGATCGTCGATCATCGGACGGAGCTTGATCTCCTTGATCTCGACGATCTTCTGGCGCTTGCGGGCTTCGGCGGCTTTCTTCTGGGCCTGAAACTTGTATTTCCCGTAGTCCATGATCTTGCAGACGGGAGGGCTGCTGTTCGGCGCAATCTCGACCAGATCCATGCCGGCATCCATGGCCATCTTGATCGCAGAGATCGTTTCCACGGTCCCTTGGTTGGTGCCTTCCTGGTCGATCAGTTGAACCTGGGCATTGCGGATTTCATCGTTGGTGCGCGGCCCGTCTTTCGCGACGGGCATTGGCGCTCTATTGGGACGGCGAATGGGTAGATCTCCAATGTTGTGAAAGAAGCGCCTATTTTGAAGGAATAAGCGCCTGTGGGCAAGCGGCGGAATTCACCGCGCGGGCAAAACTATCAAATGCGAGGTAATTTGGTCACGCCGATCAACGCCGGATCAAACCCCGGAGCCCGCCTCTTGTTCCATGCTCGCACCAACATTCGTTGACGGGTAGCGGCGGGCTGCGAGATACAACGCAAAACGGGACGGGCGGCATGACGAACGGGACGGCAGCGCAATTCATCGAGGTCGGCGGCGGGAATGCGATGCGCCGGATCGCCGTGCGCGCGCGGGACGGCAACTCCCCCGGCCTGTTCTGGCTCGGCGGCTTCAGGTCGGACATGGCGGGCACCAAGGCGCTCGCGCTCGATGCGTGGGCGGCCGAACGCGGCCGGGCCTGCGTGCGGTTCGATTACTCCGGCCACGGCGAAAGCGCAGGCGCATTCACCGACGGCACGATCGGCCGCTGGCTCGAGGAAAGCCTCGCGGTGTTCGATGCCTTTTGCGAGGGCCCGCAGGTCGTGATCGGCTCGTCGATGGGCGGCTGGATCGCGCTGTTGCTGGCGCGTGCGCTGGCCAGACGCGAGGCCCCGCGCGCGCCGCTCGCGGGTCTCGTTCTGATCGCGCCGGCGCCCGACTTCACCGAGGAGTTGATGTGGAAGGGCTTTTCGCCGGAAGCGAGATCCGCCATCGAGACCGAGGGCGTCTGGCTGCGGCCGTCCGACTACGGCGACCCCTACCCGATCACCCGCAACCTGATTGAGGACGGCCGCCGCCATCTGCTGCTCGGCGGCAGCATAACGACCGGCTGTCCGGTGCGCATCCTGCAGGGCGCGCAGGACCTGGATGTGCCATGGCGCCACGCCTTCGCGCTGACCGAGCGGTTGCCGAGCGACGACGTGGTGCTGACCATGATCCGGGACGGCGATCACCGGCTGTCGCGCCCGCAGGACATCGCTCGCATCCTGGCGGCGGTGGCGGAGTTTTAAAAAAACGTTCCGTTGTCATCCCGGGCGCCGCCTCAGCGCGCGCCATCCGGACCCGGCTGTTTCACTTGCGCGTCACCACCAGTTTGGCGGAGCCTTCGTTGTTGCGATAAAACACATCATAGAGTCCGGGAATGCCCAGCACCGCATCGTTGACGAAGATGAAAAGTTCGCCGCTGCGTGTCGGCCGGATCATCGTCTCGACCTTGCCGTCCTCGGGATCGGGATCGAGGAAGACCTCCTCGCCGCCGGTCGTGCCATAGCGCAGCACCAGGCGGAACCAGGGCCGCGTCAGTTCGCGGCGCAGGGGAACGCCGAGCATCAGCCACACGCGTTGCGACCAGCGCGGCGCATCGGTGGTGTAGAACCCGCCCAGCGGCGACGGGATATCTCCGTCCTGCCATGGCGTCGTGGTCTCGACCTGGACCAGATAGCGCGCGCCGAACCCGTCCACCGCGATGCCGGTGCCGGCGCAGAAGTGCGACGTGCTGAAATCGAACGTCGCCTGCTCGCCGCGCGCGAGCCCCCGCACCTTCGGGCTTTCGTTGCAAGTCCAGCCGGCGACGTCCTGCACGTTGTAGATGAGATGGCTACCGAGGGTGATGCCGAGATAGACGAACAAGCCTGCAAAGAACGTCGGCGCCCAGCGGCGCTTCAACTGCCGGTGAAACCAGATATAGGGCCCGCTCGCGCGCAGCCGGTAGATCCAGTTGGTCGGCAAGCCTGTCGGCGCCGTCGGCGTTCGCTGCCAGATCGCATTCATCGAATCCGAGATGCGGGTTGCGAGCCGCGTCCCCCAGAACGTCAAACCACCCGCGAGCGCGAGCAGGACAAGGAACTGGCCCGGACTGCGCGCATAGGCGTTGATCCAGGTTTGCGCGAAGCCCGGAAGAAACCCGCCGACAATGCGGATGATGTCCGACACCCAGCGGATCGGGCTGGTGTATTCATCCGCCGCCGGCAGCGAGCGCGCCAGCGGATAGAGCAACAGCCATGCGGTGGAGCCGACGGTGGCGAAGTAGACCAGCCGCCGTTTCCAGATCTCGTTCCAGACATGCTCCTGCGTTTCGGTGCGCGCGAGTGCCCTGGCGCTGCTTTCGAAGCCGTATTGATCCGGTGTCAGCACCAGTCCGTCGTCGGTCACGACATCATAAATCTTCGGCAGCCCGACCGGCGCATAGTCTTGCGAGCGGCTGGCGATGCGCTTGAACGCGCTGACATGCACCTTCGGTCGCGCGACGACGACTTCGTCGTTCCTGGAGAAACGAAAGTCGCATAGCTCGGCCAGCTTGCGCGGGCCGTAGCGATAGTAGCTGCCGAGCCCCTTGCGCGGATCGTACAGCCGCCCGTCCTTGTCGCACATCGAGATGGCGTTCTTGAGCGGATCGGGATCGGCCGGCGGCGTCGCCCGATCCGACTTGAGGCGCAGACCGCAGGCCCCCGCCTGCCTCAGCATCCAGACCAGCGGGATGAAGGCCAGCGCATCGTCCGGATAGCCACCACCGACGTTGGAATGCACGCCGGCGAACCAGACCTGGCTGATCTGCTCGTCCGCGAGATGGCGGTTGCCGTCGTCGCGCGGGGCGAGCGGCGGCGCGCCGCGCTCGTCCCACAATTCGGGATGGAAGGTGGTGCGCGGCTCGTCGAGCGACAGCGCCTGACAGGCGCGCCTGACGCGCGTGCAGTCGAGCGTGTGGTTGGGCAGCTCCAGCGGCCAGATCCATTTGCTGACGCCGCGCGTCATCTCGTCGAGCGGCAGGCCGTAGGCGGCGACGGTGTCCCACACGCCGATGAAGCGGATATGGTCCACCCGGCGATTGTCGCGCTTGTCGTAGCCTTTCCGCAGAAACAGGTCGCGGATGCCGCGGAAGATGTCCTCGATGTGCCAGACCGTATGGAAGCGCTCGCGCCGATACTGGCGATAGGCGGCCTTGGCCTTGCGCGACAATTCGGCCTCGCTGTCGGCGGCGACAAGCCCCTGATTGAGGATCAGTCCCATCACCACGCGGATGGTGAAGCCGCCGCGGCTGAAGCCGAAGCCGAATAACTCATCGCTGTCGTCGCGCCAGTTGCGGCAGGCGAACTTGTAGATGTCGATGACGTTGCGTTTCAGCCCGAAGCCGAAAGCGCCGCCGAGAATGGCGAGCGGCTTGAACGACGAGGTGCCGACCCCGTCGTCGTAGAACGCCACCTGATCCGCCCCCGAAAGATCGATCGCCTCGAACGTGCGCCAGACATTGGTGCGCCAGACTTTTGCAGCGGAGTTTCCGGTGCCGTCGGACAGCAGAACGATTTTCCGGCCCATGCCTTTCCTCCGGAAACGATGTCGCGTGACGTTGATTCGCCTTTTATTCAAAACGAACGCGCCCGTTCTGATGGAATCAGAACGGGCGCTCTGGACTGTTGAGTGGTAGCATTTCCTTACGGTGAACCGGTGTCCACTTCACCGGGAAATGCTCCAGCGCACCCGATCGCGGGAAAAAGTTGGCGGCTGCTCGACAGACACGACCAGTCGCCAAACTCGTTCTCGGTGTTGACATTCAGCGACGGGATCGAGGTCATCGCCAAGCCGGGCCGACCTCCATTCCCGCCACCGCCTGACGGCCGTCACAAAAAGTTGGTCACAGCTCTCGCCGAGGAAACCATCGCGTTGCTCAATCCGTCCCGAAGATTCGCCAGGAGATTGGAGAATAGAGACGGACCAGCGCTCGCGTTCTTGCGGCTCGCCTCCAGCCGCCTCATGCTCAAGCTCGGCCCGACGGACTCTGAGGTTATGTCATCGGCAGCCTGATTGGCCACCGACACGGGTGCCTCCTGGATGGAGAGGCTTCCCTCTTCGCTACCGTCCGCGACCGACTCGATCACCGTGGCGTATTCGACAACCTTGATCGGCTTGCCGTTGAGGTCGAGTATCGGAGTGTAGGAGGCCTGGATCCAGACTTCCTTGCCGTCCTTGCCGATACGTTTGTGTTCGGCCGATTGAGACTCGCCGCGATTCAAGCGTGCCCAGAAGTCGCGATAAGCAGCACCTGCCCGCTCTGATGGCTCTACGAACATGCCATCATGCTTGCCCCGTACTTCGCCGAGGGTGTAGCCCATCGCCTTGAGGTACTTATCGTTGGCGGCAATAATCGTGCCGTCCAGGTTGAATGCGGCCACCGCCTGCGCGCGATCGATGGCGGCAAGCTGACCCGCATTGTCGAGAGCCTCGATCTTCCTGGCGGTGATATCGGTCGCGAGCTGGATAACTTTCGTCGGTTTTCCCTTCGAGTCCAGGACCGGATTATAGGAAGCCTGAACCCAGATCTCTTTGCCATCCTTGCCGATACGCTTGTACTCGGCCGATTGAGACTCGCCCCGATTGAGCCTGGCCCAGAAGTCGCGGTATGCGGTGCTGGCTCGCTCGCCCGCCTCCACGAACATGCTGTGGTGCTTGCCCTGGACCTCCTTGGCGAGGGAGTAACCGAACGTTTTCAGGGAATTATCGTTGGCGGTAATAACCTTTCCGTCCATGCCGAATTCGACGACCGCCTGCGACTTTCCGATCGCTGTGATCTGGCTTTCCAGATTGGCCATCTTCAATTTCTGGCTGGTTACGTCAGTCGCGAACGTGACGACCTTGAAGGGCTTGCCGTTCTCGTCTGCGATCGGGTTATAGGTCGCCTGAATCCAGACTTCGTTTCCGGCTTTACCAATGCGCTTGCATTCAGCCGACTGAGCCTGACCCTGATTCAGTTTGGCCCAGAATTCGCGATAGGCAGCACCTGCTCGCTCCGACGGCTCCACGAACATGCGGTCATGCTTCCCCTGCACTTCGCCAAGGGCGTAGCCCAACGCGTTGAGGAAGTTTTTGTTTGCGGTAATAATCGTGCCGTCCAGATTGAATTCGACCACCGCCTGTGTGCGTTCGATGGCGGAAACCTGACCCGCATGGTCCAGGGCCTCGATCTTTTTCGCGGTGATGTCGGACGCGATCTCGATGACTTTTGTCGGTTTCCCCCTCGCATCCAGCACTGGAAGATAGGAAGCCTGAACCCAGACCTCCTCGCCGTCCCTGTCGATGCGCTTATACTCAGCCGATTGCGACTCGCCCTGATTCAGCCTGGCCCAGAAGTCGCGGTATGCGGCGCTGGATCGTTCGTCGGCCTCCACGAACATGCTGTGGTGCTTGCCTTGAACGTCCGCCAGCCCGTAACCGAGGATGTTGAGAAAGTTCTCGTTGGCGGTGATGACCGTACCGTCGAGTCTGAACTCGATTACGGCCTGAGACTTACTGATCGCTGCGGTTTTCGCGGCATTTTCTTTTGCGATTGACCATTTTTTGAAGAAAAACATTCTTCCCCTCCCAAGAACCAGGTCCAAAGAACATCAAAGCTTCCGACTCGCGGGCGAAAGCTTGGTTTACTGACCATGAACGGGTTCGGTTAAAGCGAGGTTAATAAGCCTCGTAGATTTGCTAGAGCCTGACCGCTTCTGATAAAATCAAAAGTGCGGGGCTCCGGGGCTCTATGATTTTGATTTGACGCATTTTCTTCACGCGAACCGGTACCCGCTTCGCTCGAAAACGCTCTAAAAGCCGCCCTCGACTTTCTCGCGCCCGGTCTCTTCAGGCACGGCATCAAGCGCGAGAGTGACGGAAGATCACGCCAGTCCCCCGCAACGCGGACACCCGAGCGCGTTCCGGCCAAGCGGAAACCGACTCGCGTGAAAAATACATTATATCAATAACTTGCGTATATTCCGATCGCAAAATCGGTATCCAATTTTGCGGAATACGCGCTGGAACCTTGGAGCGGGCGAAGGGATTCGAACCCTCGACCCCGACCTTGGCAAGGTCGTGCTCTACCCCTGAGCTACACCCGCATCCGATGGCTGGTGGCCGATTGCCGGTCGCCAGAGCGCAGACCTATGCCAAATGCAGCTTGCGAATGCAACAGCCAGATATCGCCGATCGTTCCCTGACGTGCGGCCAGCGCCGGGATACCGGTGCCCGATGGCCGGGTCACCCGTTCCGCCGATTGCAAAATTTCCACGCAGGGACCAATTAAGGGTTCGGGCCGCAGTAGCAGCGGCCGATTCCGGGGACATCAGGCGAGGATCATGTGAGCATAGTCGAGCAAGGCAGCGGGCCGCCACCGCAGGCGTCGAATCTGATCAGAGAGACGACGGCCCAGACCTTCATGAATGACGTTGTCGAGGAATCGATGCGCCAGCCGGTGCTGGTCGATTTCTGGGCGCCGTGGTGCGGACCGTGCCGCCAGCTCACCCCGATCCTGGAAAAGGCCGTGCTCGCCGGCGGCGGCAAGGTCAAGCTGGTCAAGATGAACATCGACCAGCATCCCGCCATTTTCCAGCAGCTTGCGGCACAGATCGGCAATCAGTCGATACCGGCGGTTTTTGCCTTTACCGGCGGGAGACCGGTCGACTACTTTACGGGCGCGGCGCCCGAGAGTCAGGTCAATGCCTTCATCGACAAGCTGACGCAGGGCATGGCGGCGCCCGGCGCGCCGAATATCGAGGAAATCCTGCAAGAGGCCGAAGCCGCGCTCGTCGCAGGCGATCCGGCCACTGCGGCCTCGATCTATGCCGAGGTTGTCGGTTTCGACGCCGCCAATCTTCCAGCGATCGCGGGACTTGCGCGTTGCTATGCAACCACCGGCGCGCTCGACAAAGCCAAGCAGACACTGGCGCTGGTGCCGGAATCGAAGCGCGGCGACGCCGCCGTGGCAACCGTGCAGGCCATGATCGACCTCGCCGAACAGGCGAGTTCGCTTGGCCCCGTCGCCGACCTCGAACGGAAAGTGGCAGAAAACCCGCTCGATCATCAGGCGCGATTCGACCTCGCGACCGCGCTGAACGCCAGCGGCAACCGTAACGATGCCACCGGTCACCTGCTCGAAATCGTCAAGCGCGACCGCAAATGGAACGACGACGCCGCCCGCAAGCAGCTCGTGCAATTCTTCGAAGCATGGGGCGCCGCCGACGAAGCCACCGTCGAGGGCCGCAAACGCCTGTCGACGATCCTGTTTTCCTAGTGGTTTGATTGTAACATTCGCATCCGCAAGGATTTCTCGAAAACACCGGATCCGCCCATGCCCATCAATGCCGACTATCGCGGTCCCGGTGACCTTCCCGAAGTGATACCGGTATTTCCGCTGCCCGGCGCGCTGCTGCTGCCGCGCGGGCAGATGCCGCTCAATATCTTCGAAATGCGTTATCTGGCAATGGTCGACGACGCGTTCCGCGACGGCCATCGCCTGATCGGCATGATCCAGCCCGATATCACCAATTCCGCAAGCGAGGACCGGCCGAAGCTGTTCGGTGTCGGCTGTGTCGGACGCATCACCCAGTTCGCCGAATCCGGCGACGGCCGTTACATTCTCGAACTCACCGGCGTCTCGCGTTTCCGGGTCGCGGAAGAGCTGACGGTGTTGACGCCCTATCGTCAGTGCAAGGTGGATTTCTTCGCGTATGCCGATGATCTGACCGCGCGCAAGGGCGAAGACGCCGTCGACCGCGAGCGGCTGCTCGCGGTGCTGACCGATTTTCTCAAGGTCAATGAGCTGAAGGTGGATTGGGAGGGCATCGAGACCGCGCCGAACGAGGCGCTGGTCAACGCGCTGGCGATGATGTCGCCCTACGGCCCGCCGGAAAAACAGGCGATGCTGGAAGCGCCCGATCTGAAAACGCGCGCGGAGATTCTGATCGCCGTCACCGAAATGGACCTCGCAAAAAAGCGCACCAGCGGCGACCCCGGGTTGCAGTAGGCTGCGAGCATCCCGACCACAATCTTTCGAAGAGACCGCGCATGACAACCCCCTCCGATCGCCCCGAAGATACCGTCGATCGAAAGCTTCTGGAGATTCTGGTCTGCCCGGTGACCAAGGGGCCGCTGGAATTCGACGGCGCGCGGCAGGAACTGATTTCGCGCTCCGCCAAACTCGCCTACCCGATCCGCGAGGGCATTCCGATCATGCTGCCGGAAGAGGCCAGGAAAATCGAGTGAGGGCGACGGCGGTTCGGCTGGAGCGTTTTCATGCGAAGCATGTCCTCGGGCTTGACCCGAGGACGGATACCGGTTCGCGTGAAGAAAACGCGTCAAATCAAAATCATAGAGCCCGCTTCTGATTCCATCAGAAGCGAAAAGGCTCCAGGCCAACGGAGCGAGTGCCGCGCCGGGCTCGTGCTTCAACGGAAGCGGCGGCGGACGGATAGGTCGCCAGTCATCGTCCTGACGTCGCCGGTGGCAGCGCGCGCCCTGCGAAGCGCCGCGGGCCGGGTTCTCGCGTCATTGCACGACCTCGCCGTGCTGGGTGATGTCGAGACCTTCGCGTTCGTTCTCGCCGCTGACGCGCAGGCCGATCACCGCCTTGATGGCCAGCAGGATGATCAGCGTGACGATGGCGTCGTAGACGACGGTTGCGAGGATGCCGTAGATCTGAATGACCACCTGATGGGCGTTGCCGTCGATCAGGCCCGTCCCTGCCTTGTTGATCGCCGTGCGGGCGAACACGCCGGTGAGCAGCGCGCCGATGATGCCGCCGACGCCGTGGACGCCGAAGGCGTCGAGGCTGTCGTCATAGCCCATCATGTGCTTGAGGCCGGTGGCGCCCCAGTAGCAGCCGACGCCGGCGGCGGCGCCGATCACCAGCGCGCCGGTTGGATCGACGAAGCCCGAAGCCGGGGTGATGGCGACGAGACCGGCGACCGCGCCGGAGCAGATGCCGAGCACGCTCGGCTGGCCGCGCAAGCCCCACTCGACGGCCATCCAGGCCAGCGCCGCGGCAGCGGTCGCGATCTGGGTCACCGCCATCGCCATGCCGGCCTGTCCGCCCGCCGTCACCGCCGAACCGGCGTTGAAACCGAACCAGCCGACCCATAATAGCGACGCGCCGATCACAGTCAGCACCAGGTTGTGCGGCGCCATGTTCTCGCTGCCGTAGCCCTTGCGCTTGCCGAGCACCAGCGCGCAGACCAGCCCCGCGACGCCGGCGTTGATGTGAACCACGGTGCCGCCGGCGAAGTCGAGCACGCCGAGACCACCGAGGAATCCGCCGCCCCATACCCAGTGCGCGATCGGCGCATAGACCAGCAGCGACCACAGGCCCATGAACCACATCATCGCCGAGAACTTCATGCGATCGGCGATCGCGCCGCAGATCAGCGCCGGCGTGATGATCGCGAACGTCATCTGGAAGCACATGAACACCGATTCCGGGATCGTCGGCGCGGCGGCGGCGATGGAGTCGGTGCCCATGCCCATCAGCAGCATCCGCGAGGCGCCGCCGAGAAAATTCGTGCCTTCGGTGAACGCCCAGCTATAGCCGATCACCATCCAGAGCACGCTAACAAGGCAGGCGATGGCGAAGCTCTGCATCACCGTGGCAAGCACGTTCTTCTTGCGCACCATGCCGCCGTAAAACAGCGCCAGGCCAGGGATCGTCATCATCAAGACGAGCGCGGTGGCGGTCAGCATCCATGCGGTGTCGCCCGAATCGATTTTCGGCGGCGATGTCGCGGCGGGGGCGACCGCTACCGCGGTCTGGGCCAGTGCTGTGTCGGCGAATCCCGCAAGGCCGGCCGCGCCTAGTATCGCTGCGATGGCCAATCCCGCGCGGGCCGGGCGTTCGAACCTCATGTGCTTTACTCCTGATTGAAGCTGGATGAGCGCGAAGTCAGATCGCATCGGCATCGAGATCGCCGGTGCGGATGCGAACCGCGTGCTCGAGGTTGATGACGAAGATCTTGCCGTCGCCGATCCTGCCGGTCCGCGCGGCCGAGGCGATGGCTTCGATGACCGTATCGACCTGGCCGGAATTGACCGCGACCTCGATCTTGACCTTGGGCAGGAAACTCACGGCGTATTCGGCGCCGCGATAGATTTCCGTATGGCCTTTCTGGCGGCCGTATCCCTTGACTTCCGTCACCGTCATACCGTGCACGCCGATCGCGGTCAGGGCATCGCGGACCTCTTCGAGCTTGAAGGGCTTGATGATCGCCATAACGATTTTCATGTGTCCGGCTCCCGCTCAGAGCGTTTTCGAGCGAACATGTCCTCGGGCTTGACCCGGGGATGGATACCGGTTCGCGTGAAGAAAACGCGTCAGATCAAAATCATAGAGACCCGCTTCTGATTCCATCAGCAGCGGAACTACCCGGCTGCATCATGCCGGGCGGTCTCGGCCGGGACTCGCCGCGCCGAGAATTGTCGCGGCGCGAGCACAGCCGGACTCATGCAATCAAATGCCGTGCCAAACCGGCTCGGCTCTGGTAACTACCTTGAAACTAAAGACTTTTCGCACTATGCGAGGAGCCGGGTCGATCGCCCGGTCAAGTGACGCCTAAAAAACCGGCCGGTCATGCCCAATGCGGCAGCAGGTCAGATTTCCGGCATGATGCCGGCTTCATCAGCAATGACGAAACCGTCACAGCGCGTCGTTGTCGGTCTCGCCGGTGCGGATGCGCAGGGCGTGATCGATCGGCATCACGAAAATCTTGCCGTCACCGATCTGGCCGGTACGGGCAGCCGCGGTGATGACCTCGACGGTCTTGTCCGCAAGCTCCGACGCCACCGCGACCTCGATCCGCAACTTGGGCAGGAAGTTCACGACGTATTCGGCACCGCGATAGATCTCGGTATGGCCTTTCTGACGTCCATAACCCTTGACCTCGGTCACGGTCATGCCGTGCGCGCCGACTGCGGTCAGCGCCTGGCGGACCTCGTCAAGCTTGAAGGGTTTGATAATGGCGACGACGAGTTTCATGGTCCGACCTCTTCATCCCCTCTTCATTCCCCCGGCAACCCGGTATTGACCGGATCCGTTCCCGGCCAAATCTGGCATCTTTCCGCGCCGATGGCACAGGAAACTTGCAGAAAAAATCAGTCGGATTCAACACAGTTGGGGCAGACTCTAGCGCCGCTCGCGCACCGCACCTTCCTGCACCACGGAGGCGACCAGCGTGCCGTCCCGCCGAAAGATCAGGCCGCGGGCGAGGGCGCGGCCGTCCCGGGCGCTCGGCGAATCCTGCGCGTAGAGCAGCCATTCGTCGGCGCGGAAGGGGCGGTGAAACCACATGGCGTGATCGAGCGAAGCCGCCATCATGCGCTTGTCGAACAGGGTGCGGCCGTAGCGCGCCATCACCGCATCGAGCAACGAAAAATCCGACGCATAGGCCAGCGCGCACATGTGCAGCGCCGGATCGTCGGGCAGTTTCGCCGCGGTGCGAATCCAGACATGGGTACGGCCGTCGTCGATCCTCTCACCGAAGTAGCGGTTGAGTTCGACCGGACGCAGTTCGATCGGCCGGTCCGATTCATAGTAGCGGCGGATGAAGTCCGGCATCTCCTTGAACATCGGCTGCTTGGCGAATTCCTCCGGCGTGAGCTTCTCCGGCGGCGGCACGTCCGGCATCCGGTCCTGATGATCGAAGGCGCCTTGCTCCGGCGCATGGAACGACACCATGGTCGAGAAAATGGCGTGGCCGTGCTGGATCGCGGTGACGCGCCGTGTCGAATAGCTCTTGCCGTCGCGCAACCGTTCCACCTCGTAGATGATCGGGATGGCGGGATCGCCCGGCAGGATGAAGTAGCAATGCAGCGAGTGCGGCAGGCGGCCTTCGACGGTGCGGCAGGCCGCCACCATCGCCTGCCCGATCACCTGCCCGCCGAACACCCGCTGCCAGCTCGTCTTCGGGCTGTTGCCGCGGAACAGGTTTTCCTCGATCGGTTCCAGATCGAGGATCGAGATCAGGTCGATCAGGCTTTTTGACATCAGGATGCCTTCAATCAGGACCCATTCGTCTCAATATTAATTTCGGGATGCGCGTTCTTTACGCGCAGGCCCGAAGCGTGACGAATGAGGTTCCAGGCCCCATTTGGTGAACCTGTTTCGCCCGGCTATACTGCCGGCGCAGGAAAGTAAGGCGCACCATGACGACACAACGGAGCATTGTCATCTGCGGCGGCGGGTTCGCGGGCCTGGCGCTGGCGCTGGCGCTGCGCCAGGGGTTGGGCGCCGGGGTTCCGATCGTGGTCGCCGATCCCGCGCTGGCGAACCGGTCGAGCCGCGATCCGCGCGCCACCGCAATCGTAGCGGCATGCCGCCGCCTGTTCGAGGCGCTCGGGGTCTGGGACGAGGTGGCCGGGACCGCGCAGCCGATCCTCGACATGGTGATCACGGATTCCAGGCTCGAGGACGCCACCCGCCCGGTATTTTTGACATTTGCCGGCGACGTCGAGCCCGGCGAGCCGTTCGCGCATATGATCGAGAACGGTCACCTGATCGAGGCGCTGGTGTCACGCGCGAGCGCCGAAGGCGTCGATTTGCGCGCCACGGCGGTGACGGGATCCGACCTGCGATCCGGCGGCGTCATGGTCTCGCTCGCCGACGGCGCGACGATCGACGCCAGCCTGCTGGTGGCGGCCGACGGCGCGCGCTCAAGGCTGCGCGAGCGCGCCGGAATCGCCACCCACGGCTGGGAGTACGATCAGTCCGGCATCGTCGTCACCGTCGGCCACGAGCGCGATCATCAGGGCCGCGCCGAAGAACATTTTCTCCCCGCCGGACCGTTCGCGATCCTGCCGCTGACCGGCCGCCGCTCGTCGCTGGTGTGGACCGAGAAGCGGGCGGACGCCGCGCGCATCGTCGCGCTCGCGGAAGAGGACTTTCATGCCGCGCTGGAACAGCGCTTCGGCCTACACCTCGGCGAGATCAAAGCGCTCGACAAGCCGCGCGCTTTTCCGCTTCATTATTTCGTCGCACGCTCGTTCATAGCGGAGCGACTGGCGCTGGTCGGCGACGCCGCGCATGTGATTCACCCGATCGCGGGCCAGGGCCTCAACCTCGGACTGAAGGATGTCGCGGCGCTCGCGGAAACCGTGGTCGATGCCGTCAGGCTCGGCATCGATCCGGGGCAAGCCGATGTGCTGGAGCGCTATCAGCGCTGGCGGCGCTTCGACACCGTGGCGATGGGCTTCGCCACCAACACGCTCAATGTGCTGTTCTCGAACGAATCGACGCTGCTGCGCGGCGTGCGCGATATCGGGCTCGGTCTGGTCGACCGGATGCCGCCGCTGAAGAATGCGTTCATCCGGCAGGCGGCGGGACTGACCGGCGAGGTACCGCGGCTGTTGAAGGGCGAGGCGCTGTAGGCTTCGCAAAATTGTGTCCCGGCAAACGCGATCCGGAGGCGGTTTGCGAAATGCATGACCGCCATGGAACCACCAGAACGGAGTGGAAAACACGCTCTCCCGCCGATGGTTAATCGCGCCTTAACCTCGCCGTACCTATGCTGCTCATCCGTCTTTCGTCCGGCCTCAAGGTGTGGCCGAACGCCTTGAAAGTGTTGACGCTTAACCGATGGCAACCACCGCTTCATCGCGCGCGGCGCAAGGCGCCGCCAGCCCGACTGAGTTCGCCGCCAGCCCGGCCGAGTCTGCCGCCAGCAGGGCCGCGTCGACGACGGCGTGCGAGCGGTCGCCATTCGCGCGGACCGCGGAGCTGCTTGCGCCCTACCAGCCGGGACAGCCCCCGATCACGTTGTCGGTGGGCGAGCCGCAGCACCCCCCGCCCGATTTCGTCGCTCCGATATTATCCCAGCATATCAATGAATTCAGACGATACCCGATAGCCAGGGGGATCGAGCCGTTCCGCCACGCCGCGGCAAACTGGTTATCGAGGCGCTTCGCCCTGCCCCGTGCGGTCGATCCCGAAACCGAGATTCTGGTGCTGAACGGCAGTCGGGAGGGACTGTTTCTCGCCGCGATCGCCGCCGTCCGCTACGTGGCGACCCGCAAGGGCGTGCCGGCCATTCTGGTGCCGAACCCGTTCTACCCGGCCTATGGCGCCGGCGCCCGCGCCGCCCATTGCGAGACGATTTTCCTGCCGACGACGCGCGCCAACGGTTTTTTGCCCGACCTCGATGCGCTCGATGAGGCCACGCTGGCGCGGACGGTCGCGATCTATCTCGCCTCCCCCGCCAACCCGCAAGGCGCGGTGGCCTCATCCGATTACTTCACACGCCTGATAGCGCTGGCGCGCCGTCACGGCTTCCTCGTGTTCTCGGACGAATGCTACTCGGAAATCTACACGCAGGCACCGCCCGGCAGCGCGCTGGAATGCGCGGGACCGGACTATGCCAACGTCGTCGCGTTCCAGTCGCTGTCGAAACGCTCGAACCTGCCGGGTATCCGGGTCGGCTTCGCCGCCGGCGATCGGAATTTCCTCGCAGCGTTTCATGAACTGCGCAACGTCGCGGCTCCCCAGGTGCCGGTGCCGCTGCAGCATGTCGCCGTGGCAGCCTATGGCGACGAGGCGCATGTCGAGGAGAACCGCAGGCTCTACCGCATCAAGTTCGATCTCGCCGACCGGATCCTCGGCCATCGCTATGGTTATGCCAGACCCGCCGGCGGCTTCTGCGTCTGGCTGGATGTGTCCGCCCATGGCGGCGACGAGGCCGCGGCGGTCAAGCTCTACAAAGAGGCCGGCGTGCGCGTCGTGCCCGGCAGCTATCTGGCGCGTCCGCAAGCCGACGGCAGCAATCCCGGCGCAGGATATATCCGTCTGGCGCTGGTGCCGGACACTGAAACCACGGCCGAGGCGTTGCACCGGCTGGTGAAAACTCTCGGTTAGTCGCGGGGCCCCATGAGCATGGCAGCGATCGAACGCCTCCTTCCCATCGTCGATCATTTACCGCCGTCGATCCGCGACCCGCTCGCGCGTCGCTTACGCGAACTGACCGGGCTCGGCCTGATCGGATTGTCCGGTTCTGCGGCGGCCGCGCTGATGACATGGTCGGTGCAGGATCCGAGCCTCAGCCACGCCACCTCGCGCGCGATCCACAACGTCCTCGGCTATCCCGGTGCGATCGGCGCCGATCTGTTGATGCAGATTCTCGGTCTCGGCGCGATCATGCTGATCCTGCCGGTGGCGATCTGGGGCTGGCGGATGCTGACCCATCGCCCCTTCGATCGCGAGGCTACCCGTCTCGCCTGCTGGATTCTCTGCACCAGTGCCGCCGCCGGCTTCGCCAGTTGCTGGCCGCATAACGGCGCATGGCCGCTGCCGACGGGACTGGGCGGCGTGGTCGGCGATGCGCTGGTGCGGGCGCCTGCGATTCTGTTCGGCCCGGCGAGCGTGCTGCAGCGCATCGTGTTCGGCGCCATTTTTCTGGCGGTCATGGCCGCGACGTTCCTTTGGGCCGGCGGAATGGGGTCGCGGCCTCGCGACGAGTCCGCCGGGATCGACGACGACGACGCCCCGTTCGATGACGGCGGCGACCACGCCTCGGTCTCGCTGGGCTGGGCGGTTCATGCGCTGATGAGCGCGAAAGCGCGGTTCAAGCGCCTCCGGCTCGGGGCGCTTCTGACGCTGGCCTACAAGTCGCTGGTGTCGAGCGCGCCGCGGAAAACGGCGGCGCTGGCGTTCGAGCGCCACGAACCGAACCTCAGCGGCGGACCCACCGCGCCATCCCTGGTGCCGGCTCACGGCGGTATCGACGACGAGGACGCGGACGCGGACACGGACACGGACACGGACACGGACACGGACGATGAGGACACGGAGGACGACGATGCGCCGGTCGTCCGCGCGCCGCGCCGCAAGGCCGCTCCTCGTCAGCCGGCGAAAAAATCCGGCAAGTTCGATCTGCCGTCGGTGAACGTCCTGTCCGCGCCGCGCGCCGCCGATCGCCAGCCGCTCAGCAAATCCGAACTGGAAGCCAATTCGCGCGCACTCGAAGGCGTACTCGGCGACTTCGGCGTGCGCGGCGAAATCCTGAAAGCCAATCCGGGACCGGTCGTCACGCTGTACGAACTGGAGCCCGCGCCCGGCATCAAGTCGTCGCGCGTCATCGGCCTTGCCGACGACATCGCCCGCTCCATGAGCGCACTGTCGGCGCGCGTCGCGGTGGTCGCCGGCCGCAACGCCATCGGCATCGAGCTGCCGAACGCGCATCGCGAGAAAGTTTACTTGCGCGAACTGCTCACCGCGAAGGAGGCGAGCGAGACCGTCGCCAAGTTGCCGCTGTGCCTCGGCAAAAATATCGGCGGCGAATCCATCATCGTCGACCTTGCGCGGATGCCGCATCTTCTGATCGCCGGCACCACGGGCTCGGGCAAATCGGTCGCGATCAACACCATGATCCTCAGCCTGCTGTACCGGCTGCGGCCAGATCAATGCCGTCTCATCATGGTCGATCCGAAGATGCTCGAACTGTCGGTCTATGACGGCATCCCGCATCTGTTGACGCCGGTCGTGACCGATCCGAAGAAGGCGGTCGTGGCGCTGAAGTGGGCCGTGCGCGAGATGGAAGAGCGCTACAAGAAAATGTCCAAGCTCGGCGTGCGCAACATCGACGGCTACAACCAGCGCCTCGTCGAATCCAGGGGCAAGGGCGAAGAGCTGACGCGCACGGTACACACCGGCTTCGACAAGGAAACCGGCAAGGCGATCTACGAGGAAGAGAAGCTCGACCTCGAGCCGCTGCCCTATATCGTCATCATCGTGGATGAAATGGCGGACCTGATGATGGTCGCAGGCAAGGACATCGAAGGCGCGGTGCAGCGGCTGGCGCAGATGGCGCGCGCCGCCGGCCTGCACGTCATCCTCGCGACGCAGCGCCCGTCGGTCGACGTCATCACCGGCACCATCAAAGCCAACTTCCCGACCCGCATTTCCTTCCAGGTCACATCGAAAATCGACAGCCGCACCATCCTAGGCGAAATGGGCGCGGAGCAACTGCTCGGCCAGGGCGACATGCTCTACATGGCGGGCGGCGGCCGCATCTCGCGCGTGCACGGACCTTTCGTGTCGGACGAGGAGGTCGAGAAGGTGGTTCGCCACCTCAAGACGCAGGGTCAGCCGGAATATCTCGAGGCGGTCACAGCAGAAGAGCCGACCGACGAGGACGGCGCGGTGTTCGATGGGACCAGTATGGGCAGCGACGGCGGCGGCGATCTGTTCTCGCAGGCGGTGGCGATCGTGAAGCGCGACCGCAAGGCCTCGACGAGCTATATCCAGCGTCGCCTCCAGATCGGATACAATCGCGCCGCCTCGCTGATGGAGCGCATGGAACTGGAAGGCATCGTCGGGCAGCCCAATCACGCAGGAAAGCGCGAAATCCTGATCGAAGAAGAAGAAGGCCAGTTCTGACGCATGACCGGCACGATGGGTGCTCCCGCTTCGGAGTCGCGAAATCGCCACAGCGCCGCGCTAGTGCCCCGATTCCGAAGTTCGCATATCCTTGCAGCAACCTTTGATGCGAACTTCGGAATCAAAGGGGCACTAGAGCGTTTTCGAGCGAAGTGGATACCGGTTCGCGTGAAGAAAACGCGTCAAATCAAATCATAGAGCCTCGCTTCTGATTCCATCAGAAGCGAGGCTCTAGCAACCTTATGATTCTAGTGTGGTTTGGGTTCAGAAGTTCGCTTGACGGACTCGCCAGGGGAATGAGCGAACTTCTGAACCACCACACTAGCGCGGCGGCGATATCTGTTAGACCTCGCCCGGGAAAAAGCGATATCCGCGGCGGCGCAAAGCGCTGTAAAAGGACCGCATCGGACGGACAGGACGAGACATTGAGCAGACACGTGACACATTCATCCGCGGCCCGCCGTCCGATCCGCATTCGCGCGCGCCCCGGCAGGGTCTGGCTCGCTGCGGCGCTGACCGCAAGTCTTTTAGTTCCGCCCGCTCTCGCACAAGCCATTCCGATTCCGCGACCGGCCCCCAAGGCGCGCGACGTCGCGCCCGTGGCGAAACTTTTGGACACCGTCGAACCGGAGGTCACCGGGACGACGCAGCCGCCCGACCCGATCATTCCCGACCGGCGCCGCAACGTACCGGCAAATATTTTCGCAACCTTCAGCGCCGATCAGAAGGCGGCGGCGGCGCGAGTCAGCGCCTATCTGTCGTCGCTGCGCACGCTTGCCGGAAACTTCGTGCAGGTCGGTCCCGACGGCAGCCGCTCGACCGGCGAATTCTACATTCAGAAGCCGGGCAAGGTGCGGTTCGAATACGACCCTCCGTCGCCGATCGCGATGATCTCCGACGGTTCGTCGCTCGTCGTTCGCGACACCAAGCTCGCGACCCAGGATATCTATCCGCTGTCGCAGACGCCGCTGCGCTATCTGCTGTCGGACCGCATCGACCTGATGAAGGACACCAACGTCGTCAGCGTGACGTCGGACGATCTCTACATCAGCGTCACCATCGAGGAAAAGCAGGCGCTGATCGGAACCTCCCGCCTGATGCTGATGGTCGGCGCCAAGGACGGCAAGCTCAAGCAGTGGACCGTGACCGATCCGCAAGGGTACGACACCACGGTGGCGATCTACAATCTGAACACCACGGCGAAGCTCGATCCCGCCTTGTTCAAGATCGACTATACCCGGTATCCGACCTCGAACAATTGAAGCGCGGCGACGCGCACAGGGTCATCACCGGGCTTGAGCCGGTGATCCATCCAAAAATCTCAAGGGTCGAATAGTGATGGATACGCGGGTCAAGCCCGCGTATGACGGCAAGCAAACTTGTCGACGGCTTCGCCAGAAATCCATGCAGATCACCCTCACGACCTGGAATGTCAATTCGGTGCGGCTGCGCATCGATCTCGTTGCGAAGTTTCTGAAAGCGCAACGGCCGGACGTGCTGTGCCTGCAGGAGACCAAATGCCCCGACGACGCCTTTCCGCTGAAACGCTTCCGCCGGCTCGGCTATGAGCACGTCGCGCTCAACGGGCAGAAGGGCTATCACGGGGTCGCCGTGGTCTCGAAGCTGCCGTTCGACGCCAGCAACATCCGCACCTTCTGCGACAAGATCGATTCACGCCATGTCGGCGTGACCCTCGGCGGCGAGGCGGGTCTCGCCGCGCCGCTGGTGCTGCACAACTTCTATGTGCCGGCGGGCGGCGACATTCCCGACCCCGCGCTCAACCCGAAGTTCGCCCACAAGCTGCAATTCCTCGACGAGATGAAAGCCTGCACACCGCTGCATCCGCGCGACGGCGACCGCCATGTCCTGGTCGGCGACCTCAATGTCGCGCCGCATGAGCACGACGTCTGGTCGCACAAGCAACTCCTGAAGATCGTCTCGCACACGCCGGTCGAATGCGAGAAGCTGCTCGGCTTGCAGAGTCACGGCAACTGGGTCGACATCGCGCGCGCGCGGATTCCGATGTCGGAGAAAGTCTATACGTGGTGGAGCTATCGCGCCGCCGACTGGGTTGCCGCCAATCGCGGCCGCAGGCTCGATCACATCTGGGTTTCGGAGGCGCTGCGCGGCGGAATCCGGGACTTCCGCATCACCCGCGCCGCCCGCGGCTGGGAGCGTCCGTCCGATCATGTGCCGGTGACGGCGGTGATCGAGGTATGACGTTGCAAGCAGAGCGCGCCACGCATCCCTCCCCCTTGCGGGGAGGGAGATGCGGAAGCGCTGTCTATTTCAGCCACTCAGCTTCGCCGACGCCATCAGGATATCGCCGGTCGTTTGCCGGGTGCGATTGGCGAGTTCGTCGCGAAGGCGGCGGGCGGCGGCGGGATCGCTGTCGAGCACGCGCAGGAACAGGGTGCGCGGAATGCGGATCGCCATCGAATATTCCAGCGCGGTCGCGGTGGCCGGCCGCGACATCGGGACGATCAGGGCCAACTCGCCGATGAGCGTGCCGCGTTCGGCGACGACTTCCCGATCGCGGCCGTCCTCGACATGAATGCGAAAGCCGCCTTCCTGAACGACGTATCCTGCGTCCGCCTCGTCGCCGGCGCGAAACAGGATCGAACCGCGGGCGAACTGCTGCTGTTCGGCGCCGATGGCGAGCACGCGCAACGCCTCGGCGCCCAACAGGCGCAGAGTCGGAACGCGCTCAAGCAGGACAACGTCATCGTCGATCGACATGCAAGACCAGTGCGGCGATCCATGCGGGGGACCGTCCAAAAGCTGTTTTGACGAGAGCTGATACGAATCGTCAACCCAAAAGTATCACGGCACCAGCTTGTAGCCACCCGCTTCCGTCACCAGAATCTCCGGATTGGCGGCGTCTTTCTCGATCTTCTGGCGCAACCGGTAAATGTGGGTTTCCAGCGTGTGGGTGGTGACGCCGGAGTTGTAGCCCCACACCTCCTGCAGCAGCGTCTCGCGCGACACCGGCATCTGGCCGGCGCGGTACAGGAAGCGCAGGATCGCGGTCTCCTTTTCGGTCAACCGCACCTTCTTGGCGGTGGCGGTCGTCAGCATCTTGGAGCCGGGCCGGAAACTGTAGTGCCCGACCGAAAACACCGCGTCCTCGCTGGCCTCGTGCTGACGCAACTGCGCGCGGATGCGCGCCAAAAGCACCGCGAAGCGGAACGGTTTGGCGATATAGTCATTGGCGCCGGATTCAAGGCCCAGAATCGTGTCCGAGTCGGTGTCGTGACCGGTGAGCATGATGATCGGCGCCTTGAAGCCGCCCTTGCGCAGGCTGCGCACCACCTCGCGCCCGTCGGTATCGGGCAGGCCGACGTCCATCAGCACCAGATCGGGCGAATGAGCCTTGGCGGCGCTGGCGCCCTTCGCGCCCGTGTCAACGGCGGAGGCCTCGAATTCCTCATGCAGCGACAGTTGCTCGACCAGCGTGTCGCGCAGATCGGTATCGTCGTCCACGATCAGGATTTTGCGGGCGTTAGCCATCTATGCGATCCTCCTGGCGGCGAGAACAGCCGGCGGAAACGCCGGCCACACTTCATAAGGTCGTGTAAGTCGTGATTCGGCCGGGCGTATGAACTAGTAGCGATTCACCATCTGAACGGAGTCTACTCCAGAACCGGCGGGAATTTGGATGAATGTTCCTGTGGTGACGTGCAGGACCGATGTTTCTGCCGCAGAGTGGGCGAGACCTCCTCATTCCATGCAAAACTCAGGTTTTTCAACGTCTTGTACCACACATTCCCGTGATCGGCCACTTGCGGCGATCCATGTCCGGGCCGCGGCCGGCCGGCCGGAGCGGGGCTGGCTGATCGCGGAGGGTCGGGCTTTTCCGGTGGCGCTCGGCCGCGGCGGCATCCGCGCCAACAAACGCGAGGGCGACGGCGGCACGCCGCGGGGGATTTTCCGGCCTATCCGGCTATGGTGGCGCCCCGACCGGCACCCGCGGCCGCGCACGTTCCTGCCGGTGCGCCCCATCACGCCCACTGATGCCTGGTGTGAAGATCCGGCCGACCGGCACTACAACCGGCCAATCCGGCTGACGCGCGACGCGAGCGGCGACCGGCTGACGCGCGACGATCATCTCTACGACTTCATCATTGAGATCGACCACAACACCCGCCCTCGAATCGCCGGGCGCGGCAGCGCCGTGTTCCTGCATCTGGCGCGCGACAACTTCGGCCCGACCGCCGGATGCGTGGCGATGACGCGGTCGGCGATGCTGCGGCTGCTGCTGCGGCGGATCGGCCCCCGCACGAAAATTGTGATCGGGTAAGTAATTCACATTGAGATGGAAACGCTATTGCCGTCGTCATTGCCGGGCTTGAAGAGCGGATGGATGCCCGGATCAAGTCCGGGCATGACGAAGACTGAATTTCATCAAAGATATGGTCTCTACCGCGTCCCGAAAATCGCCGAGCCGACCCGCACATGGGTCGCGCCCAGGGCGATCGCTATGGCAAAGTCCGCGCTCATGCCCATCGAAAGTTGCGTCAACCCGTTGCGTTTCGCGATCTTGGCGGTGAGCGCGAAGTGCGGCGCCGGCGCATCGTCGGCCGGCGGAATGCACATCAGCCCCGAGATCGTCAGCCCGTAGGTATCGCGGCAGGCCGCGATAAAGGCGTCGGCATCCGATGGCGCGACGCCGGCTTTCTGCGGTTCCTCCCCCGTGTTGATCTGCACGAACAGATCCGGCCGCCGGTTTTGGCTGGCGATTTCTTTGGCCAACGCCGCGCAAATACTCGGGCGGTCGACCGAATGGATGGCATCGAACAATCCGACGGCGTCCTTCGCCTTGTTGGACTGCAGCGGTCCGATCAGATGCAGCGCGATGCCGGGATGTGCGGCCATCAGCTCGGGCCACTTACGCTGGGCCTCCTGCACGCGATTTTCCCCGAAAACCTGCTGGCCTGCGGCAATCACCGGCGCAATCGCGTCCGTATCGAAGGTTTTCGACACCGCCACCAGCGTCACCGAAGAGCGTTCGCACCGTGCATCCCGGCAGGCGCGGACGATCTCGGCTTCAACCGAAGCAAGACCGCTTGTTGCGGGCGCCGCGTTGTCAGTGGTCATTTTAATTCAGCCGCCTTGATCAAGCCGCCCCGCCTACCCCCGCGCCGGAATCCCGAGGCCGCGCTGCACCGCCGGCCGCGCCAGACCCCGCTCCAGCCAGTCCGCAACATTCCCGAACCGGTCGAACCCGACGATCTCGCGCGCCTCGTAAAACCCGATCAGATTGCGCACCCAGCCGAACATCGCAATATCCGCGATGGTGTAGTCGTCGCCGACGAACCATTGGCGATTCGCCAAATGCCCGTCCATGACGCCGAGCAGCCGCTTCGATTCCGCCACGTAGCGATCGCGCGGTCGCTTGTCCTCGAATTTTTTGCCCGCGAACTTGTTAAAAAACCCGACCTGCCCGAACATCGGCCCGACGCCGCCCATCTGGAAGTGCAGCCACTGGATGGTCTGCCAGCGACGGGCCGGGTCAGCCGGCAGGAATTGTCCGGTCTTCTCGGCGAGATATTGCAGGATCGCCCCGGACTCGAACAGGCCGAACGGCTTGCCGCCGGGGCCATCGGGATCGACAATAGCCGGGATCTTGCCGTTGGGATTGAGCGACAGGAACTCCGGCGTCTTCTGGTCGTCCTTGCCGAAATCGACCAGATGCGGCTCGTAGGGCAGCGCGGTTTCCTCCAGCATGATCGAGACCTTCACGCCATTCGGCGTCGGCAGCGAATAGAGCTGCAAGCGACCCGGATCGGCGGCCGGCCAGCGGCGGGTGATCGGAAAAGCTGAGAGGTCGGCCATTGGGTCACTCCGGAAGGCGGGGGTCTCCCGCTTACACCGCAAAACCACACCGGTTGCAAACCGCACCGCAACGCGCGTCCGCCCCGTTGACCCCCGGTCCGCTTTCATGGCCTAGTCGAGCGCCCGCAAATCACGAAAAAACGCTGCGATTCCATGACCTCTGACCGTTACAACGCCCGTGACGCCGAACCGCGCTGGCAAGCCGCGTGGGACCAGCAGGCGATCTTCGCGACCAAAAACGACGATCCGCGCGAAAAATACTACGTGCTGGAGATGTTCCCCTACCCGTCCGGGCGCATCCACATCGGCCATGTCCGCAACTACACACTTGGCGACGTGATCGCGCGCTACATGCGCGCCAAGGGCTATAATGTGCTGCATCCGATGGGCTGGGATGCCTTCGGCCTGCCCGCCGAGAACGCCGCGATCGAGCGCAAGGTCGCGCCCAAGGCCTGGACCTACGACAATATCAAGGCAATGAAGAAGCAGCTCCGGTCGATCGGGCTGTCGCTCGACTGGGCGAGGGAATTCGCGACCTGCGATCCGTCTTATTACAAACACCAGCAGAAGATGTTTCTGGACTTCCTTCGCGCCGGTCTCGCCGAGCGCGAGAAGCGCAAGATCAACTGGGATCCGGTCGACATGACCGTGCTCGCCAACGAGCAGGTGATCGACGGGCGCGGCTGGCGTTCCGGCGCCGTGGTCGAGCAGCGCGAAATGAACCAGTGGGTCTTCAAGATCACGAAGTATTCGCAGGAACTGTTAGAGGCGCTCGACACGCTGGACCGCTGGCCGGACAAGGTGCGGCTGATGCAGCGCAACTGGATCGGCCGCAGCGAGGGCCTGCTGCTCCGCTTCGCGCTCGACCCGGCAACGACGCCGAACGGTGAGGGTGAGCTGAAGATTTTCACCACGCGTCCCGACACGCTGTTCGGCGCGAAGTTCATGGCAATCGCGCCGGATCATCCGCTGGCGCAAGCAGCGGCGAAAGACAATCCCGCGCTCGCCGAATTCATCGCCGAGTGCAAGCGGCGCGGCACCGCGCAGGCCGAGATCGACACCGCGGAGAAGATGGGCTTCGACACCGGCATCCGCGCGATTCATCCGTTCGACCCGGACTGGACGCTGCCGGTCTATGTCGCCAATTTCATCCTGATGGAATACGGCACCGGCGCCATTTTCGGCTGCCCGGCGCACGACCAGCGCGACCTCGACTTCGTCAACAAGTACGGTCTCGGCAACACGCCGGTGGTCTGCCCCGAGGGGCAGGACCCGAAGACGCTCGTCATCACCGACACCGCTTACGACGGCGACGGCCGCATGATCAATTCACGCTTCCTCGACGGCATGACCGCTGAGGCGGCGAAGAAGGAGGTTGCCAAGCGGCTGGAAAGCGAGATGCGCGGCAACATGCCGGTCGGCGAGCGCAAGGTGAACTTCCGCCTGCGCGACTGGGGCATCTCGCGGCAGCGCTACTGGGGCTGTCCGATCCCGGTGATCCACTGCCCCAAGTGCGACGTGGTTCCGGTGCCGGAGAACGATCTGCCGGTGACGCTGCCGGAGGATGTGACGTTCGACAAACCCGGCAACGCGCTCGACCATCATCCGACATGGAAGCACGTCACCTGTCCGCAATGCGGGGCCAGGGCCACGCGCGAAACCGACACCATGGATACCTTCGTCGACTCGTCGTGGTACTTCGCGCGTTTCACAGATCCGTGGAACGAGACCGCGCCGACCACGCCTGAAATCGCCAACCGCATGATGCCGGTCGATCAATACATCGGCGGCGTCGAGCACGCGATCCTGCATCTGCTCTATTCGCGCTTCTTCACCCGCGCGATGAAGGCCACCGGCCACCTCAGTATGGACGAGCCGTTCAAGGGCATGTTCACGCAAGGAATGGTGGTGCACGAGACCTACCGCAAGGCCGACGGCGGCTGGGCCTCGCCCGACGAGGTCGGGATCGAGGCTGTCGGCAACGGCCGCCGCGCCACGCTGATCTCAACCGGCGAGCCGGTCGAGATCGGCGCGGTCGAAAAGATGTCGAAGTCGAAGCGCAACACCGTCGATCCCGACGACATCATCGGCAGCTACGGCGCCGATACCGCGCGCTGGTTCATGCTGTCGGATTCGCCGCCGGACCGCGACGTGATCTGGAGCGAGGAAGGCGTGCAGGGCGCGTCACGCTTCATGCAGCGGCTGTGGCGGCTGGTCAACGAATCGGCCGAGGCCGGCAAGGCCGCGCCACGGGACAAGCCGGCAACGTTCGGCACCGATGCGCTGGCGCTGCGCAAGGCGGCCCACGGAGCGTTGGATAAGGTGTCCACCGGCATCGAACGGCTGCACTTCAACGTCTGCCTCGCCAACATCCGCGAGTTCGCCAACACGCTGGCCGAGACCCTTGCCCGCTTCGGCACCCGCACCTCCGACCTTGCGCCGGATATCGCCTGGAGCCTGCGCGAGGCGGCCACCATTCTGGTCCAGTTGTTCAGCCCGATGATGCCGCATCTCTCCGAGGAATGTTGGCACGCGCTGGGGCACACCGGCCTGGTTTCGGAGGCCCGCTGGCCACAAATCGAGCGCGATTTGCTGGTTGAAGACACCGTGACCCTGCCGGTGCAGGTCAACGGCAAGAAGCGAGGCGAGGTCACGGTGGCGAGCAGCGCGCCGAATCCGGAAATTGAGACTGCCGTTTTGGCGCTCGATGCGGTAAGACAGGCGCTGGGCGGCAAGCCAGCCCGCAAGATCATCATCGTCCCGCAGAGGATCGTGAATGTGGTGGGGTAGGTTGTCGGCTCGACCGGCTCGATCATGGCTTAGTCCGCGCATCGCGGCACGGCTGGGCGTCGTCGCAGTGCTGGCCGCCCTGACGGCCGGTTGCTTCCGTCCGATGTATGCCGAACACGCCGACGGCAGCCCGGCCCTTCGCGACAAGCTGATGGGCGTGGAGTTGCTGCCGGTCGACAAACCCAACGCGTCCCGGGATGCCCGGATCGGGGTCGCCATTCGCAACGCGCTCGCGTTCAAGCTTTACGGCGGCGCCACCGGCGCGCCACCAACGCACCAGCTCAAGATCCGCTTCACGACCAGCCGCTCGTCGCTGATGCTCGATCCTCGCACCGCCCTGCCCTCCAACGAGAGCTACGGCATCGACGCGAGCTACCAGTTGATCGAGGTTGCAACCGGCAAGACCGTCCTGAGCGCGAGCACCTTCGCCCGCACCTCCTACGACATTCCCGGCCAGCTCCAGCGTTTCGCCCGCGCGCGCGCCTATCGTGACGCCGAAGACCGCGCCGCGCAGGAAATCGCCGATAACATCAACACGCGGCTGGCATCGTTCTTCTACGCCGGCACCTGATCGCCCAGTGAATGGTCGCGCTGCGCGGAAAAGACGTCGACAGCTTTCTCGCCCGGCCCGATCCCGGACGCCCGATCATCCTGCTTTACGGCCCCGATGCCGGCCTGGTGCGCGAGCGCGCCGACGCCCTGATGGCCTCGGCCGTCGACGATCCCAGCGATCCGTTTTCGCTGGTGCGGCTCGACGGCGACGATCTCGCTACTGAGCCGTCGCGTCTTGTCGATGAGGCGATGACGGTGCCGCTGTTCGGCGGCCGCCGCGCCATTCGCGTCAAGGCCGGCACGCGCAATTTTGCTGGCGGTATCGAAACGCTGGCGGACTCCGCGATCCAGGATTGCCGGATCGTGATCGAGGCCGGCGAGCTGCGGCCCGAAGCGCCGCTGCGCAAGGCCTGCGAGCGCGCGAAGAACGCGGTGGCGATCGCCTGCTATCCCGACACCGAACGCGATCTGGCGCGGTTGATCGACGACGAGTTGCGGCTCTCGAACCTGAAGATCGCACCCGACGCCCGCGCCACGCTGATGTCTTTGCTCGGCGGCGACCGTCAGGCCTCGCGCAACGAACTGCGCAAGATCGCGCTTTATGCTCATGGACAGCGCGAGATCGCACTGGACGACGTGATGGCTGTCGTCTCCGACGCATCCGACTTCAAGCTCGATCCCATCGTCGACGCTGCGTTCGCCGGACAGCCGGCCGTGGTCGAAACCGAATTCGCCAAGGCCATGGTCGCCGGCACCTATCCGGGCCTCGTCATTCTGGCCGCGCAACGTCAGGTCGCCGCCCTGCACAAGGCGGCGCTGGCGATGGAAGGCGGCGCGTCGGCCTCATCGGCCGCCGAGAGCGGATTTCCGCGGCTGCACTTTTCGCGCAAGACAGCGGTGGAAACGGCGCTGCGCAACTTCAGCGCCGCGCGGCTGCTCCAGGTGATGGATCAGCTTGCGGTTGCCGCCCTGGAGGCGCGCAAGCAGACGGTGCTGGCGCCCGTGATTGCACAGCGCGCGCTGATGTCGATCGCGGTGAACGCGCGGAGAAGGGGATGACGGTCGTCATTGCGAGCGAAGCGAAGCAATCCAGGGACACAAGAAAAAGCTAGATTGCTTCGTCGCATACGCACCTCGCAATGATGGTGATTCAGCCACATCCTGCTTTAGAGCCTCGCTTCTGATGGAATCAGAAGCGAGGCTCTATGATTTTGAATTGACGCGTTTTCTTCACGCGAACCGGTGCCCACTTCGCTCGAAAACGCTCTAGAAAAGCGTTTCGAAGAGATCGTTCCACTCGGGATTGAGACCTTCAATCAACGCAAGCTTCTTCACACGGCTACCGGCCTTTATCTGCTTCTCGCGTGTAATTGCGTCGGTCATGGTCTCATGCGCCTCGTACCAAACGAGAATTTTGCACCCGTATTTCTTTGAAAAGCCAGCAACCAAACTTTCTCGATGTTCGAAAATGCGACGCTGCAAATTCGCCGTGACGCCGGTGTAAAGCGTGCCATTGCGCTTGCTCGCTACAATATAAACGCACGGCTGTTTCATACTGCAGCCTGGATTGCTTCGCTTCGCTCGCAATGACGAGCAGGGAGGCTAAGACCCCTTCGAATCCAGCCTTTTCAAGATCGCGTCGAGCTGATCGAGGTCGCGATAGCGGATATGCACGACGCCGCCGGGATTTTTGTGATCGACCGTCACCGCGAGGCCGAGCGCATCGCTGACGCGCTTTTCCAGCGCCAGCGTATCCGGATCCTTCAGCACCTTGTCCGCGCGCGCCTTCTGCAGCTTGCGCTCCGGTACGCCCTCCTCGTGCGCGAGCGCCTCGGCCTGCCGCACGTTGAGACCTTCGGCGACGATCCGCTTCGCCGCCATGGACGGATCGGGCACGCCGATCAGCGCGCGCGCATGGCCCGCCGACAGCTCGCCGGAGGCGATCAGCGCCTGCACATCGTCCGGCAGTTTCGTCAGCCGCATCATGTTGGCGACATGGCTGCGGCTCTTGCCGACGATTTTTGCGATATCGTCCTGAGTGCGTTTGAATTCACTGGCGAGCGCGTGATAGCCCTGCGCTTCTTCCATCGCGTTGAGATTTTCGCGCTGCACGTTCTCGATGATCGCGATCTCGAGCGCGACGTTATCGGTGACATCCACCGGCACGATCGGAACCTCGTGCAGCCCCGCCGACTGCGCCGCGCGCCAGCGCCGCTCGCCGGCGATGATCTCGAAGCGATCCTGCGCGCCCTTCACCGGACGCACCACGATCGGCTGGATCACGCCATGCTGCTTGATGGAGTCGGACAACTCGCCGAGCTCGACATCGGAAAACGCCCGACGCGGATTGCGCGGATTGGGTTTCAAAAATTCGATCGGCACCTTGCGCTGCGCGCGCGGACGCTCAGTATGGGCGGCCTCGCCGCCGACATCACCGATCAGACTTGCAAGACCGCGGCCCAGTCGCGAACGCGCTTCGTCGGCCATCGCCAGCTCCCTTGGATTCACGCGCAGTACTCCGGATAAAACAATCGAAATTGACGATCTTGGATCGCCATGTCCGTCATTGCGAGGAGCTCTTGCGACGAAGCAATCCAGTTTTCTCTTTGGTGATTTCTGGATTGCTTCGCTTCGCTCGCAATGACGGGGTGACGGTCGATGTTTCCCTAATGCGTCGTGCGCAGCTCGCGCTCGCGCTGGATCACCTCGGTCGCGAGTTTCAGATAGGCCTCGCTGCCGCTGCATTTGAGATCGTAGACCAAGACCGGCTTGCCGTAGGACGGCGCTTCCGAAATGCGCACGTTGCGCGGGATCATGGTGTCGTAGACCTTTGAGCCCATGAACTGGCGCACGTCGGCGACCACCTGGTTCGACAGGTTGTTGCGCGAGTCGAACATGGTCAGCACGATGCCGTGGATCGACAGATTCGGATTGAGCGTGGAGCGCACCTGCTCAACCGTCTGCAAGAGTTGCGACAGGCCTTCGAGCGCGAAGAATTCGCATTGCAGCGGCACCAGGATCGCGTCCGACGCCGCCATCGCGTTGACGGTGAGCAGGTTGAGCGACGGCGGACAGTCGATCAGCACATAGGTATAATCGCTGTGGTCGGCCGCGTTGCCGTTGAGCGCGGCGATCGCATCGCGCAGACGGAAGGCGCGATCCTTGGTGGTGCCGAGCTCGAGTTCGAGACCGGAGAGGTCCATGGTCGATGCCGCGATGTGCAGACGCGGCACCGCGGTCGGCACCACGGCGTCACGCAGCGGCGCTTCGCCGATCAGCACATCGTAGGTGGAGACGTTGCGATCGCGGCGGTCGATTCCGAGGCCGGTGGAGGCGTTGCCTTGCGGATCGAGATCGACGATCAGGACGCGTTCGCCGATCGCCGCCAGCGCGGTGCCGAGATTGATCGCGGTCGTGGTCTTGCCGACGCCGCCCTTCTGGTTGGCGAGCGAAATGATCCGGGGATGGCCGGCGGGGGACCCCGCATCCTTGCCATCATATTGATAAATCTCATCAATTACCGTCATGCACGACGCCATGCTTGCTTGGTCGGGGGACGGTCGCGCCGCTCGATGCGATCGAGTTCGACGATCCAGCCTTGTCCGCCGGTGCGGCTGGAATGAAGGCGAGGCTCAATATTCCAATATTTAGTGGCTTCCGTCAATTCAGCTTCTACATCTTGACCCTTGAGCAGCAACGCCTTGGCGCCCTGCTTCACCAGAGGTTCGGCGAAGCCGAGCAGCACTTGTAGAGGCGCCAGCGCGCGCGCGGTGACACAATCGATCCGGCCGTCCAACCTGTCCACATAATCCCCGATATCCATCGGGTGAATGACACCCGGCGTCCCGGTGATCCGGACGGCTTCGCGAAGAAATGCCGCCTTCTTGGCGTTGCGCTCGACCAGATCGATTCGTGCACCTTCGACGTCGGCCAGGGCGCAGGCCAGCACCACGCCGGGAAAGCCGCCGCCGCTGCCGAAGTCGGCCCAGCGTTTCGCCTGCGGCGCCAGCGCAAGAAGCTGAAGCGAATCCGCAATATGGCGGGTCCAAAGCTGCGGCAACGTCGAGGATGCGATCAGATTGGTTTTTGTCTGCCATTGAACCAGCAGATCGACGTAGGCATCCAGCCGCGCCTCGGTTTCACGTGAAACAGGCGTCAGCGCCAGCGCGGCCGCCTTGTCGGCGGCCGAAAGAGGTGATTGAGCCTGTCGAGGTCTTGTCATGGCGTCAGCGCCAGCATACGGGACCGTGCGATTCCCGGCCACATCTCTTTGCAATCGCCCATGCGCTTTTTGCCAGTCGGCCATTGGCCGACGGACCCCGGCCAGCCCTATAATGGCTCACCCTTATCAAATGACCTTCATGCCCGGACGTGATCCAGACCTCCAGCTTTTGACGATGGATAGACAGGTCAGACCCGGCGATCATGCTCAAGGTCGTGGAAATTGTTTCACGTGAAACACGGGCGTCTCCAATCCGGAGGGCGATCTCCATACGGATTGATGCATCATGGGATAACGGTTAATCCAATCGTCATGCCCGACTTTATAATACCGGCATCCACGTCTCGAAACGCGGATCGACCAACGACCTGGACGGCCGGGCACAGGCGAGCGGAAGCCGTTTTTCGAATGGCTATGGCCGAACATGACGCGTGAGCGATTCACACCAACACTCCTTGCTCTTAGCGCGGTTGGGCCAACTTCGTTCGGAGATCGATCGATTCCAAGCGCGAGGCGTGAATATCTGTTTCACGTGAAACATCGCCGACGGACTGAAAGTCTCTAGGCCGATGCTGTGGCCGTTTTCTTCCGCGCCTCGCGGCGCAAATAGGCCGCCAGAATCCCGAGCGCCGCCGGGGTGATGCCGTCGAGGCGACCCGCCTGCCCGACGGTCCGGGGCCGGGCGCGTTCGAGCCTGGCCCTCGCCTCATTGGACAGCCCCGGCACGGCATCATAATCGACATCGGCGAGCACGAGGCTTTCGTCACGACGAAACGCTTCGACATCAGCGGTCTGGCGCTTCAGATAGACATCGTATTTGGCATCGATCTCCAGATGCACGGCGACTCCCGGATCGATGGCCGACAGTTCCGGCCAGATCGCGGCCACCTCGCCCCACCCGATCTCCGGATAGGCCAAAAGCTCGAACGCCGACCGCCGATGGCCGTCGCGGTTGAGCGACAGGCCATATCTGGCCGCCTCGTTCGGCGTGACAGACAGCGACGTCGCCAAGGCCTTCGCCGCGCTCAAGGCCGCCATTTTGGCCCGATGATGGACCGCGCGCCCTGCCCCGACGCAGCCCATTGCAATGCCCTTGTCCGTCAGCCGCTGATCGGCGTTGTCGGCGCGCAGCGTCAGCCGGTATTCGGCGCGCGAGGTGAACATCCGATAGGGTTCGGTGATCCCGCGGGTCACGAGGTCATCGATCATCACGCCGAGATAACCGTCGGCGCGGTCGAACACGACCGGATCGCCGCCGCCCGCGGCCAATGCCGCGTTCAGGCCGGCGACAAGCCCCTGCGCCGCAGCCTCTTCATAACCGGTGGTCCCGTTGATCTGACCGGCCAGGAACAGTCCGGGCAGCCGCCTGGTCTGCAAGGTCGGATCGAGTTCGCGGGGGTCGACATGATCGTATTCGATGGCATAGCCCGGCCGGATCATCCTGACTTTCGTCAGGCCGGGGATGGTCGCCAGGATCGCGAGCTGCACCTCCTCCGGCAACGAGGTCGAGATGCCATTCGGATAAACCGTGGTGTCGTCGAGTCCTTCCGGCTCCAGAAAGATCTGGTGCCCGTCGCGATCGCCGAAGCGGACCACCTTGTCCTCAAGCGACGGGCAATAGCGCGGTCCCGAACTCCTGATCTGGCCGGAATATATCGGCGAACGATGCACATTGGCCCGAATCACCTCGTGAGTCGCCGGCATGGTGCGGGTGATGCCGCACCGGATCTGCGGCGTGGTGATTCGGCTGGTCATCACCGAAAACGGCTCCGGTGGATCGTCGCCCGGCTGCATTTCAACCGCGGCCCAGTCGATGGTGGCGCCGTCGAGCCGCGGCGGCGTCCCGGTCTTGAGCCGGCCAAGCGTGAAGCCGATGCGCTCGAAAGACACAGACAGGCCGAGCGCCGGCGCTTCGTCGACCCGCCCCGCGGGCCAGCTCTTTTCGCCGAGATGGATCAGGCCGCGCAGAAAGGTGCCGGTGGTGACGACGACCGCGCCGGTCTTGAACGCACGGCTGTCGATCAGGCGAATGCCGGCGATCCTGCCGTCGGCAACGATGAGGTCGTCCGCCTCGCCTTCGATCACCACCAGATTCGCGGCCTCGCGAATCTCGGCCTGCATCGCGGCGGCGTAAAGCTTGCGGTCTTCCTGGGCGCGCGGACCACGGACCGCCGGGCCCTTGCGGCGATTGAGCATCCGGAACTGGATGCCTGCGGCATCGGCCACGCGACCCATCAACCCGTCCAGCGCATCGATTTCGCGGACCAGATGGCCCTTGCCGAGCCCGCCGATCGCCGGATTGCAGGACATCGCGCCGACGGTTGAAAGCCGATGGGTCACGAGCGCTGTCCGTGCGCCCATTCGCGCAGCGGCGGTCGCGGCCTCGCAGCCGGCGTGGCCACCCCCGATTACGATGACGTCGAATGATGCTGTCATTGGTTTTTTCGCGATATCCGGCGCGACTTCTATCGCAGACCCGCCCGATCCGAAAGCTTGAGTTTGTGCGAAAGAAAAGAGCGCTCGTGGCCCCATCTCGCTCAGCAATGTTTCACGTGAAACAACCTTAACGACGAAACGATGGGCCTCACAAGTAATGAATCATATAGCTATTACTTACCTATACAAAAATCGTGAAAGAGTGAATCAAGAATATCATCGATATCGACGCGCCCGAGCAGACGCCCGATCAATCGAACCGCAATTCTGATCTCTTCCGCCACCAGTTCGTCGCCCTGTCCGATCAACGCCTCAGCCTTCGCAAGCGATGCTGCAGCATCCTGCAATATGTTGCGGTGCCGCAAACGGGTGATCACAGCGGTTTCGCCCGAACCGAACCAACCGTCCGAAAACGCCGTCAGCGCCGCCACCAACTCATCGACGCCATCGCCGCGCGACGCAGAAATCCAGAAATGCCGCGGCAAAATACCCTGACCCGGTTTCGCCTCAAGCTGCCTCGGGTTCGCCCCATCGCTTTCCGCGCCCGAAACATCAATTTTGTTGCGCACCAGCCAGAGCGGCACACCGCCCTCGCCGATCGTTTGCGACGGACCGACGCCATTGTCATCATCCGCAAGCCACAGCACCAGATCCGCCGACGCGGCCCGATCGCGCGCGCGCCGCACGCCCTCCTGCTCGACTGGATCGTCGGTCTCGCGAATGCCCGCGGTATCGATCAGCGTCACCGGATAACCGTCGAGATCGAGATGCACTTCGATGACATCGCGCGTGGTTCCGGCATACGGCGACACGATCGCCGCCTCGCGACGCGCGAGACGATTGAGTAGTGTCGACTTGCCGGCGTTCGGCGGGCCTGCGATCGCGACCGTCATGCCGTCGCGCAGCCGTTCGCTTTGTGCCGATGCCGCAAGGGTTTCTTCAATCTCGCGACGGAGCCGCGCGATCTTCTCCATCGCGGGCTTCAGCAGATCGTCCGGCACATCGCCTTCATCGGCGAAATCGATTCCGGCCTCGATCAAGGCCGACGCCTCGATCAACTCCCTGCGCCACTCCCTCGCGCGATCACCAAGCAGTCCCTGCAATTGCCGCAGCGCTTGCCGGCGCTGCCGGTCGGTGTCGGCATGGATGAGATCGTCGAGCCCTTCGGCCTCGGTGAGATCGATCTTGCCGTTCTCGAACGCACGCCGCGTAAATTCTCCCGGCTCAGCAGGTCTCACATGGTCGATCGACGACAACGCCGCGAACAAGGCATTCAGCACCGCGCGGCTGCCGTGAACGTGAAACTCCGCGACATCTTCGCCGGTCGCGCTCGCAGGTCCGGCGAACCACAAAACAATTGCATCATCAATGGCTTCTCCGAGCAGGTCGCGCAGCAAGACCCGCTTCGCCGTGCGCACGACGGGAATTGCGCCTGCGATTTCTTGAAGTGCGGTGCCGGCCTCCGCGCCCGAGACTCGCACGACCGCGATCGCCGATGGCGGCCGGCCCGACGACAAGGCGAAGATCGTTTGCTCTCGCGGATGCATTGCTTATTGTCTTGTCCGGCTTTCGACGACAGACGGAAAATTCAGAACGACAGCGGCAAACCTTTGCGCCGCGAGCTTTCCGTTATCGCATATTCACAGAAGGACGCCTCGATATGAATCACGCCGCTACAGGCTCGGGCCGTCCCGCGAATCGCTTGGCTGCGGAAACGAGCCCCTATCTGCTGCAGCACCAGCACAATCCCGTCGACTGGTGGCCGTGGGGACCCGCGGCGCTCGCCGAGGCGCAGCGGACCAACCGTCCGATCCTGCTGTCAATCGGCTACGCCGCCTGTCACTGGTGCCATGTCATGGCGCACGAAAGCTTTGAGGACGACGAAGTCGCCGCGGTGATGAACGAACTGTTCGTCTGTATCAAGGTCGATCGCGAGGAGCGGCCGGATATCGATCAGATCTACATGAACGCGCTGCATCTTCTCGGCGAGCAGGGCGGCTGGCCGCTGACGATGTTCCTGTCGCCCGACGGATCGCCGTTCTGGGGCGGCACATATTTTCCGAAGCTGCCAGACTTCGGCCGCCCGGCATTTACCGATGTGTTGCAGTCAGTGGCGCGGGTTTTTCACGACAAACCCGAGAGGGTCACGCTGAACCGCGATGCGGTGATCGCACGGCTCTCCGAGCGCGCTAAAGTGGGAAGTCCGGCGAACCTCGGCGTCGCCGAACTCAACACCGCGGCCGTCTCCATCGCGCGTTCAACCGATCCGGTCAACGGCGGCCTACACGGCGCGCCGAAGTTTCCGCAATGCTCCGTGCTGGAATTTCTCTGGCGCGCCGGCGCGCGCACCGGAAGCGACCGTTTCTACGCAGCTACCACGCTGACCCTGACGCAGATGAGCCAGGGCGGCATCTACGATCACCTCGGCGGCGGCTACGCGCGCTATTCGGTCGACGACAGATGGCTGGTGCCGCACTTCGAGAAGATGCTTTACGACAACGCGCAGATTCTCGATCTGCTCGCGCTCGACTACGCGCGCAGCAAAAACCCGCTGTACCGCGAACGCGCGATCGAGACCGTCGCTTGGCTGCTCCGGGAAATGCTGACGGGCGAGGGCGGCTTTGCCTCCTCACTCGACGCCGACTCCGAAGGCAAGGAGGGCAAGTTCTATGTCTGGTCGCTGAGCGAGATCGAAGAGGTGCTCGGCGCTACCGACGCCGCCGATTTTGCCGCGCGATATGACATCACCGCAAACGGCAATTTCGAAGGCCGCAACATTCCCAATCGTCTGAAGAGTTCTGATCTCGTCAGCGATGACGGCGCCCACATGCGGACGCTGCGCGCGAAACTGCTGGCGCGCCGCGCAGGCCGCGTCCGTCCGGGACTCGACGACAAGGTTCTCGCCGACTGGAACGGCTTGATGATCGCGGCACTCGTCCACGGAGCCTGCGCCTTCGGCTTGCCGGACTGGCTGGAAACCGCCCGCACGGCCTTCGAGTTCATCCGGAAGACAATGACGCGCGGCGACCGGCTCGGCCATTCCTGGCGCGAGGGCCGGCTGCTGGTGCCGGCGCTGGCTTGCGACTATGCCGCGATGGTCCGCGCCGCGCTCGCGTTGAGTGAGGCGACCGGCGACACCGCGTATCTGGAGCAGGCGCTGCGCTGGCAGGCCACCCTTGACACCCATTACGCCGACGTCGAGCACGGCGGCTATTATCTCACGGCCGACGACGCGGAGGGGCTGATCGTGCGGCCGCACTCGACAATCGACGATGCCATCCCGAACTATAACGGACTGATTGCGCAAAACCTGGTGCGCCTCGCGGCGCTGACCGGCGATTCGAAGTGGCGCGACCGGATCGACGCCCTGTTCGGCGCGCTGCTGTCCCGCGCGGCCGAGAACGGCTTTGGCCATCTGGCGCTACTGAGTGCGCTCGACCTCCGTCTGACCGGTGCGGAAATCGTCGTGGTCGGCGAGGGTGCACAAGCCGAAGCGCTGCTCGCCGCCGCGCGCGCGCTGCCGCACGCCACGAGCATCGTGCTTCATGTATCGCGTGGCGATGCGCTGCCGGCCGAACATCCGGCGCGCGCCAAGGCCGATTCCGTGCAAGGCGCGGCAGCGTTCGTGTGCCGCAATCAAAGTTGCTCGTTGCCGGTAACGACGCCGCAGGCGCTTGTCGATCTGGTGATGCAGCGAACCTCTGCATAGCAGCAGACGGAAAGCAGGGACCTATAACCATCGGTGGTCAAAAACGCGTCATGCCCGCGCTCGTCGCGGGCATCCACGTCTTAAAGTGACACGCCTGGTCAAAGACGTCGATGGCCGGGGCCATAGGCGAGCGAAGCGACGCCGTTCTTCGAACGGCTATGCCCGGCCATGACGACAAAAACAACGGCAGAATCAGGTGTTCATCGACTCGAAGAATTCCGCGTTGTTCTTGGTGTTGCGCAATTTGTCGAGCAGGAAGTCGATGGCATCCATCGTGCCCATCGGATTGAGAATCCGGCGCAGCACGTACATCTTCTTGAGCAGTTGCGGATCGGTGATGAGCTCTTCCTTGCGCGTGCCCGAGCGCGAGATGTCGATCGCCGGGAAGGTGCGCTTGTCGGAGACCTTGCGGTCGAGGATGAGCTCGGAATTGCCGGTGCCCTTGAACTCTTCGAAGATCACTTCGTCCATGCGGCTGCCGGTATCGACCAGCGCGGTGGCGATGATGGTCAGCGACCCGCCTTCCTCGATATTGCGCGCGGCACCGAAGAAACGCTTCGGCCGCTGCAAGGCGTTGGCATCGACGCCGCCGGTCAGCACCTTGCCGGAGGACGGCACCACGGTGTTGTAAGCGCGGCCCAGACGCGTGATCGAATCCAGCAGGATAACGACGTCGCGACCGTGCTCGACCAGGCGCTTGGCCTTTTCGATCACCATCTCGGCGACCTGAACATGGCGCACGGCCGGCTCGTCGAAAGTCGAGGACACGACCTCGCCCTTCACCGAGCGCTGCATGTCGGTGACTTCCTCCGGGCGTTCGTCGATCAGAAGTACGATCAGATAACACTCCGGATGATTGGCCGTGATGGAGTGCGCGATATTCTGCATCAGCACGGTCTTGCCGGTGCGCGGCGGCGCCACGATCAGCGCACGCTGGCCCTTGCCGATTGGAGCAACGATATCGATGACGCGCGCCGACAGATCCTTGCGTGTCGAGTCCTCCAGCTCGAGCCGGAACCGCTGATCGGGGAACAGCGGCGTCAGGTTGTCGAAATTGACCTTGTGCTTGGACTTCTCGGGGTCCTCGAAATTGAGTGTGTTGACCTTCAACAGCGCGAAGTAACGCTCGCCTTCCTTGGGGCTGCGAATGTGACCTTCGATGGTATCTCCGGTTCGTAGGCCGAAGCGGCGAATCTGCGATGGCGAAACGTAGATATCGTCCGGACCCGGCAGATAGTTGGCGTCCGGCGAGCGCAGGAATCCGAAGCCGTCGGAGAGAACCTCGACGACGCCTTCGCCGATGATATCGATTTCCTGGATGGCGAGCTGCTTGAGAATGGCAAACATCAGCTCCTGCTTGCGCATGGTGCTGGCATTTTCGACCCCAAGCTCTTCCGCAAACGAGACGAGTTCGGCTGGCGTCTTGGCCTTGAGGTCTTGAAGTTTCATTTCCCGCATTTGGGATGGTCCTGTGGAGTGCTTGAGGAGGATTGCCAGATAGGTTCATATGTGGAACGGCCCGGTTAGCAAGGTATTCGTCGCATAAATCGCCGTCGGACGGTGCAGTCATATGTCCGGCCTAATTGGCGCGGTCCTTAACCGCTGGCCACGATGAGATCCGCGATACCGATCGCCTAATCAAATTCACGCGCTCGAAGGCGCAGTGCGTCAGACGGTCTGGTCGGCATCGAGGTATCGTCCCTCAGGTTCATCATGCTTTGGCACCTTGCCGCTTGATCCCAGCGCGAGACGCCGGAATTCCTTTTGTTCTATGCCCTCGTCATGATCGCGGGTGCTTGGTACGTGCCGCCTTTGACGAGAAGCGCCCAAATCGTGCGGGCGATCTTGTTGGCCAGCGCGACGGCTACGACCTTATATGGTCGCCGTGCCATCAGCGAGATGATCCACGAGGGCAGCTTTACGCCTCTGCGAGCTTGCTTCAGGATCGATGTCGCGCCAACGATCAGCAGCGTGCGCAACTGTTTATTTCCCTGTTTTGATATTCGGCCAAGCCGCTCCTTGCCGCCGCTGGAGTTAGCTCGCGGAGTAATTCCGATCCAGGCAGCAAGATCGCGGCCCGTTTTGAATACCGTGGGATCCTGAATTGTGGCTCGGACTGTCGCGGCGATGATCGGTCCGACGCCTGGGATGCTGGTCAGTCGCCAGGCGGTCTCATCTGCCTTCACTGTCGCGATGATCTTCGTATCGAGTTTCTCGATACGTGCCGTCAGCATCTCGATTTGCTCGGCCATCTCGAGGAGCGCTGCCCGAGCCGCGACTGGGAGACGCGTGTCCTCTGCGTCCCGCAGGACCAGGATGAGCTTCGCGATACTGGTCATGCCCGCGGCGGCGATGATGCCGAGCTCAGCCATATGAGCACGCATTGCATTCGCCGTCTGGCTCCGCTGACGGACGAATAGTTCACGGGTCCTCAGCACCATGCAGGCTGCCTGTTCGGCGGGGGTCTTGATGGGCACGAAGCGCATGGTGGGCCGCGATACTGCTTCGCAAATCGCCTCGGCATCAGCAGCGTCGGTCTTGCTTCGCTTGACGTAGGCCTTCACGTAGGTCGGCGGCATCATCCTGACCGTATGCCCGAGTTGCCCAATGGCATTCGCCCAGTAGTGCGAGCTTGCACACGCCTCGATCCCGACAAGGCACGGGTCGATAGCGCGGAAGAAGTCCAGCACCTGCGATCGCCGCAAGGCTCGGCGGACGACGATACTCCCGTCGTCGGCAATGCCGTGGACCTGAAATACCGACTTGGCCAAGTCTAAGCCGATCGTGATAATCTTCTCCATGGGAACGGTTCCTTTTGTTTCGTGGCGGTTCGCATCACCACGATAAGCACCTTCGGTGCCGCTTCGAAGGGCCGTTCCACACCATCATGACGATGCGGACGGCTGAAGGCAAGTCCGCAGATCCTGACCGTAAAAACCTCGAGCGAGGAAGGCGCGGAAAGGCTTCAAACCTGACGTGGCGGCCGGTTCAATAAGAAAACCGGAATGCGACCACATCCGCCGACACTGTCAGGAATTTCGTGTGCGGGCGTGCATAATGGGTAAAAAGGATTCCCACTATGGCCCGACGCAAAGACCCTGCGATACCAAATGATCTTCTCGACCAGCTTCTGGCGGGAGGCGCAGCCAGTGCAGCCTTCGAACAGGGCGGCCTGCTGGATTCGCTCAAGAAGGCTCTGACCGAGCGCGCGCTAAACGCGGAGATGGACCATCATCTGGCGAGCGGCGAAGACGCTGGCAATACGCGTAACGGCTACGGCCGCAAGACCGTGACGACGGAGACCGGCAAGCTGGAGATCGACATACCGCGCGATCGCCAGTCGAGTTTCGATCCGCAGTTGATTGCCAAGTATCAGCGCCGTTTTCCCGGCTTCGACGACAAGATCGTGTCCATGTATGCGCGCGGCATGAGCACCCGGGAGATCACCGGGCACCTGCGCGATCTGTACGGTATCGAGGTGTCGCCGGACCTGATCTCAACGGTGACGGACGCCGTTCTCGACGAAGTCGCCACCTGGCAGCAAAGACCACTCGATCCGGTTTATCCGCTGATCTTCTTCGATGCGATCCGGGTCAAGATCCGCGACGAAGGGATGGTCCGCAACAAGGCCATCCACATCGCGCTGGGGGTCCGCGCCGACGGCGCCAAGGAGGTGCTCGGCCTGTGGCTCGAGCAGAACGAAGGCGCCAAATTCTGGCTGCGGGTGATGAACGAGCTCAAGAACCGCGGCGTCGATGATATCCTGCTGGCCGTCGTTGATGGCCTGAAGGGCTTCCCCGATGCGATCACCGCTGTGTTCCCGGAGGCGGTCGTCCAGACGTGCATCGTCCACCTGCTGCGCAACTCCATGGACTTCGTGTCCTGGAAAGACCGCAAGGGGCTGGCGACAGCGCTCAAGGACATCTACCGCGCCGTCGATGCCGATGCTGCCGAAAAGGCGCTGGCGGCGTTCGAGGCCGGCCCCTGGGGCCAGCGCTACCCCGCCATCGGCCAGAGCTGGCGGCGCGCCTGGGGCGAGGTCATCCCGTTCTTTGCCTTCCCTGACGAGGTGCGTCGGATCGTCTACACAACAAACTCAATAGAAGCGCTGAACTCGAAACTCCGGCGGGCTGTCAGGGCCAGAGGCCACTTCCCCAGCGACGACGCGGCAACCAAGCTGCTCTATCTGATCTTGAACCGATCGGAGAAAGAGTGGAAAATGCCGCCTCGTGAGTGGACCATGGCCAAGGCCCAGTTCGCCGTCATCTTCGGCGAGCGCTTCATCAAAGCCATGGCGGCGTAATGTTCAACCGCTCGCCCGCACACGAAATTCCTGACAGTCCCCATCCGCCTGCTTGGGGTGGGATGTCTGCAATATAGAAAATCGACCGCCTTCGCGCAAGGAGGAGCGAACTGGTCGTCTCCTTGGCGCCGCCGCCGCCCTCAAACGGCTCGCCGACGGCCACAACGGATACCTGTCATCAAGGCGTCCGGCCTGCGCGGCCTTAAGGCTTGACGATAACCAGAATAACGATACCGACCATCAGTACTGTCACTACCTCATTGATAATACGATAGAATCTTTGACTCATCACATTCCGGTCGGCGGCGAAATCCCGTACGCGGCGGGCGAAATATCCGTGAATGGCGGACATCAGGATCACGAGCGCCAGCTTTCCTTGAAACCAGCCCACCGAATACCAATGGTGCGCCCACATCATATAAAGCCCGAGCCCCCAGGCCACCATCATCGCGGGATTGATGATCGCCTTGAAGAGCCGCCGTTCCATAACCTTGAACGTCTCGGATTGCTTCGAGCCAACCTCTGCATCGCAGTGATAAACGAACAGCCTTGGCAGGTAGAGCATCCCCGCCATCCAGGAAATGACGGCAATCACATGAAACGCTTTGATCCATTCGTACATCGGTCGTCTCGCTCAGGGTATTCCGGCCATCGTCGATCTGCTGGAACGTCTGACCCGCGTCAGCGTTGCCCTCGTGATGGATAGAGACCCGATCGGGGCGATATCCGCAAGCGACTCTCTGCTTAAAGTAAATTTTTAGATTCTTAAGTTTGAGTTTAAGTGACGGTGAATTGCGCCGGCGCAATACTGTCCTCGTTTTTTCAAACGCTTGCTCACATTGCCCGAGAGTCCATGGCATTCAGCGACAAATCCAAAGACCATCGCTACCTCAAATACTTACCTGTCATTCGCACATGATTATCAAGAGACAAGTCCACACGACCTCATTATCATCGGTGGCGTTTGGTGGAGTTTTCCATTCGCGAGACCTGTGAAGAAAAATCCCGGTTATCCCAAGGCCCTCGCGGGATCAGCGGTATCGCGGCTCAAACTCCACAGCGATACACAGGGTATACAGGGGTCATGGCGCCCATCACCGGCAGCAATTTTCATCTTCATCTGGTGTCCGATTCGACCGGCGAAACGCTGATCACAGTGTCGCGCGCGGTGGTCGCCCAATATGCTAATGTCACGCCAGTCGAACACGTCTACCCGCTGGTCCGTAGCCAGAAGCAACTCGACCGCGTTCTCGCGGAAATCGAGGAAGAACCGGGAATCGTTCTGTTCACGCTTCTGGAAAAGGATCTGGTGGAGCGCCTCGAGGCCAAGTGCCAGGAGATCAACAGCCCCAGCCTTTCGATTATCGGCCCCGTGATGCAGTTGTTTCAGGCCTATCTCGGTGCTGCCACGATCGGCCGCGTCGGCGCGCAACACACCCTGAACGCGGACTATTTCAGGCGCATCGACGCCTTGAACTACACCATGATGCATGACGACGGACAGCACGTCGAAGGCCTGGAGGAGGCGGATGTCGTTCTGGTCGGCGTATCGCGCACGTCGAAAACGCCAACGTCGATCTACCTTGCCAACCGCGGCATCCGTACCGCGAACGTGCCGCTGGTGCCCGGCATCGCGATTCCGCGTCAACTCGAATCGTTGAGGACGCCCCTGGTCGTCAGCCTTCATGCCGCGCCCGAGCGTCTCATTCAGGTCCGCCAGAACCGGCTGTTGAGCATTGGGACGAGGGCCGGCAATGACACCTATATTGATCGTCAATCGGTTGCCGATGAGGTGACCTATGCCCGCCGTCTGAGCGCAAAGCACGACTGGGTCCAACTGGACGTGACGCGCCGGTCGATCGAGGAGACCGCCGCGGCGATCATGAAGCTGTTTGCCGACCGGCAACGGCAGCGGCAGCCTGAGTAAGCACCGGCGATGGCGGTCTGGCGCGAACCAAAACCCCTGATCCTGGCATCGCAAAGCCGGGTGCGTCAGGCCTTGCTCGCCAATGCCGGCCTGTCATTCGAGGCAATTCCGGCCGCGATCGACGAGCGAGCGATTCAGCGGAGCTGTGGCCTGACCTCCGGCGCTGAGATCGCCGTTCGCCTGGCTTGCGAAAAAGCTCGTTACGTTTCGTTGCGCTCGCCCGGCCGCTACGTCATCGGGGCGGATCAGACGCTCGAATGCGATGGCCGTCTGTTCAACAAACCGGACGGACGCGTGGGGGCGGCTGAACATCTGCGTGCGCTGTCCGGCCGGACTCACGCGCTGCACGCCGCTGTCGCGATCGTGCGCGACGGCAGGCAGCTGTTTGAATATGTATCGGTCGCCCGCATGACGATGCGGGAACTGAGCGAGGACACGATCGAGGCCTATCTGAACGCGGCTGGAGATGAGGTCACGGCCAGCGTCGGCGCCTATCAGCTTGAAAACCTGGGCGTCCATCTGTTCAGTCGGGTCGAAGGCGACCATTTTTCCATTCTTGGCTTGCCGTTATTGCCGCTGCTTGCTTTTTTGCGCAGTCAGGGGTTGCTGTCACTGTGATATCGGAAGTTCGGACATGCTGGTGCTTGGGCTGACCGGATCGATCGGAATGGGAAAATCGACCACCGCTGAGCTTTTTTCGGAAGCCGGGGTTCCGGTTTACGATGCAGACGCGACCGTTCACAAAATTTATGAAGGAGAAGCGGCTCCGGCCATCGAGGCCGCGTTTCCCGGAACCACTGTCAACGGCAAAGTCGACCGCGAAAAGTTGTCGGCAAAGGTCGTGCACGACGCCGCGGCGATGAAGCGACTCGAGCAGATCGTGCATCCGATGTTACACGCCTACCGTCAGGCGTTTCTCGACCAGGCGGAGCAGTCCGGCGCGGCGGTGGCGGTGGTGGACGTGCCGCTGCTGTTTGAAACCGGCGGCGAAAAGCGTGTCGATGCGGTCGTCGTCGTTTCCACGACGCCGGAAGTGCAACGCGAGCGCATTCTGGCTCGGGGCAACATGACGGACGAAAAGCTGGACGCAATCCTGGCCCGGCAGTTGCCGGACGCTGAAAAGCGCAAGCGGGCGGATTTCGTAGTGGATACCTCGCACGGTCTTGATCACGTGCGCGCGCGAATCAGGGAAATCCTGGCCGAGGCTGCTAAAATGCCGCGGCGACGGCTCTGATTCTCAAGTTCAGCGGTAATCCATGCGCGAAATCGTCCTCGATATTGAAACCACCGGACTGGACCCGCTGCGCGGCGATCGCGTGGTTGAGATCGGGTGCGTTGAAATCTTCAATCGCATGCCGACGGGGCAGACATTTCACCGCTACATCAATCCGGAACGCGATATGCCGCAGGAAGCGTTTGCGGTGCACGGCCTGTCGAGTGAGTTCCTTGCCGAGAAACCGCTATTTACGCATATCGTGGATGATTTTCTGGAATTTATTGGTGACGCGCCGCTGGTGATCCACAATGCATCTTTCGATATCAGCTTCATCAATGCGGAACTCGATCGCCTCAAAATGCGGACGATCGGACGCGACCGGTTGGTGGATACGCTCCTGCTGGCGCGGCGGAAGCACCCAGGCGTGTCGAACCGGCTTGACGATCTCTGCTCGCGCTATGCCATTGACAACTCCCGCCGCACCAAACACGGCGCGTTGCTCGACGCCGAACTGCTTGCGGAAGTCTATATCGATCTGATCGGTGCGCGGCAGCCGCAACTGATCCTGGCGGAAACCGCGTCCCGTCGAACCGGCGGGACGCTGGATATGCCAAGACGTCAGCGAACTGTGCCTCTTGCGCCGCGCGTGACCGATGCCGACCGCATCGCACATCGGGACTTTGTCGCCACGCTCGGCGAGAAGGCGATCTGGAAGGAATTCGCCGGGACCGAGGCTTTGAAGCAGGCCGTTTCAGATTAGAGCGTTTTCGAGCGAAGTGGGCACCGGTTCGCGTGAAGAAAACGCGTCAAATCAAAATCATAGAGCCTCGCTTCTGATTCCATCAGAAGCGAAAACGCTCTAGCTCGGCTTTTGTTGCACCGCAGCCTGCCGTTCCATATTTTGCCGAAACATGCCTACGAAGTCGACCGGATCCAGCATCAGTGGTGGAAATCCGCCGTCGCGAACCGCCGTCGCAATAATCTCGCGAGCGAACGGGAACAGAAGCCGCGGGCACTCGATCATGACCAGCGGGGGCAGGTTTTCCTGCGGGACGTTGACGATCCGGAACAGGCCCGCATAGGCCAGTTCGAAGCGAAACATCAGCTTGTCGTTATGTTCGGCCTTGCCCTCGACCGTAAGCGTCACTTCGAATTCGTCCTGCGCCACATTGTTGGCGTTAACGTTGATCTGAACACTGATCGACGGCGGCTTCTGCTGAGGGGCGAGCGAAGACGGTGCATTGGGATTCTCGAAAGAGAGGTCCTTGGTGTACTGCGCCAGCACATTCAGCTGGGGTGAAGGGGCTCCCTCGGGAGGTGTGCCGTTGCCGTTGGTCATGGATGTCTCTCCTGGAACGTTCAAGCGAGGCCTGTGATGATGCGCCTGCTCGAGGGGGCAAAGTGCCGCGTCGGGGCGAGTGGCTATCATAAGCCTGCCGCTGTCCACAAGGACGGCGGACGCGCCGGGCAGTCTCGGGTCCCTCGGCCGGCGCCGCGGTCTCGCGTAGCCTCGGATATTCGGAAACCGCCGCCTTTTGCGCTGCCCAGTGGCTCAAACTGTTGAGGGGAACGCGTTTTCTCCCTGCAATCTGAATTTCCCCTTTGATCGGAAACGCGCTATTATTTGCCGAAGCTGGCAGTCAATGAGACCGCTCCTTGATCCCGTTCGTCGAGCCAGGCGCCCTTGGCTGGACCGGGTTTCGTACCTACCTCTACAGGAACAGGGCTGTCTGACGCGAACCTGTGGCCCACGCTGGACGAGATCCAGACCGATCAGAAAGTGAAGACGACGTGGATATTTACACCATCATTTTCCTGGCGCTGGCGGTTTTTATCTTCCTGCGTCTGCGCAGCGTCCTAGGACAGCGCACAGGAAGTGAGCGTCCGCCTTACGACCGTGCTACGCGGGAAGTCCTGCATGGTACGCAGGACAAGAACGTTGTCCCGATGGCAGGTCCCGTGATCGATCAGGCGTCGTCGGCGCCCACGGCCGATGCGGCGTCCACCCCCGATCGCTGGAAAAATCTGGCCGAGCCCGGCACGCCCCTCGCCCTCGGACTCGATGCCATTGCGGCTCATGATTCGTCCTTCGATCCGAAGCATTTCATCAGCGGCGCACGTAGTGCCTATGAGATGATCGTACTGGCATTCGCCAACGGGGATCGCCGGACTTTGAAGGATCTTCTGTCGTCGGACGTCTATGAAAGCTTTGATGCCGCCATCAAGGATCGGGAGAAACTCGAACAGAAAACGGAAACGCGATTTGTCTCAATCGACAAGGTCGAGTTGATCGGTGCGGAATTGAGGGATAGTGCGGAGCAATTGACCGTTCGTTTCATTTCGCAGATGATTTCGATGACCCGCGACAAGACCGGAGCAATCGTCGACGGAAATCCTGAGAAGATTTCCGATATCACCGATGTTTGGACGTTTGCCCGCGATATCCCTTCGCGCGATCCGAACTGGAAACTGGTTGGCACCGGCAGCACCGACTGACCTTTATCGGTTGAAAAGGTGCGCCGTCGGATTTTGCGTGGCCGCCGCGCTTGTGCCTGTCGCGGTCGAAGCTCATGACACCCGTCATCGTCCGGCCTGGCCGCTCGAGATCGCGGGCGGCCAATATATACCGGTCTCATGGGCCGAGATCGCCGGCTGGAACGACGACAATCATCTTGATGCATTCAAGGCTTTTCGCGCGAGCTGCCGTGCGGTCACCGCACGACGGATCTCGGCCGTCGGCCAGAAGGCGCTCGGCACATCATTGCGAGAGCCGTGCCGCGTCGCGAAGATGGCGGCTATATCGGACGATGCCAAAGCCCGCGCCTTCTTCGAAACCCGTTTCCGGGCGGTGCGAATTTCACGTCTCGGCGAAACCGACGGCTTTGTCACCGGCTATTACGAGCCGATCATCGACGGATCGCGCACCAGGACGGATACCTACACCGTGCCGGTTTATCGGCGTCCCTCGAATCTTTTCGTCCGGGGGTTCACGCAGGGCGCACCGAGCCTGCCGAACAGCGGGCCGGTGTATCGCAAGATCGGCCGCCGAAAGCTGGTGCCCTACTATGATCGCGCTGAAATCGAGGATGGCGCGATCGCGGGCCGCGGCCTCGAAATCTGCTGGCTCAAGAGCCAGACCGATCTGCTCTTCACGCAAATCCAAGGCTCCGCGCGAGTTCGGCTCGAGGATGGCTCGACCATACGCATCAACTACGATTCCTATAACGGATATCCCTATACCGCGGTCGGTCGTATCCTGATCGAGCGCAACATCGTCCCGAAAGATCAGATGTCGATGCAACGCATCAGGCAGTGGATGAATGAGAACCCGGATGGCGCTATCGAGCTGCGCCGCCAGAACCGGTCATATGTCTTCTTCCGCGAGGTGAAGCTTTCGGACAACGACGAGGCGGTCGGTGCACAGGGCGTGCCGCTGGCGCCGGGCCGGTCGATCGCGGTCGATAAATCGCTACATGTCTACGGCACGCCATTCTTCATCGAAGGCGAATTGCCGATCGAATCCGAGCAGGCGAAAACGCCGTTCCATCGACTGATGATCGCGCAGGATACCGGCTCGGCGATTCTTGGTCCGGCCCGCGCGGACCTTTACTTCGGCGCAGGTCCGGAAGCGGGGCGCGTGTCGGGCCGCCTGCGGCACAATATGCAGTTCGTGATGCTGGTTCCGAACAGCCTCGATCCCGTCGCCCGCGGCAGAACCATGCCGCTTCCGGAAACCCGGCCGTCGGCAAGGATCGCAAAACTGTTTCCGCAGAAGAAGAACCAGAAGCCGGACGATCCCAAGGTCGCCCCACAGCAGTCTGCACCGTCCGCGGTCGTCCCGGCGGGCCAGCCGGCCAGGGCTGCTCTCGTGTCCGCGGCGAAAGCTGCGCCGCCAGAAGCCGTTCCGCTCCCGGCAGTTCGGCCCGAAGTGATGCCCGGTCCCCATCAAGCGCGACGTCACTATCATCGCCGCCACCATCGTCATGAGCGACGTCGTAACCCACGATGAAACGGTTGCCCCCTCGAATATCGGATCTGCCAGCGCCGTCGCGGCGTCGGCGTGCGTTGACCGGCGAAGAGCGCGAATTATGGGAAAGCGTCGCGAAACAAGCAAAGCCGCTGCGGAAAACGGCCCGGCTCTGGACGTCGCTGGAAGGGGCTTTGTCCGGCGCGCCCGACCCGGCCCGCGAAGCGGCAGCGAAAGCCGTTGCAGTCGCGCCAGCGAACCTCAAACCTTCAAGACCGGTACCGCCGCCATTGACGCTGCTCAGCCGGCGCGAGCGCGCGCGATTGTCACGTGGCAAACAGGATATCGAGGCGCGGATCGATCTGCACGGCATGACGCAGGCCCGCGCCCATCGGGCGCTGCACAACTTTCTGCTGCGCGCCAGCGGCGACGGCCTGCGGTTTGTCCTCGTCATCACCGGCAAGGGCCGGGCGGCTGGTCTCGACCCCAGCCGCGGCATCCTGCGCCAGCAGGTCCCGGAATGGCTCGGGCTTCCCGAGTTTCGCACGCTCGTGGTGGGATTCGAACAGGCCCATATCGGCCACGGCGGCGAAGGCGCGCTTTATGTGCGTGTGCGGCGGCGCCGTTAGAGTCTGTTTCACCTGCGTTGAATCAGACTCTAACCTTATCCTTTTGTTTGAGCATGATCTTATCCGAAAACCGGTTTCCACTTCGGGATCATGCTCCAGGTGCTCAGCTGCGCTCTCAAAGAATAAACCGGCTCAGGTCAGCGTTCTTGGCGAGGTCGCCGATATGCTTCTGGACATATCCGGCGTCGATACGAACCGTTTCGCCGTTGCGATCGGGGGCCGAGAATGAAATGTCGTCGAGCACGCGTTCCATGACGGTCTGTAACCGTCGCGCACCGATGTTCTCGACCGTCGAGTTCACCGCGACCGCGATATCCGCCAGCGCATCGATGGCATCGTCGGTGATGTCGAGCGTGACGCCCTCGGTCTGCATCAATGCGACGTACTGCTTGATGAGGGAGGCCTCGGGTTCGGTCAGGATGCGCCGCATGTCGTTGCGCGTCAGAGCGTCCAGTTCGACGCGGATCGGCAGCCGGCCCTGCAATTCGGGCAGCAGATCCGACGGCTTGGCAATGTGAAACGCCCCTGACGCGATGAACAGGATATGGTCTGTTTTCACCGCACCGTGTTTGGTGGAGACCGTCGTTCCCTCGATCAGCGGCAGCAGGTCGCGCTGCACGCCTTCGCGCGACACGTCGCCGCCGCTGCGGCCGTCACGCACGCAGATCTTGTCGATCTCGTCGAGAAACACGATGCCGTTGTTCTCGACGGCCGCGATCGCTTCCTGCGTGAGCTGATCGCTGTCGAGCAGCTTGTCGGATTCCTCGTTGACCAGGATTTCATAGGAGTCGACAACGGTCAGCCGGCGGGTCTTGGTCCGACCGCCCATCTTGCCGAAAATATCGCCGATCGAGATCGCGCCGACCTGCGCTCCGGGCATGCCCGGAATCTCGAACATCGGTGCGCCGCCGGACGATTGCGTCTCGATCTCGATTTCCTTGTCGTTGAGGTCGCCGGCCCGCAGCTTCCTGCGAAAGGAATCGCGCGTTGCGGCGCTCGCATTGGCGCCGACCAGGGCATCGAGAACGCGCTCCTCCGCGGCAAGCTGCGCGCGCGCCTGTACGTCCTTGCGCTTGCGCTCGCGGGTCTGGCCGATCGCGACCTCCACCAGATCGCGGACGATCTGTTCGACGTCGCGTCCGACGTATCCCACTTCGGTGAACTTCGTGGCCTCAACCTTGATGAAGGGCGCGTTGGCAAGCTTTGCCAGCCGTCGCGCGATCTCCGTCTTGCCGACGCCGGTCGGGCCGATCATCAGGATGTTCTTCGGCAGCACCTCCTCGCGCATCGATCCGGTCAACTGCTGGCGCCGCCAGCGATTGCGCAAGGCGATGGAGACGGCGCGCTTGGCGTCGGTCTGGCCGACGATGAAACGGTCGAGTTCGGAAACGATTTCGCGAGGGGAGAAGTGCGTCATGATCTCGAAGATAGGTTGAATCGTGGTGGGAACAAGCAATCGGGTCGTTCGCGTGCGAGCGGAATGCACAGTCCGGCATCGCTCAATCCGTGGACAACGTCTCGATCGTCAGGTTTCGGTTGGTATAAACGCAGATGTCGGCGGCGATATCGAGTGAGCGGCGGACAATCGTTTCCGCATCCTTGTCGGAATCGATCAACGCCCGCGCGGCGGAAAGCGCGTAGTTTCCGCCGGAGCCGATCGCCATCACGCCGGCCTCCGGCTCCAGAACGTCCCCGGTGCCGGTCAGGACCAGCGACACGTCCTTGTCTGCGACGAGCATCATGGCTTCGAGCCGCCGCAGATAGCGGTCGGTGCGCCAGTCCTTGGCGAGTTCGACCGCGGCGCGGGTGAGCTGGCCGGGGTACTGCTCGAGTTTGCTCTCCAGCCGTTCGAACAGGGTGAAGGCATCGGCGGTGGCGCCGGCGAACCCGCCGATCACGTCGCCTTTTCCGAGCTTCCGGACCTTCTTCGCGTTGGATTTGATGACGGTCTGTCCGATCGAGACCTGGCCGTCTCCGCCAATAACGACCTTGCCGCCCTTGCGGACGGTCAGGATCGTGGTGCCGTGCCACACCTCCGGCTGTGATGCTTGCATCTGAACCCCTTCATGATCCGCCAGATTTAGGCGTTGCGGCGCGGCGTTGCAATCGGCGTTCGATTTACGCGGATTCCGGCCACCATAGTCCGAAGAACATCGCCAAAGTGCATCATCCCGCAGTAGCGAAGGAGGCGTGAGCCTGTTAAAAGAGCCTGGTTTTACCGGGCGCGGTCAGGCTGCGCTCCGGATCGTTAAATGGCGCATGATCTTATCGCCAACCGCTCACACTTTGGCGGATCATGCGCGACGTGGAGAGCCCTTTTTCATGCGCACGGCGACCATCAAGCGCAAAACCAAGGAAACCGACATCGAGGTCGCGGTAAATCTCGATGGCTCCGGTGTGTCCAGCGTTGCGACCGGCATCGGCTTTTTTGACCACATGCTGGATCTGCTTGCCCGCCATTCGCGTATCGACATCATGGTCAAGGCCGACGGCGACCTCCACGTCGATTATCACCACACCACGGAAGATGTCGGTATCGCGCTGGGCCAGGCGGTGAAGCAGGCGCTCGGCACGATGGCCGGCATCACCCGCTATGCCTGCGCCCATATGCCCATGGACGAGACGCTGTCCCGTGTCGTGATCGACATTTCGGGGCGCCCGATGCTCGTGTTCAAGGTCGAGTTCCCACGCGACAAGATAGGTGAATTCGACACGGAGCTGGTGCGGGAATGGTTCAATGCCTTTGCGGTCAATGCGGGCGTGACTTTGCACGTTGAGACCCTATATGGCGAGAACAGCCATCATATCGCCGAATCCTGCTTCAAGGGTCTGGCGCGGGCGCTTCGTGCGGCGGTGGCGATCGATCCGCGCGCTGCGGGCGAAGTGCCATCAACAAAGGGTCAGCTCGGCGGCTGACCGTCCTGTTGTCGGCGGAGAGTGCAATGTCGGTCTATACAGTCCATGCGCCACCGGTCGACGGGACGGACGTGCGCGGCACCACGGATAAATTCGTGTTCGTTCGCGATGGCTTTTCGTTTTGGGCCTTTGTGTTCGGTCCGGTGTGGCTGCTTTATCAACGGCTTTGGCTGGCGTTCGCGGGATACATGGTCCTGTCGATCGCGCTGGAAGTCGTGCTGACGCTGCTGCACGCCGGCTCCGGCATGCGATCCATCGTCATGTTGCTGATTGCGGTCCTGATGGGACTGGAAGCGGCGAGCTTGCGGCGCTGGACGTTGTCGCGGGGCAAGTGGCGTCAGTTCGATGTCGTGGTCGCGGATGACGAAGAGGCCGCCGAGCGGCGTTTTTTCGATCGCTGGACGATGACGCGAGGTGTGAACTTCGACCCGTCAACCGTCGATCGCGGCGCCCCGCCGCCGACCCGTAACGGGCCGGGCCAGCCGTCAACGCCGCGGAGCGACATTGTCGGCCTGTTCCCGCAACCCGGGTTTCCGCGGTGAGTGCTGCGATCATCGACTATGGCTCCGGCAATCTTCATTCGGCCGCGAAGGCGTTTGAGTGCGCGGCGCGCGGCATGGAAGGTATGGAAAAGATCGTCGTGACCCGCGATCCCGACGTGGTATTCCGGGCCGATCGCGTGGTGCTGCCCGGCGTCGGCGCGTTCGCCGATTGCCGCAGGGGCCTCGATGCGCTCGATGGCATGGTCCAGGCCCTGACGGAGGTTGTACGCGACAAGGCGCGCCCGTTTTTGGGCATTTGCGTCGGGATGCAGCTCATGGCGACGCGGGGCAAGGAGCATGTCACGACCGATGGGCTCGGCTGGATCGCGGGCGATGTCGAAAAAATTTCGCCGCGCGACGAGAGCCTGAAGATTCCGCATATGGGCTGGAATACGCTCGATCCGGTGCGGGAGCATCCGGTGCTTGAGGGTCTCCCGTTGGGACCGAAAGGCCGTCACGCCTATTTCGTGCATTCCTATCAGTTGAACGCCGCCAACGAGAGCGATGTGCTCGCGCGGGCCGACTACGGTGGTCCGGTGACGGCGATCGTCGGCAAGGACACCGCGATCGGCACCCAGTTCCACCCCGAGAAGAGTCAGCGGTTCGGGCTGGCGCTGATCGCCAATTTCCTGAAGTGGAAGCCGTGATTCTTTTCCCCGCCATCGACCTCAAGGACGGTCAGTGCGTTCGCCTCGAGCAGGGCGACATGGCGCGCGCGACGGTGTTCAATTTCGATCCCGCGGAACAGGCGCGCGCCTTCGCGTCGCAAGGCTTCGAATATCTCCACGTGGTCGATCTTGACGGGGCGTTCGCCGGCAGGCCGGTGAATGCGGACGCGGTGGAGCGGATGCTGAAAAACGTCGCCATGCCGGTACAGCTTGGCGGCGGCATTCGAGACCTGAAGACCGTCGAGGCGTGGCTCAAGAAAGGCATCACGCGCGTCATCATCGGCACGGCGGCGGTGCGCGATCCTGTTCTGGTCAAGGAAGCGGCCAAGGCGTTTCCGGGGCGCGTGGCGGTCGGTCTCGATGCGCGTGACGGCAAGGTTGCGGTCGAGGGCTGGGCCGAGACGTCGGAAGTGACCGCGCTCGACATCGCGCGACGGTTCGAGGACGCCGGCATCGCGGCGATCATCTTCACCGATATCGCCCGCGACGGCTTGCTGAAGGGGCTCAACCTCGACGCCACTATCGCGCTCGCCGACAGCATTTCAATTCCGGTGATTGCGTCCGGCGGCTTCGCCTCCATCGCGGATGTGAAGGCGCTGCTCGCGCCGCGCGCGAAGAAGCTGGCGGGCGCCATTGCCGGACGGGCGCTCTATGACGGCCGGCTCGATCCGGCCGAGGCGCTGGCGCTGATCCGCGCCGCGCGCGCGGCGGCCTGAGGGTATTGGGACGCGATGTTCAAGGTCCGTGTCATACCCTGTCTTGATGTAAAGGATGGCCGGGTCGTCAAGGGCGTCAACTTCGTGGACTTGCGCGATGCCGGCGACCCGGTGGAAGCGGCGGTCGCATACGATGCTGCCGGCGCCGACGAGCTCACCTTTCTTGACATCACCGCGACGCACGAAAATCGTGGCATCATGCTCGATGTGGTCCGACGCACGGCGGAGGCCTGCTTCATGCCGGTGACCGTGGGCGGCGGCGTCCGCACCATCGATGACATCCGCACCTTGCTTCGCTCCGGTGCGGACAAGGTCTCGATCAACAGCGCAGCGGTCAGCCGGCGTGAGTTCGTCAAGGAGGCCGCGGAAAAGTTCGGCGACCAGTGCATCGTGGTCGCGATCGACGCCAAGCGGGTGTCGAGGGCCGGCGGCTCGGACCGCTGGGAAATCTTCACCCATGGCGGCCGCAAATCCACCGGCATCGATGCGATCGACTATGCCCAGGAGGTGGTGTCGCTCGGCGCCGGCGAAATCCTGCTGACCTCGATGGATCGCGACGGCACCCGCCAGGGTTTTGATCTGCCGCTGACCCGGCTGGTGGCCGACAGTGTTTCCGTGCCGGTGATCGCGTCCGGCGGTGTCGGCAATCTCGATCACCTGGTCGACGGGATTCGCGAAGGCCATGCCACGGCGGTTCTCGCCGCATCGATCTTTCATTTCGGGGAATTTACCATTCGCCAAGCCAAGGACCACATGGCCCGCGCCGGGTTGCCGATGCGGCTCGATCCCTGACGACTCCCGATCGCGGAAGTGGTAAGTCTTCGGACTTATCGCGCTCACAGGTGTGGCCAGCGGGAAGACGAGACCAGTAGCATGCCGCGTTTCACGATCCATGATCTTGCCGCCACCATCGACGCTCGGGCTGCGTCCGGCGGCGATGCGTCCTACACGCGAAAGCTGCTCGACAAGGGCTCCGGGCATTGCGCCAAGAAGTTTGGCGAGGAAGCCGTCGAGACGGTGATCGCAGCGATCGAGAATGACCGGCATCATCTGATCGCCGAGGGCGCCGATCTGATGTTTCACTTCCTCGTGCTGTTGAAGGCTAGGGGCGTGACATTCGAGGATATCGAATTTGCCCTGGCGCAGCGCACGACGATGTCGGGACTCGAAGAGAAAGCTGCACGCAATCGCGAGTAGCCGGGGCGAGCTTGATGGATTTGCGAGCCGAACAGCAGCAATATAATCCGTACCGGATTTTCTCCCGTTCCGAGTGGGCGAAGTTACGCGACGACATGCCGATGACGCTGGCTGCGGACGAAATCGCGGCATTGCGGTCGATGCATGATCGCCTCGATCTCACTGAGGTCGAAGAGATTTATTTGCCTTTATCCAGACTGCTCTCGATCTATGTGGCGTCGATGCAGCGGCTCTTTGTCGCCCAGCGAAGGTTTCTCGGTATCCAGGATCGCAAGGTGCCGTATATCATCGGCGTGGCCGGCTCCGTTGCGGTCGGAAAATCGACCACGGCCCGCGTGCTGCAGGCGCTGCTCGCACGGTGGTCTCCAGGCCCCAAGGTCGATCTCATCACCACCGACGGCTTTCTGTTTCCGAACGCGGTGCTTGAGCGACATGGCTTGATGCAGAAAAAAGGTTTTCCGGAGAGTTACAAACTGCCGATGCTGCTGGCGTTTCTCAGCGACATCAAGGCGGGCCGCGCGCCGGTGCGCGCGCCGGTTTACTCGCATCTGACCTATGACATCGTGCCCAAGAGCTGGATCGAGGTCAGTCAACCCGATATCCTGATTGTCGAAGGCGTCAACGTTTTGCAGACCGGTCGGCTGCCGCGCGACGGCAGGGCCGTTCCGGTTGTTTCCGACTTCTTCGACTTCTCGGTCTATCTCGACGCCGAAGAACCGGTGCTGCGCGACTGGTACGTGAAGCGCTTCCTCGCCCTGCGGGATACGGCCTTCCACGACCCGCGATCCTACTTTCACCGCTACGCGCTGCTGTCGGACGACGAGGCGACCGCAACGGCCATCGCAATCTGGGAACGCACCAACCGCGCGAATCTCGAGGACAACATCCTGCCGACACGGCCGCGGGCGACGCTGATTCTCAAAAAGGGAGCCGACCATGTCGTCGAGCAGGTCGCGCTAAGGCGGCTTTAAAAGGTTCTTATTGCGTTAATGCGGACCTCAACGGCTCATCGTGGGGCCCGCACGCGCCGATCCGCTCAGGCCGGGATGTGACGGGCCGCCATCAATCCCGCAAGCGCGTCGGCCAGTTTGTCCCGATCGAGCGGTTTAACGAGAAAGCCATCCATGCCGGCCTCGAAGCAGGCAGAACGATCGTCAAGCAGCGCGTTGGCCGTCAGCGCCAGAATGGTCGTGCGGCTGCCGCGCTGGCCGGCTTCCCGTTCGCGAATTCTCTTGGTGGTCTCGACGCCGTCGAGTTTAGGCATCTGCACGTCCATCAAAACGAGATCGTAGGGCGCACCCGCTGTTCCGGCGGCGACCCATGATTCAAGTGCTTTCTCGCCGTTTGCGGCGAGGATCACGTCGTGTCCAAGGCGGGTCAGGAGCGAGCGTATCAATAACGCGTTGATCTCATTGTCCTCCGCCACGAGGATCGAAAGGCTTTGCGTGGGCGCCGTGGTCGGCGCCTCGGACTCTTCGAGAGTATTGCAATCATGCCGGCCTTCGGTTGCCCGGAGCGCGGTCGGGCCGTCGGCCGTCGCCGCCAATCGCGCCGCGATCGACGCGGTTCGCAGAGGCTTGACCAGGTAGCCGGTAAACGCCCCCGCGCCGGGGGTCTGAAGGTCATGCCGAGTCGACGGCGTGACCATGACGATCCGCCGCGCCGCGTGCCGGCATGCGGTCTGACCGAGCCGCCAGACATCCTCCGCGCCCATGGCATGATCGACGAGCACGGTGTGCCACGGCCGCCCCGGAAGCAGGGCGTGGGCAACAGCGATGTCCGATATCGTGCAGGTCTCGGCGCCCCATCGCTCCAGCCGCCGGGCAAGCAGCGACGCCTCGATGGTTTGGGGGGCCACCAGCATGATCGGGTGTCCTGTCAGATCCGGCGTGGAGAAGCGCTTTCGCTCAGGTGGGCTGTCGTGAGCGGGGAGGGGTATCGACACCTCGAATGTCGAACCGGCACCCGGTTTGCTCTCGAGCGTGATGCGTCCGCCCATCCGCTTGACGATGCGATCGCTGATACTCAATCCCAATCCCGTTCCGCCGTAGTTGCGCGCTATTTGTTCGTCGGCTTGTTCGAACTCACGGAAAACCCGCGCCTGCGCGTCCGGCGTAATGCCGATGCCAGTGTCCTGAACCATGAAACGGATGGTTCCCGGCTCGGTACCGGGCTCGACGATCAGCGCGACGCCGCCGGACGGCGTAAACTTGATGGCATTTCCCGCAAGATTGAGCAGGATCTGGCGCAATCGTGTGGCGTCTCCGATCACCTCGATCGGCAACTGCTCGTCGATATAGGCGGCGATTTCGAGTTGCCGCGCCTGCGCACGCGGCGCCAGCAGTTCGGTAATGTCCTCGATCAGGTCGGACAGGATGAAAGGACGGCTTTCAAGGTCGATCTTGCCGGCTTCGATCCTGGAATAGTCGAGCAATTCCTCGATCAGCGACAGCAGTGCGTCGCCGGACGCCTTGACCGCCTTGACGTATGTCGTCTGTTCGGGTGTGAGCGAGGTGTCGAGCAACAATCCGCTCATGCCGATAATGCCGTTCAGCGGCGTACGAATCTCGTGCGAGGTCATCGCCAGGAAGCGCGATTTGGCCCGGTTGGCCGCGTTCGCGTGATCTCGTGCTTCACCGAGCGCGTACTCGGTCTCGGTTCGGTTGGTGACATCGCGGCCGACGCATTGCAGTTCCGCCGGATGGTTGGCGTCGATCCGCACGAGGCCTTCGCGCCACGCAATCCAGCGCGGACCGAGCGCGGTTTCGACGCGTTGATCGTGGATGCGCGTGCCGTTCGATTCAATCGCGCTCTCACCCTGCTCAAGAACGGGGAGCGCGAACCGGCTGCCGAGCAAATCCGCCCGCGATCGCTGAGCCAGAACACAATATGCGTCGTTGACCGAGGTGATAAGACCGTCCGCGTTGCGCAGAACGATCAGATCGTCTTGCGATTCGAAGAGGCTACGTGCTCGTTCCTCCGCTTCCTTCAACTCCCAATTCCGGTCCGCGAGCGTTTCATTGTGAAGGGAGATCTTGCGAAGCTTTCTGCGCATCCAGCGCAAGCGCATGCTCAGGATCGCTAACGCGACACACGCCAGCGCGAACAGGAAGCTCACGCCGATTGCAAAGGCGTTCGGGTCGTAATCGGCACTTCTGCTTCCGGAAACGAAGCCGTAGGCGCCCCCGAACGCGATCGAGAAAGTCGTGACGGTCCGAAAAGCTAGATGCAGCCGGGGATGTCGTCGGATCAATCGGCGCAGACGGGCCCTGATCCAGAACAATCGCGCCATCATCGACCACCCCGAGTTCGTCTCGCGCTCAGCATTTTTCTGCCGGAGGGCGGAATGCCGCCGGCAAGAGCGTGCGCATCGCGCCCGTCAGCATGGGGGGACGACATTGCGAAGTGCTTGAGGACCGAGGCCAAATCTTGTCTGCTGCGAACAGGGTTAACGATGTCTTAAGGAGCACAGACACGCTGCCGCGAGGCGGATCGGCGTGCGGTGCGCATCCACGACAAGCGCGGCCGCGTCCTCGATCGCGAATATTCTCGCCCGCGTCACGCGGCTTATGGTTGGCAAAGTCTAAAGAGAAGTCGTTACCCTCGGGTTGACGACCAGCGTCATGGAAGCAAGCCGCGATCAGGCGGCGCGTTTGATGTCGTCCGCGAGCGCGCGATAGGAGAGAGCTTCAGCGAGGTGCAACCGGCCGATCTTGTCAGCGCCGTCGAGGTCCGCGAGCGTGCGGGCGACGCGGAGCACCCGGTGATAGCCGCGCGCCGACAGGCGCATGCTTTCCGCGGCGTCGCGGAGCAGCTTCAGCCCCTGTGCATCCGGCTGCGCGATGTCTTCCAGCGCGGCGGCCGGGGCCTCGGCGTTGGTGCGGACATTCGGGAGTCCGAGCGCGGCATAGCGCTCCGCCTGGATGTCGCGTGCCGCGGCAACACGGGCGCCGACTTCGGACGACCCTTCCGACGAGGGCGGCAGAATAAGGTCGGAGGCGGTGACGGCCGGCACCTCGATTCGCAGATCGATTCGATCCATGAGAGGTCCGGAAATGCGTGTCTGGTAATCTGCTGTGCAGCGGTCATTGCGGCCGCGTTTGCAGGCATAGCCGGGTTCGTAGGCGTGGCCGCAGCGGCATGGATTCATCGCCGCCACCAGCATGAAACGCGCGGGATAGGTGACGCGATGGTTGGCACGGGAGACCGCGATCTCGCCGTTCTCAAGCGGCTGCCGGAGCGAATCGAGAACCCGCGGATCGAACTCCGGCAATTCGTCGAGAAACAGCACGCCGTTATGCGCCAGCGAGATTTCACCGGGCTTGGCGCGCGTGCCCCCGCCCGTCAGCGCCGCCATGCTGGCGGAATGATGCGGCGCGCGAAACGGCCGGCGCGAGGTGAGCGCCCCGCCGTCGATTTCGCCGGCCACGGAGGCGATCATCGACACTTCCAGCAGTTCGGCCGGCGACAGCGGTGGAAGGATCGAGGGCAGGCGCGCTGCGAGCATCGATTTGCCGCTGCCGGGGGAGCCGATCATCAGCAAGTGATGCTACATTAATTTCAAAAGAATATTGCAACAAAAACAGACACTTACGAAACGTAGGCGACAGGCTGCGGGTTGACGAAGGAAACGCGCGCATAAGCATGTTCCCCGTCCCGTCGCCGCAGGGGCGGGACCGCGACCGATAGGTCGGCGGAGGAGACAAACGGAGCTCAGACGGGGCAATTCTCCGCGCGTCTTCCAGTGAAAGTTTCGGCGGTTGGGTGTTGGTAGAGTATAGCATTACGATTCTCAAAATTGCGCTCGTCGCAGGGGTATGCGGCGCCGAATTTCGTGTTCTCAGACCTGGGTATGCAAGATGTCGGTTTCTTGGACAGACTGGAAAACGGACGACAAAGATGGCGAGTTTGCTGGTCCGGCCAAGCAAGATATCCGCCGCACCTATTCCTTTCCGAACATCGATTCTGCGGGCGGCATTGCAACGCTCACCATCGTGTGCGTACTCGAAATGACCATGCTTCCGGACGGCGAAAATGTCAGCCTCGATCGAAAGCTACGATTTTATTTACGCCCCTTTCGGCTCCAACATGAAGCAAACTTTATCATGGGTTTCATGACGCGCGCTGAATCGCACGGAGGTGAGTTTGACGTTTTGGCGGCTCCAAGTGGGGATGAAGACGGCATGGCCATCATCGCAAAATATGGCGGCCGTAACGATGTATCCGCCTGCATTGCTACGCTACGGGCAGGTCGTGATCTGGTGTTCTCGCTCCAAGACGAGCAGGAATCGTTGGTCAATTTTTTACTTCCAAATGATGACACGTTTCAGCGACTCTATGATGAAACGATCCAAACTCTTCAACAACGTGCCGTATTGAATCAGATATTGATGGTGTGGAACGGCCCTTCGAAGCGGCACCGAAGGTGCTTATCGTGGTGATGCGAACCGCCACGAAACAAAAGGAACCGTTCCCATGGAGAAGATTATCACGATCGGCTTAGACTTGGCCAAGTCGGTATTTCAGGTCCACGGCATTGCCGACGACGGGAGTATCGTCGTCCGCCGAGCCTTGCGGCGATCGCAGGTGCTGGACTTCTTCCGCGCTATCGACCCGTGCCTTGTCGGGATCGAGGCGTGTGCAAGCTCGCACTACTGGGCGAATGCCATTGGGCAACTCGGGCATACGGTCAGGATGATGCCGCCGACCTACGTGAAGGCCTACGTCAAGCGAAGCAAGACCGACGCTGCTGATGCCGAGGCGATTTGCGAAGCAGTATCGCGGCCCACCATGCGCTTCGTGCCCATCAAGACCCCCGCCGAACAGGCAGCCTGCATGGTGCTGAGGACCCGTGAACTATTCGTCCGTCAGCGGAGCCAGACGGCGAATGCAATGCGTGCTCATATGGCTGAGCTCGGCATCATCGCCGCCGCGGGCATGACCAGTATCGCGAAGCTCATCCTGGTCCTGCGGGACGCAGAGGACACGCGTCTCCCAGTCGCGGCTCGGGCAGCGCTCCTCGAGATGGCCGAGCAAATCGAGATGCTGACGGCACGTATCGAGAAACTCGATACGAAGATCATCGCGACAGTGAAGGCAGATGAGACCGCCTGGCGACTGACCAGCATCCCAGGCGTCGGACCGATCATCGCCGCGACAGTCCGAGCCACAATTCAGGATCCCACGGTATTCAAAACGGGCCGCGATCTTGCTGCCTGGATCGGAATTACTCCGCGAGCTAACTCCAGCGGCGGCAAGGAGCGGCTTGGCCGAATATCAAAACAGGGAAATAAACAGTTGCGCACGCTGCTGATCGTTGGCGCGACATCGATCCTGAAGCAAGCTCGCAGAGGCGTAAAGCTGCCCTCGTGGATCATCTCGCTGATGGCACGGCGACCATATAAGGTCGTAGCCGTCGCGCTGGCCAACAAGATCGCCCGCACGATTTGGGCGCTTCTCGTCAAAGGCGGCACGTACCAAGCACCCGCGATCATGACGAGGGCATAGAACAAAAGGAATTCCGGCGTCTCGCGCTGGGATCAAGCGGCAAGGTGCCAAAGCATGATGAACCTGAGGGACGATACCTCGATGCCGACCAGACCGTCTGACGCACTGCGCCTTCGAGCGCGTGAATTTGATTAGGCGATCGGTATCGCGGATCTCATCGTGGCCAGCGGTTAAGGACCGCGCCAATTAGGCCGGACATATGACTGCACCGTCCGACGGCGATTTATGCGACGAATACCTTGCTAACCGGGCCGTTCCACATATGCGCCAGAACGCGGAGCTTCAGCACACTCAGACGACAGATGCCAAACCGAAAGCGCCGAAAGCAATGTTCATCGCGAAAATTGTTGGGGTGATTCCTAAGGGCATGTCCCTAACTGTCGCTCCCTCAGAGACAAGAGAATTTGCGACGCAGTCTGAAGCAGTTGATTGGTTGTTGGGGGAGGCTTTGAGTAGTCTTCCCACCCCGGTTAATTCTGTGGAGGTTCTCTCACCTGATGGCAAATCGGTGTGGAGGGAATGGCACTGGAGCCACGATGCTCTCAAGACAAAGAATGAGAAATGGTGGAACGAGAGAGATCCGGGTCGCGCGAAGAGAGAAAAAGAATTGTCTGAAAGACGTCGGAAAATTGCTTCAGGTGAAATCTCTGGTAACGAACTTTCGGATGCCGAACGATTCCAGCGAGACAATCCAGCTTGGACAGGTCCGTATTTCGCATATATCCCCACTAGAACAGTAGATCGCGGATGGATTTGGTTTTCCCAGTACTGGGAACGCCCGCATATCGGTCTGAAGTATGCGAGCAAAAATTGGTTTCTCGATTAGTCGTTTTTTTGAAAACAGGACATCTGATGAAACGCCGGGGCCTTCTCTTAGTGTTGTTCGGATGGTTGCCATGGCTCCGAGGTCGAGCGGTAGCGTTAGAAAGGGGCACTTCTATTCCAGCGGACGCTCAGAATGATCTGGCCCTTATTTTGTTGAATGAATTTTCGGAATGGTACAGGGCGCTTGCGCCTAAGGGCACTCTTCCCCGAGCTTTCACTGGTGTGTCGAGCAACGGCAGGCAAGCGGTAATTATTCTAGCCGACCTGCCTTTAGACCATGTTCAGCGTAGAGAATTCTTGATCTGGCTGTGCCGAAATGAAAAATTTATTGCGTATGCGTACGGAACGAGAGTGGGTATTGCCAACGATTCCGATTCCTTCACCGAAGGCTTGGATATCTACGCATCATCTGATCGGTATGATGCCAGCAGAACGTTGGGCGTCGAAAGGCAAGACGGAAGCTTCATTCAGCTCACCGAACATAGTCATTCCTTATTGCCATCGAATCCAGCCAACGGGATTTTCTTTGGTTTACAGCGTTCGAACAAGACCATTGCGCCCGATAGTGAAGTCGCTTTCCTCGGCATCTGGCAGAACCTGAAGTCTAAAGTGATGTGGCGGCAACGGTAGATTACGCAGTCGCTGTCATTGAGGTGACAATTCGTCCGCCAAACGCCGAACCAAGATTTGGAATAGGCCGAGGTTGACGTCGGGAACGCGCGCATACGCTTGCGCCCCGTCCCGTCCCCGCAGGGGCGGGACCGCGACCGATAGGTCAGCGGAGGGGACACGCGCGCGTTCCGGACGTCACCGCCGCGCGGGGCCCACAAACTATTCGGGAGGATGGTGGACGCCGCGAGGCGTCCAAGGCTGGGACCCGTGGCCCAGCCTGTGCCGTCCGGAGAATCGTTTGGGGGAGAAGCGGCGGGAAACCCCGGCCGACGTCATCGCCCGCAGCCATCCCCCGGAATAACGATCGCGGTGCCCACGCAACGATTTTCGGGCTTTCGCGCGAAGTGTCCCAAAATTGTACAGGTTTAAACGCGATTCTAGAGGGGGGTTTTGGTCTGGGGTGGATGATTGCCCACGGCTGAAAAGCCCTCGCCGATCATCGCGGCAAAAGGCTGCGTTGGCCCGATCCGCGTTCGGAGGGCCACCCATCCAATGGTCCCAGCGTGTCCGGAACAGGCGCAGCCGTTTCGGGGGCAACGGCTGCCATGATCCGTTTCCCGGATGCCCGCCACTCACGTAGGCATCGCTTGGGACGGTTGCGGACGGCGATCTCAAGACGGTGCCAGTCTTCCGGATCGATCATCGTCATGAAGAAAATTTGCAACGCTTCGTCGTCGCGGACGTCGGCTCGATGGCCAAGGACATCGCACCATGGGCGACCGTCAACGCGGATGCGCTTGTGATGCTCGTGACGGCGGGCAGATGTCTCATCGGTTCGAATCCACGCGTCGATATCCGGCGCGTAGAAAGCCCATTCATGCCGTTGCGATCTTCCGGAAGCGCGGTCGATGACGTAACGGCGCAGGATGTGCGGGGCGACGGTCATAAGTCGTACTCATCATCTTCCTCGGGAAATGGAAATGCGAAAGAATTGAGATCGTCGAGCGCCTCCTCGACATCAAAAGTATCGCTTTGCCCAAAAGCCCATTTCTCCGCTTGCGCCCGGCATCGATTGAGATACTCGACAACGTAAAACATTTGCGTGCCGCGACGATCAAAATATCGCATCGCTCTCCAGTAGCCCATGTCTTTGGCGGCATCGTGTTGACGATCCATCAAAGCCATCATTTCTTCCGCTTGAAAGCGAAGGCGCCCGACGTTGATCAAGTCGTTTGCGATCATCTCAAATGACGCCTGAGAATCCTTTTCTTTCGAAATCATCACATCTCCAATCTGTTTTCGTCGGCGCGCTTTTCGGCGTCCGGCTTCGGCGGCGTGAATTTGCGGCCGGTCTGTTTCTCCCACGCTTCAAGCTCGGCGGTGCCGATCTGGCGGAATCGATTCAGTTGAGGGATGACGTCTGCAACGGTCCTTCCGGAAAGCTCTTTTCTCTGGTCATCGTCGAGATAGATCGCAAGAAATGCTTGCAGATTGCCGCGCAATCGAATGATTGCATTTCGGTCGCCCATCGCTCCCGCGAGCAGGTCTTGCGCGTCCACCATTTCTGTCCTGACGGCGGAAATTGTTTTGACGCTTTTCGCACCGGCATCTTGCTCGCGACGCCAAGCGGTCTGGATCATCTGCGACGGTCGGCAATTCTCAACCGTGATTCCTTGCCGCTGCGCGGCGATCCAAAGCCGATCTTGCTCCGCTTGGGTCCAGTGACCATCCAGCGTAATGTTGCCCTTCCAGGCGTCACGGGCTTTCAATAAAACGGCGTTGACGGCTTCGTCCGTGACGCCGCCATGAATTTCCAGTTCGGCACCGGTATCGCGGATGCGCGCATGTCCGGCGTCGACCCAGCAGCCGTCGCTGGCCGGGACGGCCACATAACCACGGGCCGCCCACCACATCGTTAGCGATTTAATCTTATCCTCGCTGAGTTTTACGACGTGAAGGGCCTCGGCGTTTGCGCCAACTGAAGCGGTTTTCGCCAAGTGCTGCACTTCGGTCCCAAGATGTCTTGCAAGCGCCTGTGCGAGGACGGAAGCGCGGCCGGTGTTGCCCCATGTCCGGATAGGCTTTCGGGTTCTGACGTCGAATTCAAGCCAACCACCGTCCCTCGTCATCACTCGTGCTGTCGCGCGGCCAGGGCTGGGGACCTTCACCATATGAAGGTCGTTGCTGAATTGAGTGACGTCAAAACCACGCGGCGCAATGTCCGCGAGCAAACGGGTTTTGAGATCGAGCGATCTAGCAGGTTTCAAGAGCTTCATACGAACCTCCTTCAACGTTTCAAGATCACTTTGATCCGGAATTCTGCCGGCGGCCATTTTCATCGCAATTGGCCCGACGTCTGCGAAGTCGATAGACCGGAAAGATGCGACGGCGGCTCGTTCTGCAACGCGGCGATGCAAGGAGCGGTCGGGACGTCCGCTTGCAATGGCTTCCGCCGCTGCCTTCAATGCGCGGAAGTCGGCCCGGCGGAGTCGGGCGACGTCGAGATTTTCGCGCACATGGTTTCGATGCGCGCGAGGGCTTGATTTTGATGGGCCAAAATCTCGATTACGGCTGTCAAAACCCCCTTCAACTCGTCGATCGGACTCGACCCCTGGTTCTCGGGATCGTCGAGCAGCTGCAATAAGGGCTGAAGATTCTCCGAGAATTCTCTGGCGTCCAGGGCTGCGAAGTAAATCGCTTCGCCGGGGTTCTTCGGCTTTCCTCGCGGCTTCTGCTGGTCTGACATTTTCATTTTTCTCCATTCGAGCGGCGACCTCGCCGCGTTTCATCCTGACGATCCGATCAAGAGCGCCGATCTCGACGTCGCCGGCGGCGACGACGAACACGCCCGCTTTCTTTCCGGGGCGGACCTCGAGTCTTTGTTCGGCAAGGGCCGATCGGAAAGCGACGGCGTTGTCCGCAGCCGTCCAGGCGGCGCGGACCGCTGCCTGTGTTTCCGGGAGATCGACGCCTGCACGCGCAGCCATCGCGCGCGTCGTCGACGACATTGCCGCACGCGGCAATTCCGCCGGAACCTGCAAGGCGTCGGCGACGTCATCTCGACCCATCGCCCGCAATTCCGCGGCGACCGCAGCGGTCCTGCGGGAATGCGTCAGGTCCTCGCCGATGTCGACCTCGATCGACCGTGCGACGGCTTCCAGCTTCCGGAACGAGCCGCTGTCATCGAGGGCCTTTCCGTCCGGCCCGATGTGACCGAGCATGACGTGGAAATGCTGGTCGACCGCCTTTGCCGACCGTGCCTTTCCATCATGCTCGAACAGCACATAAGGATGATCCTCGGCGCCGAAGGCCACGAGGATGCGGCGGACGGCATCGTCGATCTGTTCCGGAGACATGCGCTTCACCGGAGAGATCGCGATGTGGTGCATCGCGACGTCGGCAAAGGATCCGTCGCGCATCATCTCCATGTAGACCGCGACGTCGTCGGCGTTCGACAACGCCACGTTGCCGATCTTCACGACGCGCGACGTCTGGCCGATCTCCTTCCGGAGATGGGCGAGCAGGTTCTTGGTGTCGCGCTTCGTTCGACCATGGCGGACCGTCGTGATAATCATGCTGCGGTCTCCCGCAAAGCCATCACAGCACGGGTCAACGCCTCCACCTCGATCCGGAGCGCATCGAGCGCCGCAGGATCGACGCGGCCGCCGATGTGGGCATGCCTGGCCATCTGGTTGACGTTTGATCCGATGCGGCCGGCTTCGCCCAGGAGCGGCGCGACGGCAGCCGTCAAGACGTCACGCTGTTTCCGGAACGGCACGGCCTCACGGCCTGCCGCTCGGAGCGTGACGACGCGGGCGAACGATGACGGCCCGAGACCTTGGGCGGCGGCAGCCGCCACGACGGCAGCACGCTCGTCCGGCGTCAGCCGGAGCGTCGTCGTCGTGGTTTTCTGCCGCTTCTCCGTTCCGGACACCGATCAATCCGTTATGCGCTTCCCTTGGGGGTTCGACAGGGGGCTTGCCCCCTTCGCCAGCGTGGGGTTGCGGTAGCACCCCACATTGCTGGCTTACCCAAGCTTACCCAAGAAGGCTGCGGCGGCCGGCGGCTTCAAACAAGCCGACGGGTGTCATGATCGATCTGGCGAATTCGTCGGGGAATGACACGACAATCCGTCGCGAAGGCCACGAGAATCCCCGACATAGTGTCAACTATTAGCCATTTCGGCTGCCATCGATCCTTCCGGAAACTTTCTCGGCGGCTTTCAGGGCGGCGACCTTCGCCCATCGCTCTGATGGAAACGAACCAAGCGGATGGACGCCGATGCCGTCCACGATCTCAACCGCGAACCCGCCTCGGAGCGGCTGAATTACGAGATCGATTCCGCAATGATCTGCAATGAACCCGAAGATGTCGGGCTTATATTCAAAGCGAAGGTCATCAATTCGCATCTGCAATTTCCTATTTTTCACTTGCGATGACGGCAACAAAAACGAAGTCATGGCGCAATGTCCAGGTCTTCCCGGAATGATGAAAACGCCTGCAAAGTAGGACGAAGGGACTCGTTTGACGTCGGCAAGGATTCAATCCTTTGACGCCAAGGACTCGATAAAGTCGCAAGCGTTGATCCGCGGCGACGTGTCGCGGTCAGCTGCGCGGTTGTTGACGTCATCCAGTTCGTCGCAGGAAGCGAGGCGGCACCCAATTCGTAATGGCCATAGAAACGTCTGGAACGTGCCTCTCGTCGCTCTGACCGTGCCGGGCGGATGTTGATGCCACCTTCCGCATTCCCCCCGTTCGTTGCCCCGCCTGAGACCGTTGCGCGGACTTGCGCGCTTTCGCGCCCGTTCCGCCGCCTGAGGCAGCGGTGGTCCTCTTGCGTGGAGGGGCTGTGCCACCTCCGGAGGTGGTAGGTTGTTTTTCTGGTTCTGTCCGAGCGGGGTGCAAGCACCCCGTACCCCTCGGTACGGGTAAACCCCCCTTCGGGGGGGTTATACCACCATATACAGCACGAATCGCGGCCCTCCTTATTCCTGAGGCGTTTTCGCTCGTCGGCAAGGATGCATGGTGAGCCTCATCGATCGCCTTACCGATCGTTGCTTTCGAGACTCCGAGTTCGGCGGCGATCTCGGCATATGTAAGCCCGCTCCGGACGTGCATCCACGTCGCGCGCTTGCCGAGTTCGATGCGCGTAGTGCGCTTGTCATCATGCGACGTCGCGCCGTTCGTTTTGCGGCGATCCCGCGCATCTAGTGTTTTCCGCTCGCGCCTCACATCCGGGCTCAACAAAACGCGCAAGCCGGCCGCGCGCATCTCGGCTTCCTCGATCGCCAGCCACTTGATGATTGTTTCGGCTTTCATCCGATAACGCGGGTCGACTTCCTTGCCGTCGAACTCAATCGTCTTGCCAGCCGCCGCATCCTGCGCACGCTTGATGATCGATCCCATCCGGGACCGGGCTTCGCGTCCGCGCCAGCTTGAAACCTGTTCGGCGATCGCCTCGATCTGCCTTTGCAAGGCAGGCGCCGGCGTGATCCACGACAACGCCATGGCGGCGCAGAACAACCAGTTGTCGCGCTGTCCGGCTGGAAGACGTCCGCTCGTAGAGCGGTATCGGTGCTGCCGCAGGCGATGAAGATCTTCGAGCACGGCTTCGGCGTAGCTTGCAGAGTCGCGTCGGGCGGCCGGCTTTCGGCCTTTCCGGGACTTTGGTTTCGATTCTGCCCGACGTTTCGCCCGCTCGGCGCGGAGGGACACGATTTCGGCTCTCGTCATTGGCAAGATTTCGTCGGCAAGCTCATCAAAATCGTATCGATATGGTTTTGCCAGTTCATCACCCTGAATCCAGATCAGATGAACCAGGCCGCGCGCTGGGTCCTTTCTGGTCGCGTTCGGATTCCAGCTTCCGGAAAGCCGCAGCACTCGCGCCGCGTCTTTCGCGGCGGGATCGGCGCCAAACAGCTTTAACGTTTCCACGATCCGATCCTGCATGAGATTCCAGCGTGGAAGGGCCTTCGGCGTCACGAGGTTATGAGGCCAGACAAGATGCAAGCCACTCCCGGAATCCATCACGAAGCAAGGCGGCGGCATCCTGGCATCGTCGAGGGCGAATAGGACTGCGGTTAGAACCGCGCGCGGGTCTCGTCCTTTCCACCGTGTTTCCTTGTAATCAATATCGACATAGGCACAGCCGATTGCCGCAAGATTCCAAATCTTACGGCAATTGGGCCGCTTGAACGCCTGCATCGAGAAATACAAATCGTCCGCCGTTCGATGCTTGCCGTTCTCGATGAATTTTTCTGCCGCACACTCGGCATTCCCGCCAACAGGATCGGACCATGTCTTCCATGCGCGCTCGCGCCCCTTTTCGTCAGTCCATCGCCCCTTTTGCCCCCACACCACGAACCCACGGCGGAGGCGAGTACCTTGGGCATTCGGCGGATGAACCGCGCGGATGTGTTCGGCGGGACCGAACGCACGGCGTTCCGTGTTGTCGACGAAACGGAATCGCGGGAGAGACGTTTTTGCGGGCTTGTCGTTGACACATGCGAGGGCTGGCGCCACCATCTGAATTGCTCCGTAGATGACCCCGGCGAGCGGCTGATGACCGCGAAGACCCGGGGTTATCTTTTTATGGTCAGAGCAATCGGCGCGCGGCGCAACGCGCGACGAGACGTCCGTAGTCTCAACGCGGAAAAACGGCGACAAAATAAGGAAAGAAAAATTCCGGGAAGATCGGCTGCGTGATAAAAATCCGCCGAAAGAGAATGGCAACCATCAAGTAATGATCGTCGTGTTCCGGAATGATCGCGAAAACCAATATTTTCAGACTCTGTTGCTATTCCGCGAAGCCTACCAATCCATATCGCCGGCCCTGTCGATTTGGCCGGAAAGGTGGTCGGCGAACAACGTCATTTCCTCGATTGAGGTCATCGCGCTTCGATAGGTGCCGTCGTGCGTCATTGTCAGAATGAGCGGGAGTTCATATTCTTGAATGTAAATTCTGGCGGGAGCGCGAGGCCCTTCCCACAGATGCACGATGAATTTCTCGATCGTCCGCAGCGCATGTTGCAGGTCGTAAGGGCTGGGTTCTCCGAGAGTAAATTTACGACTCCCTATCGGGTCTGGCAGCAACACAGGTACTGCGCCTGCGGAAGAGTGAAAGTGGAACGCTTCTCCTAGTTTTCCAAATGAGCCGTGTGCAGCAAAATTTCGTAATTCTTTGCGCACGACGAGAAGCTCGTCATAAAGTTTTTTCGAATGTTCGTCCGCCAGGTCGAAAGCCAGTTTGAACTTCGTCGACCAGTTAGCTTCCGCGGCACTCGTAACTTCATTTGCGCTCGTTAACACACCACGCAGGATGCCGACGTGAATAAGGACATGTTCTGTCCAACTAAAGAACGCCTCGATAGCAGCAAGGCCGAGCCATTTTGCCTCAGTGCGAAGCCGAGAAGCAGGGAAGGAAAATGTCTGCCACTCCCCGCCATCTATTGACTTACCCGTTTTGACAATTCGTTCGTCTTTACGGGCTTCGGCATCGTCCGCTTTCAGGTGATAGCCGTCGCGTAAGAATACAAATCGGTCAAAAAGCGAGGCGCTCTTGTTGGTCACATTGATAGCGGATTCATCGATTGCCCTCGCGGCAAGCCAGTCGAAGAAAGGTCGCGCTGCTTTCACAGCTTTGTGGATGTGATTGACGATTTGCTGTGCGTCAGCCTCGTCCCTGTCGAGGTCCGCCGCAAAGACGCCGACGCCAAATTTCCTGTGCTCGATCAGAAAGGCGCGTCCGTTGAAATCGATCGGGATCGACCACGCCAGTTTCTCAGATCTCCCTAAATCGCGATAGCCGAGAAGATCGACCAAAACGAAGTAAACCAGATGCTGGGCTGGCAATTTTCGGCCTGCGTTAGTCCGCTTGGCGTCGAAAAGGAAATCTTTGTCGGCTGGAGTACTTGCCGTTGCCGGCTTCACGGAACCAAGGGCACGGCAGGCAGCCTCGCGAACGGGTTCTAGTTCAGAGGGAAGCTCGGTGTGTAGTTTATGCGGCATGGGAAGTTATCTATGCCATTGGCCTAAATTTGGCTGATGCGCGCGGGTCGATGCCGGTCTGCTCTGTGACCAGATTGATAAAGTTAAGAGCGGTCCCATAGAACTTCTTGGCGTTCTCAGCGTCAGCCATTCGCGTGTATTCAAGACGCCATTTTTTCTCATGTAACTTGCCAGGAGCACTCGTCGTATTATCGATTTCGGTGGGTTCGATTTCATAAGGCGATGCGTGTGTCACTAGATTGCGCCATTCTTGCATCTGCCCGATATACTGGAACAGGCCGTTACCCTTATCGATCTCAATGCCAGCCACAGACATCAGCATTTCCATCTTGTCCCAGAAACGCCGTGCATTGCGATAACGTTGGAAGTCGAATCCTGAGAAGCGTTCGTGTGACCGCATCGAGAAGGCGACCGATGCCGAAAAGCTCTCGATCGCCGCGAAAGATAGAACCATGCCTCCGGTGAAGAAGGAAAAACCCATCGATAGGGTACCAGTTCTGGGCTTTTTGTCTGCAATCAAGCCCGCCTTGATCAGTTCGGCGGCGGCATGAAGTGTCAAATCCCAATCGTGGTTCTGCGCCGAATATTCATAGATCAATTTTTTGCTTTCGTTTTGGGTTGTTCGGGTGGGGCAACGAGGTGATGGCGCGAGGCGTTACAGTTCCGCAGTACAGAAGTCGTGCTCATCATCTTGATCGTTTTTACCCATTTCTTCGACAAGTACGGACAGCTGTCGCGACAAATCATCTTGTCGTTCTGAATGGCCCGCGAGCATATGAACGGCGGAGATGGCATCGATTGCACCACTCGCGGCGAAGAACAAGGCGGTCAGGAGGGTGACAAAATGCTCGGTCACCCACAGTTCGTCAAACTCCTCCTGCCCGCGCGCCGGAACATCGCGACTGCCCTGCCAAAAGAGATTCACACCGTAATAGGTGCCGTGAAGGAGCTCGGAGGCCGGTCGGTAGACGGAGAAGGATGCTGCCCCAAGGCACAGACCAGCACGCCCGTGTCGGTTTGAGATGACGGTGATGCGACTCTCGAGATTCTCTGGTGTCCAGGATCTTACCTCTTCACCGCGCTTATTCGTAAATTCCTCAAGGGCTTCTCTTACCCCGGGCAGATGATCCATCTCGATGCCGATGTCACGCGAAACCGTAATGTTATGTTTGCCCACACGTCCTTGGCGACGGAGGTCACGCCACCTTTTCTGGCGCATGTGTCGGACTGCCCTTTTGGCCATCGGTTCGCCTGAGACCGCTATAAATGCCGCGTTGACCGCCGTCTCGACTGCTGATCTAGCTATGCCGAAGCAGTCGCGTATGCTCATGTCGCGTTGATGGGTGAGCGTGAGCACGCTGTGGACTGAGACGCCCACCGCCTGAAGCATGAGAAGCGGCACGCGGATTGCTTCGTTCTCACGGGCGCTGTCGAGCGCATGAAGTTCATGGATGAGCGCATCAATCGCACGCGTCTGAGCATGCAACAGATTCCTGCCCAGTCGGTGATGTTCGGAAAGCTGCGCACGATGCGCTTGGGCTTCATTTTCCTCAGCCATGCGGCGATCCTATAATTCTACCGGACGGATCGCCAGCGCCATCGGATCTATCATTCCGGGATAGCAGTCGCATCACCCCGGATGAATGGGTTTTGCCTCCGCCCCCTCCAGGGGGCTCACGGCACCTCGCAGGGGCGTTCTCGATAGCGTCCGGCTCGGCCTTCAGCCTCGACGTCCGCGAAGTTCGAAGTTCGGCGCTGGCGTGTCTTGCGCGATCATTTCCGGATCGGGAGCAAAGAAATCGAGGCCGTGAACATCGTCGCTGTTGAGCCAGATCAGCCATGATCGGGTTTCAAAACCATAAGCGGCCCAAGGGACCCGTCCGGGTGGCAAATTCAGTTGCGGGATAAGACGGGCGGTCGCACCTTCCTGCGAGTGAAATTCCACGATCTGCACGAGCTTTCGCATCTGGTGCGCCAGCCTCACGCGATACTCGTAACGGGTTCGATCAGCAACGACCGTCATCAATTGTGAAAGGTCGATTGCATTTATCAGTGCGGCTTTGACGCCGGGGTCTGCCGCTGTTTTCGCGGCTTCCTTTGTGGCCTTTGTAAGCTCGCCCTTGATGTGTTTGACCTCAGCCGCAACGGTCTGGAAACGCTCGGCGGCGGCATCGTCGCCGCTTTCAACGAGGACGATCAATCGTTTTCGGCGTTGCTCGGCATCTGCAAGTTTGGCCTGCAAAATGTCGACTTTGTCCGACACCTCGTCGCGCTGCTCACCGAACACAACGGCGTCGACGTCGATGTACGTCAAAGCCTTCAACAACCGGGCCTCGATCCTGTCGACACGCCATCGCTCGGTGTTGGAGCATTCGAACTTGCGCCGTGCGGCCGAACATTCGAAATAGGTCCCGCCCTTCGGAAGCGGTCCCTTATTGATGATGTGCATCGCGCTTCCGCAGTCGCCGCATTTCGCCAGACCTTGAAGCAAGTGGGCGACGCCTTCGCCCTTCCGCCCGCCCCGTCCGCGACGGCTCTCCATTGCGGATTGCGCGCGCCAGAACGTGGCTTCATCTATGATGGCAGGGTAGAAACCTTTGACGGGGTCGCCTTCGGGTTTTCGGGCCCAGTGTCGTCCGACATGGGGTTGATATTCGCCAAGGACCGTCCGTGACGTCAGAAGACGTCGCAGGCTTGACGTCTGCCAGCCGTTATTTTGCTTTTTCTTCGAAACCATGAAGGTGGGGATGCCGTCGGAGTTGAGGGCCTTGAGAATCGTTCGGCTGCCATGGCCTTCGATAGCCATCCGAAAGATGCGCTGAACGATCTGCGCCTTTTCCGGAATGACTTCATATTTTTTATTGGCGATTTGAATCCACGCGGGACACCGCCGCGTCAGCGGTCGGCCTTCCTCACGCGCCGCCTGTTTCTTCTTTGCCCACGCCTCCCCGACCCGCTTTCCTTTGGTGCGAGATTCCTCGTGCGCACGGGCCATAACAGCGATGGAAACGATGAGAGGTGACCAATCATTATTAAGACGCTCGGCGCTATATTCCTGGCCGTCGACAAGGGTCACGATCGTGATGCCCGATCGGATCAAATCGAAAAGCCGTGAGGCAGCATCAATGACCGCTTCGCGGCTCAATCGATCCAGCGATTCGACCAACAAGATTGAGCCCTTAGGAATCTTTCCGGACTCAACGAGATCAAGGAAAGAGCGGAGCGCACCCGTCGTCCGATTGGTCCCCGTGTAGGCAGAAATGCCGAGGTCACGCAGGGATTCGTCCATGACCAAACCGCGTTCACTGCACCATTGGCGAGCGTTGTCGATCTGACGTCGTAAGCTGTCGCCCTTGGCCTGCTCAGGCGTCGAAAAACGTATGTAGCTGTAAACTTTTTTCAATTTCTGCCACCTCAACCCCTCACCGGATAATCGGGAGAAGTTAATGTAGCATCACCTCAGCAAATGATGCCCGCCGGCGGCGGCGATCTCGAGCGCACGCTTGGCGCTCTCCTGTCCCTTGATATCGCGGAGATCGAGAAGGGCTCCCTGCGGCTCATGAATCCGCGGTTGCGGCCGGGAGAGAACCTGAGTCCCTTTGAAATGATTTGCGATCTGGATAAGCGAACATGCGGCGACGATCTGGATGTCCGGGCTCGCCCAGGCCGCCTCCGCTCCGCAGGCGGCGGGGCAAATCAGTCCCTCGTCGCGCGCATTCGCGCTAATCGCGGCGGGAAGAACGCCGGCGACGGCCGCGATCGAACCGTCCAGGCCCAGTTCGCCGAGCACCGAAAATCCGGACAAGGCGTCGGAGGGAATGGCGCCGATCGCCGCCATCAGGCCGAGCGCAATCGGGAGGTCGTAGTGACTGCCTTCCTTAGGCAGGTCCGCCGGCGCCAGGTTGACGGTGATTCGTCTGGCCGGCAGCGCAAGACCTGAAGCGATCAGGGCGGCCCGCACCCGCTCCCGGGCTTCGGAAACCGCCTTGTCCGGCAAGCCGACGATGTTGAAGGCGGGCAGACCCGGCGCAACCTGCACCTGCACGTCGACGACGCGCCCCTCGATGCCCTCAAATGCGACGGTGGATACTCGCTGAACCATGGCCGCCCCCTCTGCCATAGCGAAACTAACTTACAACTTTCCCGAGCACAAGAACATTAAGGGAACAGGAATCGCGGGATTTTCATCGGCTGGGGGCCGCTACGACCGTTTCGCCTCGATCCGGTCCCAGATTTTCGCGGCGACGTCCGGACCTCCAAAGGCGGCGATCGCCCGGATACCGGTGGGCGAGGTGACGTTGATCTCGGTGAGATTGCCGTCGATGACGTCGATGCCGACAAACAACAGCCCGCGCTCGCGCAGCGCCGGACCGATGCGCTCACAAATCTCGCGCTCGCGGGGCGTCAGGTCGGTTGCTTGCGCAGCGCCGCCACGGACCATGTTGGAGCGCAGATCGTCCGCGGCCGGTACGCGATTGACGGCGCCGGCGAATTCGCCGTCGACGAGGATGATGCGTTTGTCGCCGTGTTTCACCTCGGGCAGGAAGCGCTGGATCACCCACGGCTCGCGAAACGTCACCGAGAACATGTCGAACAGCGATCCGAAATTCATGTCCTGGGGCATCACGCGAAAGACCGCGGCTCCGCCGTAGCCATGCAGCGGTTTCATCACGACCGCGCCGTGCTCGGCACGAAACGAACTGATCTCATCGAGATCGCGCGAAATCAGGGTCGGCGGCATCAGCTCGGGAAAGTCCATCACGAACAGCTTTTCCGGCGCATCTCGCACGCTCGCGGGGTCGTTGACCACCAGCGTCTTCGGATGAATGCGCTCGAGCAAGTGGGTCGTCGTGATGTAGGCCAGATCGAACGGCGGGTCTTGCCGCAACAACACGACGTCAAAGGATTCCAGATACGCGCGCGTTGCTTCGCCGAGCGTAAAATGATCGCCGTCCTGATCGCGCACGGTCAGCGACTGAGCCGGCGCGACCAGGTCCTTGCCGCGCAGGGATAGCTTGTCCGGTGTATAATACGAGACTGCGTGGCCGCGTCGTTGCGCCTCCAGCAGGAGCGCAAACGTCGAATCGCCGCGGACGTTGATGCGCGCGATGGGGTCCATCTGAACGGCGATTTTCAATTTCATCGTGCTTGTCCGGGGTTGATTTCAGTCGAAGACACCTGAACGCCTCGCGCTATGTGCTGGCGTCGAATGCACCTAACAGATGGCGCGGCAGACGTCGCGGCGCAATCAGCATAGCGTCGAAACGAAGCTCGAAAGCCGCATGCTCGGGATGCGTCATCAGCCAGACCTGGGCGGCGCCTATGATCCGTTGCTGTTGTCGCGGCGTCACCGCATAGGCGGCCTCGTCGAGGCTGCGGCGAGCCTTGACTTCGACGAAGGCGAGAAGCTGGCGCCGCCGTGCCACGATATCGATCTCGCCGTGAGGGGTGCGGAACCGGCGTGCCAGAATGCGATAGCCTTTGGCGATCAGATAGGCGGCGGCGCGGCTTTCTGCCGAAAGACCGGTGCGGAAGGCTGCGACGCGTTCGGGCGCCGCTATCCTTGCGTCTCCCCGGGGGGCTCCTTTACCCGCTGTCATTTGTCGTCCTTGGCCCGATTTTGTCCGGCGAGCTCAAGTGCGCGGGCATAGACTTCGCGTCGCGGGCGGCAAGAGATTTCGACCGCGCGAGCGACACTGTCTTTTACGCTGTTTTCCTTAAGCGAGGCCAGCAGCAGATTATCCAGATCAGCGGATGACATCATGCCTGCACCTGCCGGGGGTGGCCCGACCACCAGCACAAACTCGCCCCGCGTTTCCAGCATCGCGGCGGTTTGCGCGAGCTCCACAAGGGTCGCGCGGCGGATATCCTCGTGCAGCTTCGTCAGTTCGCGGCAGATCGCGGCGTCGCGATTTCCGAGGATGGCTGCGAGATCGCGCAAGGAGTCTCGGATGCGGTTGCCGGACTCGAACATGACCAGCGTGGCATCGATTTGCGCGAGTTCGGCAAGGCGTGTGCGGCGCGCCGTTTCCTTCGAGGGCAAAAATCCCTCAAAGAAAAACCGGTCCGTCGGCAGCGCGGCCACCGCGAGCGCGGCCAGCACGGACGATGGCCCCGGCAGCGCGATCACCTGATGACCGGCGGCGCAGACCTCGCGCACCAGCTTGAAGCCGGGATCGGAAATCAAAGGCGTTCCGGCATCGGAGACCAGTGCGATGGAGGCGCCCTGCGCCAGTTGCTCCAGGATCTTAGGCCGGGCCGTCGAAGCGTTATGGTCGTGGTAAGGCTTGAGCACACCCGTGATCGAGAAGCGGTCGGTCAGGCGACGGGTGATGCGGGTGTCCTCGCAGGCAATGATATCGACGCCGGCAAGCGTCTCCAACGCGCGCAGGGTGATGTCACCGAGGTTGCCGATCGGCGTGGCGACCAGATGAAGACCCGGCATGGCCCTGGGGGCAACCAGTTGATGACCCGCGATGGAAAAGGTTCGGATGCCGGGAGTTTCGGTGTCCGGTTTCAGAGAGGCGGATTTTGCGCGCATACCGCGATACTCTATAGCGTTTTCGAGCGAAGTGGGTACCGGTTCGCGTCAAGAAAACACGTCAAACAAAGGCTGGAGTGGTACTTTGATCTCATCAAAGCCGGAATTGCGCAAAAGGGAACCCTGCTTTACGTTTTTGCAGCGCGATGTCAGCCGGTTCCATGGCCCCCAAGGATGGGGACGGTGCTAAAGTCGAGGCGGACACAATCCTTTTGTTCGGTTAACTATTCGTCAGCGCTATGCCTGATTCCCTTCGGAGATTACGCTCGGGACCCATCGGATGAGTCCATGGCAAGGATAAGAATGACGGACCCGTTCAAACCGAAACCTGAGCGTCCGGGCGCGACCCGTCGAGCGGTGTTGGGTTTTGTCGTTGGAGCGCCCTTGCTCGGTGCCTGCTCGGGTATCCAGCAAACGCTGACCGGTTCTTCCTCGCAGCCGGCGCCGTCCGGGCCGGCTCAGCAGGCCGTTACCATCGGAACGGGCCAGGTCAAGGTCGGACTGGTTCTCCCGCTGTCGGCTGCAGGCAATGCGAGCATTGCGGCGCAGTCGATGAAGAATGCGGCTGAAATGGCACTGTCGGAGTTTCAGAACCCGAACATCCAGCTGCTGATCAAGGACGATGCCGGCTCGGCGCAAGGCGCGCAGCAGGGAGCGCAACAGGCCCTTGACGAAGGCGCAGAAGTCATTCTCGGTCCGTTGTTCGCAGCGTCGGTTCCGGCGGTCGCTCAGGCGGCCCGGACGCGCGGCACTTCGGTAATCGCGTTCTCGACCGATTCGAGCGTTGCGGGCCGGGGCGTCTATCTTCTGAGCTTTCTCCCTGAATCGGACGTGAACCGGATCGTCGAATATGCCGTGAGCACGGGAAAACGCTCGTTTGCCGCGATGGTGCCCGAAAATGCCTATGGCAATGTCGTTGAAGCCGCCTTCAAGCAGACGGTCGGCCGGCGCGGCGGGCGCATCGTCGCATTCGAGAAATATGGCGCCGATCGTGCCGGCGCGGCGCGGAAGGTGGCGCAGTCGCTTCGCTCGGCTGATGCGCTGCTCATCGCCGATGACGGCGATGCGGTGGTTTCGGTTGCCGACGCGCTCACGGCGGCAGGTGCCAATCTGCGCAATGTCCAGCTTCTTGGAACGGGGCTGTGGGACAATCCTCGCGTATTCGCCAGCGCGGCGCTGCAAGGCGGTCTCTATGCCGCTCCCGACCCCTCCGGCTTCCGCAGCTTCGCAGGCCGCTACCGTGCCAAATACGGCGGTGAGCCGGTGCGCACGGCAACCCTTGCTTATGATGCCGTCGCACTGGTGGCGGCTCTTGCGCGAACCCAGGGTGCGCAGCGCTTCGCGGCGGAGACGCTGACCAATCCGTCGGGCTTCGCCGGCATCGACGGGTTGTTTCGATTCCGTTCCGACGGCACCAACCAGCGCGGCCTTGCCGTCATGCGTGTCGCATCGGGCGGCGGCGAGCCGATCGCCGGCTCGCCAAAGAGTTTCGGCGCCTGATATGCAGCCGCGACATCAGGCGGCGAGATCAGCCACCACGGCGTCAAGGACGGGAAAGCCATCCTGCGTGACCCGCAAGCGGCCATCGGGGCTGATCGCGATCGCGCCTTCCTCGCGCAGGATTGCGATTCGTCGCGGATCGAGGAGCCGGCCCGACAGTGCCGCATAGCGCTGCGGATCAATGCCCTCGCGCAAGCGCAGTCCCATCAGCAGGAACTCGTCGGCACGCTCTTCGCTATTCAGGAGATCGTCGGCGACGATCCCGTTACCAATAGCCTCGACCCGCATGAGCCAGGCCTCGGGCCGCTTTTCGGTGGCGATGGCATGCCTGTCGCCGTCGATGTCGAGGCGACCGTGTGCCCCGGGGCCGATGCCTGCATATTCCTGGCCGCGCCAGTAAACCAGGTTGTGCCGGCATTCCGCGCCGGGCCGCGCGTGATTCGAAATCTCGTAGGCGGGCAAGCCATGACGCGCGCAGATCTCCTGCGTGACGTCATACAAAGCGCGCGAGATCGCCTCATCGGGTGTCTTGAGTTTGCCGGCCGCGTGCAGGCCGAAAAACGGCGTACCTTGTTCGATGGTCAATTGATAGAGCGACAGATGCTCTGCGGCTTCGGAGATCGCGCGCTGCAATTCCTCGCTCCACATCGCCGGCGTCTGATCGGGGCGCGCGTAGATCAGATCGAAGGAATAACGATCAAAGACCGAGCGCGCGATCGCCACCGCATCCAGCGCCTCGCGCGCGGTGTGCAGGCGTCCAAGTGCCTTTAGCGAAGCGTCGTCGAGCGCCTGCACGCCGAGCGAGACGCGATTGACGCCCGCAGCGCGATAGCCGCGGAACCGGGTGGCCTCGACGCTGGTCGGATTAGCCTCCAGCGTGATCTCGGCGTTATCGGCGACGCGCCAATTCTTTCCGATCGCCTCGAGGATGGCGCCGACGGTCTGCGGCTGCATTAATGACGGCGTACCGCCGCCGAGGAAAATCGAGGACACTTCGCGGCCGGGCGAGCGGGCGGCGGTGGTCTCGATTTCGCGTGTGAAGGCGCGAACAAAGCGCTCTTCATCGATCGGCGCGTGGCGCACATGACTGTTGAAATCGCAATACGGGCATTTCGACAGGCAAAACGGCCAGTGCACGTAGACGCCGAACGCAGTGGTCGGATCAGCGCTGGTCAAGAGACATCTCCGCCAGCTTCACGAACGCTCGGGCGCGATGCGACAGGCCAAGGCCGCGCGGTGGAAGCCCGTGCTTCTCAATGCTGGTCATCTCGCCGAAGGTGCGCGTGTGCCCGTCCGGCTGGAACGCCGGATCATAGCCAAACCCGGCCGTGCCGCGCGGCGGCCAGACCAGCGTGCCGTGCACGCGCGCTTCGACTTCCTCGAGATGGCCGTCCGGCCACGCGACGCACAGCGCCGAGACGAAGTGAGCCTTGCGCTTCTCCGCAGTCGTCGCGCCGCGCTCCTGCAACAGCCGCTCGATCCGGGTCATCGCTGCGGAAAAATCCTTGGTCTCGCCGGCCCAGCGCGCGGAGTAGATGCCCGGTGCGCCGTCGAGCGCATCGACGACCAGACCGGAATCGTCGGCAAAGGCTGGAAGCTTTGCGCTCCGGGCTGCGGCGACGGCCTTGATCGTGGCATTGGCGCGGAAATCGTCGCCGGTTTCCTCAGGCTCGCCGAGACCGAGTTCGCCTGCGGAGACCGCCTCGATGCCGTACGGCGCGAGCAACTCGCGCATCTCGGCGAGCTTGCCGGGATTGTGGGTGGCGATCACGAGCTTGCCGGCGATTCGACGATGCATGGCCGATCCTAGAGCCATTCCGACTTTGGTGGAATCAAAGTCGGGCTCCAGCTTCTTGTTTTGACGCGTTTTGACGCGAACCGGTACCCGCTTCGCGTCAAAACGCTATAGGAGGAGAGTCCTGCGGGCAAAACGCGCACGGGACGAATCACGCCACCGCCATTTTCTGCAAATCCACCAGCCGCGCGACCCCTTTTTTCGCGAGCGCCAGCAGCGCGAGAAATTCATCCTGCGAGAACGGTGTCTTCTCGGCGGTTCCCTGCACCTCGATGATGCGTCCGTCGCCGGTCATGACGAAATTGGCGTCGGTGTCGGCTTCTGAATCCTCCGCATAGTCCAGATCGAGGACGGGCGTGCCGTTGTAGATGCCGCATGAGACCGCCGCGACGTTGTCGCGAAGCACGCTGGTCTTGATCATGTTGCGGGCCTTCATCCAGCCGATGCAGTCGGCCAGCGCGACCCACGCGCCGGTGATCGACGCGGTGCGGGTGCCGCCGTCGGCCTGAATCACATCGCAATCCACCGTGATCTGGCGCTCGCCCAGCGCCTCGAGGTCGACTGCGGCGCGCAACGAGCGGCCGATCAGGCGCTGGATTTCGACGGTACGGCCGCCCTGCTTGCCGGCGGAGGCCTCGCGCCGCGTCCGCTCCAGCGTGGCGCGCGGCAGCATTCCGTATTCGGCCGTGACCCAGCCGCGGCCCTGGCCCTTGAGCCACGGCGGCAGCCGCTCCTCCAGGGTCGCGGTCACCAGCACGTGGGTGTCGCCGAATTTCACCATGCAGGAACCCTCGGCGTATTTGACGACGCCACGTTCCAGCGACACGGCGCGCAGTTCATCCGGTGCACGACGGCTAGGTCGCATGGGAAATCCTCCAGCCATTTCATGAAAATCGTTGTCTTGCGGTGCTTTTAGGGGCGGGGAGCCGCAGCGGCAAGGGCTGGAAACAGCGATTGCCGCAAAGGCTGCTTGTAACCGGTGCGCCGGAGCGACAAATTAGGCTTGGTTGTCAAGCGTAACCATAATCATGCGCGGGAGATTTCGTTGGTCCATCACGATCCGATTGGTCTGATTGCACCGAACACCGGGTTGGCCCAGCTGAACGAGCGATCGCGCGACATTTTTCGTCAGATCGTCGAGAGCTATCTTGCGACGGGTGAGCCCGTGGGCTCGCGCAACATTTCCCGCCTGATCACGATGCCGCTCTCGCCGGCGTCGGTTCGCAATGTGATGTCGGACCTCGAACAGCTCGGGCTGATTTATGCGCCGCATACCTCCGCCGGGCGCTTGCCGACTGAGTTCGGCCTGCGGTTCTTTGTCGATGCCTTGATGCAGGTCGGCGACCTGACCGAGACGGAGCGCCAGTCGATCCAGACCCAGCTCGCGTCGGTCGGCAAGGCGCAATCGGTCGAGGCCGCGCTGGACCAAGCCTTGACACGGCTGTCGGGATTGACCCGGGCCGCGGCGGTGGTTCTGACGGCCAAATCCAACGTGCGCTTGAAGCATATCGAATTTGTCAGGCTGGAGCCGGAGAAGGCGCTCGTAGTGCTCGTTGCCGAAGACGGACAGGTCGAGAACCGTGTGCTGACGCTGCCGTCCGGCGTCCCGGCATCGGCGCTGACCGAAGCGTCGAATTTCCTGAATGCGCGAATCCGCGGGCGGACGCTCGCCGAGGCGCGCCTCGAGCTCGAGACGGCGCTGACGCAGAGCAAGGCGGAACTCGATCAGCTCACCCAGAAGGTCATCGCGGCCGGGATTGCGAGCTGGTCGGGCGGCGACAGCGACGATCGGCAACTGATCGTGCGCGGCCACGCCAATCTGCTGGAGGACCTGCACGCGCTGGAGGATCTCGAGCGGGTGCGGCTGCTGTTCGACGACCTCGAAACCAAACGCGGCGTGATCGACTTACTCGGCCGCGCCGAACGCGCCGATGGCGTCCGCATCTTCATCGGTTCGGAAAACAAGCTGTTCTCGCTGTCCGGGTCCTCGACGATCATCGCGCCCTACAACGACGGTGCCGGCCATATCGTCGGCGTCCTCGGCGTGATAGGACCGACCCGGCTGAACTACGCGCGCGTGATCCCGATGGTGGATTACGCGGCCCGCATTGTCAGCCAGATGCTCGGTGGCTGAGCCGGACCCGCCGCCCGCCGCGCTTGATTTTTCCGCCTGAACCACGATATCCCGCACAACCATCCCTTTCAGTTCGAGACCATGCGAGAAGGCTGCGTAATGACCGATTCCGACGGCAAATCAGACAATTCCGGCGATCCGGCTCCGGAGGCCGAGCCGGTGGTATCCAAGCCTTACATCATGCCCGACGATCCCGAGGAGGGGTCGCTGGAAGCGCTGGCCAAAGAGGTCGCGGAAGCGAAGGACCGGATGCTGCGCACGTTGGCGGAGATGGAAAACCTGCGCAAGCGCACCGCGCGGGAGGTGTCGGACGCGCGAACCTACGGCATCTCGGGGTTCGCACGCGACGTGCTGGATATTGCCGACAATCTACAACGCGCGCTTGATGCGGTGCCCACCGAGGCGCGCGCGGCGGCTGATCCCGGACTTAAAGCCCTGATCGAGGGCGTGGAGTTGACCGAACGCTCGCTGCACAACGCGCTGGAAAAACACGGCGTGAAGAAGTTCGATCCGGCCGGCGAAAAGTTCGATCCGAACGTCCATCAGGCAATGTACGAAATTCCAGATCCGTCAGTCCCCGTCGGCACGATCGCGCAGGTCATTCAGGCAGGCTACACGATCGGCGAGCGGGTGCTGCGTCCGGCGCTGGTGGGTGTTGCGAAGGGCGGAGCCAAGGCAGCCGCGTCTGAATAGAATCAGCCCTGTTTCGCGGGCTTGTGCTTGCGATGTCGGCCGAATGAATGCGTTTATAGCGTTTTCGAGCGAAGCATGTCTTCGGGCTTGACCCGAGGATGGGTACCGGTTCGCGTCAAGACGACAAGCTGGAGCCCGGCTGATCCTTAAGGCCGGGCTAGCCCTTAGTGCGGCCGGATACCGTCACGGACCGCACGAAAGCGCGGAAAAACGGCAGACCACCCGTCCCGCGGCGTACTGCCGATCAGCCGCATTGCCGTGTTGCCGCTGCCAAACACCAGCCATTGGACGACGGTCACCGGCGTATTCGTTTGCGTGTTGGTGGCGTCGATCCGTGTTTCAAAACCGGGCGATCCGTTGATCCGCATCGGTTCCGACATGGTGATACGCCCGTCGCGCAGGTTTGGGATCGTGGCTGCGATGTCGCGCGCAAACCGGCCACGATCGTCCGGCCGTTCGGGGGCCGACCCAACCAGGTTGACGATCAGGAAGGCCTTGCCGTCGATGTCGTCATCCGTTTCGGCGTCGGAAAGCAGGATGGCTGCTCCTGGCGCCAGCGTACGGATCATTTTGAAGGAGCTCAATTCGGTCAACTTGAAGGGTAGCAGGCCAAGCTGTTCCTCAACCGGTACTTCCTTGCGCAAGGCTACCGTTGCGAACATCTTTTGCATGGCCTGGTCGGAATAGATCTTCTCGACGTTCTCGGACACCTGCGCGGCGATGTATCCGGAAAACGTGCCGCCCGAAACCACCATCGAATAGCGGCGGACGTTATCATTGCCGTTCTTGGCGGTCTCGATGATGAAATAGCCTTGTCCGCTCGCGGTCTCGAGGCTTTGAGGCTTTATTACCTGAGCGCCGGCGGTGTCGGATTTGGCAAGGTTTTCTACGTCTTTGAAGGCGGCGGCGGGGAGTTCGGCAACAACGACCTTGACCCGATGATCGGCGGTTTCGAAGCCGGGAAATGTCTTGGACGGGGAAAGGCCTATCAGTGGAACCAGCCCGATCCGGGTCCCCGGCGCATAGACCGGGTCGTCGGCGAAGGCGGGAGCTACGCCGCTCAGCACACACAGAACGGCTATCAGTTGCGTGAGATGTCTCATGGGAGCCTATTGGATTTGCATTAAGGCCGTTCAATGATCGGCCGGGTACGCGGTCGCGGCGGTGGTGATGCGAACGATGTGTTTCACGAAAACCTGACTGCTGCCCTATCAAGGTCCATCGATGGTCGGCACACATTATTGTGCGACGAAGACGAGACAGGGCGTGGCGAGCACAGATCGTCTTTGTTGACCGCGCCAGTTCGCCGGATCGATCAGATGCAGCCGCTCGACCTGGCCGGAACGGTTCGGGTATCGACTGAAGCGCTGCCATATCGGACAGGTGCGCCATCTCATCGTAATCTTCGGTTACCGGGTTGCGAAGGGTGCCGCCGACGGTCGCGAGGGAACAGGGCAACCACGATCGACGCCGCGCTCACGACCGTCTTGTCATCGGTGCGGAGACTGCGTCCAGAGCCAGACATTGTAGCGTGCTCCCGGTTAATATCTGCTTATCCGGCCGTATCCCCTTGAGCCTGCCCGACGCAAAAGAATCGCGTTTTCATGTGGCGGAGAGAGGTCCGGTCCTTGCAGCCCCCACCCCCCCTCCTATATGAGGCTCACCATCGCTAGATCGCGAGTAATTGATATCTGGGGGTCTGGATGAGGGTGCCGCCAGGGCCTGACCGGACTGCCGCAACAAGAAGGATATAAGGACCATGGGAAAGGTCATCGGGATTGACCTCGGCACCACGAATTCGTGCGTGGCCGTAATGGACGGCAAGACGCCGAAAGTCATCGAAAACGCGGAAGGGATGCGGACTACGCCGTCCATCGTCGCCTTTAGCGATGACGGTGAGCGCCTCGTCGGGCAGCCGGCCAAGCGCCAGGCCGTGACCAATCCCGAGCGGACCATTTTTGCTGTCAAGCGCCTGATTGGCCGCCGTTACGATGATCCCACGGTCGAAAAGGACAAGCACCTCGTCCCTTACAAGATCGCGAAAGCCGGCAACGGCGACGCCTGGGTCGAGGTCGACGGCAAGACCTATTCGCCTTCGCAGATTTCGGCCTTCACGCTTCAGAAGATGAAGGAGACCGCCGAGGCCCATCTCGGTCAGAAGGTCGATCAGGCCGTTATCACGGTTCCCGCCTATTTCAACGACGCACAACGTCAGGCCACCAAAGACGCCGGCAAGATCGCCGGCCTCGAAGTGCTGCGCATCATCAACGAGCCGACCGCGGCCGCGCTGGCCTATGGCCTCGACAAGGCTAAGCAAGGCACCATCGCCGTGTATGATCTCGGCGGCGGCACGTTCGACGTGTCGATCCTCGAGATCGGCGACGGCGTGTTCGAGGTAAAGTCGACCAACGGCGATACGTTCCTTGGCGGCGAAGACTTCGACATGCGCCTGGTCAGCTATCTGGCCGACGAGTTCCAGAAGGAGCAGGGCATCAACCTGCGCAACGACAAGCTGGCCTTGCAGCGGTTGAAGGAAGCTGCCGAGAAGGCCAAGATCGAGCTGTCGTCGACCACCCAGACCGAAATCAACCTGCCGTTTATCACGGCCGACCAGTCCGGCCCGAAGCATCTGACGATGAAGCTCACCCGCGCCAAGTTCGAGGCGCTGGTCGATGATCTCGTCCAGAAGACCATTGAGCCGTGCCGCAAGGCGCTGAAGGATGCCGGCCTGACGGCGGGCGAGATCGGCGAAGTGGTGCTGGTCGGCGGCATGACGCGCATGCCGAAGGTCCAGGAAGTCGTCAAGCAGTTGTTCGGCAAGGAGCCGCACAAGGGCGTCAACCCGGACGAGGTTGTCGCGATTGGCGCGGCGATCCAGGCCGGCGTCCTGCAGGGCGACGTCAAGGACGTGCTGCTGCTCGACGTTACCCCGCTCTCGCTCGGCATCGAGACGCTGGGCGGCGTGTTTACCCGCATCATCGATCGCAACACCACGATCCCGACCAAGAAGAGCCAGGTATTCTCGACGGCCGAGGACAGCCAGAACGCCGTCACCATCCGCGTCTTCCAGGGCGAGCGCGAAATGGCGGCCGACAACAAGATCCTCGGCCAGTTCGATCTGATGGGCATTCCGCCGGCCCCGCGCGGCATGCCGCAGATCGAGGTGACGTTCGATATCGACGCCAACGGCATCGTCAACGTGTCGGCGAAGGACAAGGCGACAGGCAAGGAACAGCAGATCCGCATCCAGGCCTCGGGAGGCCTGTCGGAGGCCGACATCGACAAGATGGTCAAGGACGCCGAGGCGAATGCGATCGAAGACAAGAAACGCCGCGAGGCCGTCGACGCCAAGAACCATGCCGACTCGCTGGTCCACTCGACCGAGAAGGCGCTCGCCGAGCACGGCTCGAAGATCGAGGACAGCGAGCGCCGCGCCATCGAGGATGCCGTCAGCGATCTGAAGGAAGCGCTGAAGGGCGACGACGCCGAGGCGATCAAGGCCAAGACCAACACGCTGGCGCAGGCGTCCATGAAGCTCGGCGAGGCCATGTACAAGCAGCAGGCTGAAGCCGATGCGGCCAAGGACGCTGCGAAGGACGATGTCGTCGATGCGGAGTTTACCGAGGTCGACGACGACAAGAACAAGAAGTCTGCTTAAGCGGCGAGAATGACCATGATCTCCGTTTCCTCGGAGTACGCAGCGCGTCTCGAAGGGCGGGGGTCGTGGCTCCTTAAGCGGGACGCTGCATCCTTCGATGAACGAATCGTTCATGCGTCTTCCGGGATGAAGCGACGTTCGGGCGGAATGGACTGATGTCGACCAAGCGCTGTTACTACGAAACCCTTGAGGTCGACCGAAACGCGGATGATTCCAAACTCAAGGCGGCCTTTCGCAAGCTGGCTATGAAATGGCATCCGGATAGAAATCCGGGCGATGCGACCAGCGAAATGCGCTTCAAGGAAATCAACGAAGCCTATGAAGTCCTGAAGGACGGCGACAAACGCGCCGCCTACGATCGCTTCGGTCATGCCGCATTCGAGCATGGTGGTATGGGCGGTGGCCCCGGATTCGGGGCGGGCTTCGCTTCGTCGTTCTCCGACATTTTCGAGGACCTGTTCGGAATGGCCGGGCAGCGCGGCCGCGGTGGCGGCCGGGAGCGAGGCGCGGACCTTCGCTACAACATGGAAATCTCGCTGGACGAGGCTTTCCAGGGCAAGACCGCCCAGGTCGAAATTCCGGTCTCGGTCACATGCGAATCCTGCTCGGGCACGGGCGCCAAGGCCGGGACCAAGCCGAAGAACTGCGCGATGTGTGGCGGCGCTGGCCGGATTCGCCAGGCCCAGGGCTTCTTCACGCTGGAGCGCACCTGTCCCGGCTGTCAGGGGCGCGGCCAGATGATCGAGGATCCCTGTCCATCCTGCGGTGGCACGGGCCGTGTCAACCGGGAGCGTTCGCTTTCAGTCAATGTTCCCGCCGGTGTCGAGGATGGCACCCGCATCCGTCTTGCCGGCGAGGGCGAGGCTGGAATCCGTGGCGGGCCGCCGGGCGACCTCTACATTTTCCTCTCTCTCGCCCCGCATGAGTTCTTCCAGCGAGACGGCGCCGATCTGCATTGCCGCGTTCCGATCTCGATGGTCACCGCCGCGCTTGGCGGAGAATTCGAGGTGCCGACCATCGACAAGAGCAAGACCAAGGTGAGGGTGCCCTCCGGGACTCAGTCGGGCCGCCGATTCCGCATCGCATCAAAAGGCATGCCAGTGCTGCGCTCGCGCCAGACCGGCGATATGTATGTGCAAGTGGTGGTTGAAACGCCACAAAACCTGACGAAGAAACAGCAGGAACTTCTGGCCGAGTTCGAGAAGTTATCGTCGGGTGCAACGCAACCCGAGGCGGCGGGTTTCTTCACTAAGGTCAAGGACTTCTTTGGCACCCGCGCGAGTCCGTAATGGCCTTTTGCTTGACCGTTTCGATTGTCGGCTGTACCTGTGTATAACTCAAGTCTGATCCCCTGCCAGTAGTTGACCCCACCTGGGTGCGAAATGCCTTTGCAATTGTCTGCGCGTGCGCCGAAGAAACCGCTCCGTCTTGACGACGAGGTCCGCTTTCTCCGCTCGTGGTTCGAAAAACCCCTTCATATGGGCGCAGTCATGCCGTCCGGACGCATCCTGGCCCGCACAATGGCGCAGTATGTCGATGTCGGATCGACCGATCCGGTCGTCGAACTGGGACCGGGGACCGGCGCGATCACCAATGCGTTGATCGAGCACGGCGTCGATCAGAAGCGTCTTGTGCTGATCGAATACGATCCGGGGTTTTGTGCGCTGCTTCGCGACCGCTACCCGCAGGCGACGGTGGTTCAGGGCGATGCCTATACGTTGCGGGATTCGCTGTGGAACGTACTGAGCGCCCGCGCCTCGGCTATCGTCTCCGGCCTGCCGCTCGTCACCAAGCCGATGTTGACCCGGCTCAAGCTGATCCGGGACGCCTTCGCGGCGCTCGCCCCCGGCGCGCCGTTCGTGCAGTTCACCTATTCGGTCGTACCGCCAATCCCCAAATCGCTGCCCGGTATTTCAACGGAAGCGTCCGAGCGGATCTGGATGAACCTCCCCCCCGCACGCGTCTGGGTGTATCGCAGGGGTTGATGAGCCGGCGCGACGGCCGATCGCCCCGCGATGCGACCGATGTCCGCGCCGGAAATCCTCGTCATTCCGGGCTTGCTCCGCACCGGCTCGATGCGCGGAAGGCGATGGTGCGCCAATTGATCGATGTCGCCGGGAAACACGCGGCGAGATGAAATGCGGCCTGAAAGGACGACGCGGCCGCCCGATCGCCGCGCTTGATGCGGCCGGCATTACCGACGCCTGCTTTCGTTCGCCGGAATACCAGACAGCGATCATGGTTGGCACGCCGCGTTCGAAAGACGAACGGGGTCGTCGAGCGTTACGACGTCTCTCAACCCGGCGCGAGCGGGCTGATGCAGAGCCTGATCGGTTGCCGGGAAACGTAGCGCCCGCTATACCCGGAGAGTATTTTGAGGACTCGGTCGTGGCCGACATGCGTTTGATTGTTGCTGGAGCAGGCGGCCGGATGGGTCGCGCTTTAGTGCGCGCGATAGCGGAAAGCGGTGGTGCGGTGCTGGCGGGCGCGCTCGAGCCGCCGGGCTCCGAGTTGATTGGAAAGGACACCGGCGTTCTGGCCGGTCTTCCCGCGAACGGGATTGAAGTATCGGCAGATCTCTGGTCGCTGTCGGCGCACGCCGACGGTATCCTGGATTTTACGGTTCCGGCCGCGACCATCGCGAATGTTGCCATCGCCGCCGAGCGCGGACTGGTTCATGTCATCGGCACCACCGGCCTGTCGGCTTCGGATATGGCGGTTATCAAGAGCGTGACTTCGCGCACGGTTGTCGTGCAGTCGGGCAATATGAGTCTGGGCATCAATCTGCTCGCCGCGCTGGTGAAGCGGATGGCGCAATCACTGGATGAGAGTTTCGATATCGAAATTCTTGAAATGCATCATAGGGCCAAGATCGACGCGCCCTCCGGCACGGCGCTGATGTTGGGGCAGGCGGCGGCCGACGGCCGCAAGATCGTATTGGATCAGCACGCGGCGCGTGGGCGCGATGGGATCACCGGTGCCCGCAAATCGGGCGATATTGGTTTTGCCTCGCTGCGCGGCGGCACCGTGTCCGGAGATCACAGCGTCATCTTCGCGGGTCCGTATGAGCGCATAACGTTGTCTCATCATGCCGAAGACCGGATGATCTTCGCGCATGGTGCGTTGAAGGCCGCGAAGTGGGCGCACGGCAAGACACCCGGCCTTTATTCGATGGCCGACGTGCTCGGGCTGGGCGACCTATAGCATTTGCGACTTTCAGGATTGAAAAAGCGGGAACAGGCAGAATGAGCGAACGTCTTCTGGTGCTCGTGCGTCACGGCCAGAGCGAATGGAATCTGAAGAACCTGTTCACGGGCTGGAAGGATCCGGATCTGACCGAGCTCGGCGTGACCGAGGCAAAGGATGCAGGACGCAAGCTGAAAGAGCAGGGTTTTGCGTTCGACATTGCCTTTACCTCGGTGTTGATCCGTGCCGAACACACGCTCGACCTCGTGCTGGAGGAATTGGGTCAGACCGGAATTCCGGTCAGGAAAGATCTGGCGTTGAACGAACGGGATTACGGCGATCTTGCGGGGCTCAACAAGGATGAGGCTCGCAAGAAATGGGGCGAAGAACAGGTGCTGATCTGGCGCCGCTCGTATGACGTGCCGCCACCAGGCGGCGAGAGTTTGAAGGATACGCTGGCGCGCACGCTGCCGTATTTCGTGCAGGAAATCCTGCCATGCGTGCTGCGCGGCGAGTGCACGCTCGTCGCGGCGCACGGCAATTCGCTGCGCGCGCTCGTGATGGTGCTGGAAAAACTGTCGCCCGAACAGATTCTCAAGCGCGAACTTGCGACCGGCGCGCCGGTGATCTATCGGCTGAACGCCGATGCGACCGTGGCCTCGAAGCTTGATCTGGCGGCCTGAAAAGCTTTCAGAGCGTTTTCGAGCGAAGCATGTCCTCGGGCCTGACCCGAGGATGGATACCGGTTTGCGTGAGGAAAACGCGTCAGATCAAAATCATGGAGCCCCGCTTCTGATTCCACCAGATGCGGAAAGGCTCTACTCGACGCCGACCTGCCCGGCTTCCCAACCCAGCATCGCCTGCTTGCGGGTGATGCCCCAGTGATAGCCGGTCAGTGCGCCGCTCTTGCCGATCACGCGATGGCAGGGAACGACAAACGACACCGGGTTCTTGCTGACCGCGGCGCCGACGGCGCGCGAGGCTTTCGGGCTGTTTACGTTGGCGGCGATGCTTGAATAGGTCGTGGCCTTGCCCATGGGAATCCTGAGCAGGGTCTCCCAGACCCGCACCTCGAAATCCGTCCCGATCAGAACCACACGCAACGGCTGATCCGGCCGCCAGAGTTTTGTATCGAACACGCGCTGCGCAAGCGCCGCCGTTCCGGCGTGATCCTCGACGTAGGTTGCGTTGGGCCAGCGCCGTTTCATATCGGCCAGCGCGGTCTGCTCCTCGCCGGCGTCGGCGAAAGCGAGTCCCGCGAGGCCGCGGCTGCTGGCGATCACGATCGCGGTGCCGAACGGCGAGGGGTGAAAACCGAAAGCCAGCCTCATGCCGGCGCCGCCGTTTTTCCATTCGCCGGGGGACATCGCCTCGTGCGTGACGAACAGGTCGTGCAAGCGACCCGGACCTGAGAGGCCGGAGTCGAGGGCGGCGTCGAGCACGCTGGCGGACTTGCGCAATAGCCCCCTGGCGTGGTCGAGCGTCAGCGCCTGCATGAAGGCTTTCGGCGTCAGGCCCGCCCAGCGGCGGAAAAGATGATGCAGTTCATCCGGCGCCACGCCGGCGGCGTCGGCTATCGCTGCAATGGTCGGCTGCGTGCGCCAGTTTGCCGAGATAAAAGCGATCGCGCGCCGCACCGCATCGTAGTCGCGCAGCGCGGCACTTTCTGCGCCCGGCAGCGTGAGGCGTGGATCATTCGGGGCGAAGCTTTTTGCAAACGTCATCATGACACGAATGTAAGGCGGCGGCTGTGTCGCAGCCACCCGATTCCCGCGAGGGTTTTTGGAATTAGAAGCGGGGCTCTATAATTTTGATTTGACGCGTTTTCCTCACGCGAATCCGTACCCATCCTCGGGTCAGCCTGAGGACATACTTCCTCGAAAACGCTCTAAGAGAGCGGATTGTAGGTCGGCCCGCGTTTCGCAAGTTGTAGCGCTGCTGATAAGGCTTCGACAAAACTTACCTTCTCGTCCGGACCAAGAAAACTCGCGATCGAGATCCGGCGGCCGCGCGAAACCAGATAGAGCCGCTCGATGCCATACTCCTCGTGGATTTTCTGGTCGAGCTGCACCCAGAGCGGGTTCGAAACCCACTCGACGATATGACCGCGATGACTGGTGCGGCGCACCCGCAACTCGAAGTGGGTGATGAAAATTTCCTCCGTGGCTCTGGCCCGCAGGAAATTGATCCGGAACGCCCAGTAAATCATGAGGGCGTCGAGGCCGAAAAACAGGAACACCGGCCAGGCGCCCATCATCAGGAACACCATTCCCGCGACAAAGCTCACCACGGTCACGATCGTCATCAGCACAATGAAACCGGCTTGAGTCAACGAGCGGTGCGGCGTCAGCAGGGCTGAAAACAGCGTCTGCTCCGCAAGCTCCGGATTGGTCAGGTTATTGTCCAATGTCATTGGAAATCACTATACCATGATCATGACGAAAAACACCCGCCGGAGCTTTGCAAAGCTGAGTTCTGCTCGCGGCGGGACCGCCGAACCACCCCCGAAAGCTCCTGAGGCGAACCTTGGGCAGCGAAAATCCGTTGCGGCGAAATTGGGGCAGGCTCCGGCGGCAAAACCGCGGAAACGGGCGGCGACACCCGAGGCCGGGGCCGCCTCCAAGGCCATCCTGCCCGCCGCCAAGCGGCCCGCCAAGCCGGCACGTCGGTCGGCACGTGGGTCGGCGGCGCCCACGCCGCCCCTCAGGCCCTGGACGGTGGCCGAAATCCGGGAAGCCTTCGTGCGGTTCCGCAACGCCAATCCCGAGCCGAAGGGCGAACTCGAGCACCTCAACCCCTACACGCTGCTGGTCGCGGTGGTGCTGTCGGCTCAGGCGACCGACGCCGGTGTCAACAAGGCGACTCGTGCCCTGTTCGCGGTCGCCGATACGCCCGCCAGGATGCTGGCGCTCGGCGAGGAGAAGGTCCGCGATCACATCAAAACCATCGGGCTCTATCGCAACAAGGCGAGGAACATCATCGCGCTGTCGGAAAAACTGCTCGCGGACTTCAATGGCGAAGTCCCGCGCAGCCGCGCCGGGATCGAATCGCTGCCCGGCGCGGGACGCAAGACCGCCAACGTCGTGCTCAACATGGCGTTCGGAGAGCACACAATGGCGGTTGACACCCATGTCTTCCGCGTCGGCAACCGTACCGGCATGGCGCCGGGCAAGACGCCGCTCGAGGTCGAACTCGGACTTGAGCGCGTGATCCCGGACGAGTTCATGCTGCATGCGCATCACTGGCTGATCCTGCACGGACGCTACACCTGCCTGGCGCGATCGCCGCGCTGCGCGGTGTGCTTGATCAACGACCTGTGCCGCTGGCCGGAAAAAACGATCTAAAGCTCGGTCGTTCATCCATCTTTCCGCGAGCCGAGAGCGATAACCCGGCCCGCTCGCTGCGGAAGACCTGCGTACCATAAGAAACGCGAACACTGGCGTTTGGGTTCCAGCGCCGCACCACTTCCTGCAAAACAAAAAGGCTCCGGTCGAAACCGGAGCCTTTGGTCGGCTGCAATAAAGAAGCTGACGCTTACTTGTCGGTGCGCTGTTTCAGCGCGGTGCCGAGGATGTCGCCCAGCGTCGCGCCAGAATCGGAGGAGCCATATTGCGCAATGGCTTCCTTCTCTTCGGCGACCTCAAGCGCCTTGATCGAGACCTGCACCTTGCGGGCCTTCCTGTCGAACTGGATGACGCGGGCATCGACCTTCTCGCCGACGGCGAAACGCTCGCTGCGCTGGTCGTTGCGGTCGCGCGCCAGTTCCGAACGCTTGATGAAGGTCTGGAACTCGGTGCCGGCGATCTGCACCTCGATGCCGCCGTCCTTGATCTCAAGCACTTCGCAGGTCACGACCGCGCCCTTCTTGACGTCGCCCGGCTCGGCGAACGGGTCGCCTTCGAGCTGCTTGACGCCGAGCGAGATGCGCTCCTTCTCGACGTCGACGTCGAGCACGATGGCCTTGACCATATCGCCGCGCTTGAAGTTGTCGATGACCTGCTCGCCCGGCTGTTTCCAGTCGAGGTCGGAGAGATGGACCATGCCGTCGACGTCGCCCTCGAGGCCGAGGAACAGGCCGAACTCGGTCTTGTTCTTGACCTCGCCCTCCACGGTCGAACCGACCGGGTGCTTTTCGACGAACGCTTCCCAGGGATTGCGCATGGTCTGCTTGAGGCCGAGCGAAATCCGGCGCTTGACGGCGTCGACCTCGAGCACCTGCACCTCGACTTCCTGCGAGGTCGAGACGATCTTGCCGGGGTGCATGTTCTTCTTGGTCCACGACATCTCGGAAACGTGGATCAGGCCCTCGATGCCTGGCTCCAGTTCGACGAACGCGCCGTAGTCGGTGATGTTGGTGACGCGACCGGTGTAGCGGGCGTTGAGCGGATACTTCGCCTCGATGCCCTGCCACGGATCGTCGAGGAGCTGCTTCATGCCGAGCGAGATGCGGTGGGTCTCGTGGTTGATCTTGATGATCTTGACCTTCACCGTCTGGCCGATGGCCAGCACTTCGGTCGGATGATTGACGCGGCGCCAGGCGATGTCGGTGACGTGCAACAGGCCGTCGATGCCGCCGAGGTCGACGAACGCGCCGTAGTCGGTGATGTTCTTGACGACGCCGTCGATGACCTGACCCTCTTCGAGGTTCTGCACCAGTTCCTGGCGCTGCTCGGCGCGGGTCTCTTCCAGAACCGTGCGGCGGGAGACGACGATGTTGCCGCGGCGGCGATCCATCTTGAGGATCTGGAACGGCTGGGTGTTGTTCATCAGCGGGCCGACGTCGCGGATCGGGCGGATGTCCACCTGCGAGCGCGGCAGGAAGGCTACGGCGCCGTCGAGATCGACGGTGAAGCCGCCCTTGACCTGATTGAAGATGACGCCGTGGACCTTCTCGTTGTTCTGGAACGCCTTTTCGAGCTTGCCCCAGCTCTCCTCGCGGCGCGCCTTGTCGCGCGACAGCACGGCCTCGCCGAGCGCGTTCTCGATGCGATCGAGAAACACCTCGACCTCGTCGCCGACCTTCAGGGAGTTTTCGCGGCCGGGTCCGGCGAATTCGCGCAGCGCCACGCGGCCTTCGGTCTTGAGGCCGACGTCGATGACGGCCATGTCCTTCTCGATCGCAACCACCTTGCCCTTGATGACGGAGCTTTCCTGCAGGCTGCCGCCGGCGAAGGACTCATCGAGCATCGCGGCGAAATCGTCGCGGGACGGGTTGTAGGTATCAGTCGAAGCCATTTGTTCTCCAATGCGGGATACTTGCCGGCGGTTCGGGTTGATAGGCGTAACGCGCGGGAAGGGTCAGGGGTCCGCGGCCCTGACGACCGTCGTGCGGGGAACATGCAGCAACGGGCCGGCAGCAAGCCTTCGCGTTCGAAACGATGATGTGGTCCGGAGTCTTTCAGGAGCGATCGACCGCAGAACGATCGACATCGAGACTGAGCGGGCGTTCCTCCAATGACGGCGGGAGTTTGAAACTCCGGCCGGCCCGCTCGGGCGGTCTCGACACTATCGGTGAGCCCGGACGCGAAGGATATAACGGCCAAGCGGCACTGCGGCAAGTCCGGAATCCGCGTCCCGCAGCGTCGTGATGGTGCGAACGGCCTTAAAAGGCCCTGAGGACAACCTATGGAGGCTCCACACAGCTAGCGACCAGCCCTGACCGCCTCGACGATGGCGATGGCGGCTTTCAGGCCGGCCTCGATGTCGAGGTTGGAATTATCCAGCACATGGGCGTCGGCGGCCGCCTTCAGCGGCGCGATGGGCCGGTTGCGGTCGCGTTCGTCGCGCTTGAGGATATCCGCCAGAACCACCGCCTCATCGGCCTCCTCGCCGCGCGAGCGCGCCTCCAGCGTACGCCGCCGGGCCCGCACGACCGGATCGGCCACCACGAAAATTTTCACGTCGGCCTCGGGGCAGATCACGGTACCGATGTCGCGGCCGTCGAGCACCGCGCCGGGCGGCTCGGCGGCGAACTGGCGCTGGAACGTCAGCAGCGCCTCGCGCACCCGGGGAAACGCCGACACGACCGAGGCGACCTCGCCGACCGTCTGGGTTTTCAGGGCGGGATGGCCGAATTTTTCCGGGTCGAGCTCAAGCGCGGCCGCGACCGCGAGCGCCTCGTCGGCCGGGTCCGCGCCGGCGTCGAGCAGGGCCTTGGCGACCGCCCGATAGATCACCCCGGTATCGAGATGGCGAAAGTGATAGTGATGCGCCAGGCGCTTGCCGAGCGTGCCTTTCCCCGATGCCGCGGGTCCGTCTATGGCGATGATCATGCGAAATCCGCTCCCAGCCGCCGCATCATCGGCACGAAATCCGGAAAGCTCGTGGCGATGAAGGCGGTGTCGTCGACCTTGACCGGCGCATCCGACGCGCAGCCCATCGCCAGCGCCGACATCGCGATGCGATGATCCATGTGGGTGGTGACCAGACCGCCGCCGGGCACGCGGCCGCGGCCCTCGACGATCAGGTCGTCGCCGGCGATCTCGACCGCGACGCCGTTGACGCGCAGCATGGCGGCGGCGGCTTCGAGGCGATCGGATTCCTTGACGCGCAATTCGTGCAGCCCGCGCATCACGGTGGTGCCTTCGGCAAACGCCGCCGCGACCGCGAGCACCAGATATTCGTCGATCATCGACGGCGCGCGAGCGGCCGGCACCTCGACGCCGCGCAGCTTTGAGGCGCGCACCCGTAGTTGCGCCATCGGCTCGCCGGCATCAAGGCGCGTCTCGCTCTCCTCGATCGAGGCGCCCATCTCGCGCAACGTGGCGAACAGGCCGGTTCGCAACGGGTTGGTCATGACGTCGGTCAGCACGATGTCGGAGCCTTCGGTGATCAGCGCGGCGACGATCGGAAACGCCGCCGATGACGGGTCGGCCGGTACCGTGACGGCGGCGCCGTGCAGTTCGGGCTGTCCGGTTAACGAGATTTTGCGCCCGTGTGTGCCGTCGGACACGGAAACAATCTGCGCGCCAAAATGCTTCAGCATCAGCTCGGTGTGGTCGCGGCTGGCCTCGCTCTCGATGACGGTGGTGATGCCCGGCGCCGACAATCCCGCCAGCAGCACCGCCGACTTGATCTGCGCCGATGCGACCGGCGTGCGGTACACGATCGGCAGCGGATCGCGCGCGCCTGCGAGCGTCAGCGGCAGCCGGCCGCCGTCGCTCTCGCCCGTCACCCGCGCGCCCATCAGTTCGAGCGGATCGAGAATGCGCCGCATCGGCCGCGAGCGCAGCGAGCCGTCGCCATCGAAGGTCGCTACTATCGGACAACCGGCCACCGCGCCCATCACCAGGCGGCACCCGGTGCCGGAATTGCCGAAATCGAGCGGCGCCTCGGGCGTCGCGAACCCGCTTGTGCCGACGCCGCGCACCGACCAGACGATCCCGCTTTTGTCGTCGATCCGCCGTTCGACCTTTGCCCCCAGTGCCTGCATCGCCTTGGCGGTGTTGAGCACGTCCTCGCCCTCGAGAAGTCCAGCGATTCGGGTTTCACCGACCGCCAGCGCACCCAGAATCAGGGCCCGGTGGGAAATCGACTTGTCGCCCGGCACCCGGACGCGCCCGATCAGGGACTGGCATTTTCGCGCCTCGAGCGGCGCCGGTTGGCCGGAATGAGTCAAGATTGCGGGTTCCTTTGTCGGCGGCTGGTATCACAGGGGCGCCGGCGCGTCACGCCTTCGGCTTCGTCTGCAAAGCGCTATTGACAGGGCCGCCCCAACTAGCCAAGTGAAGCACCGCTTTTCAAGAAATCCCAGGATTCCACACGTGGCCAAATCCGAGCTCGGAACCAAGCGCATTTGCCCGACGACCGGCAAGAAGTTCTACGATCTGAACAAGACCCCGGTGATCTCGCCCTACACCGGCGAGGTCGTGCCGATCGTCGTGGCGCCGGTGCGGGCCCGCGGCGAGGCCGCCCGCGCCGCCGCTGCCGCGGCTTCAGCGTCCGATGCGTCGCCGGAACCCGCCGAGGCCGAAGGGCTGGTTTCGCTGGAGGAGGCCGACGCCGAGGAGAACACCGGCAAGGTCAAGAAGGCCGTCGTCCCGGAGTCCGAGGATGATATCGAGGTCGACGACACCCTTGACGAGGACGATGACTCCACCTTCATCGCCGACGAGGAAGAGGGCGATGAGGACGTGACCAACATCATCGGCGACGTCGGAGACGACGAGGAGACTTGAGATCGGCCCTGAACTGTGGTTCAGGGTCTTTGAGACCGCGCCGCCCTGATTTGGTGCGGATCGCTATAGAGCGGGATGAGGAAAAGTGTTAGCGGTTTTCCTCCCGCATCCCGCTCTAGAATATTGAACTCGATCACGTTCATGATTTTGGATCGGTCCGATCCAAAATCATCGTGATCCGGGGGCCATAGCTCAGCTGGGAGAGCGCTTGCATGGCATGCAAGAGGTCGGCGGTTCGATCCCGCCTGGCTCCACCACGCCTCATCCGGTCTTTCAAGACGTTGGGTTTGGCCGCAGGCGACTTGATTCCCGACCCGATTTCAAAGTGTTGGTCGATGCGCCGGACGTCTTGAACGACGCTCAAAACATCGCCATATTTGATCTGACCGGCTGGGAACCACCAGACGGCCAAAACGGGGTGCCGCAAGGGCCCCGCGCAAGATCCGCCGAAGTGTGGGCGGTTCGGCGACCGGATCATGCGCCATTCAAGTTGGCGCGCGACCGGACGCAAAACCGGTTTCACTTTTGCTGGTCGAGCGCATCAAAGTCGCTTCGAGAGGACTTTGTGATGTCTCGTGTTCCATCGTTGTCCAGTCCGTTCCTTTTGGGATTCGACGAGATCGAGCGTGCGCTCGACCGCGTCGTCAAAGGCGCCGACGGCTATCCTCCCTACAACATCGAGCGGTGCGGGTGCGACCGGAACAACGGTCAGCCCGAACGCCTTCGGATCACGCTGGCGGTGGCGGGGTTTACCCGCGACCAACTCGATGTGACCATTGAGGAAAATCAGCTCGTCATCCGCGGCCGGCAGCAGGACGACAAGATCAGGCAATACATCCATCGCGGCATTGCCGCGCGCCACTTCCAGCGCACCTTTGTGCTGGCGGAGGGGATGTTGGTGCTGGGCGCGGACTTGAAAAACGGGCTACTGTCCGTCGATCTGGCCAGGCCGGAAGCTGAAAGGATTGTTAAGACAATCGCGATCAATGAACACGAATAATGCATGGCCGGGAAAAGTGGAAACCGGTTTTCCGGCGAAGGCCATGCATCCGGGTACAACGAGTAGCGGACTCGACCGCTTAATCCAGCAGAAGGAGTCGAGATCATGCGTGAAGTGAGTGCTACGTTACAGCCCGAAAGCCTTTCGATCGAGGCGCTGGCGCAGCTCGGCGAAGGCCATATCGCCTATGTGAAGCAGGTCCGTTCCGAGGACGTGCCGGACCTGTTTCCGCAGGCCCCGAAAATCGCGCCCGGCCTCATGCTGTTTGCGCTGCATGCCGCCGACGGCACGCCGATCATGCTCACCGATTCGCGCGAGGCCGCGGTCGCGAGCGCCTGGAGCAACGAGTTGCAGGCCGTCAGCGTGCATTGAGAGACGCGCGAGGCGCGCCGCCGTCGCGCGCGACCGAGTTAGCGGAAAGCGGCGGCGCGTTGAGCGCTGCCGCTTTTCTGTTTGACGGCCCGGCCGCTCCGGCCAAGCCGTTAGAGCATGATCCCGAAAAGTGGAAACCGGTTTTCGGATAAGATCATGCTCAATCAGACTCCAAAGGCCGATCCCATGGTCGGCTGGTTGCATTTGACCTCGATCGGCGGCCCTGTATGGTCGCGCCAATCCATTGAACATTCGGGAAATCCCCATGCCCGCCTATCGCTCCCGCACCTCCACCCACGGCCGCAACATGGCCGGCGCCCGCGGCCTGTGGCGCGCCACCGGTATGAAGAATGAAGACTTCGGCAAGCCGATCATCGCCGTGGTCAATTCCTTCACCCAGTTCGTGCCCGGCCATGTCCACCTCAAGGATCTCGGCCAGCTCGTGGCGCGCGAGATCGAGAAGGCCGGCGGTGTCGCCAAGGAGTTCAACACCATCGCGGTGGATGACGGCATCGCCATGGGCCACGACGGCATGCTCTACAGCCTGCCCTCGCGCGAGATCATCGCCGACAGCGTCGAATACATGGTCAACGCGCATTGCGCCGACGCCATGGTCTGCATCTCCAACTGCGACAAGATCACGCCCGGAATGCTGATGGCGGCGTTGCGCCTCAACGTTCCCGCGGTGTTCGTCTCCGGCGGTCCGATGGAGTCGGGCAAGGTCAACGTCAACGGCAAGATCAGGTCGGTCGATCTGATCGACGCCATGGTCGCCGCCGCCGACGACAGCGTGAGCGACGCCGACGTCGAGGCGATCGAACGCTCGGCCTGCCCTACCTGCGGCTCGTGCTCGGGCATGTTCACCGCCAATTCGATGAACTGCCTGACCGAGGCGCTCGGCCTCGCATTGCCCGGCAACGGCTCGGTGCTCGCCACCCACGCCGACCGCAAGGGCCTGTTCGTCGAAGCCGGTCATCTCATCGTCGATCTGGCGCGGCGCTACTACGAGCAGGACGACGCGCGCGTGCTGCCGCGCGCGATCGCGAGCTTCAAGGCGTTCGAAAACGCGATGACGCTCGACATCTCGATGGGCGGCTCCACCAACACCGTGCTGCATCTGCTCGCCGCGGCTTACGAAGGCGAAGTGCCTTTCACAATGAAGGACATCGACCGGCTGTCGCGCCGCGTGCCGGTGTTGTGCAAGGTCGCGCCCTCGGTGGTGGACGTGCATCTGGAAGACGTGCATCGCGCCGGCGGCATCATGGGCATTCTCGGCGAACTCGATCGCGCGGGCCTGATCGACTCCAGCCTGCCGACGGTTCACAGTACCTCGCTGAAGGACGGGCTGGAACGCTGGGACATCAAACGGACAAAAAGCGACAGCGTGCGCAGTTTCTATCTGGCCGCGCCGGGCGGCGTGCGCACCCAAGTCGCGTTCAGTCAGGACAAGCGCTTCGAGGAGCTCGACGCCGACCGCAGCTCGGGCTGCATCCGTGACGCCGAACACGCTTTCTCGAAGGACGGCGGTCTCGCCGTGCTCTACGGCAACATCGCGCGCGACGGCTGCATCGTGAAGACCGCGGGCGTCGACGACAGCATCCTGACATTCTCTGGCCCCGCGCGCATCTTTGAGAGCCAGGACGCCGCGGTGGACGCCATCCTCACCAACAGGATCCAGCCGGGCGATGTGGTGCTGATCCGCTACGAGGGACCGCGCGGCGGTCCGGGTATGCAGGAAATGCTGTATCCGACCAGCTATCTGAAATCGAAGGGCCTCGGCAAGCAGTGCGCGCTGATCACAGACGGCCGGTTCTCCGGCGGCTCGTCGGGTCTGTCGATCGGCCATGTCTCGCCGGAAGCGGCGGAGGGCGGTGCGATCGGTCTCGTCGAGGAAGGTGATCGCATCGTGTTCGACATTCCCAACCGCAAGGTGCATCTCGACGTTAGCGACGCCGAGCTCGAGCGTCGTCGCGCTGCGATGGAAGCGAAGGGCGACAAGGCGTGGAAGCCGGCGCCGCGCAAGCGCCGCGTGACGATGGCGCTGAAGGCCTACGCCGCCCATGCCACCAGCGCCGCGCTCGGCGCCGTGCGGGTGGTGAAGGATTAGCAGGCCTGCTGTAAATACTTTCCGTCGTTCTCGTCATTTCCGGACGCACCGAAGCTGCGGACCTCAGATGTGCGATGGCACATCGGGGAATCCAGTATTCACAAATTCTCCTCGTGCTACTGGATTCCCGACAGCCGCTAACGCGGCTTCGGGAATGACGGAACGTTTTTTTAGAGCGTTTTCGAGCGAAGTGGATGCCGGTTCGCGTGAAGAAAACGCGTCAAATCAAAATCATAGAGCCTCGCTTCTGATTCAATCAGAAGCGAAAAGGCTCTAGTATCCTGCTATAGCGAAATGCTTATCCAGCAACGAAGAGCGTCTCCCCCCTCTCTCCGGCAGGGAGAGTGAAGAGGCTCGTCTCTGTTCGCGAAGATTGAAAACAGCTCAGTCCCACAGCCCGTATTCGGGCCACTTCGATTTCGGGATCATCGCGCCGACGCGATAGGTGAACGACAGCACATCGAGATGGTCGGGCGACCCCTTGCATTTGAACGAGAACGCATACCATTTCCCGCCGCTGCGGAATGCGCCGCCGTTGGCAACGATGGTGTCGCCGTGATGCCGCGGCGGGGTAATGACGTTGGATTTGGCGCGATCCGGTTTCGGAAGTTTCCCGCTCTTGCCGATGTGTTTGACGGCCGCGAGGTCGCAGATCTGTTCCAGTCGCGTTTGCGGGTCGAGCTTGCCGAGGCTTGCAATGAATCTCGGGTCCGTCGCGCCGGCCGGCGCCATGACGGTGAGAGCGAAGGCGCAGATCAGCAGGATGGATTTCGCGGACGGCATCATGGCTCCGGACAGATTGAGAGCGTTTTCAAGCGAAGTGGATACCGGTTCGCATGAAGAAAACGCGTCAGATCAAAATCATAGAGCCCGCTTCTGATTCGATCAGAAGCGGAAAGGCTCTAGAACGATTGCGGTCCGGGCCGGTACATGCTCGCGCGAAATCACAAAGGGTGACCCGTCATCTCTCCCGTTGGGTGAGTGCCCGCAATGTTCCGATGATCCGTTCCGTCAAAATAAGAATCGCTCTAGAGTCAGATTCAACTGAGTTTAATCAGACTCTAGCCCGATCCTTTTGATTGAGCATGATCTTATCCGAAAACCGGTTTCCACTTTTCGGGATCATGCCAGAGCGATTCGCAACAGCTCAGGGGACTGTCGCCGGCGGCAGCGCCAGCACCGAGTAGATCGCCTGCGCATCGCGCGAGGCGCGCAGTTTGTTGGCAATATCCTGATCGCGCAGCAGCCGCGCGATTCGCGCCAGCGCCTTCAGGTGATCCGCGCCGGCGCCCTCGGGTGCCAGCAGCAGGAAAATCAGATCGACCGGCTGGCCATCCATCGCCTCGAAATCGATCGGGCGGTCGAGCCGTGCGAACAGGCCGAATATCTTGTCGAGTTTTTGCAGCTTGCCGTGTGGAATCGCGACGCCGTAGCCGACAGCCGTGGTTCCGAGCTTCTCGCGCCGCAACAGCACCTCGAAAATCGCGCGGTCGTTCTGCCCGGTCAATTCAGCGGCGCGCGCAGCCAGTTCCTGCAGCGCCTGCTTCTTGCTGTTGACCTTCAATGCAGGAAGGATCGCCTCGGGTGCGACCAGATCAGTAATCATCATATGACGTTCCGAGGTGAGGTTTGCCGTCAGGGTTGCGGAAGACGCGTCAGATACAGCAACAAGCGTAAGCCCACATACCGGCGAACGCACATGGTTGGCGGTCCGCGGCCCTCCGGCCGGGAATGCCCGGGCTTATAGTCTAACGCAAGCCCAATGCCAATTCCTGAACTTTTGTCCCGGCCGGTGGAAAACCGGTTCGGAAAGGTCGCGGACCATAGGGACCGGTGTTCCGGGCGTCAATGGCGGCGCGTCATGCAGAGCCGTTCACCGCCGGCGGGTCGATCCAGCCCACATTGCCGTCTGGCCTGCGATAGATCACGTTCACGCGGCCGCTGGAGCCATGCTGGAAAACCAGCACCGGCACGCCGGTGAAATCGAGTTCCATCACCGCTTCGCTGACCGAAAGCCGCCTCAGCGATGTGATGGCTTCCGCGATGATGACCGGATTGAAGGCGGTGACCTCGTCTTCACCGTCCACGTTCGGCGCCTCGATGACGTAACTCGGCGCGTCGAGCACGGCGACCGCTTCCGTCGTGGCGTGGATCTTGCGGGCCGAGCGATCCTTGAGGCGGCTCTTGTAACGGCGCAGTCGCTTCTCGATCTGCAACAGTGCCTGGTCTGCGCTCGCATAGGCATCCGCGGCGTTGGATTCGGCTTCGAGCGTCACTCCGGAATCCAGATGCAGCGCGCAGTCGGTGCGGAATCCGAAGCCGTCCTTGCACAGCGTGATGTGGCCAGAATATTTTCCGTCAAAATATTTTCGGAGAACTTCGTCGGTGCGACTGTTGAGGCGCCCGCGCAGCGCCTCGCCGACATTGATGCTCTTGCCCGAGATTCGAAGTGTCATGGCAGGCCTCATCCATCATGAGTAGGAACGGATTATCGGGCGTCGCGCGCGCGCAATCAAGCCGGTGCGATGTCACGGGAGCGGTCGGCCGAAGGGGCAGCCGCCGTCCGCGCGTTGCCAAGCACGCTCTGCTTGTCGCGGCGGCGCTGCACCGAGGAGGGAATTCGCAGGGCTTCGCGATATTTCGCCACGGTGCGGCGGGCGATATCAATGCCGGCTTGGCGCAATCGTTCCACGATGGTGTCGTCGGATAGAACGGCCGACGGGTCTTCCGCATCGATCAGTTGCCGGATGTGGTGACGGACGGCCTCCGCCGAGTGGGCGTCGCCGCCGTCGGCCGAGGCGATCGATGCGGTGAAAAAATATTTCAGCTCGAAGATGCCGCGATTCGTCGCCATATACTTGTTGGCGGTGACGCGGGACACCGTCGACTCGTGCATCTGGATCGCGTCCGCCACGGTCTTGAGATTGAGCGGCCGCAGGTGAGCCACGCCCGAGGTGAAAAAGCCGTCCTGCTGGCGCACGATTTCGGTCGCCACCTTGAGAATGGTGCGGGCGCGCTGATCGAGCGCACGGACCAGCCAGGTCGCGTTTTGCAGGCAATCGGTGAAATAGGCCTTGTCGCCGTCCTTGCGGATCGTCTTCGATAGTTCGGCATAATAGGTCTGGTTGACCAGCACGCGCGGCAGCGTATCGCTGTTGAGTTCGACGAGCCAGCCGCCGTCCGGGCCCGGCCGCACATAAACGTCGGGCACCACGGTCTGCGTACGCGGGGTGCCGAACCTCAAGCCCGGCTTGGGATCGAGATGACGGATTTCGCCGATCATCCCGGCGAGGTCTTCGTCGTCGATGCCGCAGATCCTGCGCAAACCTGCGAAGTCGCGCCTGGCCAGCAAATCGAGATGTTCGACCAGAACCTGCATCGCCGGATCGTAGCGATCTTTCTCGCGCAACTGGATTGCAAGGCACTCGCTCAAATTGCGGGCGCAGATCCCCGGCGGATCGAACGTCTGCAGCACCGCGAGAACGGCTGCGACGTCGTCGGCACCGGCACCGAGCCTGTCGCCGACCTCGCCGAGGTCGGGCGGCAGGTAACCGGCGTCGTCGACGAGATCGATCAGATAGCGTCCGATCATGCGCTGCGCCGGCGCCGTCACAGTGACCGCGAGCTGTTCGGCCAGATGCTCGCAGAGCGTCACCTCGGCCGCGACGAAGGCCTCGAGATTGTAGCTGTCGTCATTCGAGGCGCCGCCACCCCATTCGGTGAACGCGGTCGGCGCGGAATCCTGCGCGGCTCGCGCCGCGGCCTCGGCCGGTTCCTCCGGAAAGACGTTTTCGAGGCCGCTGTCGAAGGTCTGCTCGATCTCGGTGCGGCTGCCGAGTTCGCTGTTGATCCACTCGTCGGGCGCGGGTTCTGAGGACTGGCCGCCGGAGCGCTCGCCCGTGTCGTCGTCCCCGAAAGCCGCCGCGTCGCCGCCTTCTGAAAATTCGGCGTCGCGAGCGGCGGGCTCCCCAGCCGCCGGCGGCTCGGGGCCGTCGCTGGCGCGCTCCAGCAGCGGATTCCGCTCCAGTTCGTCCTCGACAAACGCGGTGAGATCGAGGTTCGACAGTTGCAGCAGCTTGATCGCCTGCATGAGCTGCGGCGTCATCACCAGCGACTGGGACTGGCGGAATTCGAGTCTCTGCGTCAGCGCCATGCCAAGACCGGTCCAAAGATTGGTCCGATTCTTGCTTAACTGTTTTGCGGCCGGATGTACACGCCTTGTCGGCGACGCAATTCAACTCCGGCCTCAACCTGAGGTCTGCAAACACGTTTGGTCGCATTGCTACCGCAGCGCGCAACCGGTGTGGTTTGCGCATGGATGAGCGACTCAGTCCAAGGCTTGTCAATCTAAGGCTTGTCAATCCAAGGCTGGTTAATGGGCTTGTTAATACAAGGCTTGCACCGGAGGCATCGGCGTGGGATCGACCGCGCGCGGCGCAGCCGCCGCAGCGGCTGTCGGTCTTGGTTTCGGGCTTGCCGTCTGCGCACCCGGCGCGCGTCGGCTATCGTTGACCGTCGTCAGCCGCCGCTGCGATCGATTGGTGGATTGCCGCTTCCGCTTGGTCGATGAGCGACGCAGGCCCCACGAATGCGCGATCGACGGCCCGGCGGTATAGCCGACCACCGCGCCGGCGACCGCCCCGACCGGACCCAGGACCACCGCACCTGACAGCGCGCCCAGCGCAGCGCTGCCGGCGCGCTCCTGCGCCAGCGCCGCCGACGATAGCAGCGGCAACGCCAACGCAACCACAGTAACGATTATCTTCATTTTGTGCTCCCCGTTTGCCGGCGAGCAAGACTGAGAAATGCGGCGACACGAGGAATATCAGGTCTTCGATCTGCCGGCTGAAACTCCAAATTCGGCCATCGATACGGTTCAGCTTCGGCAGGCTTGGCTGGCTGCGCCGCGCAAAGCACCACGAGGAAACTTCACATGGTCAAGACGAGCCTTCTTGTTGCCGCCGCGAGTTTGCTGCTCGCGCTCCCGGCGTCCGCCGCGGATCTCTCCTTCACGGGCGAGGCCCCGCAAGTCGCGCCGATCGCTCAGGCTCATATGATTTGCGACGACGACGGGTATTGCTACCGCACACACGCGCCGCGTTACGTCCAACGTTGGCATGACGACGACGGTGATGACGGCGCCGGCGACGAACGTCGCGACTATCGTCCGCGCTATTACGCCCCGCGCGCCGGCGTCTCACGCAACGATGATGACGACGGTTCGGCATTTGGTGTCGATGTCGGCCCCTGGTGAGGGGTGCGAATCCCGCGAAGCAGATTCGTCACGAACCCGACCGGTCAGAGCATGGTTATGCTGGAGCATGGCCATGCTCGCGGCCTACGCGCTACAGCCGGAATTCCTCGCCGAGATACAAGCGTCGCACGTCGGGATCGTTGACGATCTCGTCGGGGCTGCCCTCGGTCAGGATTTCGCCGGCGTAGACGATGTAGGCGCGGTCGGTCAGCCCCAGCGTTTCGCGGACGTTGTGGTCGGTGATGAGCACGCCGATGCCGCGATTGGTCAGATGGCGTACGAGGTCCTGGATGTCGCCGACCGCGATCGGGTCGATGCCGGCGAACGGCTCATCCAGCAGCATGTAGCTCGGGCGTGTCGCCAGCGCGCGCGCGATTTCCACGCGCCGCCGCTCGCCGCCGGACAGCGCGATTGACGGCGTCTTGCGTAAGCGGCTGATGTTGAATTCCTCGAGCAGCGCATCGAGCTCGGCCTCGCGCTTCTTCTTGCTGGGCTCGACGACCTCGAGCACGGCGCGGATGTTCTGCTCGACGCTGAGGCCGCGGAAGATCGAGGCTTCCTGCGGCAGATAACCGATGCCGAGCCGCGCCCGCTGATACATCGGCAGCTTCGTCACGTCGTGACCGTCGAGTTCGATCGCGCCGCGATCCGCCGGGATCAGGCCGGTGATCATGTAGAACACGGTGGTCTTGCCGGCGCCGTTCGGACCCAGCAACCCGACCGCCTCGCCGCGGCGGACATAGATGCTGACGCCGCGCACGACCTGACGCGAGCCGAAACTTTTTTCGACGCCGTGCACGGCGAGGTAACCGGGGCGCTTCGCCATCCGCGGCGCGGCGGCGCCGTTGGAGGCGGCGCGTGGGCGGGGAGGTTCCGGCGTGGGGCGCGCCGGCCGCCGGGATTGCGGAACGGGCGCGACAGGCGGAACATCGCGGTCGGCTCCGCGCGCGATCGGCGGAGCGTCGCGCACCGGACTGGTCAGCATGTCGCCGATGGTATCGCCGAGCGCGGTGATGTCCGCCTGGGTCCGCGCAAAGGCTTGCGGCCCGCGTTTTTGCGGCCGCTTGCGGAACACGTTGAAGATATCCACCATGGGCGCTTCGCTCAGCCTCTCACGGTCATCCGCCCGCACGCCACGACGCTCGACCGATTCGCCGCATCAGCATGAATGAGGAAACGAACGTTGCCCAGCGAAACACGGGAACTCAACACTCGACTCCGTCGCCGCGGCCTCACGTCCGCTCGCGGAAGATACGGACGGGCTGTCGCGGGTTCAACCTCTCGTCGTCCGATCCTTTGGCAATTTATTGATATCATTTAGGCTTTTGCGATGAACCGGAGAGGGGCATCGGTCCAGACAGCGGCCCTCCCTGTCCGGACGACTGAAACAGGCCCTGCACCCGCCCGCTGTTCGATTCGACGCGGGACACGCCCGTGGTCATGTCCACGATCAGCCTGTCGCCGCGCAACACGTTCTTGCCCTGGGTCAGCACGACCTTGCCGAGCATGGTGACCAGATTGGTCCTGGTGTCGAACTGGGCGGTATCGCCGGTCACGACCTGATCCTTCTGGGTCACCACCACGTTGCCCCTGGCCTCCAGCCGCTTGATCGAGGATGCGCCCGATGGTCCCGGCGTCGCCGAGGCCATCGCTGGTTTCGACGGTGACTTGCCCTTGGCATTGGCCGAATTGCCGCTTTCGTAATAGACCACGAGAGTCTTCGACGTCATGGTGGTGTCGCCCTGCACCACCTTGACGTTTCCGGAGAACGTCGCCTCCTTTTTCTTGTCGCGCATCTCCAGCGCGGCGGCCTCGATCTGGATCGGCTGATCGCGATTTTGGGAAAAGCCCTGCATCGCGTTGGGGACGCCCTGCACCGCGCTTTGCCCGGCGGCTTCGCCGGCCGCCATCACGGCGATGGTGATCAATCCACCGCACAGCAGGCCGGCGATGCGGGTCGCCAGCGGGAGATGGCGGGGACTCTGCGTGGCCGGATTCATTTCGTGTCGCCGCCCGAATTGTGTTGGGTGTGCGAGCGGCCGCGCGAGGTGTGCGTGCGCTCCGCGCTGGCAGCCGGCGGCGCCGTCTCCTCGTCGGCCGGACCCGCGGTCGCGACAGGACGGTCCATCACCAGATGCATCACGACATTGTTTTCGAATCGCACCACGTCGCCCTTTTCGGTGACCTTCATGGTGTCGGCGGTCAGCGTGCCGTTCAGCAATTTGACATCGACGGGCTGGTCCGAGGTAACGGTGCCCTGACCCATATCGACCAGCGCATGGCTCAGCCGCGCCTCGTATCCCGTCGAAGACTGCATGAGGATATCCTTGTGCAGGTCGAGCATCTGCGTTTTCGTATCGAACACCCCGGTGCGGGAATTCAGCGTCACCGTCGAACGGTCCTCCATCAGCACCTTGGCGCGCAAGGTATGCAATTCGACATGATCCGGATCGGTGATGTCCTGCGTCGCCGTCGTGGCCTGCATCTCATAGGGCCGCTTGTCCGGTGTGAAGCCGGAAAGATGCGGCGATTCCATCGTGATCTTGGTGCCGGAGACGACGAGATTGTCCATCTCGAGCGGCAGCTTCGCCAGCGCACGGAAGGGATTGAAGACCGCGACCGCGATCAGCGCGGCCATCACCAGGCCAACCACCGCCGGCACCGCGATCCGCAACGCTCGCACCATACGGCTGTGACGCGCCGCGCGTGCAAAACGTGCCTCCAGACCGGTCTGCATTCCGGCCTGATAGGTAGGGTTCTGAACCGAATACACCGCTGCTCCAGGCGCCTGTTCTGGTTATTCTACCCCGAACCGCGGGGTTTCGCAGCCCTGACATCATATGACGACACCACGCGTTCGGCATCAGGGTCCGCGCCGCAACATGGGAACACTGAAGCGGTTTCCGAACTTGCGGTGGCGACCGCCGCCAGCCCGGCGCCACCGAGGACGAGGAGTGTGACCGAAACGGGGCGGAAGCACGTTGCAGCCGGCCAGCCGGGCGGCGATCGTCGCGTGGCGCGGATCACGCGTGCGCAAAAATGTCCTCGGCTCCCCAGCCGGAAAGATCGAGCTTTGCCCGTGTCGGCAGGAACTCGAAACAGGCCTGCGCCATCCCGGTGCGATTCTCGCGCGCCAGCATGGCATCGAGCTTGTCGCGCAGGGCATGCAGATGCAGCACGTCGGAAGCGGCGTAGGCGAGCTGCGCATCGCTCAGTGTCTGCGCCCCCCAGTCGCTCGACTGCTGTTGCTTCGACAGTTCGATGTTGAGCAGCTCGCGCACCAGATCCTTCAGGCCATGCCGATCGGTGTAGGTGCGGATCAGCCGCGAGGCGATCTTGGTGCAGTAGACCGGCTGTGGCATCACGCCGAATGCGTTGGAGAGCGCGGCGAGATCGAAGCGCGCGAAGTGGAAGATCTTGACGATGGTCGGATCGGCCAGAAGCTGTTTCAGGTTGGGCGCCTCACGCTGGCCCTGCGCGATCTGGATCACGTCGGCCGAGCCGTCGCCCGGCGACATCTGCACCACGCACAGCCGGTCGCGATGCGGATTGAGACCCATGGTCTCGGTGTCGATCGCCGCCGAGTGCGTGTAGCGCTTGAGGTCCTGGTCCGGCAGATCGCCGCGGTGCAGGCGGATGGTCATGGATGAAGCCTCGTCGAATCGGTGTGAGCGCTAAACTATCGTTGAAATCGTCAACAAACGAGGGGCGGAACTTTCGAAAAGCCCGGACACCGGCTCACCTGGGAACGCGACGCCAAACGGCTAACGAATACTTTCCAATGCGCTGATAAATTTGGATTATTTTGGAAGCTCTTGCTGACCCTAGCCGGCCTTGTACGCCCTACGACAACTCGTCTTTCAATAATATCAAGAAAGCTGCGGCAGTCTCGGCAGATTGCGATGTTTTACAAGGGTGCCGGATGAAAGCTGAACGACAACAGCGGTCGCCACGTTTTGCCATCCTGATCGATGCGGAGAATGTTTCGTCGAAATTTGCCGACGGACTCTTCAAGAAAATCGCCCAAATGGGCGACGCGCCGGTCCGGCTCATCTATGGAAATCTCTCGGGTCCAAACCTAAAGGGTTGGGCCAGCGTATTACCTGATCATTCGCTCGAGAGGCGTGATCAAATTCGCGCGGCGAAAGGCAAGAATTCTGCGGACATGGCGCTAGTCATCGACGCTATGGATCTCTTGCATGATGGTCGGATCAATGGATTTTGTCTGGTCTCGTCCGATAGCGATTTCACGAATCTTGCTGCCCGGCTTCGGCGTGAGGGCGCGAGTGTTTATGGGTTCGGTGAAAAGAAAACACCGGATTGCTTTCAGCGGGCCTGCGATAGGTTCATCTCGCTTGAAGGTCTCCTTCCGAAAACGTCCGAACCCAAACCCATAGCTGTTCCGCCACCGATATTGCCCAACTCCAAAAACCCAAAGCCGCCGAGCGCCGCCATTCCGATCCTCAACAAGGCCATTTCGCAGATCGAGAGCGAGGATGGCTGGGCACTTCTCGGCCCTGTGGGACAGCAAATATCGAAGCTGTTCTCGGATTTCGATGTCCGCAGCTATGGCTTCGGAAAACTCAGCAGCCTTGTCAGGAAGACGGGCGCATTCGAGATCGACGAGAACAACGGACCGATGCGCATCCGCACTCGGCCCCGCGCGGGCCGGAAACCGGCGTCCTGATGGCTGCGATCACGAACCTGCGGGCTTGCCGAAAAACCGACGGTGCCCGGAAAAGGATTGCGCAGTCCGACGGGGCTACCAGTGATTTATCAAGCTTTTTTGTATCCAGACGCGCGGGGTCGTCTCAAGCGGATCAGGTTTGGTTGAATCGGATCAAGACGTGGATGGCCGGGACGTCTGCGCGAAGACAGGCTTCGCGCTTTCGCCCGATCGTGATGCATTGAAACGCTTCATCATCAACTCATACTGATCTAGATGCGGAGCAGGGGATCGGGCTGTCCCTCGGACAGGGGTCGGTCCTTTAGCGTCCATTCTCGCTGTATCTCGTGCACATGGACGTCGCGAGCGCCGGCCTTCGTCAAGATCTCGACCGCGCGCTTCTCCGCGTCATCGTCCCGGACGCTCACCCACACGACTGTCCCGCCTCGCGAAAGTTGTTTCGAAACGCTGGCGCGGTGGTGGTGCGCTACCGCGCCAGCCAAAAGAGCGCCAAGTCCGCCTCCTGCCGCGGCGCCGACAATTATCGTGCCGATTGCCGGCACCGCCAGACCACCGGAGCCAGCGGCGACCGCAGCGGCTGCGACGCAGCCGATATAGAAGGGGATACCTACAAGCGCCGCTTCGCCCTCGACGCGAGAACCCTTTTCGGCAAAGGCTGTCCCCGGCGCCCGGCCGTCGTCCTCGATCTCAATGAGAGTGGGGTAAAGGCCGTCCATTCGCTCCTTGATCTTCTGATCGCTTGCGAGCACGGAAACCGCCGCTCTGTCGAAACCTGAAACCTCGAGTTCGTCAACTGCGGCTTCCAGCGCCTCGAAGTCGGAAAAAACTCCCACGGCTTCGCGCGCGGTATAATTCACCGTCCCGTTTGTGTTTTCGGACATTTCGGAAACTCCTATCGGTTTGTCATTTTCAGCGGCGCTGCTTCGGCAACGCGCTCAGCTAACCGATAGAAGTCGATGCAAGGCGACAATGTTCCCGGTCGAGGCGGCAAGGAAAATTGGCGACGGTTCGACGGACACAATCATTGGCCATTTGCCAAAATTCGTTCTCGGTATGTCACATTCATCGGACGGGATCGGGGTCATTGCCAGGCCGACCGAGGCGCAACCGCCTGACCGGCCCGGTCGTCACCAACGGGACTCGTATCGGCGCGCCTTGATCATCCCTCGATGACATGGGCCGATGGCATGGCCTGTGGTCTCGTCAGTGAGGCTGCGTGCGATGCTGTTCTTGGACTTCGATGTCCGTACCTACCGGCTTGGACCTATGGCTTTGGCGCGCTCAGCAGTGCGCAAAACCGATGCAAGTCGAAACCGGCCACTCAAAAAACGGGTCGATGCAAGGTTGTGAACCAGGATTTCCAAACAGATGGTGCCCAGGAAAGGACTCGAACCTTCACGACCTTGCAGCCACTGGCACCTGAAGCCAGCGCGTCTACCAATTCCGCCACCTGGGCACGGACCGGGTTAGTAGGCATCGGCCGCGCGCTTGTCAAATCCTTGAAGAGGCGCTCGAATAGCCGCTATAGCGTTTTCGAGCGAAGCATGTCCTCGGGCTTGACCCCGGGATGGCACCGGTTCGCGTCAAGAAAACGCGTCAAAACACAAGCCGGAGCCCGGCTTTGATTCCATCAAGCGGGAATGGCTCCGCGCCCCGCCGGTTGACGTGTCGCGGAGCGGCGGAATATCCCTTGTTTGACCTGAGATCAACGCCCTTGAGGATCAGACCATGGCATCGAATACGGATACCCTCGTCACGGTTTTCGGAGGCTCGGGCTTCCTCGGCCGGCATGTGGTTCGCGCGCTCGCCAAGCGGGACTACCGTATCCGGGTCGGCGTCCGGCGCCCTGAACTGGCCGGACATTTGCAGCCGCTCGGCAAGGTCGGCCAGATCCATGCCGTGCAGGCCAATCTGCGCTATCCGGCGTCGGTCCGCGCGGCGATGCGCGACTCCCATGTGGCGATCAACCTTGTCGGCATCCTGAGCAAGAGCGGCGCGCAGACCTTCGACGCCGTGGTGGCCGAGGGAGCCGCGACCGTCGCGAAGGCGGCCGCGGCCACCGGCGCGCGCATGGTGCATGTCTCGGCGATCGGCGCCGACGACAAGTCGGCCTCGGCTTACGCCCGCGCCAAGGCGGCAGGCGAAAAAGCGGTGCTGGCGGCCGTGCCGTCCGCGACCATCCTGCGGCCGTCGGTGGTCTTCGGCTCCGAAGACCAGTTCGCCAACCGGTTTGCCGCGCTGGCGCTGATGTCGCCGGTGCTGCCGCTGATCGGCGGTGGCGCGACGAAGCTGCAGCCGGTCTATGTCGGCGATGTCGCCACCGCCGTCGCCGACGCGGTCGACGGCAGGACCAAAGCGGGCGCGGTCTATGAACTCGGCGGTCCCGAGGTGTTGTCGATGCGCGAGATCATCCAGATCATCCTGCGCGTCATCGAGCGCGAGCGGGTTCTGGTGCCGCTGCCGTTCCTGATTGCCCGCTTCAAGGCGATGTTTCTGCAGTTCGCTCCGGGGGCGCTGAAGCTGACGCCGGATCAGGTCGCGCTGCTCAGGACCGACAACGTCGTTTCCGATTCGGCGACTGCCGCGGGTCTGACGCTTCAGGGTCTTGGAATCTCGCCGGACTCGATGGAGGCCGTGGTGCCGCAGTATCTCTGGCGCTTCCGCAAGGCCGGCCAGTTCGCGCAGAATGGGGCGTGACGATCCCGCGGGTCGCTTCTGCATTCGCAGGGACGACGAAAGATCACCGCCCCAGTGCCAGCGCGATCAGGCCGAGCGTGCCGACGATCACCCGCCACCAGGCGAAGAACGTAAAGCCGTTGCGTGTGACGTAACTCAGGAACGCCTTCACCACGACGATCGCCGTGACGAACGACACCACGAAGCCGATCGCGACGATGCCGAGATGGTCGGTCGTCATGTCGGCGCGGTTCTTGTAGAAATCATAGGCGAAGGCCCCGATCATGGTCGGGATCGCAAGGAAGAAGGAGAATTCCGCAGCCGCGCGCTTGTCGGCGCCGAGCAGCATCGCCGAGACGATGGTGGCGCCGGAGCGCGACACGCCGGGAATCATCGCAAGGCACTGCGCGATGCCGATCCAGATATACATCGGCAGCGGAAAGGCGGTGGCGTCGTGTTCGTGCGGCTTGTGGTCGAGCTGATCGACCCACATCAGCACCGCGCCGCCGACGATCAGCGAGAAGCACACCACCCACGGATTGAACAGCAGTTCCTTGATGTACTTGCCGGCGATCAGGCCGACGACCACGGCCGGAAGGAAGGCCGCGAGCACGCCGATGACGAAGCGCCGGTCCGCGTCATTGGAGAACATCCCGAGCGCGATGCGCCACAGTTTCTCAAAATAGATGACGACGATCGCGAGAATCGCGCCGAGCTGGATCAGCACCGTGAACGTGTTCCAGAAATTCCCCGAACCGAGATCGAAGAAGCGCTCCGCCAGCAGCAGATGGCCGGTCGAGGACACCGGCAGGAATTCGGTGACGCCTTCGACGATCCCGAGAATGACGGCTCTGATCGCATCGGAAAACATGGAATGGCCCGCTCCGAATCGCATTCGACGCCAGACGGCGGGCCTTTCTCGCTTATTTGCCGCATTGCGGCAATGCCGAAATTCGTCGGATCGGCAATCATGGCTCCAATCCGTTGACGGCCTGCGGCGTTAACGGATTAGAGATACTTTCTTAAGCATCGCAAACCTATCAAGGGCGCCATGTTCACGCTGTTTCACCACCCATTCTGTCCGCAATCGCGCTTCATTCGCCTTGCTCTCGGCGAGCACGGCCTCGATGTGCGGCCGGTGGAGGAACGGGTGTGGGAGCGGCGTGAAGCATTCCTCGCGCTCAATCCGGCCGGCACCACGCCGGTGCTGATCGCCGAAGGCGTCCCCGCGGTCCCCGGCGCCGCCATCATCGCGGACTATCTCGACGAGACCTATGGCGAACGGATCGGCGATCGGCGGCTGCTGCCCACCACGATGCCCGAGCGCATCGAGGTGCGCCGCCTGATGGCATGGTTCAACGAGAAATTCTTCGAGGAGGCCTCCGGCCCGCTGGTGACGGAACGCATCTACAAGCGCTTCATGGGCGAGGCCATCGGCGGCGGCTCGCCCGAGACCGACGTCATGCGCGCCGCCCGGACGAATGTGCGCTACCATCTGGCCTATATCGGCTGGCTGGCGCGGACCCGGAACTATCTCGCCGGCGACCGGCTGACCTATGCCGATCTCGCCGCCGCGGCGCACCTGTCGGCGATCGACTATCTCGGCGATGTGCCATGGGCCGAGGACGACGCGGCGAAGGCGTGGTACGCGCGAATCAAGTCGCGGCCGTCGTTCCGTCCGTTGCTGAGCGAGTGGCTGGCGGGCGTGCCGGCGTCGCGCACTTATGTGGATCTGGATTTTTGAAAACGCCTCGTAGAGCAGTTCATATTTAGATGGAAACGGAGCCTGCCGTCATTGCGAGCGGAGCGAAGCAATCCAGTTCTTGCTTTAAAAGCATCTGGATAGCTTCGTCGCTCCGCTCCTCGCAATGACGAGAACAGGGCCCCGATTCCATCAAAGCCGGAATAGTTCTAGCGGGGGGCTCGCCGTTGAACGGTGCTCCGAGGCGGACATGGGAGTCATCCCCGCCGGTTCTCGTATGCCTTCAGATGCGTATAGATCGTGCGCAGCTTCGGCACCGGCAGCTTCGCAGCCTCGGCGCGGGTGATGAGATCGCCGATGATCTGATCGGCCTCGACCCGCGCGCCGGCCTCGATGTCGCGGAACATGGATGCGGTCAGCGGCGAGCCCTCCGCCGTCAGCATCGCCGTGGTGCGGGTCAGGAATTGCTCGCGCGGCGCGTGACCGGCCGCCTTCGCGATCCCTGCGATTTCGTCGAGCGCGCTGAGGATGAAATCCCGGCCGCCGGGCGCGGCGACGATCTGGCCGATGGACGCGCGCATCAGGCAGGTCGCGCCGGCCAGCGTCGCCAGAAACACCCACTTCTCCCACATGTCCTGGATGATGTCGTCGGATGCCTGCGATCCGCAATTGCCGCTGGCGAAGACCTCAGTGATGGCCCTGACCCGATCGCTCGTGCCGCCGTCGCGCTCGCCGAAGCCGAGCGACTGCATCGGCGCCAGATGGACGATTTCGCGCTTGTCGTTGAGCGTGACCGCGAGCGAACACAGGCCGCCGAGCACGCGCTCGCGACCGAATTTCGCGTCGAGCGCTTCCAGGTGCCGCATCCCGTTGAGCAACGGGATGATCGCCGTCCGCGGACCGACCGCGGGCGCGAACGATGTGATCGCGTCATCGAGATCGAAAGCCTTGCAGCTCAGCAGGATGACGTCGAACCTCTCGCTCAAGCCGCCGGCCTGCACCGTCGGCGGGTTCTTCAGCGTGAAGTCGCCGAGCGGGCTCTTGACGACGAGGCCGGCGCTCGCAAGCTCAGTGGCGCGTCTGGAGCGCACAAGGAAGGTGACATCCTGGCCGGCGTTGAGCAGCCTGCCGCCGAAATAGCCGCCGGTCGCGCCGGCTCCCACAACGAGAATGCGCATCGCTCAACTCCGTTCAGGTATTGTTGCTCTTGCCTCCGATATGCCGGGCTGCGCCGGCGTCGTCGACTCAAAAAAGATGCCGCCGCATTTGGCCGCTCAGATCAATCGCTTGATCTCACGCTTGCGCCAGACCATCAGGTAGAAGGCCATCTGCAGCACCATCATGGTGCAGAACGCGGCGGGATAGGCGATCCAGACGCCCTCGACGCCGATGCGATGGCTGAGCACCATCGCAACGGGCACCTCGACCGCGACGATGGCGAGAATCGACAGCAGCGTCGGCACCAGCACCGTGCCGCTCGCGCGCATGGTGGCCGAGAACACGCCAGCCATGCCGAACGGAACCGTGCTCCAGAGCACGATGAACAGCAGCGTCTGCGCCAGATCGAGCACCTCGGGATTGGTGATGAAAAGTCCGATGATGATCCGCGACAGCAGATAGCCGAGCGCGACAAGGCCGCCGGTCAAAAGCAGGTTGAGCCAGATCCCGGTGCGGACGATCGCGCCGATCCGCCCGGTTTGGCCTGCGCCGATCGCCTGCGCCGCGAAGATCGACGCGGTGATGGCGATCGAGATCGCCGGGAATTGCACATAGCTCAGCACCTGGTTGACTGCGCCATAGGCGGCGGTGGCATCGGAGCCGAACCTGTTGACGATGCCGAGCAGGACGATTTCCGCGAGCGACATCACCACCATCTGCACCGCGGTGGGCACTCCGATGCGCAGCACCTTGCCGAGCAGTTCGCGATCGAGCCGCATGGCGCGCAGAAGCGCTGCATCCGGCGCCAGCGGATGATTCATCCGTCGCATGTGCACACCGAGCCACAACAGCGTCACGACCGCCGAGATCGCGGACGCGATCGCGGCGCTGGCGACGCCGAACTGGGGCAGTCCGAACCATCCCCGGATCAGCGCCGGCGTGACCACGAGCCCGATCAGCGTCGAGATCGCAAGCGCCCACAGCGGCGTGACGGTGTCACCGACGCCGCGCATCATCGCGGTGGCGAGCAGGAAGGTGAACGTCGCCGGCATGGTGATCATCATGATGCGGGCGTAGTCGGTCGCGGCGTCGAGAATGTTGGGCGGTGTCGCCAGCGCCATCATCAGATCGCGCGCGAATACGCCGCCGCCGATCGCGATCACGCAGCCACCGAGCAATGTCAGCGCCAGCGTGGTTCCGGCGATCGCCTTCGCCTTGCCGACGGCGCGCGCGCCCCATGCCTGACCGATCAGCACCGACGAGCCCGCGCCGAGCCCGATGATGAAGGAGATGAAGAAGAACATCATCGGAAAGAAAATCGAGGCGGCGGCGAGCGCATCGACGCCGATCATCTGGCCGAGGTAGATGCCGTTGATGGTGCCGAACAGCGCCTGGAGCACGTTGCTCAGCATCATCGGCATCAGGAAGGCGAGGTACGCCTGCCACAGCGGTCGCGCGGTGGTCATGATCCGATCCTTGGGGAGTTCAGGAGACACCGCCGAAAGCCGGAGCTATTCCGGCTTTGATGGAATCAAAGCTCGGCTCCAGCTTTTCGTTTTGACGCGTTGTCTTGACGCGAACCGGTACCCGCCCTCGGGTCAAGCCCGAGGACATGCTTCGCTCGAAAACGCTATGGTGGTCCGGTTCTACCATTCGCATTGCGGGCCCGCAGCGGGTGGTGGCGAATGTCAAATTCGCTCAACTAGCTTGACGATGTGATCGCGGATATCGTCCGGCCAGCCGGCGATCAGGCCTGCCAGCCGCCGCCGGTCGCCTGCGAACAGCGCGCGCGCGGCTTCCTCGAAGTTTGCAAGATTGCCCGCCATCGCGGACATGAAATGATAGGCGGCGTCGCGCGCCGCACGGCTGCGATCCCTGTCGCCGGACGAACGGCGCGCCTCCTCGACCAGCTTGCGCAAGGCGACCGAGGCGCCGCCGGGCTGCGCGCTCAGCCAGTCCCAGTGCCGCGGCAGCAGCGTCACTTCGCGCGCGACCACGCCGAGCTTCGGCCGTCCGCGGCCGCGCGGTTTGGAGGCGTCGCAGGCTTCCGCCGTTCCGACCGGCAAGGTCAGGCGGGCCGCGATCTCGTCGTCGGACCCGCGCAAATCGAGGTCGATCGGGCGCCCGGTCGCGTCGCTGTAGATTGCGATCGGAGCGGTCGTGCGCGTGCCCGCGCGCTTGACCGCAAGCGCGACGTCGGCGAGCGGACCGGACGCGATCCGCCGCTGGCCCTCGAACGCGGTGAAACAGGAAGTTTGGTCGTGGATCATCGGCGGGTCCGATTGCGGGTTGGTCGGTATTTATTATCCGGATAAAATTTGTCTGTCAATATTACCCGGATAAATATCACAGCGCACGACGCTGAGCGGCGCGCGTCGCCTCATCAGAAGCGAGGCTCTATGATTTTGATTTGACGCGTTTTCTTCACGCGAACCGGCATCCACTTCGCTCGAAAACGCTCTAAGCGCTCGCGCTTGGACGGAACCTTCTCGATTATCCGTCACTGTTTCAGCAGACGATTTTGCAAACGCTGGAACCGCGCCAGGTGTTCGAGCATCCAACAGGTGTTCGAGCATCCAAATTATTCACGAAAAGCCAGTATGGTCCTGCGGATTCGAGAGGGTTCGGCACGTGGGCGGTTCTGGCGTAGTGATTCTTGGTGGTGCTCATGGAACGCTGGCCTTGGCTCGCAGTCTCGGCACCTTAAAAATTCCGGTCGTCTGCATTTCCAACGACAGGATGCTGCCCAGCTGGTCGAGATACGTCGAAGGCCCGATATCCTGGCCCGGCCATTGCGATGGCGAAGCGGTCTCTTTTCTCGCCCGGATGGCGAAGGAAAGGAAATGGGACGGGTATTTGCTGGTGCCGGCGGGCGACGGGGAGGTACGATTTGTATCGGAGAACCGGGCTGCCCTGTCCGCGACGTTCAAGATTATGCTGCCCGGTTGGGATTCGTTGCGCTGGCTCTGCGACAAGCCCTTTCTTTATCGCCGTGCGGACGAACTGAACGTGAAAATACCGAGAACCCATAGGCTCGTGTCGGTCGAACAGGCCGAAACGCTGGCCGTGACCTTCCCGGTCGTACTCAAGCCAAACATGGGCGGCGGCAACGGGCCGTTCTTCAAGGCCAAGGTCGTGCGGGCCGACGACCAGGCGGAGCTTGCCCGTGCCTATCGCGACGCCGCCGGGCAGATCGGGGCAGCGAATGTCGTCGTTCAGGAACTGATTCCTGGAGGTGGCGAAAGCCAGTTTTCCTACGCGGCCCTCTGGCATGACGGGCAGCCCGTTACAGAATTCACGGCCCGCCGCACCCGGCAATATCCGGTCGATTTCGGCTATACGAGCACCTTCGTGGAGGTGGTCGACGAGCCGCGCGCCATTGAGGCCGCTCGTACCATGTTGGCGTCGGTCGGCTTTGGCGGCCTCGTCGAGGTCGAGTTCAAGCGCGACCACAGGGATGGCTCGCTCAAACTTCTTGATGTCAACCCGCGCCCCTGGTCCTGGTTTGGCCTGTGCGCAGCCGCCGGCGTCGATCTGGGTGCAATGATGTGGCAGGTCGCGAACGGCCGCCCGGCCAAACCTGCCGTGGCGCAGATCGGTGTATCGTGGATGTACCTGGTTCGCGACTTCGTTGTCGCGATGACGCTGCTCGTCAGGGGGCGCATCGGTGTGGGCGATTATCTGCGCTCTTTTGGGCGCGTCCGGGCTTGGGCGGCATTCGCTTTGAACGACCCCTTGCCCGGTGTTATCGACTTACCCCTCACGGCCTGGCGCGTGCTGACGAGGCGGGTCCTCAAGATCGGCTGACTGACGATGATATTGATTGGTTCAGTCAGGCGGAAGACCCGACATGCTCTCAAGCCGTTCGATCAGAGAACGGGCTGCGGTTGGCAACCGCAAGCAAAGCACCGATCACGATGATGGGTCGGCCAGCTTGCCGAATTTTGCGCCGTACTGGATACGCCGCTTGAGGTGACGAAGGCCGAAGACGGTATCGGCCGAGAGGCGGCCGAGAGATGATGCCCAGCGGTCGAACTCGCCCTCCATGACGACGACGCTGCCCGCTTTACCAACGAATCCCTTCTTGAACTGACGCAGGCCCGGTTCATGCGCGGCGCCGCCCAAGTCGTACCACTCGTATCCATGGTCATGCAGCCAGTTGAATATCCACCAGTGGAGCGCGTAGCCGGCCTTGATCGGCAGGGCATCGGCCGATGTCGCGCCGAACATGTAGTAGGCGGTATCTCCGAACAGTCCGATCGTTGCGCCCGCAACCAGCTTGCCCGCGTGACGGGCGATGACGAGCTTCGGTTTAAGCTTTTCGGGCAGGCGAGAGATCAATTCGCCCGTGAGATGAACGGGCGTGGTGCTGGAAAAATGCTTCCGTTCCATCATGGAGACGTAAAGCGCCTGGAAAGCCTGGATTTCCTCGGGGTCTTCGGTCAAACGGACATCGACCGAATTGCCGAGCGCTTGCCGCAGGTTGTAGCGCCACTTCTGCGCGAGGCTCCGGCGTTGCGTTTCGGCATCGAGCGCCGTATTGACCACGTAGCGCTCACAGTCGCTGAACGCGCGCCGCTGCACAAAGCCGAGATCGCGCAGCAAGCCGCATTCCAGTGCATGGTAATGCGGGTGCGGCCGGGACAGGGTGGTCAGGCAATGACCGCGAGTCACGCAATATTCCTCGACCAGCGCCGCGATCATGGTGCGGTAGATTTCCGGGTCCGCCTCCGCTTTTTGCTTCCGCCAGAATGGACCAAAGCGCAGGAAGGCCAATCCCCGGCCAATCAGGGGCAGGCCTACGATAGCGACCCGCGCGCCGGCGACAGGCTCGCCGTTGTGTCGAAGAAGAAGATGGCTGTCGTGCCCCTTCCAGTGATTGGACGCGTAGCAAGCCGTCTGCTCGGGATGGATGTCAGCGAAACCGCTGGCGATCACATCCCATGCATCGCTCGCCACGCTGTCGATCTCGACGCTATAACGGTCCGCCGGCGTTGGACAATCGATCGGCGCGGCCACGCCAAGGGGAGGAACATTGGCTTGTTGAAGCATCGTGATTGTCCCGGAATTATTTAGTGTTCCGGCATCCTGCTCCTCGCGGGGTTAAGGGCAGGTTCGACCTTAAGGTGATCATTTTCCTAAAATCGCGCCAAAGGACTCAACGGCACCGAAGCCGCGCATGACGACCCGGGCTCAGCCATTCAATGCCCGGCGGGGTGACACTCGAACGGCCTGTCCGCTTCAATATCCCGCAGCACTCGACCCCCGCGTTCGCGGATCCGCCGCCCCGAAGAAGCCGTCCGGTGTGATAGCGATGGAGTTGGCCGAGGTTTGTCCCATCGGCATGACCACGGTGTGGCCTCGCGCCCGCAATCCCGCAATGATTTGCTCGGAGAAGCCGCGCTCGGCGCGGACCCGATCCGGCAGCCATTGATGATGCAAGCGCGGTGCATCGACCGCGTCGGCGATGGTCATATCGTAGTCGATCACGTTGACGATCACTTGCAGGACCGTGGAGATGATACGGCTGCCGCCGGGCGATCCCGTCACCAGCACCGGCTTGCCGTCCTTCAGCACGATCGTCGGCGTCATCGAGGACAGCGGGCGCTTGCCGGGGCCGGGCAAATTGGCCGCGAAGCCGACAAGGCCGTAGGCGTTCGCCGCGCCCGGTGCCGCGGTGAAATCGTCAAGCTCGTTGTTGAGCAGCACGCCGGTGCCGTCCGCCACCAGCCCGACGCCGTAGCTGAAGTTGAGCGTATAGGTGTTGCTGACGGCGTTGCCGAAGGCATCGGCCACGGAAAAATGCGTGGTGTTGTCGCCCTCGTGCGGTGGTGGCAGGGGCACGGCGGCGGCGGGCGTCGCGCGCATCATGTCGATCGAGGCGCGCTGTTTCGCGGCATAGTTCTTGGCCAGCAGCGTTGCGATCGGCGCCTGTACGAAGGCGGGATCGCCGAGATAGCGCGCGCGGTCGGCATAGGCGCGCTTCATCGCCTCGATCAGAAGATGCAGCGAATCCACTGAGCCCTGATGCAGATCGCGCATCGGAAATCCCTCGAGGATGTTCAGCGATTCGATCAGCACGGTGCCGCCGGACGACGACGGCGGCATCGAGACGATGTCATAGCCCCGGTAGCTGCCGCGCACCGGCTCGCGGTCCAGCGGCCGATAGGACCTGAGATCGTCCAGCGTCATGATTCCGCCGGCGGCGCGGATTCCCTTCACCAGCTTCGAAGCCACCGGCCCTTCATAAAAGCCTCGCGGCCCGTGGTCGGCGATCGCGGTCAGCGTCGCCGCCAGATCGGTCTGAATCAGAAGATCGCCCTCGCGCAGCGCACTGCCGTCGGGGTGCGAAAATATTGTCATCGACGACGGCCAGCGCGCGATGCGCCGGTGCCATTGCGGCAGCGTATCGGCGGTATCGTCGCCGATCTTGAGCCCGTCGCGCGCCAGCGCGATCGCGGGCTTGAGCAGATCGGCCAGCGTGAATTTGCCCGAGCCGTATTTGTCGAGCGCCAGCGCCAATCCGGCGACGGTGCCGGGCACGCCGATGCCGAGCGCCGAATCGCGCGACTTCGCAGGATCAGGCTTGCCATCAGTGCCCAGGAAGATGTCGCGCCTGGTCGCGGCCGGCGCGGTCTCGCGATAGTCGATGGCGATGTCTCGATTGCCATCGGCAAGGTGAATCACCATGAAGCCGCCGCCGCCGATATTGCCGGCGCGCGGATAGGTGACCGCCATGGCGAAGCCGGTCGCCACTGCCGCATCGATCGCATTGCCGCCACGCGCCAGCACCTCCGCGCCGATTGCGGCCGCGAGCTTCTCCTGCGCCACCACCATGCCGTGTTTCGCAACGACCGGGCGGATCGCGCCGGGGGCGAGCGGCGGGGAGGCCCCGCGCACATCCTGCGCGGACGCGGGCGCCCAGAGAACCATCCATGCCGCGATCGCAAGGAAAAAGATGTGCCGGCGTGGCCTGCGGCGGATCATGCATTGCTCCGGGAGGGTGGTGCTGGTGTCTTTCCGTCAACCAATCGATGCTATAGGGAATTCGGCGCGCGAGGCCAGATGCCCCGCGTAATTCGACGGGACGTATCGATCATGACGGTGACGACAGCCGTACCCGCGGGCAACGCCGATCCCGGGGCGCGCTATGCTTCGCGCACCGCGGTCGCGAGCTGGATCATGTTCGACTGGGCGGCGCAGCCCTATTTCACACTGATCACGACTTTCGTATTCGCGCCCTATTTCGCAACTTTCGTGGCGGCGACGCCGGCCGAGGGGCAATCGCTGTGGGGATTTGCGACGGGCGCGGCCGGCATCGTGATCGCGCTCGCCTCGCCGGTGCTCGGCGCCATCGCCGATGCCAGCGGCCGGCGCAAACCGTGGATCGCGGCCTTCGGCGCGCTGCTGGTGATCGGCTCCAGCCTGATGTGGATCGGCAAGCCCGGCGACGCCGGCGTGATCCTGCCCCTGCTGATCGCCTATGGCATCGCCACCGTCGGCGTCGAGTTCGCCACCGTATTCAACAATGCGATGATGCCGTCGCTGGTGCCGCCCGACAAGATCGGGCGTTTGTCGGGGACCGGATGGGCTACCGGCTATATCGGCGGCATCCTCAGTCTCGTCCTGGTGCTCGGCTTTCTCGCGGCCAATCCCGCCACCGGCAAGACGCTGTTCGGCTTGTCGCCGCTGTTCGGTCTCGATCCCGCCACCCATGAGGGCGATCGCATTACCGGGCCGCTGACGGGCCTCTGGTTCGTCATCTTCGTGCTGCCGATGTTTTTGCTGACGCCGGATTTCCCGGCTAGGCGTCCGCTGCGAACGGCGCTGCGCGAAGGATTGATCGAACTGCGCGGCACCCTTCGCGAATTGCCGAAACGGAAGTCGATGGCGACCTTCCTGCTCGCCAACATGATCTACACCGACGGACTGGTGTCGCTGTTCGCGTTCGGCGGCATCTATGCCGCCGGCACCTTCGGCTGGCATACAATCCAGATCGGAACATTCGGCATCCTGCTCGCTATTGCCGGCGCGCTCGGCGCGTGGATCGGCGGCAAGCTCGACGACCGAGTGGGTCCGAAAGTCGTCATCGCCGCGAGCATGATCGTCTTGCTGTCGGCGATCGTGGCGATCCTGATGGTCGACAGGGATTCGATCCTGTTCGTGGAGGTCGCGCCGCCCGTGCCCGGCGGCGGGCTGTTCGCAGCACCCGCGGAGAAAGCCTATCTCATCCTCGGCTGCCTGATCGGCGGCGCCGGCGGTCCGTTGCAGGCGGCCTCGCGGACGCTGTTGATCCGGCTGGCGCCGAAGGATCGCATCGCGCAGTTTTTCGGATTGTTCGCGCTGACCGGAAAGGTGACGTCGTTCGTCGGCCCGCTGCTGGTTGGCCTTATCACCGCGATCACCGCAAGCCAGAAGGCGGGCATGGCGGTGCTGGTGCTGTTCTTCCTCGCAGGGCTTGTGCTGTTGTCCCAGGTTCGGGTGCAGCCGGGCCAAAGCTCGGGTTAAGCGGCGCGCGATCGTCTCCGCGCTCAATCCGCCGCGTCGATCGTTCCTGACGGCGGCGACTTTTCACCAAGATGCACGCCGTTAACGACCAGGCCGTATTTCGATGTCGGCTCGTCGTGGAATCGCTTACGGGTTTCCGCCACCGACTCGACGAACCTCGGATCTTGCGGCCGCTCCTGACTGTCCATGTAAGTGGCGATGTCCCACGCCTCCTGATCGCTCAGCGAGCCGCCGAGACCGAGCGGCATGTTGGCCTTGATGAAGCCCGCGGCGTTGTTGATCGAGGCCATGCCCGCGCCCCAGTTGAACGAGCGCGGTCCCCAGAGCGGCGGAAACACGGTTTGCCCGTCGGCCGATTTTTGTCCCTCACCATCGCCGCCATGACAGAGGGAGCAATGCTGCGCGTAGGCTTTGGCGCCGCGATCATAGTCCGCCGGCTGATCCGGCGCTTTCAGCTTGGGATAGCCCTGGCCCTTGACGGCGACGCCGGTCGGACCGCCCTTGGCCAGGAAATAGGCATAGGTCTCAAGCGCCACCAGCACCTTGTCGTTGAACGGGGGCGCCTTGCCGTTCATGCTGAAACGGAAACAGCCTTGCAGCCGCTCCTGAAAGGTATTCACGTGGCCGTTCTTGGCGCGATAGGCCGGGTAAAGAAGATAGGCGGCGCCGAGCGGCGCGGAGTTCGGCTGACGGCCGCGATCGATGTGACAGTTCGAGCACTGCAGATCGTTGCCGACGAAGCCCTTCGCATTGTGCCGGGTATCGTGAAAGATCGCCTCGCCGAGCCGGATCATGTCGCCGAACGGCCCGTCCGGAATGTCGCTGTCCGCAGGGGGCGTGTAGGAGGGGCGCGCGGCTTCCGTCTTTGCTGCCGGAGGCTGCTCCGGCGTTGCGCCTGTCAACGGAGCCGCCGCACTGGCGGACAGCATGGATCCGATGAAGCCGGCGGCCGCGAGGGCGAGAACAGCTACGGCCGGGACCGAGGGCGCAACCGGATTGCGGCTCATGGCTTGTTGTCCGGGTTATGGACTGGTGCCGCCACCGGCAGGCTCTCGTAATAGGCGGCGACGCTCTTGATCTGGTCGTCGGTCAGCTTGTTGGCGACATTGGCCATCACGCCCATGGGATCGTTCTTGCGATCGCCGGCCTTCCACGACCGAAGTGCTTTCTCGATATAGACGGCCCATTGCCCCGCGAGGCGTGGAAAGTCCGTTCCGACGCCAAGGCCGGCGGCCCCGTGGCACTGTCCGCATCCGGGCAGGTCTTTCGACCAGTCGCCGGTCGCGGCGAGCTTCGCTCCGGCCGCGATCACGGCCGGGTCAGCCGGCGCGGTCTCGGGCTTCGGCGTCGCCATGTCGGCATAATAATTCGCTAGCGCTTTTCTTTCGCCGTCCGTCAGGTCCGACGCGATCATCAGCATGATACGGTTCTTGCGCGTGCCGTCCTTGAAACTCTCAAGCTGACGTTCGAAGTACTGCGCGTTGAGACCCGCAAGACGCGGCACGCCCGTTGCCGGCTGGCCCTGTCCATTCTGGCCATGACACGGTGAGCAGGATGCCGCTCTGTCCGGCGTCCCTCTCGCGGTGATGTCCTTCCCATCCGCCGCAAGCACCGGCAGCGCCGACATGCCAAGAAGCAGCAGTGCTGCGCCTACCAGCGATCTCATTCGTTTCGCCCCCACATTCGCTTTCAAGGTTTTGCGCTCTCAAGGCTTTGTATCCGGAGGAAGAAAAAACCGTAACGTCGGAGAAGACAAGCCCGCGGCGCGATTGCCGCCGCTACATCAAAAGCTGAACGTGGCTTTGGTTCCGTGACGGCGAAGCGGCGGGCTTTAGATCATGCGCATTCTCAATATTTTAGAGCGCGATCGGACACAAAACCGGAATCCACTTTTGCTGATCGCGCTCTAATGCCGGAAATGCCTGACTCCGGTGAACACCATGGCGATGCCGTGCTCGTCGGCGGCCTTGATCACCTCATCGTCGCGCATTGAGCCGCCGGGCTGAATGACCGCGGTGGCGCCGGCCTCGACGCAGGCCAGCATCCCGTCGGCGAATGGGAAGAACGCATCCGATGCCACCACCGAGCCTATGGTCAGAGGCTGCGCCAATTTCAGTTCACGCGCGGCATCGTCCGCCTTGCGCGCGGCGATACGCGCGGAGTCGACGCGGCTCATCTGCCCCGCCCCGATGCCGACGGTGGCGAGGTCCTTGGCATAGACGATGGTGTTCGACTTGACGTGCTTGGCGATGCGGAAGGCGAACCGCAGATCGCGCATTTCGGCGTCGGTCGGCGCACGCTTGGTCGCGACCGTCAGCGCCATATCGTCGACGACGGCGTTGTCGCGGCCCTGCACCAGAAGTCCGCCGGCCACTGTTTTTGCGGTCAGGCCGCGCGCGCGCGGATCGGGCAGGCCGCCCGCGAGCAACAACCGGAGATTCTTGCGCTTGCCGATGATCGCAATCGCTTCCTCGGTCGCATCGGGCGCGATGATGACTTCGGTGAAGATGCCGGCCACGGCATTTGCCGCGTCGGCGTCGAGCGTGCGGTTGAAGGCGATGATGCCGCCATAGGCCGAGGTCTGGTCGCAGGCCAGCGCCTTGCGATAGGCGCTGGCAAGATCGGCGCCTTCCGCGACGCCGCAGGGGTTGGCGTGCTTGATGATGACGCAGGCCGCGGTGCGCGTCGCATCGAATTCGGCGACGCATTCATAGGCCGCGTCGGTGTCGTTGATGTTGTTGTAGGACAGCTCCTTGCCCTGAAGCTGACGCGCGGTGGAGACGCCGGCGCGACGATCGGGCGTGCGGTAGAATGCGGCGGTCTGGTGCGGGTTCTCGCCATAACGCAAGGTCTGCGCAAGACGCCCGCCGAAGGCGCGATAGTCCGGCGCGTCGGTCGCAAGCTGCACCGCGAACCAGTTGGAAATCGCGGCATCATAGGCGGCGGTGCGGGCGTAGGCTTTCGCGGCGAGGCGCTTGCGCAAGCCCAGCGTGGTTGCGCCGTCGTTGGCTTTGAGTTCGTCGAGCACCGCCTGGTAGTCCTGCGCTTCGACCACGACCGCGACGTCGTCATGGTTTTTCGCGGCGGCGCGGATCATCGCGGGGCCGCCGATGTCGATATTCTCGATGCAGTCCTCGTAAGGAGCGCCTTTGTCGACGGTCGCCTCGAACGGGTAGAGATTGACGACCAGCAGGTCGATCGGCGCGATGCCGTGGTCCTTCATCGCTTTCGCATGATCACCGTTGTCGCGGATCGCGAGCAGGCCGCCGTGCACCTTGGGATGCAGCGTCTTGACCCGGCCGTCCATCATTTCCGGAAAGCCCGTCAGCTCCGAGACGTCGCTGACCTTCAGCCCCGCTGCAGCGATCGCCTTGGCGGTGCCGCCGGTCGAGACCAGGTCGATGCCGAGGCCAGCGAGCGCGCGGGCGAACTCGATCAGGCCGGTCTTGTCGGAAACGGAAAGCAGGGCGCGGGTCACGCGGCGCGGTCGGTCGGTCATGATGTCGATCCTGGGGGATTAAGGCGGTCGGTTAGCATGATTTTGCCGCCGATGAAACCGGCCCTTGTCTGGCGTGTCGGCGCCGGTCACAGAACGCGCGGCTACAGCGGCAATTCCGGCTCGCGCCGCGCATTGCGGCGGGCGTTGGTGGCCGTGACCGAGGCGGTCGAGCGGACCAAACTCCAGCGCACGGTGGGGGCCTCCCGGGCACTCTGATGAATCACGATCTGCGTGGTGCGGCGGGGGCCGTCGTTGCCGGCGAGAAACACGCTGTCTTCGAGGTCGACCCGGTCGTCGGGCGCCTCGAACGTCCAGACTTCGCGGTTCGGCAGCACCAGCATCACCCCGCGCGCATCGCTGAGGCGGCTCGCCTTGACCGACGGATGCAGATGGAAACGCAAGGCGTAATCGATCCGGCTGCCCTTCATGCGGCCGCTGGGCGCGGGCGCCAGCGTGTCCTCGCCCTCCAGTCGGGAGCCGTCACGCGTTATCGTCAGAACGCGGCGATGGATCACGCCGAACCGGGCGAGATAGCCGTCATGCGACGCCGTCAGCCGTTCGGCCTCGTCCACGGTCTCGCGGGAGCTTTCGACATTGGCCGGGCCGCTGACGATCGGCGCGCCTTGTAGCAGCCGCTTCATCGCCGACCGTTCGACGAACTGACACGACGATGTTTCATGGCAGCTCAGTGTGGAATGCGCCGGCGTTGAGCGGGCGAAGGTGCGCCAGTTGTCGCGGCCGGTCGAGGGCGTGCCGCAATTGGTCACGATCCGGTTTGGGCCGGAGGACAGTTCGAACGACAGGCAGCCGGCATGCGCCTCCTCGCTGAGGTTCGACGGCGGCGGTGGTCCGGTATCGACGATCAGCGTCGTCGTGCCGGCGTCGAGCCGCTGGAAGCCGGTGTGCGGCATGCTGGCCATTGGTATGCCGCGGGTGTCGTCATAGGCCAGAAGCGTCGCCAAAAGGTCCGACGGCGCGCCGCTCATGCCGTTGAACAGCGCAAAACTGCCGTCGCCGTGACGGAAGAAGCGCAGCATCGGCATCATGCGGTCGATGGCGTTCAGCAGGGCCGGCGGCGGCGCGATGTTGCGCGCGGCGAAGGTTTGCCGGAGCGGCAACAGGTCGATCAAGAGTTCGATCAAGGCGCCGGGATTGCGCGAGACATGGCCGCCGTCGGGCAGGATCTGCCGCCGCAATTCGTCGGACAGCTTGCGCGTCGCGGTGCGGATGGTGCGGGCCTGGTTGGCAAGACACAGCGAGGCGTAGCACAGCGCGATCAGAACCTGGAGCCGCGCCACGCCGTCGGGCGCGTCGTGCAGGCCGAACCGCAACAGGCGGATGTCGCGGGCCAGCGCGCGCAGATAGCGGCGATAGAATTTCCCGTCGGTATCGCTGAGCACGAGCGGCGCCTGCGACAACAGCGAGATAACGCGGCGGGCCATGACGTCGGCGCGCCGCCCCAGCGGCCGCCTGCGCGCCGGATTCGACATCCAGTCGTCGACCAGCGATCGCGCATTGGCGCGCGTGATCGCGGTGTCGGCGGCGCGCAGATGCCGCAGCCAGCCGAAACCCAGTAGCGCAGCTTCCCAATCCTCGGATGGCGGTTCGAGGTCGAAGATCGAGCGGGAATGGCAGGTGACGATCTTGCCCGCGAACACGAAGCGGCCGGCGTAGATCTCGGCGGCGCGGGTACCGTCGGCGGTGCGCAGGTCGTGCGGTGCGATCGTCAGCCGGTCGGCGCGGCCGGGCCACAGCCGCGACAGCGCCGCCGGGCCGTCGCCGGCGCGCGCGATCGTTCGTCGCGCGAAGCGGCGGAGCAACAGCGTTGAAATGCGTCTGCGATAAGCGACCGACACGCCGCGCCTTTGGTGTGAGGATTCCCGCGAATCCCTTTGAGTTGATGGGGACTCTTTCGCGAATCCTTTTTAATCCGGAAAGGCCGGCAACGCACTATCTTGAAATGTCGCGAATCTCCTGGATTCGCCTTGGTCAATCAGGATTTGATCAATCGCGCCGCGTAGAAACCGTCGAGCCCGCTCAGCCTGGGATCGTCATGCGGCAGATGGCAGGGCAGGGTGCGCAGATCGCCCGCGGGCGTCACGATATCCTCCAGTCCGGCCACTTCCGCGGCGCCGATCGGCACGCGCCGCACGCCTGCCTCGGATGCGAGCAGCGCGCCGACGAGGTGTTCGCCCTCTTCGGGTTCCAGCGAGCAGGTGCAGTAGACCAGCGTTCCGCCGGGCTTGAGCAGCGCGAATGCTTTTTGCAGCAGCCGCTTTTGCAGGGCCGTCAGCGCCGCGATATCCGAATCCTGCTTGAGCCAGGCCACGTCCGGATGCCTGCGGATGGTGCCGGTCGAGGAGCAGGGCGCGTCGACCAGCACACCATCGAAGCCGCTGCCTGCGGCATCATCCTGCCATTCGACGGCATCGGCGACGAGTGCCCGCGCGCCCAGCGACAGCCGGCCGAGATTGTCGCGCAACCGTGCCACCCGATTTGGCGACCGGTCGATCGCGGTCACCTCCGCGCCGGCCTGCGCGAGCTGCGCGGTCTTGCCGCCCGGCGCCGCGCAGAGATCGGCGACGCGCCGTCCTTGGAGATCGCCGAACAGCCGCGCCGGCAGCGCGGCGGCGGCGTCCTGCACCCACCACCGTCCTTCGGAAAATCCGGGCAGCATTGTCACCGGGCCCTGCAACGCGGTGCGAACGGTTCCGGTCGGCAGAACCTCGCCGTGCAGCCGCGTCGCCCACTGCGCCGCGCCCGCCTTGACGGTGAGATCGAGGGACGGTTCGTGGCTGATCGCCGTGGCGATGGCTTTCGCGGTGTTCTCGCCGTAGTTCGCGATCCAACGCGTCATCAGCCACGGCGGGATATCGAGCGCCTCCGATCGAACCTCGTCGATCAGGGGCTGGCCTTCGCGCGCGCAGCGGCGAAGCACAGCGTTGACAAGTCCCGCATATTTCGCCGCGCGGCGGTCGGATTGCACAAGCCGCACCGACAGATCGACCGCGGCATGATCCGGCACGTCCATCCAGAGAATCTGCGCAGCCCCGATCAAAAGCGCGCTCTGCGCGCGCGGCGCATCGGTCGGAATGCCGCGATCGAGCAGCCGCGACAGCACATGGCCGAGAGTTCCGAGCCGGCGCAGGATCGTCGCGACCAGCCGCCGCATCAAGGCGCGGTCACGATCGGCGAGCGCTTTCAGGCCGGGATGCGCGGCGGCGCCCTCGAGTTGTTCGTCGAGCGTGCGATGCTTATGCAGGACGCCGTCGAGGATATCCGCTGCGATGCGCCGGGCCGCGAGGCCGGGGACCTCGACAGGCGGTGCGAATCTGGTTGACGGCATGAGGCAGGCACATCGCTTAAGAATTGAGGGATGACGGACAACGCGCGCTGCGCATCGTCGCGGCGGGACCGGGTTCGTGACACGCGAATATGCCAAATATAAGAATCGCCATCATGTTCTCGCATTTCGGGCGCGATTTGTGGTGGAGGCGGCTTTTTATTTTTCAAGCGATGATGATTGGTCTCGCCGATCGGAGGATATGACATGGCGGACGAGTCCTCCGCGTTGCCGCGGACCGGTCCGGCCCCTGCGCGCAAGGCGTTGACGCCGGCAGCCCGGCGAGCGCTTGCCGAGGCCGAGGCTCGCCGCGCCGCCGCGCAAACTGCCGCCTCTGCCGGACCAAAAGAGATTCAGGGGCCGAAGGGTCCCGAACCGACGCGGTTCGGCGACTGGGAGCGCAACGGGATCGCATCGGATTTTTGAGCGCATCGTTTTTCCGCCTCGCTGCCGCTTGAGCGGGCTTGCGGGTCGGCCCGACTCGCCCTATTCTAGGAATATGTACCCATATACCAGAATAAATGCATCGTCAGGGCCACGCTGGCACAGCCGGGCGTCGCCGGTTCTACCCTGGATCTTCATTTTGGGCGTGGTGGCGGGCACCATGCTGCCGGTCCGGAGCTGGGTGCATTGGCCGCCGGAGATCGTTAACCAAACGCCGCTGCCGTCCGACACCGACACGCGCGCGATCTGGGCCCGCGCCGCCGATTCGGGAGTGCGGCACCCGGTCGACGTTGTCAGGACGATCGACGGCGATACCTTCGAGGCGCTGGTTCATCTGTGGCCCGGTCTCGACATGACGACGCGGGTGCGGCTGCGCGGCATCGACGCGGCGGAATGAAGGCCGCGTGCCCTGAGGAACTGCGGCTGGCGAAAGCCGCGAGCGAGCGGCTGCGCGATCTGCTCGGCGAGGGCGTCGTCACGATCTACAATATCGGCCCCGACAAATATCACGGGCGCATCGTCGCCGATGCCGCCACGGCACGGACGCCCGACGTCTCGGCGGCGATGCTGGCGAGCGGTCACGCCCGCGCCTACCACGGCGGGCATCGCGGAAGCTGGTGCAATAGAGCATTTTCCGGCTAGGTGGATCCGATTAGCGTCAAGAAAACGCGTCAAAACAAAAAGCTAGAGCCCGGATTTGATTCCATCAGAACGGAAAGCGCTCTTGCGCGAGCCGGTGAATCACCTCGCACAAAAAAGGCGCGCGAACCGCGCGGCTTTCGGCATTGTCTGTTCACGGCAATCAGCGTTGCATCACCACCACCGGCGTTCCGATCGAAACGCGCCGATAGAGGTCGTCGATGTCGTTGTTGTACATGCGGATGCAGCCGTAGGACACGAAATGGCCGACCGTCTGCGGCCGGTTGGTGCCGTGAATGGCGTATTGCCCGCCGCCGGACAGCGTCATCGCCGCGACGCCCATCGGATTCGACGGCGAGCCTCCGGCGATCACGTCCGGAATCCGCGGATTGTCGCGCTTCACCTCCGCCGGCGGCGCCCATGCGGGGTCGCGATACTTGCCCTCGATGTGCGCGGTGCCCGCCCATTGCTTGCCGGCCTTGCCGACGCCGACGGGATAGCGGATCGCACGATCAGAATCGACGATCAGGTAGAGCCGGCGCTCCTTCGTTTTCACCAAAATCGTACCCGGCGCATAGTCACTGCGATAGCTCACCTCATCCGGCCGCGCCTCGGCTGACGCGGTACCGAGCAGGCTCGCTCCGATCGTGGCGGCCAATGCCACCGCAGCCCTCGTCAACATCCCTTCGCTCCAAAGCGGTACCGCAGCCGGCATCCGTCAAATCCGGAACTATCCCGGGTTTGTGAGCCGTTTTCGCAGGCATTGTTAAGCGGGATCGTTACCCAACTTCTTCCGGCTGGCGCAACGCGCCCGCGCGGCTGCGGCATTTAATGAAAATCCCGCAAACAAGGTAAATGACCGGAAAACAACGCCCGCAGGCCGTCGCGCACCGCGTTCCGTTATCCCGCCCGCGCCAGCGCGCCGTCGATCATCGCGATGGCGTTCTGCACGCCGTAGACCGCGACGAACGAACCGAAGCGCGGTCCCTTCTCCTGGCCGAGCAGCACCTGATAGAGCATGTTGAACCAGTCGAGCGAGACGCCGGGACGGCCGTCCTTGGCGAGCTTCTTATGGTTGAGGAAGGGTTCGCGGCGGCCGATCTCATAGACCGCGTTCTGAATGTCTTCGGCCGAAACGTCCGCGGGCAATTGCGACAGTGCATCCCGCAAGTCTTGCAGCGCGGCGCTCTCGCTCTCGGTCGGCTCGCGGAACTGTTTCGTCGGCGCCACGAAGTCGCGGTAATAGTTGATGGCATAGCCGACCAGCGCATCGAGCTTCGGATGGGTCTGCGGCGTGACGCCGGGCCGGTAGCGGCCGATGAAGCCCCACAGGGTTTCGGTGTTCTCCGCGTTCGACGACGACACCAGTGTCAGCAGCAACTGGAACGTGACCGGCATGTCGGCCGCAGGCGGCCGGCCGGCGTGAATGTGCCAGACCGGGTTGGCGAGCTGCTGCCTTGCGTCCTGACGCGGATAGCCATCGAGGAACTGCTGGTAGTCGTCGACGTTGCGCGGGATCACGTCGAAATGCAGCCGCTTCGCCGCCTTCGGCTCGCGATACATGAACAGCGACAGCGATTCCGGCGAGGCATAGCGCAGCCACTCGTCGATGGTGATGCCGTTGCCCTTCGACTTGGAAATCTTCTGGCCCTTGTCGTCGAGGAATAGTTCGTAGTTGAATCCCTCCGGTGGCGTGCCGCCGAGCGCAGAACAGATTTTGCCCGACAGCTTGACCGAATCGATCAGGTCCTTGCCGGCCATCTCGTAGTCGACGCAGAGCGCGGTCCAGCGCATCGCCCAGTCCGGCTTCCATTGCAGTTTGCAATGCCCCCCGGTGACGGGGACCGTAACCTGTTCCCCGGTTTCGGGGTCGTCGTAGGAGATCGTACCGGCTTTCGCGTCGTGCGCGACGACCGGCACCTGCAGCACCACGCCGGTGCGCGGACAAATGGGGAGGAACGGCGAATAGCTCGCCGCGCGCTCCTCGCGCAGGGACGGCAGCATGATCGCCATCACCTTGTCGATGTTTTCGAGCATCTTCAGGAGCGTGGCGTCGAAGCGGCCCGAAGTGTAATAGGCCGTCGAACTGGCGAACTCGTAGTCGAAGCCGAAGGTGTCAAGGAAGGCGCGCAGCCGGGCGTTGTTGTGCTCGCCGAAGCTCGGATGGGTGCCGAAGGGATCGCGGACTTTCGTCAGCGGCTTGCCGAGGTCCTGCGCCAGCAGCTCCTTGTTGGGCACATTGTCAGGGACCTTGCGCAGGCCGTCCATGTCGTCGGAAAACGCCAGCAGCCGCGTCTTGATCCTGTCTTCGGTCAGCACGCGGAAGGCGTGACGGACCATGGTGGTGCGCGCGACCTCGCCGAAGGTGCCGATATGCGGCAGGCCGGAGGGGCCGTAGCCGGTCTCGAACAGCACCTCGTCCTTCGGCGTCTTCTTCAGGCGAGCGACGATCTGCCTCGCCTGCTCGAACGGCCACGCATTGGATTGCTCGGCGAGCGCGCGCAGGTCGCTCGCTGACATCACGTCTGACATTCTACTCTCCATGGCGCGCGGCATGATCCGCGGCGCCAGTCTTATCCTTTTGATTGAGCGCGATCTTATCCGAAAACCGGTTTCCACTTTGCGCTGGAGCGGCCCTTCGGGTCGGGATCATGCTCTAAAACGGACTGACGGAAAAATACCGCAACCACAGGTCGGTATAGCGGCCTTTTTCCCAGACCCGGAACAGCGCCCAGTTCAGCGCCTGACGCAGCACGTCATTGCCCTTTTTCACCGCGATGCCGACGCCTTCGCCAAAATAGCGGCTCTCGACAAAGGGGCCGCCGCTGAAGGCGCAGCAGCCTTCCGAATCGGTGCCGTTGATCCAGAACGCCAGTGAAATGGCGTCGCCGAAAATGAAGTCGACTTCGCCCCGCCGCAGCGCCTGCCGCAGCGCCTCGTCGTTCGGATAGGTGTGGAGTTCGGCATCGGTGAAGAAGACCTTGAGATAGGCCTCGTGCGCCGACCCTGCGATCACGCCGACCTTCTTGCCCTCGAGATATTCCGGGCGCACCTCGGCCATCACGGCGTCGCGCCGCGACACGAATCGCGCCGGCGTTCGATAGTACGGGTCGGTGAAGTCCACCCGCTTGCGCAGCTCCGGCGTTACCGCGAGCGAGGCGATGATGGCGTCGCCGCGGTTGCTGGTGAGCGCGTCCACCAGCGTCTCGAAGCGCCGCATCTGAATCGTGCAGGTGATCTTGATTTCCTCGCACAGGGCGCGCGCCAGATCGACATTGAAGCCGGCCGGATTGCCGTCGGGACCGGTGAAGTTGAAGGGCGGATAGTCGGTCTCGGTCAGAAAGCGGATCACGGTGATGCGTGACAGATCGGGGCGATCCGGACGGCGGCGCGGATCCCAGAAGCCCGGCACCGCCTGCGGCGCGACGGTGGCGGTCTTCGCTGCGGCTTGCGCGCGCGCATCGTCGACCGCTGCTCCCAAAACCAGCATCCAGCCGGCGACCAGCATACAACCCAGCATGGTCGCAAGGCGGCGGATCAATCTTTCGTTGGCGGAAACAGTAATCTGTGGTTGCATTGACCGGGGCTTTTCGCACGGAAGGTCTTATAAACCATCCGGAGCGAGACGCGAGTGTCGTTTGTTGCGTGGGGGCGTGACTTGGCGGGGCGGGACCAAGTTGAGGATGGCAGATGGATCGCCGCACCGCGACGCGACCGGCCTGTGGAAGCGCCGCTCCCGGTCTGTCCTGCCGGCGTTTCTCACATTCTGCAATCGAGCAACGACAACTGGCTGTGCGACCCGGAGCCGGGCCCGGCGAGCGAACTTGATTGCCTGCGACACGTTCTCGCTCCGGCTCTGCTGCGCGCGGCCGAGGCGCGCGGCCGGGAGGTGGGGATCGGCGCGGATCAGGCGCTGATCCGGTCGGGCGTCATCAATGAAGACGCTTACCTGCAAACACTCTCCTCTCACACCGGTCTTGCGATCGAGACATGCGCAGAGGAATCCCGCGCCGATTGCCCCTTGCCCGATCGTCACCTGCCTGGCGCCGCGGAACACGGACTGCTTCCGCTGCGCCGGGATGGGAAGTTGATCTGGGCGGTCGCACCGCGCGGTTTCGCCGCGCGACGGCTCTGCCGCCTGACTGCTGCATATCCATCGCTATGCGACCGGGTGCGTCTGACATCGACGCGAGACCTCAATCAGTTTCTGCTGCGGCAGACCGGCGACGTGCTCGGCCAGTCCGCCGCCAATGCGCTCGGTCGGCGATTCCCGGCGCTGTCCGCCGCGCCGGTTGCCGACGGTGCCCCCGGCGGGCTGCGGACAATGCGGCGCCCCGCGCAGACCGGCGCTCTCGCCGTCATGATGGTGCTGACGCCAACCTTCGCCCTGGACATCTTGAGCGACGCGCTGGCGATATGGTTTCTCGCATTCATCAGCCTGCGGCTTGCGGCCAGCCTGAGACCGCCGCGCCCGGCGGTGCGGCTGCCGCGTGTCCCGGACGGCCGTCTGCCGACCTACACCGTGATCGCGGCGCTGTATCGCGAAGCGGCATCGGTCGCACCGCTGATGCAGGCCATCGGCGCCCTGGACTACCCGCGCGAAAAGCTCGACGTCATCATCGTGATCGAGCTCGACGATCTCGAAACCCGCGCCGCTCTTGCGAGGCTCGGCCCGATGCCGCAGGTTCAGGTCCTGCTCGCCTCGGCGGAAGGGCCGCGCACCAAACCGAAGGCGCTGAATTGCGCGCTGCCGTTCGCGCGCGGCAGCTTCACCGCCGTGTTCGATGCCGAGGACCGTCCCGATCCGGGCCAGCTCCGCGCCGCGCTCGACGCCTTTCGCATTCAAGGCACGGACGTGGCCTGCGCTCAGGCCAGTCTCTGCATCGAAAACCAGTCCGACAGCTGGCTCTCGCGCATGTTCGCCGCCGAATATGCCGGACAGTTCGACGTCTTTCTTCCGGGACTCGCATCATTCGGGGTGCCGCTGCCGCTCGGCGGATCGTCGAACCACTTCCGCGGTATTAGGTAGCAAACTCACCAAGCAATGGATGGTCTAGCGAGCCGCGTTTTGCGACCTTCCTGCCTATGTCCGACTCCATCCGCCTTGCCCGCACCGATACCTACGAGCACACCATTTCGGGCTTGCTCAAAAAGCGCGCCGATCTGTTCAACGAAGCCGAGCGCATCCGCGATCGAATGGCCGAAATCAAAAACGACATTAGCGCGCTGGATCGGGTGCTAGGGACGCTCGGTTATACCGGCGATCTGGACGCCGAAATGCCACGCCAGAAGCGGCAAGTCCTGTTCGGGCGCGGAGAGCTAACGCGGGCGATTTTGGACGAGCTACGGGATGCGCCGCGACCGTTAGGAAGCCGAGAGATAGCTCAAGGAATTGTTGCGCTGAGCGGTCAGGACGCGCGGGATCGTAAGTACGTAACGGACCTGACAAGGCGGGTCAGCAAGGCGCTTCGGATGCTCAAAGAGAGCGGGTCGGTACGGTCTCTCGGGGATTGCAAGGGTAATTTGCGATGGACGTTGCAGTCTTGAAACTTCTATCCTAAAACCTACCTGCTCGCGCATTGGAATAGGGGTATCTTCACTCCAACGAATCATTGACATTCTGAGCGATCTTTGATGCTTGGAGTTGATTCGTTGCGCCTGTTCCCTTAAGCATCTCAAATCGTTGAGGTTCCAATAGAGAGCTGGAACCTTTGCGGCTGGTTTTTGTTTTTTTACGTTCGGCTGCTACAGATCGTAGTGTCCTTACCTGGAGTGGACACCATGCCTAACTCAACAGACCTTCGCCTTCTCGCCCCAAAGGCTTTCCCTTCCCATGCTTATAAGCAGGAAAGTGAAATCCGAAATGACAATAACAGCGAGAAAACACGCGAAGATTTGTGGCTTGAAGCTGCTCGGCTTCAACGGGCTGAAATTTCGGCAAGCCAAGTCGACTTTCTTACGGAACTTCGCAGGCGCACCCGATAGTAATTTAGCAATTTTGAGGTAAGCGTGCCTGTCGTAAATGTCGCGGCGGATGATATTATCGCGCGTGCGAAGTATTTCCGGCAAATGCTCGATAATGAACTGGCGTCGCCCGCTCTGCGGGGAGCGGAGCTATTTTATCATAACTCCATGCCGGATATCTTGGCTCATTGCTATTTCGCAATCTCAGAGGCGTACAAGAAAATCTATTTGGTCAATGGGCACCGGACAGATAGCTCGAAACGAGCAGCTCTGACGTGCGCCACGATCGTTGCGATCGCTCCTATTCGCCAAAATCCTGACTCGAACTCGGAAGAGAAGGCGATAGAAGCCGCATACGCCAATCCCATGCTCGCAATGTCGTGTTCATGCAGCATAGTGAATCATCCCTTCCATAAACGACCGTTCGATGACAGGCATCGCGTTTATCGAGCATTTTTTGATTTTAGCTTGCCATCCATAGAACCAATCCTTGCGGAAGCACGGGCTAACCGCGGTGCGATAATCTCCGACTGGGAGATTCCCCTGACCTCTCCCGAGGAGACGTTGCTTAATCTCCTTGTCGATGATTTTGTCATGTATTCGAAATTCACAATTGCAGAGCAGGAAGGTCGCTAGGCGCCCTTTCGCTGCCAATAACCCTTCCATTGCCGCGAAACCGGATGATGCAACGCCGCGTCCGCAACCATCAAATATTGCTCGCCGTTGCTGACACGACGGTTATTTTCGCGCCAAGCCATTTCGCCCGCGTAGGCTGATAGGTAATCGCCAGCGATACGGTGGTGAATGCCGATTTCGGCGCGGCGCATCCGAGAGAAAAACGACTCGGCTTGATTGGTGCAAGCATCGCCGTCCGAATAGCTTTCGCTATGATTGATACGCTTGGTCAGGAAGCGCGCGTGTAGCGCGTCCCAATGCGTTGCTTCATCGGCGTGGATGACGCTGCCCGGCGCAACGGTTCGCGCGATCTTCACAAGCGAAGCATCTTCGCTCCTGAACACGAAAGGCAACGTGCGACCGCCACGCTCACGCATGATGACCACGACGCGGCGCTTGCCGTTCTGATTGATGATGCGGCGGCGATCGCGGCGATTACCTTTGTGGTTTGCAGGCTTCACGTAACCGCCGAAGTAAGCACCATCAACTTCGACCTCACCCGAGGCCGTGGCGCTGCTGGCTTCCGCAGCAAGGGCCTCGCGGATTTTGTGAGCCATGACGAAGACAGTCTTATACTGGCAATCGAGATCGCGGCTCAGTTGAAGCGCGCTATGGCCCTTTGCGCCGTTGACGAAGATCGCAATGGCCAAGAGATAGTCGCGGACCGGCAGTTTGCGGCTCGCGAAGATCGTGCCAGACGTAACCGAGAACTGATGCGAGCAGGCTTTGCACTTGAACAGGCGGCGCGTGGTGTAGGTGTAGACGCCGGCGCAGTCACAGCGGGGGCAGACCGGAGTGCCATCGGTTGCGGCCCAGCGGATCAGCCGGAACGTCTCATAAGCTTCGTCGTCAGAAAGGCGCGCGACTTTCGCCAGACTGAGCGTCCGCGCCTTTGCTGAGAGGAGGAAGTGCTGAGACATAAGGCCAACGTTTTCCGTTGACCTCATTGATAAGTAATGAAAGTGATGGCGTCAACGAAAATCTATGACCTTGACGAAAATAATCTAGGTCCGTAGATTCGGGCAATGACCCCGGAACAGTGCCGAGCCGCCCGAGCATGGCTAAATTGGCCTCAAGACGCGCTTGCAAAAGCCGCGAACGTGGGCGTTTCAACCGTGCGAGACTTTGAGGCCGGTCGGCGGGAGCCGACACGGAACAATCTAACGGCAATGAAAGCTGCTTTGGAAACTGGCGGTATTTCATTTGTTGATGACGAAAAGGAGCGCGGGATAAAGGCCCCACGCTCGACATGAATCTCTGATCCTGATAAGGAAATGATGGTGGACCGGTTGGGGATTGGACCCAAGCATCGCGGGTGGAAATCCAGCTAGCGGCACCAGCCCCGGCCCGTCTCAGAAGCTACCAGTCACGCGCCAACGCGACCGATAGCCTCTGACGGTACTGAATAGCCTTATATTATCATGTACCACCTACCTTTCGACCCGCCTTCAACGGGTGCCGCACTTGGTTAGAGATCAGCCGGACCCTTGCGGGTCCGGTTTTCGTTTAAACGGTCAGTCAAGGATCGACTCGCCCGTATTGTCATTCGTCGGCGGCTCTTCAATCTCGTCTTCGCCGCGAACGGCTGCGCTAGCTTTTGGCTTCTTCACATTCGGGTACCACGCCAACAGTCCAAATTGGCCGTTCGGCAGCTTGTGAAACAATGCCGTATTCTTCGCGAGCGAATTGCGCAGAGATTTTTGCGCGATGTCCTCCGACTTCGTATCGAACTCGTACCCACCGGCAACCAACGAATCGTAGATTTCACGATTAGCTGCCGCGCCGAGGTTCTGTGCGCGCCTCATCTCCAGAATCGTCCGAACCGATGCAGCGAGTGGCTGGCCGTAAAACTGATCTGACCGAATCTGAGTAGGCAGCGCCGTAGCAGCGCTCTCCAATGAATAGGCTGGCGGACGGCCGATAGCGCCGCAGAGCGTGTTGACCGTCTCTTTCTTCTTTCGCAGCGACGCTTCTTCCGCCGTGATTTCGGCGGCCAGCTCGCTGATGACCTGATCGACCGTTTTGGACATGGAATCGGCTTCCGGTTTTAAGACTTCACCCGTATATGGTGAGTCGGGTTCCCCTGCAACGGATATTTCAATGCACTTTTCCATCATCAACACCGTTGATTGTGTTGCGAATTTCGCAACATGTTCAAGTTGATGCGTCCCAAAGAAGGTAACGCGATGATTTCTAACAGATTCACAGAATCAAAATGGCCGCGCGTTGCGGCCTGTGGGGTGGCTAATAAGTCGCTTGGTGAGTTTGCTACCTAATACCGCACTTCCGCACCGCGGTTCTGCGCGAGGTGGGCGGCTGGGATGCCTACAACGTCACCGAGGATGCCGATCTCGGTTTTCGGCTGGCGCGCTTCGGCTACCGCTCGACCACCTTCGTGTCGACAACGTTCGAGGAGGCGCCGGCGCGTTTCGGCGGATGGTTGCGCCAGCGCTCGCGCTGGATGAAGGGGTGGATGCAAACCTGGAGCGTGCACATGCGCCGGCCCTGGCGGCTGTGGAGCGATGCGGGCGCGAAAGGGTTTTTCACGCTGAACGCCGTCGTCGGCGGCAACGTGCTGACGGCGCTGTGCTTTCCGATTCTCGCGGTCGATATTGCGGTTGGCTTGCTGGCGCGATCCGGCGGCGCGACGGAGGGGCTCGCCGCGAGCCCGATAACGCCGCTGCACCTGACCACGATCGTCGCCGGTTTCGTCTCGACGATCGTGGTCGGTCTGATGGGCCTGGCGCGGCGCGGGCAGTTGCGGCAGGGCTGGATCCTGGCGCTGACGCCGGTCTATTGGGCCTGTCTTTCGATCGCGGCGTGGCGCGCGCTGTATCAACTGCTGAACGAACCGTACCGATGGGAGAAGACCGAACACGGCCTTTCCCCGCAAATCCGATCGAACGCGACCGCGCAGACGCCGACCATCCGCGCCATGGCCACGCAACGGCGGCGGCGTTACAGATAGCGCTTGAGATCGGCGGCGGCCGCTTCGGGCGTGCGTTTGAGATCGAACGGCGAGACGAAGCGGCCGTCGCGATCCATCAGATAGATCAGCGCGGTATGATCCATCGAGTAACCGCCATCCTGCAGCGGAATCTTTTTGATGAAGACCCGATATTCGGACGCCATCTTCGTGACCGCGGCCGTATCACCGGTCAAGCCTTTCAGATGCGGATCGAAGCTGGAGAGATACTCCTTCATCGTGGCCTGCGTATCGCGCTCGGGATCGACCGTCACGAAATAGGCGTTGACGCGGTCGGCGTCCTTGCCCATCGCCCGCAGCACCTCCGACATTTCGAACAGCGAGGTCGGGCAGACGTCGGGACAATGGGTGTAGCCGAAGAAGACGATCGTCGGACGGCCCACCAGACTTTTTTCGGTGACGGTCTGGCCGGTCTGGTCGGTCAGTTGGAACGGGCCGCCGATCGAAGCCACCGCCGGTTTGCTGGTCAGCCCGCCAAGCAACCACAGCACCACCGTGAGGCCGACAACCAGGCTGCCGGCGAAGGCCGCAAACACAATCAACGGGCGGGTGACTTTATTTGTCATCGGATGTCCTTATAACTTGCGCGTATCCTGATCGCAGAACCGGTATCCACCTTTGCGGAATGCGCGCTAGAAGCAGGCGGCGATGCCGGAAGCGAGCATCTCGAAGAACACTGCGGTTCCGTAGTGCGCCCACAGCGCCAGTGTTCCGAGCAGCAGCACCGCGCCGGCGGCCGCGCTGCCCGCTACGATCACGAAGGCAATCCCCGATTGCGAGGTCGCCAGCTGCGCCGGGCGCTGCATGATTCCCGCAAACTCCCGTGAATAACCAACTTCGTCGGCGGCCGGCGGGCGCAAGCGTCCTGCCGGCCTCCATGAGGATTCAGATAAGGCCAGTCGCGCCGTTAAGGCAAGCGCAACCGCCTGCGATCACGGTGTGATGAATTGGCAATGTTGCCGGGGGCTCAGTGCGCCGACGCCCGCGCGTTAAGGTAGCATGGACGGTACAGGTCGGTGAGCTGGCGGCCGCGCAGGAAGATCATGCGCCGCGTCAAACCGCCGCGCTGTTTGATCCAGCGCCGGATCGCGGAAGGGTACATCAGATACAACATGTGGGTCGCTTCGGAGTTGGTGACGGCCCGGCCGTCGGATCCGACATCCCAGGCGGCATGAAATCCGAGAGCGGCATGGGATGTCACGCAAATCCTGTCATGCGGAACCGCACCGAGAACGATGGTGCAGGCCGATGCGCACAGACCATCGATGATGACGGACTGGCCGGTGTCACGAAGGTTCTGGTATTTATCGACGTAGGTTCCGATCCGGCCACCCCGATCCTCACCGATCCGGACCACGGCGTGGCTTGCAGCGACATGTCCCAGTACAAGTAGCGCTGCAAGCAATCCCGTCACGACCCTCATCGTCTGCCCCGGTGTCGACCCCGAATTTGCCGGGACCTTTGTGCGATGCCAAGGTCTGTAGCCTCCGGCGAGATCGGCATTTTGTCCAGATGGCCGCGATCTTTCACACCAGATTCAAATCCAGTGTTGCCGACGCGCTGCACTTCCTGGATGGATTAACCGCCGGACAGCGGATGTATGGTTAATTTTCCCGTCTTGGGAACCTGACCGGCTTTGTGGCGTCCATATCCCTGACGGTGGAGTATCCTTGAGAGCGGGAGCGAGGCGTATGCAACAGGTTCAGTCCCGGCTGGCCGCCGGCCCGTGCGATGACGACGATGAACTGATTCGCCGCGCCCGCGCGCGTGACGAAAGCGCGATCCGCGCCATCATGCAGGCGAACAATCGCAAGCTCTACCGGATCGCCCGCGGCATCCTGCGCAACGACGGCGAGGCCGAGGACGTCGTGCAGGAAACCTACGTTCGTGCTTTCACGCATCTGGAGAGCTTTCGTGGCGAATCCCGTCTCGCAACCTGGCTGGCGCGCATCGCCATGAACGAGGCGCTTGGCCGGCTGCGGCGCCAGCACCCGAGCGTCGACTGGACCACGTTGGAGCCGGTGGCGTCGGACGCCCGCATCATCCAGTTTCCCGTGTCTGCCATTTCCGAAGACCCCGAAAAAACCATGGCCCAGCGCGAAATTCAGCACATCGTCGAGCACGCGGTTGACGAACTGCCCGAGGCGTTCCGTATCGTCTTCATCACGCGCGTGATCGAGGGAATGAACGTGGAGGAAACCGCTGAGATCCTCGATCTCAAGCCGGAAACCGTGAAGACGAGGCTTCATCGTGCCCGCACGATGTTGCGCGCGAACGTCGAAAAGAAGATCGGCCCGGTCGTGATGGAGGCCTTTCCCTTCGCCGGCAAACGCTGCGCACGCCTGACCGACGCGGTTCTCGGTCGGCTCGGTCTGACCAAATAATTCGGGAACCTGTTGCGCTGCGCCGCATCCAATCCTGTGTGTCATGGAAAAACGTCCGACGATTTTTCAATCGCGGCATCACAGGAGTATCAGGAATGTTCGTTCGACTGAGCGCGGCGATCGCCGCCGTAGTGCTGTTGACCAGCGGGGCCTTTGCGCAAGGGGCCAAACTCACCGATCCGCAGATCGCGCATATCGCCTACACCGCCGGCGTCATCGATATCACCGCGGCGAAGCAGGCGCTGAAGAAATCCGAGAACAAAGAGGTGAAGGCCTTCGCCGCCGATATGGTGCGGGATCACGAGGCGGTGAACGAGAAGGCGCTCGCGCTGGTCAAGAAGCTCAAGGTCACCCCCGAAGACAACGACACCAGCCGCACGCTGTCCAAGAACGCCGCGGCCACGCTTGAGAAACTATCGAAGCTGAGCGGCGCCGCGTTCGACAAGGCCTATGTCGACAACGAGGTCGCCTTTCACAAGGCGGTCGACAACGCGCTCGAAACCCAGCTCATTCCGTCGGCCAGCAATGCCGAGCTGAAGAGCCTGCTGGAGACGGGGCTGAAGATCTTCCAGGGTCACGAGCAGCACGCCGAACACGTCGCGGCCGAGCTGAAGAAGTAAGGAGCATCCCATGAAGCCGGGCGGACATTTTCTGATCGTTGCAGCCTCGGGAATCGCAATCTTGGGGATCGCAGTTTCGGGAATATCCGTCCCGGCCCGTGCGGCGACGATTCAAATCTTGATGCAGGATCTTGAGATCACACCGGCCGAGACGACCGCCAAGGTCGGCGACACCATCGAATGGGTCAACGAGGACATCTTCGTGCATAGCGCGACGGCACGAAACGGCGATTGGGACGTCGAGTTGCCGGCGCAGAAGACCGGGACGCTGGTGCTGAAGAAGCCGGGGGTGGTCGACTATTATTGCCGCTACCATCCCAACATGAAGGCTAGGCTGACAATCGCGCCGTAGCGCGTTTCAGGTTTGATACGCGCGGTCAGGCGGGTTGCGTGCGCCGCAACGCCATCGCCAGGCAGATGGCGACGCCGGCCTGCCAGACCGGATAGAGCATCGACAGCAGATCGAGGTTCAGCGCGTTGTCCAGCGCGAGCAGGGCGCCGGCACTGGTGCCGATCACTAGCATCGGCAGCCACGCCAGCGGATCGAGCGGGCCGGCCGGCAGCAGGCTGACGCCAAGCGCCAGGATGCCGGAGCCGACGAACCCCCCGGCCAGACCGGATAGAACATTTCTCACGGCGTTTTCGGAACCGGAGATCTGTCCGTCGATCCAGATCGCCGCGTTGACCGCGCAGACGAAGGCGATCACCGTCACCACGGCTCCGGCCAGCGCCGCCCACCGCGGATTGTCCGAGTCGATCAGAATCAGAACGAGGACGAGGAGCGCGAACGGCACAGCCAGAAGCGCAATCCGCAAGTCACCGGGCGAACCATTGATCTGGTCGATCAGCGGCTGGATCAGCGGCGTCACGATGCCGGTTCCGACACCCGCGGCACCGGTCTTAAGGAGCCCGTTACGGCTGCTGTCATGCGGCGCGGCCATCCCGGTCAAGAGCTCTCCTGGTCTGCCTCAAGCGGCGAAGCTGGAGCGGGCGAAGGGAATCGAACCCTCGTATGCAGCTTGGGAAGCTGCCGTTCTACCATTGAACTACGCCCGCCTATCCGCTTCTCATCCTCTGATGTAGCCGAGACCGGCCGGTCCGCCAAGACGGTCGCGCGCGCGAACCGCCGCGCAATGGCGGGAATGTCCGTGGGATCGTTCTAAAGCACCCGGACGATCTGGATGCCCGCGATCAGCGCGCCGACGGATAACACGACGGAAGCGATCATGTAAGCACCGGCCGCCGCCACTTCGCCCCGCTCGATCAGGTAGAATGAATCGAGGGAGAAGGTGGAGAACGTGGTGTAGCCGCCGCAGATCCCGACGATGAGGAAGATGCGCACGGCTTGCGGCAAATTCCATCGGATGGCGAACAGGCCGGCAAACAGTCCGATCAGAAGCGATCCCGTGATATTGATGAACAGCGTTCCCCACGGAAACTTCGGACCCAGCAACCGGCCAAAGCCGATGCCGACGAGATAGCGCGCCACGGACCCCAGCGACCCGCCGGCCGCGACGGCCAGAATAAACGTCCACTTCAATGTTTTTGTCTCCCCTGCGGCCATTCGGCCATACCGCCCAGGATGCCGATGAGCAGCAGAGGGACCAGCAGAAGAACCACCAGCGAAACCAGCAGAGGGACCACCGGGAGCGTCACGGAATCGGTCAGGTAAGCGATCGCTGCGGCAACCCAGCAGACTCCGACGCCCCATAACGAGACCAACAGCGAATTCGGAAGCTTGGTCATAAGCGCCCTTTCTCGGGCGCAACGGGGGAGGAAACAGCTCCTACCGACGCGAAGCGCCCGGTAGGAGTCATCAGCCTTGCGGCGGGTATCGGGGAACTCCATCCCCATCGATGTCGCTCATGCTAGAGCATGATCCCGAAAAGTGGAAGCCGGTTTTCGGATAAGATCATGCTCAATCAAAAAGATGAGGCAAGGGTCTGATTCAACGACATTGATCAGACCCTGGCCGGATCGGCGAACCGGTCAAGTCCGCTCGCGAGCGACTAGATCACGATGATTTGTGGATCGAATCGATCCGAAATCATGAACGCGATCGATTCCAATATTTTGAGAAGCAGGATGCGGGCGGAAAACCGCTGCACAATTTCCTCATCCCACAACTAGCCGCCGCTTGCGAAGCTGCGCGCCACCCCGTCGCAATAACCGCTTTCCGCCTCCGGTTCGCTACACCCGGAAATGCTTCGACAGCTTGAGGCCCTGGGCCTGATAGCTGGAGCCGATGCGCTGGCCGTAGATCGCGTCGGGCCGCGCCAGCATCTTCTCATAGACGAGACGGCCGACGATCTGGCCATGCTCGAGAATGAACGGCACCTCGCGCGAGCGCACCTCCAGCACCGCGCGCGAACCCTGTCCGCCGGCGCCGGCATAACCGAAGCCGGGATCGAAGAAGCCGGCATAATGCACCCGGAATTCGCCGACCAGCGGATCGAACGGCACCATTTCCGCGGCGTAATCGGGCGGCACCTGCACCGCTTCTTTTGATGCGAGGATGTAGAACTCGCCGGGATCGAGGATCAGGCTGCCGTCCGGCCGCGCCGCGATCGGCTCCCAGAACTCGCCGACCGCATAGCGGCCGCGGCGATCGATATCGATCACGCCGGTATGACGCTTGGCGCGGTAGCCGACAAAGCCGTCGGCGTTCTCGCCGGAGAGATCGACGCTGAGCGCTACGCCGTTGGCGAACTCGGTGTCGTCGCTATCGACCAGCCTCTCTCGTGCATGCAGCGCATCGAGCTCGTCGGCATCGAGAATGGCGTCGCCGCTGCGGAAGCGGACCTGCGACAGCCGCGATCCCTCGCGCAGCAACACCGGAAACGTCTTCGGACTGATTTCCGCATAAAGCGGGCCGTGATAGCCGGCGCCGATCATGTCGAAGCGCCGGGTGCCGTCGGCGATCACGCGGGTGAACACGTCGAGCCGCCCGGTCGAGCTTTTCGGGTTGGCGGCGGCGACGATCTCGGGCGGCAGCGCCAGGCTCTCCAGCAGCGGCACGATATAGACGCAGTTGGTTTCCAGCACCGCGCCGTCGGACAGATCGATTTCGTGCAGCTTCAACTCGTCGATGCGCTCCGCCACCGTTGCGCCCGGCCCGGGCAGAAAACTGGCGCGCACCCGATAGGCCATGGCGCCGAGCCGCAGATCGAGACTCGCCGGCTGGATCTGGCTCTCGACGAATGGGTATTCCGGCAGGATCAGCCCCGCGTCCGCCATCGCCGCGATCATGCGGTCGGGCAGAATGCCATTGGCGTCTGGAGGAAGCGTGAATGGCACGATGTCGTCCTCGCGGCTCTCGCCAATAGGCCCTGATAACAGACGCTTTACCGGTTGTCCGATGGCTGGCGGTCTGGTTCTAACATTCGCGTCCCGTTTCAGCGAGTGTCTTTGCGAATGTCAACTCGTTGGCTTGACGGAAAGCACATGCCGGATTAGGCATGACCTGTCCCGTGGTGATTTGAGCCGGCCGGCTTGCAGCCACGTTAAATAAGTTGCTAAACAGGCCGGGGACAATGTGATCCCGGCCTGTGGATTTTTCCAGGCCGGTTTTTTTGTGACCGTTTTTCAAGGCGGTCGCGCAGGAGGTCACATGTCGCAGTCTTCGCCCACCGCCCAATATCGTACTGAAACCCGGCTGGTTCATTCCGGAACGATGCGCTCGCAGTTCGCCGAGACCTCGGAAGCACTGTTCCTGACCCAGGGCTATATCTACGACACCGCCGAACAGTGCGAGGCGCGGTTCAAGGGCGAGGACCCGGGTTTCATCTACTCGCGCTACTCCAACCCGACCGTCGCCATGTTCGAGCAGCGCATGGCCGAACTGGAAGGTGCGGAAGCGGCGCGCGCCACCGCGACAGGCATGGCGGCGGTGACGACCGCGATGCTCGCGCCCTTGAGGGCCGGCGATCACGTCGTCGCGGCCAAGGCCTTGTTCGGCTCCTGCCGCTATGTGGTAGAGGATCTGCTGCCGCGCTACGGTATCGAGTCCACGCTGGTCGACGGCCTCGATCTCGAGCAGTGGCGCAAGGCGATGAGGCCGAACACGAAAAGCTGCTTCATCGAAAGCCCGACCAACCCGACGCTCGACGTGCTCGACATCGGCGGTATCGCCGAGATCGCGCATCAGGCCGGCGCGCGGCTGATCGTCGACAATGTGTTCGCGACGCCGATCTGGCAAAGTCCGCTGGCGCTCGGCGCTGACATCGTGGTGTATTCGGCGACCAAGCACATCGACGGTCAGGGACGAACGCTCGGCGGCGTCATCCTGTGCTCGAACGCCTTCGTCCAGGAGCACCTGCAAACCTTTATACGCCAGACCGGGCCGTCGATCTCGCCGTTCAACGCCTGGGTTCTCCTGAAAGGGTTGGAGACGCTCGGCGTCCGCGTGCGCCAGCAGACCGAGAGCGCCGCCGCGATCGCGGATGCGCTGGCGTCGCATCCGAAAGTGTCCCGCCTCATCTATCCCGGCCGGCCGGACCATCCGCAGGCGGCGCTCGTGAAAAAGCAGATGCGCGCCGGCTCGACGCTGATCGGATTCGAGGTCAAGGGCGGCAAGGCGGGCGCTTTCCGCTGTCTCAACGCGCTCAAGCTCGCGCGCATCTCGAACAACCTCGGCGACGCCAAGAGCCTCGTGACCCACCCGGCGACCACCACCCACCAGCGGCTCGCCCCGGAGGTCCGCGTCGGCCTGGGCATCGGCGAAGGCTTCATCCGCTATTCGGCCGGCCTCGAACACAAGGACGACCTGATCGAGGATCTCGTCGCCGCGCTGGAGACGGTGTGATGTTTTTTCGTCATTGCGAGCGAAGCGAAGCAATCCAGATGTATGTCATGTAAAGAACCTGGATTGCTTCGTCGCTTCACTCCTCGCAATGACGAAGGGTCCGTTACAACGGCCGGAAGGCCGTCGCCGCCTGCGGCGGGCTGACGCCGGCCTGGACCTGGTCCACCGACTGGATGATGTCATCGCCGAGCAACTGGGCGAAACAGGCGTAACCCCAGTCGTTCATGTGCAGGCCGTCTTTGGTCACGAAGGTGTCGAACGGCAGCGACTGCCGATCGTGCCAGTCGCGCATGACCTCGAAGCGCGGAAAAATCCCGACGTGCCTGTGGTGCGCGACCCTGCTCAGCAGACTGACCATCCTGCCGGCGTTCTCGCCCCTGGCATTGACGGCGGGCGCGTATTGCGGATCGACCAGAACCAGATCGGCGCCCGAGGCCTGAATGGTCGCGACGCCGGCTTCGACGGTTTTCGCGGTGCTCGCGGGATCGAGATTGCGCAGCACCGCGTTGGTGCCGACCTGCCAGATCACCATGTCCGGCTTGGCATCGATCACTTCCGATCGCAGCCGCTTCATCATTTCGGGCGCGTCCTCGCCGCCCCTGCCGCGATTGATCACGGTAATAGCGGCCGCTGGATACTTGCGGTGCAACCGGGCCGCCAGCCGGTTCGGATAAGTGAATTCGGGTGACGTCGCGCCGTACCCTTGCGTCGATGACGAGCCGAAGGCGACGATGACGACCGGTTTGTTGGCGGCAAGCTTGGCCGCCACATGCGGCAGCGACCCCATCGACTGCGAGACGCCCTTCGGCGGCAGACAGGGGACGCGGTTGAAGATGTCGCGAGGGCGGTCCGCAACGGCCTTGACCTTGTCGGTCGCCTTTCCTGACAGGTTCTGCGTCGGCGTGCCGGAACGCGCAGCCGCAACGCCGGATGAAGCCGGTGCGGACAGGCCCGCGCTGCCCGTCGGCCGCGCCGTGGCGTTTGCCGGCGCGGTTTGCGCGACCACGGTCGAGGTCGATGTGCCCATCACCATGATCGCCAGCGCAGCCAGGACGGCGGTTGTGGAGAAGCGGCTGTGGATCGTCATTAGCGCCGGGTCCCGAGTTCGGCAGGATTGATATGAGCGGTATCGATCACGAATGTGGACAAGGCCCGGCCGAGACAATTGTGAACGCGTTTGGCCAGATCGGCACCGCGCACCGGGCTGAACAAATCGAATTCGCCGCTTTCATTCCAATGGTTCATGATCGCAAACCGGTCGAACAGCGGAACGTCGTGCTGCTGCGCCACCACCCGCATGTTGTCGATATAGGAGGTCGGTGAAACCATGGTTTCCGTACGCGGGCTGTATTGCATATTCATCAGGACGACGTCAGTCCCGGCATTCTGCAATGCAGTTACGCCGTGGTCGATGGCATCGTGAAAGGTGTCGTCATCGACGGAGCGGATCGCATCGACGGTGCCGGTCTGCCACACCACCAGGGTCGGCTTTTTCGCCAGTGCGAGCTTGCCGAGGCCGGGCGCGATATCCTCGGCGGTCTTCCGGGGCTCCAGTTCCACGGACACGTTCACGGTGATGCCCGGCAATTTCTCGCGAAGCGCCGCCTGCAATCTCGCGGGATAGGCGTCGCCCTCCGCCCCCGGAATGGTTGAGGAACGGCTGCCCACAACCAGGATATCGAGCGGGCCGCCCGCCTTGACCGCCGAGGCGACCCGGGTCAGCGGTCTGTCGCTGGTCAGCAGATAGGCCGGAACGTCGCAGCTCCTGGGGGGATCATCGGCGCGCGCGAAGGCACTGGCCGTCAGACCGGCCAGCAGCAGCAAGACCGACGTCCAGCCGGCCCTCATGCTCCTCCTCCTGCAAGATCCGCGTCGCCGTCGGCGGATTTGGCACGACTTCCACCCTTGCCGGCAACCTTTTTGTACCATGAAAATACCCATGCGGCGCCGGACATAATGAGAATTCCGCAAAGACTGATGACGAAATGAAGCCCGGCGCCGCCGGACGCCTCGGCCAGAATGAATTGCCCGGCAAAGGCCAGGAAGACGCCGATGCAGAAAATCTCCAGTGAGTGCTGGCCGCACAGGACCAGCGGCCGCAGCCACGGCGAGGTCAGCCCGGGCCAGTCCCTGGGCAGGAAGTGGACGGTCAGCGCGGCCAGCGCCAGAAAATGGGCGAAGCGCAGCACGTCGAGATTGGTCTTGTCGATCGGATACATCCACTGCTCGACGATGCCCGGCATCAAATGGTTGAGCTGCGGCACATGCCAGGTCAGCGTCGTGTAGAAGGCAAACAGCAGATAGGCGGCGCAAATCCAGAGCGTGACCGGCGACGAAAGGATGCGCGACATGCGCTTGGCGCCTCCCAGCGCGCACCACGCGCCGAACACGAACAGCAGTTGCCAGGCGAACGGATTGAAGAACCAGACCCCGTTGGGATAGGCCGGCAGCGCCAGATCGAATTGCCAGGTGAGCGCATAAAGACCCGCCGACAACGCCAGCCCAAGATCGGCCCTGCGCTGCATCAGTGCCAGCATCGGCGGAAAAAACAGCATCAGCGCGACGTAGAGCGGTAGCACGTCCATGTTGACGGGCCGGAATTTCAGCAGCAGCGCCTGCACGATGGTGATGTCGGGATGCTTGAGAAAATCGAGGATGCCCATTTCCTCGGTGTAAAGCGGGTTCTCGAAGCTGCTCGCGACGTAGGAAATTTCCGCGAGAAAAATCGTGAACAGAAAGATATGCGCCACGTAGATCTGCCAGACGCGCTTGAGAATGCGCGCGGCGGCGACGACGAATCCGCGCTCCCGCATCACGCGTCCGTAGACGAGGGCGGCGGTATAGCCCGAGATGAAGATGAAAATCTCGGTGGCGTCGCTGAAGCCGTAATTGCGGATGGTGAGCCAGGTCAGAAGGTGCTGCGGCAGATGGTCGATGAAGATCAGCCACAGCGCCAGCCCGCGAAACAGGTCGAGCCGCAACTCGCGCTCGATGGGCGGCGCCGGAATCGAAACGTCATTGCTCGCGCCATCGGCAGCCGCGCTGGCGCGGGCACCGACAACCTGATTGGCAACAGACATCGTGCGCACCGCTTCGAAAGGCCTGCAACCGCCTCCCGGCGATCGAGAATGATTTACGGGGGAACGGCTTCGGGCTAACGGTGACAAAAGGCAATATTACGGTGGGAGTTATAGTCCGGAACCATGCGGACGCGCGATCACAAGCGGGTGGGGCTGGTTCCCGCGCCTGTTTTCGTTATGATCCGCCGACACCAAGAGCTGTTCCGGCTTTAATGAGGGTCAAAGCCGGGCTCAAGCCTTTATGTTTTGACGCGTTTTCTTTATGCGAACCGGTACCGATCCTCGGGTCACGCCCGAGGCCATGCTTCGCTCGAAAACGCTATAGAGAGTCTCCGATGTATCGTGCCGTTACCCGCCAGATCGAAGTCACCGTCGAGCCGAACTTCATGCCGGAGCGGTCGTCCGCCGAGCGAGGCCATTTTTTCTGGGCCTATACCGTGGTCATCACCAACGCCGGGCCGGATACCGTTCAGTTGCGCACCCGGCACTGGATCATCACCGATGCCTCGGGACGGAAGCAGGAAGTCCGCGGCGAGGGCGTGGTCGGCGAACAGCCGGTGCTCGCGCCCGGCGAGCGCTTCGAATATACCAGCGGCGTTCCGCTGCCGACCGCCACCGGGTTCATGAGCGGCCGCTACCAGATGATCTCGATCCGAAGCGGCGAGCCGTTCGAAATCGATGTTCCCACCTTCTCGCTCGACAGCCCCGACAGCAAGCGCGTGCTGAACTGAAGCAGCGGCGCTGCGACGCGGGGTCGCGCCGCACCTATTCCGCGCCGGCTTGCTGCGGCGTGAATTCATACACCGAGCTGCAGAACTCGCAGGTCACGGCGACCTTGCCGTCCTTCACCATCCCGGAGCGGTCCTGCGGCGCGAAGCTCTTCAGCATCGCCTCCACCGCGTCGCGCGAACACGAACATTGCGCCTGCAGCGCCTGCGGTGGAAACACCCTGACGCCACGCTCATGGAACAGCCGGTACAGCAGGCGTTCGCCGGACAGATCGGGGTCGATCAGTTCGATGTCCTCGACGGTGCCGATCAGCGACTGGCCCTCGACCCAGGCATCGTCCTCCGCCACCGTATGCGCGGCGCTGCCGTCCGGCGGCGCGTCGCCGGGATCGAGATCGGCCTGACGCGCGCGCTCCGGTGCCTTGGGCAGGAATTGCAGCAACATGCCGCCGCCGCGCCAGCCGCGCTTCGGGCCATTGCCGTCCCTGCGCCACTCCTCGCCGACCGCGAGTCGGACCCGCGTCGGAATCTGTTCCGAGCGCAGGAAATATTCATGCGCCGCATCTTCGAGGCTGCCGCCCTCCAGCGCCACCAGGCCCTGATAGCGGCTCATGTCGGGGCCCTGATCGATGGTCATGGCGAGATGGCCGCGGCCGAGCAGCGCGCCGGAATCCAGTGCATCGCCGAGCCGCGCCTGGTCGAAACGGGCATAGGCCCGCAGCCTTGCCGGCGCCCGAAAGTCGACGATCAGGAACGACACCGGTCCGTCGGTCTGGGTCTGCAGGATGAAGCGGCCGTCGAATTTGAGCGAGGAGCCGAGCAGCGTTGTCAGCACGACCGCCTCGCCGAGCAGCTTGGCGACCGGCGCGGGATAGTCATGCCGGACCAGCAGTTCGTCGAGCGCCGGTCCGAGCCGGGTCAGCCGGCCGCGCAGATCGAGCGCGCTCACCTCGAACGGAATCACGGCGTCATCGACCGGAACAGACGAAGGCGCGCGCACGGGGGTTTCAAGCGAAATGGCGGGGTCGGACATTTGTGAGGTCATGCCGCACTATCTGGGGTCGGCGGGCCGGGATCGAAACCCCTCAAAGGGGATTCGGCACGCCTTTGCCCACGTCCTGCTTTCGTAAGACGCTCCAGAATTTGCAGATTTGACCTGTTCACACCCTTTTCATCTCGACCGACACTTTCGGCCCGTTCCGGATGGTCTGATAGACCACGCAATAGCGCTCCGTGAGCTTGAGCAGCAGATCGAGCTTGTCCTGCGGTGCATCGGTGGCGACGTCGAACCGCAGGCGGATCGATTCGAAGCCGACCGGTGTTTCCTTGTCGACGCCGAGCGTGCCGCGAAAGTCGAGATCGCCCTCGGCGGTGACGTGGCCCGATTTCAGCGGCACATCGATCGCGGTCGCAACCGACTTCAGCGTGACCCCGGCGCAGGCGACCAGCGCCTCGAGCAACATGTCGCCGGAGCATAATTCGAGACCGGACCCGCCGGTGGCCGGATGAAGCCCCGCGACAGTGAGCGCCCGCCCGGTGTCGATTTTGCAGGCGATGCCTTCGTTCTCGATCGAACCTCGCGCCTTCAGCGTGATCAGCGCCGACTTCGGGTCGGTCTTGTAGCGCTTCTTGATCGGGGCCTGCGTGGCGCGAAGCTCGGCGGCATCCATCAACGTCTCCTTTTTCCTGAAATCGTCCGGCGAATGTAAGCGTGGCGTAGCGGTTTCACCACCCGCCGGGCGCACCCAGTACCGCCACCGCGCCGCAGACTGCGGCGCGAGCGGTTGTGTGCTTTCGGCAGGGATATCCGACGACATCGCCATTGCCAAACCCTGCCGGGCGGAGCAGATCGTTGCGCAAGGCTGGCGGCGCGAGACATGGATCCGGCGCGTGCGGCCGACAATCTCCGGTGACAGCCCGCGTGGCGTCCGTTATCCGGGTAGGCGATGGATCTCGCAACGACAAATGACGCGGCCGGAGCCGGCAACGACTTCGATACCGCCAGGATCACCGGCGACATCGATGCGCTGGCCGCGAAGCACGCCGGGCACGAGGACGTCTTCCGCGCCGCGGTGTCCAGGTTGTTGAAGGCCGAGCTTGCCAAGGTGCGCGATGCGGCGCAGGCGAAGCTTTTGCGCGACCGCCACGGGCGGCGTTGCGCCGAACGGCTTTGTTTCATCCAGGACGAAATCATCCGGCTGTCGTTTTCGGCCGCGACCCGTCATCTCTATCATTCCCCGATTCCATCCGACGGTGAGCGCATGGCCGTGGTGGCGACCGGCGGTTACGGCCGCGGTCTGATGGCGCCGGAGTCCGATATCGATCTGCTGTTCATTCTGCCGTACAAGCAGACCGCGTGGGGCGAACAGGTCGCCGAGGCCATACTGTATTGCCTGTGGGACATGGGGTTGAACGTCGGTCACGCGACGCGCTCGGTCAACGAATCGATCCGGCAGGCGCGCCGCGATATGACCGTTCGCACCGGGATTCTGGAAACCCGGTTCCTCGCCGGCGACCGCGCGCTCTACGACGAACTGGTCACCCGCTTCGACACGGAGGTGGTGCAGGGAACGGCGGCGGAATTCGTTACCGCCAAGCTTGCCGAGCGCGAGGAACGCCATCGCCGCGCCGGCCAGTCGCGCTATCTGGTCGAGCCCAACGTCAAGGACGGCAAGGGGGGATTGCGCGACCTGCACACGCTGTTCTGGATCGCGAAATATGTTTACCGGGTCCATGAAAGCCGCGAGCTGCTGGGGTGCGGGGTGTTCGATGTCCGCGAGTACCGGACCTTCCGCCGCTGCGCCGATTTCCTGTGGTCGGTACGCTGCAACCTGCACTTCGCGACGGGCAGGGCCGAGGAACGGCTGTCGTTCGACTTGCAGCGCGAGATCGCGGTGCGGCTTGGATATACCTCTCATCCCGGGATGCAGGATGTCGAGCGCTTCATGAAGCACTACTTCCTGACCGCCAAGGATGTCGGCGACCTCACCGCGATTCTCTGCGCCAAGCTCGAAGACCAGCAGGCCAAGCCGGCACCGGTTCTCGGCCGCATGATGTCGAGACGACGGCCCGGCACGGAACTGCGGCGGGTACCAGAAGGCGACGATTTCATTATTGACAACAACCGCATCAATCTCGCCGCGCCTGACGTCTTCAAGCGCGATCCCGTCAACCTGATCCGCGTGTTCCGCCTCGCGCAGAAGAACAATTTGGCCTTCCACCCGGACGCCTTGCGGACCGTGACGCGATCGCGGCGGCTGATCAACGCGCAGCTTCGCGAAAATCCGGAAGCCAACCGGCTGTTCATGGAAATCCTGACGTCGAACGACGCGGAAACCGTGCTGCGCCGGATGAACGAGACCGGAGTGCTCGGTCATTTCATCCGAGCCTTCGGCAAGATCGTCTCGATGATGCAGTTCAATATGTACCATCACTACACGGTGGACGAGCATCTGCTCCGCTGCATCGGCATTCTTCAGGACATCGAGCGCGGCGGCAACGACGAACTCGCCCTCGCCAGCGAGCTGATGCGCAAGATCCACCCCGAACACCGGCCCGTCATTTACATCACCACCCTGCTTCACGACATCGCAAAGGGCCGTCCCGAGGATCATTCGATCGCGGGCGCCAGGGTGGCGCGCAGGTTGTGCCCGCGCCTCGGCTTCAACGCATCCGACACCGAACTGATCGCATGGCTGATCGAACAGCATCTGACGATGTCCAAAGTGGCCCAGTCGCGCGATCTCTCCGACCGCAAGACCATCGAGAATTTCGCGGCCGTGGTGCAGTCGGTCGAGCAGATGAAGCTCCTGACGATCCTGACCACCGCCGACATCCGCGGCGTCGGCCCCGGCGTCTGGAACGGCTGGAAGGCGCAACTGCTACGCACACTTTATTATGAGACAGAGCCGGTGCTGACCGGCGGCTTCTCCGAGGTCAATCGCGTCCAGCGCATCGCGGAGGCCCAGGCCGAGTTCCGCGCCGCCTTCACTGAATGGTCCGAACCGGAACTCAATGCCTACATTGCGCGGCATTATCCGGCCTACTGGCTCAAGGTCGATCTCGCGCACAAGATCAGGCACGCGCGTTTCCTGCGCGCCAGCGAGCAGGGCGGCCGGAAGCTCAACATCAACGTCGGCTTCGACGAGGCGCGCGGCGTCACCGAGCTGACGATCTTCGCCGCCGACCATCCCTGGCTGCTGTCGATCATCGCCGGAGCGTGCGCGTCGGCCGGCGCCAACATCGTCGATGCGCAGATCTATACGACCACCGACGGGCAGGCGCTCGATACCATCGCGATCTCCCGCGAATACGACCGCGACGAGGACGAGGGCCGGCGCGCCGCCCGCATCGGCGAGATCATCGAGCAGGTGATCGATGGCCGGCTGCGCCTGCCCGATGTGGTGGCGCGCCGCGCCGCCGGAAAGACGAGGCTGCGGCCGTTCGTGGTCGAGCCCAAGGTCATCGTCAACAACCAGTGGTCGGACCGCCATACCGTGATCGAGGTTTCGGGGCTGGACCGCCCCGGCCTGCTGTTCCAGCTCACCGCGGCGATCTCGAAACTCAACCTCAACATCGCGTCCGCCCACGTGGCGACATTCGGCGAGCGGGCGCGCGACGTGTTCTACGTCACCGACCTGCTCGGCGCCCGGATCACCGCCCCGACGCGGCAGGCCGCGATCAAGCGTGCGCTCATCCATCTGCTCGCCAATGGCGGTGCGGCGGAACAATCTGTCGGCTGAAGCCCCTAGCAACTTATATTTGCTAGTGGTCTCTCGGATGTAGCATTCGCAAGAAGGTGCGTTGAAACGCGGTGCGAGTGTTAAAATCGGACCCACCTGAAGGACGTCGGCCTCGACCTGTTGCTGCCGGCATCAGGATCAACACGATGCCGGACGAGTACCGCGTCAACAAGCAGATGAATGATGCGTTTCAACGGTGAGCGCTGGGAACTGTTCGGACCGGTCATCTCCGACGACGCGAGTGGATAGCGCCATATAAGGGCATCGCATCGTCGAGCGCCTTAAACCTCCTTTGCGGCTATGCACGGACCGCGACGGAACAGTCGGGACCGCGCTCGCGGCGGCCGCCTCACCCCTCTAATCTTGCGTTAGCTTTGGGGTAACCGCCTCTTAAACCCGGACCGCTAGCGTGTCGCTTGAGTCGGCGTGAGCGTTGTTGCGTATGGTGTGGGGACGAAAAAAGAAGCGCGGCGGGCGCAAGGAGCCGGTATTCGGCGGGGTTGCCGCTTCGCTCGCGGAGTTGCGCCTCAATCCGCTCGATCGCATCACGGTTGCCGATGACAAGCCGGCCAGCCGCGCGGCGCCGCGCAAAGCCGCCGGTCCGGGTGGTGATGGATCGCGCGAGCGCAAGCCGTCGCAGAATCGGAAAGGTCGCAAAGGACGGGCAAGGAAGCGGACGCGGGGCCGCCTGTCCCGGCTGTTCTACTGGGGCGCCGTGCTCGCTTTGTGGGGGGGCATCGCCATCGTCGGCGTGGTGGTCTATGTCGGCGCGCATCTGCCGCCGATTCAGTCGCTGGAAATTCCAAAACGCCCGCCGACCATCAAGATCGTCGGCGCGGACGGCAGCGTGCTGGCGACGCGCGGCGAAATGGCCGGAAGCAACGTCTCGCTCAAGGATCTGCCGCCCTATTTGCCGAAGGCCTTCATCGCGATCGAGGACCGCCGGTTCTATTCGCACTACGGCGTCGATCCGATCGGCATCCTGCGCGCAGCCGTGACCAATGTCCTGCACATGGGCGTGTCGCAGGGCGGCTCGACGCTGACCCAGCAACTCGCCAAGAACCTGTTCCTGACCCAGGAGCGCACGCTCGAGCGGAAGCTTCAGGAGGTCGAACTCGCGCTCTGGCTGGAGCGCAAGCACACCAAGGCGCAGATTCTCGAACTTTACCTCAACCGGGTCTACTTCGGCTCCGGCGCCTATGGCGTCGAGGCGGCCGCGCAGAAGTATTTCGGGAAGCCCGCGAAGGATGTCACGCTCGCCGAGGCCGCCATGCTGGCCGGTCTGGTCAAGTCGCCGTCGCGGCTTGCGCCGAACCGCAACCCGGAAGGCGCCGAGGCCCGCGCAAAGGTCGTGCTCGCGGCAATGGCCGACGCCCACTTCATTACCGAGCAGCAGGCGCGCGCTGCCACCACCCGTCCCTCTTACGCCGTGAAGCCGGTCGGCGCCGGCACCATCAACTATGTCGCCGACTGGGTCGGCGAAGTGCTCGACGATCTGGTCGGCCAAGTCGACCAGAATATCGTCGTCGAAACTACCATCGATCCGAAATTGCAGAGCGTGGCGGAAGCCGCCCTGATCGACGAACTGGCCGCGAAAAGCGTCAAGTTCAATGTCAGCCAGGGCGCGTTGGTGGCGATGACGCCCGATGGCGCGATCCGCGCCATGGTCGGCGGGCGCAACTACGGCGACAGCCAGTTCAATCGCGCGGTCATGGCGAAGCGCCAGCCCGGCTCCGCGTTCAAGCCGTTCGTCTATCTCACCGCGATCGAGGCCGGGCTCACGCCCGAGACGATCCGGCAGGACGCTCCGCTCGATATCAAGGGCTGGCGGCCGGAGAACTACGGTCATGAATACTTCGGCGCGGTGACGCTGACCCAGGCGCTCGCGATGTCGCTGAACACGGTTGCGGTCCGGCTTGGACTGGAGGTCGGGCCTGTGAATGTGGTCCGCACCGCGCACCGGCTCGGCATCACATCAAAACTGGAGCCGAACGCCTCGATCGCGCTCGGGACCTCCGAGGTGTCGCCGCTGGAACTGGTCGGCGCCTACGCGCCGTTCGCCAACGGCGGCTATGCCGCCAATCCCCATATCGTCGATCGCATCCGCACCGTCGACGGCAACAAACTTCTCTACGCACGCGCGCAGGCCGCCCCCGGCCGGGTGATCGATCCGCGCAGCGTCGCCATGATGAACACGATGATGGAACAGACGCTCATCAGCGGGACCGCACGCAAGGCCGGGATTCCGGGATGGACGGCCGCCGGCAAGACCGGCACCAGCCAGGATTTTCGCGATGCGTGGTTCGTCGGCTACACCGCAAAGCTCGTGACCGGGGTGTGGCTCGGCAACGACGACAACTCGCCGACCCGCAAGGCCACCGGCGGCGGCCTGCCGGTGGAGGTCTGGACGCGCTTCATGCGCACCGCGCATGAGGGCATGCAGCCCGAACCGATCCCCGGCACCCAGCGGGGCGGCCCCCTGCCGGACATTGCGCAGCTCGGCCGGCAGGTCATCGCGCCGGCTCCCGCCGCTCCTGCGTCCGTCGGCGGCCCGCCTCAACCGGTCCGGGCCAATGTGCGGCCGGAAGCCGCCAGCGGACTGGACGGCTGGCTCGTGGACCGGCTGTTTGGTGGGCGCTGAAGCAGTTCCATTTTGGCAGAAGCGTGCTTGAAAACATTCTAGAGCCTTTTCGCTTCTGATGGAATCAGAAGCGGGCTCTATGATTTTGATTTGACGCGTTTTCTTCACGCGAACCGGTATCCACTTCGCTCGAAAACGCTCTAACCGCAGCCTGCGGTCAATCCTGAATGCCGTAGCGGTGGAGATCGTTGCCTTCGGCGTCGAGCCACTTCTTGGCGCGCTCGACATGATTGCAGATTCGCGCCACCACCTTCCAGAATCGCGGCGAATGATTCATTTCAACGAGGTGGGCGACCTCGTGGGCGGCGAGATAGTCCAGCACGAACGGCGGCGCCAGGATGAGCCGCCATGAGAACGACAGCGATCCCGACGATGTGCACGATCCCCAGCGGCTCGACTGGTCGCGGATCGAAAGACGCTTGACCTTGACGCCCAGCGTATCGGCGTAGCGTTGCGTGGCCTTTTGCAGGTCGTGACGTGCTTCCCGCTTCAGAAAATCGTGCACACGCCGGTCGAGATAGTCGAGCCCGCCGGCGACACAAAGAATGCGCTCGCCGCTGTCGCGTGTTTCGGTCCACACCGTGCCGCGCTCGCCTGTGCGATGCACGATCCGGTGGGCGACGCCGCGCAGCGGAATGACCGCGCCGTGGTGGAACGGCGCCGCCTTCGGCAGTCGCCCGAGGCGCGCCGCGATCCAGCCGCCGTGACGTTGCGCAAAGTCCTTGGCCTCCACGAGCGTTCCCCGCGGCGGCATGGTCAGGATCGCTTCGCGGTCGCTCGGATGGATCCGCAAGGTGTAGCGGCGGGCGCGGCGATGCCGGCGCAAGCGCACCGAATAGATTTGCGAACCGTGCTTGACCAGAAGCCGGGACGGTTCGGCGGGACGTCGATAAAGCAGTGCGCGGGCCATGTCAGTAAATCCGGAGGCGGGAGTGTCGCCCGGATTCTGCCATATCCGACGCCAGTCGAATCGCTCGGCGCAAAAACAAATCATTTGCCCAATATACAGGGGAGATTTGCCGTGCCGCCCCTACAGGATGGGCGTCGGAACAAAATATTCCAGGTTCATTGAACAGAATTCGGCTGTTGAAGGAATGATAATAGATTCACCCCTTCAAGAGAGCAACGAACTGCGTTTAAGGGCCTCAGCGGATTTGGCGCTTTGACCAGGCCGCCCCGGGTCGCGCCGGCGCGATTCATTCCGCGGCCGCAGCGCGCGATAATTGTGCCGGGTGCCTGGCGTTCGACTGCATGAAGTCGTTGATGCGCGGCACAATCTCCGACTTGAACCGCGAACCGTTGAACACGCCGTAGTGGCCGACGCCTTTTTGCATGTAGTGTGCCCGCCGACGCTCGGGGATCGATGTGCACAGCGCGTGAGCCGCCTCGGTCTGGCCGAGCCCGGAAATATCGTCTTTCTCGCCTTCCACCGTCATCAGGGCGACGCGCGTGATCTTCGAAGGGTCGACAGGCCGGCCGCGATGGGTCATCTCGCCGTTCGGCAGCGCGTGCTTGACGAACACGAGATCCACCGTCTGCAGGTAGTATTCAGCGGTCAGGTCCATCACGGCGAGATACTCGTCGTAGAAATCGCGGTGCTTGTCGACCAGGTCGCCGTCGCCCTTGACGAGGTTCTTGAACAGACTCTTGTGCGCCTCCATGTGGCGATCGAGGTTCATGGTGATGAAGCCGTTGAGCTGCAGGAAGCCCGGATAGACATCGCGCATTACGCCGGGATGCGGGAACGGCACCTTGGTGATGACATTGTTGCGGAACCAGTCGGTGCCCTTCGCGGCGGCGAGGTTGTTGACGGCGGTCGGGTTCTTGCGCGTATCGATCGGTCCGCCCATCAGCGTCATGGACAGCGGGACACAGGGATCGCCCTCGGCCTCCATCACCGACACCGCGGCCAGCACCGGCACCGACGGTTGGCAGACCGCGATGATATGGACGTTTCCGCCCAGCACATGCAGCATCTCGATCAGGTAATCGACGTAGTCGTCGAGATCGAAGCGCCCTTCCGACACCGGCACCATCCGGGCGTCGGTCCAGTCGGTGATATAGACGTCATGCGTCGGCATGAACGCCTCGACGGTTCCGCGCAGCAAGGTCGCGTAGTGGCCCGACATCGGCGCCACCAGCAGCACGCGCGGCTGCGGCTTCCGCAGCGGACGCACATGCATGCGGTCGAAGTAGAGCAGGCGGCAGAACGGCTTTTCCCAGACCGAGCGGATCTCCATCGGCGTGCGCACGCCGTTGACCTCGGTCTCGTGCAGGCCCCATTCCGGTTTTCCGTAACGGCGGGTGGTGCGCTCGAACAGTTCGCAGCCCGCGGCGACGGATTTGCCGAACTCGGTATGCGACCACGGATTGAGCGGATTCTGGAACAGCATCCTGGTCGCATCGGTAACGGCGCGAGCCGGGTTGAGCGAGGCCTGCGCCATCTCGTACATCCAGTACATCGGCGCCGTCATCGCCGGACTGACTTCCGCCGGCATATCCGGAGGGCGTCCAAATTCACCGATAGGCATTCTGCTCAATCCCCTGTTGCGCCGCAACATAGTGGCTGCTGGGAGGCATAGCGTCAATCCGCCATAGGTCTACATATAGTAGGCTAACGGGTTACGCGAACCGGATGTGGCGGAAATATTCCGCCATACCCTGGCTTTCGCGTTGACCTGGAGTCCGGCTCGGATGGAATCAAAGCCGGACTCCAGCCTTTTGTTTTGACGCGAACCGATACCGATCCTCGGGTCAAGCCCGAGGACATGCTTCGCTCGAAAACGCTATAGCGCAGTTTGTGGCTCGCCCTCCGCGCGGCTAGAGTCCGATCCAACTTCGTTGAATCGGACTCTAGAGCGTTTTCGAGCGAAGTGGATACCGGTTCGCGTGAAGAAAACGCGTCAATTCAAAATCGTAGAGCCCGCTTCTGATTCCATCAGAAGCGAAAAGGCTCTAGCCCATCCTTTTGATTGAGCATGATCCCGAAAATCGGTTCCCACTTTTCGGGATCATGCTCTAAGCTTTGGACAATGACCGACGTCGACGCCTCCGATTTCCGCCATCCGCGCCGCTACGTCCGGCTGGATACCATTTTGCGGCTGCGCTGGCTCGCGGCATTGGGGCAGCTCGCGGCGATCTTCGTTGTCGCGCAAGGACTGGAATTCGAGCTGCCGATCATTCCCTGCGTGACGATCGTCGGGCTGTCGTCGCTGCTCAATCTCGCTTTGCAGGTTATCTTCAATCCGATGCAGCGGCTCGAGCCGCGCTATGCTGCGGGCCTGCTTGCGTTGAACATTGCTGAACTGGCCGCCCTGCTGTTCTTCACCGGCGGTTTGCAGAACCCGTTCTCGTATCTGTTTCTTGCGCCCGTGCTGATCTCCGCCACCGCATTGCCGACGCGGATGACCATGGCGCTCGGCGTGTTCGCGGTTGCCTCCGCGACGGTCCTGGGCTTCACGCATTTGCCGTTGCCGTGGGACGCCAACGATCCGCTGATCCTGCCGCGGATCTATCTTGCCGGGGTCTGGTTATCGATCGTGCTCGCGATTGGCGTCACCAGCCTCTACACGTTCCAGGTGACGGAGCAGGCGCGCAAGCTGTCCGACGCGCTGGCGGCGACCGAATTGGTCCTGACCCGCGAACAGCATTTGACCCAGATCGACGGCCTCGCCGCCGCCGCCGCCCATGAACTCGGAACGCCGCTGTCGACCATCTTCCTGATTTCGCGCGAACTGGAAAAAGCCCTGCAGGAGAATGGCGCGCCGGATCCGCAGCGGCTCGCCGGCGACCTCGGCGTCGTGCGGGAGCAGGCGCAGCGTTGCCGCGACATTCTCGCCAAGATCGCGCAACTGTCGTCGTCCGGCGCGCCGTTCGACCGGATGCCGCTATCGACCCTGATCGAGGAAACCGTCGCGCCGCATCGCGACTTCGGCATCGACATCACGATCCGGATCGCGGTCGCCGACGACGATGAGCCGGTCGGGATGCGCAACCCCGCGATCCTCTACGGCGTCGGCAACATTCTGGAGAATGCCGTCGACTTCGCGCGCAGCGCCGTCGAAGTGAATGCCTGGTGGAATAGCGAGACCGTCGAGATCGTGATTTCGGACAACGGACCGGGCATCGCTCCCGACATTCTCAAGCGGATCGGCGAGCCTTACCTGTCGCGCCGCCGCAACGTCAGTGATGCACAAGGCGGCCGCGCCGGGCTCGGTCTCGGGATCTTTATCGCCCGCACCTTGCTGGAGCGAACCGGCGCGACGGTGTCCTTCGCCAACCGGACATTTCCGGAGCATGGCGCGGTGGTTCAGATCGTGTGGCCGCGCCTCCGCTTCGAAACCTCAAAAACAGTCGCGGAGACAATGGTTTAGGTATCCGCGACGGCGATCGTGAGTCTCAACTGCTTGCGGTGCGGCTTTCAGCGCCCATATTTCAAAGGCAACCCAAGCGCGAGGTATCACCGTGAACGCTGCCCCCGACGTTATTCCGCAAGCCGACCGCTCGCTGCTGATCGTCGAGGATGACAAGCCGTTTCTGGAGCGGCTGTCGCGCGCCATGGAAACGCGCGGCTTCAATGTAACGTCATGCGATAGCGTCTCCGACGGCTTGGCGCATATCGGAAAATCCGCGCCGGCCTTTGCCGTGGTGGACCTGCGGCTCGGCGACGGCAACGGCCTCGACGTGGTGTCGGCCCTGAAGCGTGAGCGGCCCGATGCCCGCGCGATCGTGCTGACCGGCTACGGCAACATCGCGACCGCGGTGACCGCGGTGAAGATGGGTGCCGTCGATTATCTGTCCAAGCCCGCCGATGCCGACGACGTGGTCGCGGCGCTGCTCGCCAGCGGCACGGAGAAGTCCGAGTTGCCGCAGAATCCGATGTCGGCCGATCGCGTACGATGGGAACACATCCAGCGGATCTACGAGATGTGCAACCGCAACGTGTCGGAAACGGCCCGGCGGCTCAACATGCATCGCCGCACGCTGCAACGCATCCTTGCGAAACGAGCGCCGCGATAGGGCGGTGCTCATCGCGAACGGGAAAGCTCTAGAATTCGCCCTCGGCATGGCCCTGCGGATCGGCGAGGCGATTGAGCCGCTGCGCCGCCGCCATCGCGAAGCGCAGCATCATCGCCTTGCGCGTCGGCGCCGGTAAACGATGCTCCGGCGCCTCGCAATGCAGGTACGCGCCATAGGCGTCGGCGACGATCAGGCCGGTGTCGGTAGGGAATATCCCGCATGGCAGATCGCGCGTGAAGGCGAAGAACAGGCGGTCGCAATGCGCCCGGTAATCCTGCCACTTCCGATCGGCGCGCAAATCCTCGGCCGATGACTTGATCTCGACGATCCAGATATCGCCGCGCGCGTTCAGCGCCACCAGATCGGCGCGCCGTCCTGACGGCAGCGGCAATTCGCTGACGCAGCAAAACCCCAACGACCGCAAAAACCTCCCCGTTCCGCGCGCAATCGCCAGCGCGGTCTCCGACTGGCGGCGGTCCGGAGGAGGCACGAGGGCAATGTGGACAGCGTTCGATTCCATGCGACCAGACCATAGCAAAAGCGAGGGCGTAGACCACGCGGTGTTTTTTAGCTCTCAGGGAGTGGAACCAGCCAAGCCGCTCAAATCGCTTGGCGGCGCTGTAAAAATCGGCATTGTGCGCGCATGGCCCAAGAGAACCAACAAGAGAACCAACCCGACGACCAGAGCGCTGCGAAAGCCGGCGTCACCATCATCCCGGTGACGCCGTTCCGCCAGAACTGCACGCTGTTGTGGTGCGAAACCACTAGGGACGCCGTGGTCATCGATCCCGGCGGCGATGTTCCGCTGATCAGGACCTCGATCGAACAGAGCGGCGTGACCGTCAGGCGGATCTGGCTCACCCATGGCCACATCGATCATGTCGGCGGCGCCGCGGAATTGCGCGACGCGCTGAAAGTCCCGATCGAGGGGCCGCATATCGCCGATAAATTCCTGCTCGATCATGTGGTCGAGAGCGGACGTGGCTACGGCATGACCGGGATGCGCAATTTTACGCCGGACCGTTGGCTCGAGGAGGGCGAGAAGGTCAAGATCGGCGAACTCGAATTCGACGTCCTTCATTGCCCCGGCCACTCGCCGGGCAGCGTGGTTTTTTTCAACAGGGAGATGCGCTTCGCGCATGTCGGCGACGTTCTGTTCAACGGCTCCGTCGGCCGCACCGACCTGCCCGGCGGCAGTCACGCCACGCTGATCAAATCCATCACCGACAAGCTGCTGCCGCTCGGCGACGACGTCGCTTTCATCTGCGGACACGGCCCGGGATCGAGTATCGGCCACGAGCGCGCGAGCAACCCGTTCCTGACCGACGGGATGTGACGCCGTACCTCTGAATGGAAAGAGGCCTCCTTTAACGACGGCCTCTTCTTTTGCTTCGCATCGACGACGCTATTCGATGACGTCGACGATCCGGTGGGTTCGGGGATCGACCAGCACGGTCCTGTCGTTCACCACCGTGTAGCGATATTGCGGCGCGCCGTATTCGGCCGGCACCTCATAATAAGTCACGCCCGACTCCGGCAGCACTGCACCGACACGGACCGGTTCCCGATAGTGATATGAGGGGCGATGCTGCTCGACCACGTAGCGATGGAAGCGCGGGCGCTGCTCGACGCCGAGCACGCCGGCGACGCCGCCCACGACAGCTCCAACCGTGCCGCCGACGATTGCGCCGACCGGTCCCCCTGCCCGTTCACCTTCGCGGGCACCGCGTTCCATGCCGCCCGGCACGCCCTGCGCCATGGCGGACACGGGCCACACAAGCGCGACCGCGATTGCGGCAGTTCCAATGACACGACGAACCATAAGGCTTCCCTCCGATCATGAATGTGCGGATGAGAAGTCTGTGCGGACGCATTCGTTCCGGCAGTTCCGATTGTAAAAAATGGCGGCGGATGGAACGAAATCGAATGTGACACACTCCGGGGAGGCGCATGGCCTGACAAGAAAATCATTCTGAAATCATTTCAGCCGGAAATGATGTCCCGCACGCGCTGCGACAAATGGCCGAGATCGAACGGCTTGGTGATCATGTCCATGCCGGGCAGGAGGAAACCTTCGGCGTTCGCGGCGTTTTCGGCATAGCCGGTCATGAAGAGGATTTTCAGATCCGGTCGCAGCTCCCGCGCCTGATCCGCGAGCTGGCGGCCGTTCATGCCGGGCAGCCCTATGTCGGTCAGCAGGAGATCGACGGGCTTGTCCAGTTGCAGAATCCGCAAGCCCGCAACCCCGTCTGCGGCTTCGCGCGTCAGATAGCCTTGATCGTGCAGCATTTCGATGATGACGCCGCGCACGACCGGTTCATCCTCGACGACCAGCACGGTTTCACCGGTGGCCGCGGTCCTGTCCTTGTTGGCGGGCGAAGCCTGATCGGCCTCGGCGACGTCATCATGGCGCGGCAGACAAAGCCTGATCGACGTGCCCCGTCCTGGCGCAGTATCGAAGGCGATGTGGCCGTTCGATTGCCGCGCGAATCCGTAGATCATCGACAGTCCGAGTCCGGTCCCTTGGCCGATCGGCTTGGTGGTGAAGAAAGGATCGAAGGCGCGCGCCGCGACCTCGGCGGTCATGCCCGTTCCGGTGTCGGTGACGGTGATGCAGACATAGTCGCCCGGCCGCACGGCGGAGGAGCCGGCATCGGCGGCGCCGACGGTCATGTTCGCCGTCGCGATCGCGAGCTTGCCGCCACCGGGCATGGCGTCCCGCGCATTGATGGCGAGATTGAGCAGTGCGCTTTCGAGCTGATTCGGATCGCACAGCGTTTGCCACAGCCGTCCGGACGGCGCGATCTCCAGATCGATAGCCTCGCCGATGGTCCTGCGCAGCAGGTCTTCCAGCGAGAGGACGAGATGATTGGCATCGACCGGCTTCGGCACCAGAGGCTGTCTGCGGGCGAACGCCAGCAGCCGGTGCGTCAGCGCCGCGGCCCGATTGGCCGAGGCCATCGCGGCCTCGATGTAGCGTCCGGCGCGATCGGTCCGCCCCTGATTGAGCCGCGTCTGCATCAGATCCAGCGAGCCCACGATGCCGGTAAGCAGGTTGTTGAAATCGTGGGCGATGCCGCCGGTCAACTGGCCGACCGCCTCCATTTTCTGCGATTGACGCAGCGCCTCCTCGGCGGCCCTCAACCGTTCGGTCGCGGCCTTCTCCGCGGTGATGTCGCGCGCGACGGCGTAGATCAGGTTCTGATCCGGGACCGCGGTCCAGGACAGCCACCGGTATGAACCGTCCTTGTGACGGAGCCGGTTTTCGAATCGTACCGTGGCCTTGCCACGCGCGAGGCGGCGGACCTCCACCCGGGTCTTTATGATGTCGTCGGGATGCTCGATCCATTCGGCTGTGCGCCCCAGCAGCACGGCCTCACTCCAGCCGAGCGTCCTCGTCCAGGCGGGATTGACGGAGCGGCAGATGCCGTCGTGGTCCGTGACCAGCAGCAGGTCCTGCGACACGTTCCAGATCCGGTCGCGCTCGCGGGTTTTCTCCTCGACGCGCTCGGCGAGTGTCGCGTTCAGTTCTGCGAGCTTGCCTGCGAACAGTTTCTGATCGTGGACGTCGGTGTTGGTGCCGATCCAGCGGGTGATACGACCGTCTTCGTCGCGCGCCGGCACCGCGCGCGCCAGAAACCAGTGATAGCTGCCGTCGGCGCCGCGCAGCCGGAATTCGATCTCATAAGGGTCGCCCGTGGCCACCGCATGGGTCCACGCCGCGGCCGCGGCGGATGCGTCGTCCGGATGGACCACCTTGTTCCAGTCGTTGCCGACGAGTTCGTCCGGCTTCGCGCCGACATAGTCGTAGACGCGCGTATTGCACCAGTTCAGCTCGCCGTCGGGCTTTGCCGTCCAGACGTGATGCGGCAGCGCCTCCGCAAGCGCGCGGAATTCCTCCTCGCGCTGGCGGATGGCGCGCACCGCCTCGACCTGATCGGTGATGTCGGTGTGCGCGCCGAACAGCCGGATGGCCTTGCCGTCGGCATCCCGCTCGATCACCGATCGCGCGGAAATCCAGCGTGTCTCGCCGTCGCTCGGCCGGATGATGCGGTAGCGCACCGCATACTCGCGATCACCGCCCCGCACCGCATCGATGAACTGCCCTTCGGCGACCGCGCGGTCATCGGGATGCACGCGACGCAGCCAGTCCTCATGACTTTCGTTGACGGCTTCCGGCGGAAGGCCGTGTATCTTCAGATACTCCGGCGACTTGCGACTGCGATGACCGGTGTGCAGATCGACCTCGAGGCCGCCGATCCGGCCGATCGCCTGCACGCGAGCAAGCTCGGTCTCCCGTTCCTGCAAGGCGACTTTGGCAAGATGTTCGCGGGTGACGTCGCGGCACACCACGAGCACCCCGCCGACACCGTGATCTTCATCGATCGGGCTGAAGCCGTAGGTCCAATAGACCTGCTCCAGCCGGCCGTGGCGCGTGACCGGAACGAGCTGGTCCTCATGCCAGGTCGCACCGCGCCCGGCCATGACGTGTTCAATCTGGGGACCGACGATGTCCCAGACCTCGCCCCAGCAGTCCCGGCCCCTCTCGCCGAGCGCGCCGGGATGCCGTTCCGGCCCCAGGGTCTGGCGGAAGCCATCATTATAGAACTGGATCAGGTCCGGCCCCCACCAGATCAACATCGGGTGGTTGGTATTGAGGATGATGCGGACCGCCGTGCGCAGACTCTGGGGCCAGATCTCGGGAGCACCGACCGATGTGCCGGCCCAGTCGAACCGGCGCGTCAAATCGGCCATTTCCCCGCCGCCGGCGAGGAAAGCCTCCAGACCTACACTTTCCTTCTCCAGCATCGAACGGACAGGTTGTTGGGCAGGCCGGTCCGCAGGGGTGATTCCCAGACACCGGGTACCAAGTCACAATCGGTAGGAAACGCCGTATCTCGCTATTTGGTTCCATCATAGTTCGCAGACGGCAGGGTTTGGTTGCCGACGCCTTCTGGCTGGCAACTTCTTTTGCCTCCCCGCGCGGCGAATTCGCCGCACGATCTCTCGGGATAACGTCAGCACGCCCTGACGTCGCAGGTCATGAACGCGGCGGACGGGGTAGCCGTCAGTTCAGCTTGACCACTTCCACCCGGCGATTCTTGGCCCGGCCGTCCTCGGCGTCGTTCGAGGCCGCCGGCGCCATCATGCCGACCCCGGCCGCGCGCAGCCGCCTGGGCTCGACCCTGAAGTTCGCCGCCAGCGTCTTTACCACAGCCTCGGCGCGGCGGCGCGACAGGTCGAGGTTGTAGTCGAACGCCCCCTGATTGTCGGTGTGGCCGACGATCAGCACCGCGAGCTTCGGATCGGCATTAAGCAGGCCTGCGATTTCGGCCAGCGTCGGATTCGATTCCGGCTTGAGGTCGGCCTTGGCTGTGTCGAAGAAAATGCCATAGAGCGCGATGCGGCCGGTCGCACCGATGCTCCGCGCCATCTCGTCGGCCTTCACCACCACCATCTTCTGCTCGCGCGGCTTCGGCTCGACGATATGGACCAGCGCCACCGTGCGTTCGTTGAGCGCTTTGCAGTAGAGGTCGTCCTTAAGCTGGAAGGCTTGCACCGTGACATAGCCGTCGCCGCCGCCATCGCTGGAACGCTCCGGGTCGCCGCCGCACTCCTCGCCCTTGCAGGCGTAGAGCACCTCGCCGCCGGCCGCCTTCACCACGTCCTGATAGTTGCGCAACACCTCGAGCGGCGAGCGCTCGGCCGGCAGCAAATAAGCAATGCGCGTGCGCGCGCCCTCAATCTCGATTTCCTCCTTGGGTTTGAACACCTGATTGTTCATGCGATCGCGCCGATCGTTGCCGGCCTTTTCAAGTTTCGACAGCGGCACCTTGAAATCGGTGAAGGCGAGCTTCTCATAGCTCATGATGAACGAGCCTTCGTAACGCTTCAGCAGCGCATTGTCCCGGGCGTTGGCAATATCCTTGCTGGGAATGGTGGCGTCGGCGTGGGCGGCAATCGCACCGAACAAACCCATCGCAATAGCCAGCATCGCAATTCGCTTAAACATTCCGTGTGATCCATTCCAATATTTCGAGAAGCGGGATGCGGGCGGAAAACCGCTACACACTTTTCCTCATCCCGCTCTGGCAAAGCATCACACCAAGCCGATTTGTCACTCGCTGACAAGGCAAGATCGCGCCGAGAAATCGGTTTGAAAAAATACTGCAAATCCTTTGAACCGATGGAGACGCGACGCCGACATACGCGATTAGCGCTGCTCCCTCGATCGGTTGATCCTGAACGCCGCGCTCCTTAACCCCACGGACCACGGCGGGGGGCTCCACCGTTCCACGGGCCGCGCGGCGCTGGCGCCGGATCCGGGGTGGCGCTGCCGGACTGCCCGGCGAGCCTCTGCAACGCCGCGATACGGTTTTCGGTCGAAGGATGGGTGGCGAACAGATTGTCCATGCCGTGCCCCGACAGCGGGTTGATGATGAACATGTGCGCGGTGGCGGGCGCGCGTTCCGCCTCCCTGTTCGGCACCTGATGCGCGGCATCGTCGATCTTGGCCAGCGCCGAGGCGAGCCACATCGGCTGGCCGCAGATGCGCGCGCCCATCTCGTCGGCGGCGTATTCGCGGGTGCGGCTGATCGCCATCTGCACCAGCATGGCGCCGAGTGGCGCGAGGATCATCATCGCCAGCGAACCGATGATGCCGGGTCCGTTGTTGCCGCGGTTGCCGCCACCGAAAAACATGCCGAACTGCGCCAGCATCGAGATCGCGCCTGCGATGGTTGCGGTGATCGTCATCAGCAGCGTGTCGTGATGCTTGATGTGCGCGAGTTCATGCGCGATCACGCCCGCCAGTTCCTCGCGGCGCAAGGACTGCATGAGTCCGGTGGTCACAGCCACGGCGGCATTCTCCGGATTGCGGCCGGTGGCGAAGGCGTTGGGCTGCGGATTGTCCATCAAGAACACCCGCGGCATCGGCAGGGCTGCGCGCGCGGCAAGCTCGGCCACCAGCCGATGCAGATCGGGCGCAGTGCCGGCATCGACCTCGTGGGCGCCGTACATCGACAGCACCATGCGGTCGGAGTTCCAATAGGCGAACATATTGGTCGCGGCCGCGACAACGAGCGCGATCATCGCGCCGGCGGCGCCGCCGATCAGATAGCCCACGCCCATGAATAGGCCGGTGAGGCCCGCCAGCAGGATCGCGGTTCGAAAATAGCTCATCGGGGTCCCTCAATCGCCGGAGATACCGGGCCGGCACCACAGAACATGGGAATTGCGGATCGGGGCGCGCAAGTGCGGCGGCCCGTCGCGGAACCGTCGAAGTTACTTCTTCGTCAGCCCGGGTTGCGCGTCGCCTCGCCTGTGGGAATCGTCGCGCTGCCGTCGCCGAGCGCGAGCTGCATCATCACGGTGTCGAGCCAGCGGCCGAACTTGAGGCCGACCGAGGGATGGGTGCCGATCATCTTAAAGCCGGCGCGGACATGCACGCCGATCGATCCCGCATTGGCGGAATCGCCGATCACGGCGATCATCTGGCGATAGCCGCGCGCCTCGCATTCGGCGATCAGGCGGCGCAGCAACTGAATTCCAACGCCGCGGCGATGGCTGGCGGGCGCCAGATAGATCGAGTTCTCCACAGTGAAGCGATAGGCCGGCCGCGGGCGATAGGGACCGGCATAGGCATAGCCGACCACGGCCCCCGCCAGCTCCGCGACCAGATAAGGAAAACCGCCGTCCCGGAGCGCGCCGAAGCGCCGCGTCATCTCAGTGAGATCGGGCGGATCAAGCTCGAAGGTCGCGGTGCCGAAACGGACGGCATGGTCGTAAATTGCGGTGATGGCGGGAAGGTCGGCCTCATTGGCGGCGCGGATCACGGGATCAGGCATGGCGCGAAGATTTTGTTGGCATACGCAAAAGAAAAAGCCCCGGCCGAAAGGCCGGGGCTTTGAAGTCCGACGCTGGCGCGATCAGTATCTCGCAACCACCGGCGTATTGAAGTGATAGTTCAGGCCGGTGCGGAAGATGTGCTCCTGCACGCCTGTCTGCAGCGCGCCAGGCTCGCCCGTGGTATTGGCGAGCGTAAAGCCGTTGGTGGACTTGCCGAGGTCGACGTAGAGATATTCGGTCGTCGAGGTCCAGTTCGGGCCGAACAGGCCGAACAGGGTGAAGGGCGTCTCGATGCCGCCGCCGACGGTCCAGCCGGTACGGGTATCCGAGAAGTTCACCTCATTGATCGCGGTCTTGACGTTGCCGTAGGCGAAACCGCCGGTGGCGTAGAACAGCGACGGGCCGACCGCGTAGCCGAGACGGCCGCGCACGGTGCCGAGCCACTGCAGCTTCGCATTAAAGTTGAGCGAGGCGCCCGGTTCGCAGCCGATGCAGGTCTTGTTGTCCTCCATCGTCGAGCCCTGGAAGTCGGTCTCGAGGCCATAGACGATGTTGCCGGCCTGCCAGTTATAGCCGGCCTGCACGCCCCCGATGAAACCGTCGGGCGCGAGATTGAACGCCGCGCTTTCGCCGGTGGCAAGGTTGGTAACCGTGGTGCGATCGCGGCCGGTGCCGGAGCCGACATTGCCGCCGAGATAGAATCCGTTCCAGTTGGCGGTCGCGACCGGGGCATAGGTGCTGTTGCCGCCGATGCGATAGTTCAGGCCGGCGCGGAAGATATTCTCGCGCAGTTCGGAGTGCAGCGCCTGGGCGCCGCCGTCGAACACGTCGGTGCGGTTGCCGAGATCGACATAGAGGTACTCGATCTTGCCGGTCCAGTTACCGCCGAGCGCGGCTTCGACGCCGCTGCCCCAGGTCCAGCCGCTGCGGTTGCCGCTGAACGCGAACGGCACCCCGTCCGCGACCCCCCTCGTGCTGACATTGCCGTAGGCGTAGCCGCCGGTCAGGTAAGTCAGGGTCGGGCCGTTGACCAGACCGATGCGGCCGCGCGCCGTGCCGAACCAGTCGAGTTTCTGGTTGTATTGCACGCCGTTTATGTTGGTCCGATTGTCGGTCATGTCCGCACCCTGGATGTCGGCTTCGACGCCGAGCACCAGAGGACCCAGGAACGAATTGGTCTGCCAGTTGTAGCCGATCTGGCCGCCGCCGATGGCGCCGAGCGGCTGCAGATACGTTGAATTTCCCGTGCCGTCGCCGAAATCATTCACGGTCCGGTCGCGGCCAAGCCCGAGGCCGGCGTTCACGCCGAGGTAAAAGCCGGTCCAGTCATAGACTGGGGCCATCACTGGAGCCTTGGTGTAGGGACGCGGTGCGAGATCGGCCGCCTGGGCGCTCATCGCAGTGCCGGCCAGCAGAACGCCAAGCAAAATTCTTTTCATTATGGTCCCCATCTTCAAATGACTTCGGAACTGTACGCCGCGACGGGTAGCTTGTCTGTGGTTCGGTAGCCACACTTGCCCGGAATGATGCCTTGCAAGGCCGAAAATCCCGCAAAATCAGTGTCCGGGATGGCGATTCCGGGCAACCGCGCCGTTTTGTCGGCGGCGCCCGAACGGGTGAACGCGGGCGAGCGAGGCGGACCGGCCCGGTTTGCGGGGCGTGCCCTGATTCGCTTCCGTGGTGGAGGCGGGCATCGTTCCCGGCCTCGACCGGGCAAGCGGGACGGCCTACCTCTGGGGGCGTGGGAATCGCTGATCGCGAGGAGGAGCAGCCTGCGCTGCCCGACGACTTCCTGCGCTGGTTCGCGGCGCGGAGATGGTCGCCGCGCGCGCATCAACTGGCGTTGCTGCAAAAGGCCCGCGCCGGCCGCTCGGCGCTGCTGATTGCGCCCACCGGCGCCGGCAAGACGCTGGCCGGGTTTCTGCCGACGCTGGTGGAGCTTTCTTGCTTTCCCTCTCCCACGGGGGCAGAGGGAAGTGAGACTCGAGGTCTCCACACACTCTACATCTCACCGTTGAAGGCGCTGGCGGTCGATATCGCCCGCAATCTGGAAGCGCCGATCGCCGAGATGACGTTGCCGATCAAGGTCGAGACCCGCACCGGCGATACGCCGATGTTACGGCGGCAGCGCCAGCGGCGCTATCCGCCGGACATCTTGCTGACGACGCCTGAACAGATGGCGCTGCTGCTCGCCTCCGACGATGCGCCGTTTTTGTTTTCGTCGTTGCAGCGCGTGGTGCTCGACGAACTCCATGCGCTGGTGACCTCAAAACGCGGCGATCTCTTGTCACTCGCGCTGGCGCAGCTGTGGCGGCTGGCGCCGCGGATGCGCACGATCGGATTGTCGGCGACGGTGGCGGAGCCGGAGTCGCTGGCGCGGTTTCTGGTGCCGCAGCCGGAAGGCAAAATCGTCTCGGCCGACATCGTTGTGGCCGGCGGTGCCGCCGCCCCGATCGTTGAGATGCTTGACACCCGCGAACGGCTGCCGTGGGCCGGGCATTCGGCGCGCCATGCGCTGGGCGAGATTTACGATCTCATCAGGCGCAACAGGACCACGCTGGTGTTCGTCAACACCCGCAGCCAGGCCGAGATGCTGTTCCAGGATCTCTGGCGTGTCAACGACGACGGTCTCGCCATCGCGCTGCATCACGGCTCGCTCGATGTCGCGCAGCGCCGCAAGGTGGAGCAGGCCATGACGGAAGGCCGCCTGCGCGGCGTGGTCTGTACCTCGTCGCTCGATCTCGGCGTCGACTGGGGCGACGTCGATCTGGTCATCAACATCGGCGCGCCCAAGGGCGCGTCGCGGCTGATGCAGCGGATCGGCCGCGCCAATCACCGTCTTGATGAGGCCTCGCGCGCGGTGTTGGTGCCGGCCAATCGGTTCGAAGTGCTGGAGTGCCGCGTCGCCATCGATGCGGTGAACGAGAACGCGCAGGATACGCCGCCATTGCGCACCGGCGCGCTCGACGTGCTGGCCCAGCACGTGCTCGGCTGCGCCTGCGGCGCGCCGTTTCATGCCGATCAACTCTACGATGAGGTGCGGACCGCCGCGCCCTATGCGGCGCTGACGCGCGCCGATTTCGATGACGTGATCGATTTCGTCGCAACCGGCGGCTACGCGCTGAAATCCTACGAGCGTTTCGCGCGTATCAGGCAGGATAAGGCAAATTCTTCCGAATCGCGCTGGCGCGTCGCCAATCCAAAGGTACGGCAGAGCTATCGTCTGAACGTCGGCACCATCGTCGAGGAGGCGATGCTGAAGGTGAAGCTGGTGCGCTCGCGGCACGGCGGCCAAAACCGGGGTAAAGGTTCGACCGGCACTATTGCGCGCGGCGGCCGCATGCTCGGGGAGATCGAGGAATACTTCATCGAAGGTCTCGTTGTCGGCGATACTTTCGTATTCGGCGGCGAGATCGTGCGTTACGAGGTGCTGGTGGAAGATCAGGTCTATGTCTCCCGCGCCAATGACGACAGCCCCAAGGTGCCGTCCTACATGGGCGGCAAGTTCCCGCTCTCGACCTATCTGGCCGAACGGGTCCGCAACCTGCTCGACGACAAGCGCGCATGGAGCAGCCTGCCGGATCAGGTACGGCAATGGCTGTCGCTGCAGTCGCATTTTTCGCGCGTGCCGCACGCGCGCGAGATGGTCGTCGAGACCTTTCCGCGCGCCGGCAAGCACTATCTCGTCTGCTATCCGTTCGAGGGGCGGCTCGCGCACCAGACGCTCGGAATGCTGCTGACGCGGCGGCTGGAGCGGATGCGCGTGCGGCCGCTCGGCTTTGTCGCCAACGAATATGCGCTGGCGGTCTGGATGCTCGGCGATACTTCGTCGATGATCGGGCAGGGTCGGTTGAATCTGGATGCGCTGTTCGATCCGGACATGCTCGGCGACGACCTTGAGGCATGGCTTGCGGAATCGGCGCTGATGAAGCGCACGTTCCGCAGTTGCGCGATCATCTCCGGGCTGATCGCGCGGCGCTCGACTTCTGATGAGAAGACCCGGCGGCAGGTTTTGTTCTCCACCGATCTCGTCTACGACGTGCTGCGCAAGCATCAGCCGGATCATCTGCTGTTGCGCGCGGCGCGTACCGATGCAGCGGCCGGGTTGCTGGATATCCGCCGCTTAAGCGATATGCTGGCGCGGATCAGGGGCCGGATCACCCACAAGCCGCTCGACCGGATTTCGCCGCTGGCGGTGCCGGTGATGCTGGAGATCGGCCGCGAGGCGATCTATGGCGAGGCGTCGGACGAACTGCTGGCCGAAGCTGCGGAGGAACTGGTGCGCGAGGCGACGGGAACATGATTACGATGAAGTTGCGCGATCATGAGATGCCTTTGTCGTCATGCCCGGGCTCGTCCCGGCCATGACAGCGCGCATAGAAATTGTCAGCGTCGCCGGCGTCTCTTTCGTCGCCGATCTCTCGGGCGCGCTCTATTGGGAACACGAGCGCCTGCTCGTGGTGTCCGACCTGCATCTCGAAAAGGGCTCGAGCTTCGCCATGCGCGGCGTGCTGCTGCCACCCTACGACACGGTGGCGACGCTCGGTCGGCTCGCGGCCGTCGTCGCACGGTTCGACCCGCGCACGGTGATCGCGCTCGGCGACAGTTTTCACGATCGCGATGCGCATGAACGCCTGATCGCGCCTGATCGCGACGCGCTTTCGGCCTTGCAGGCGCGCTGCGACTGGATCTGGATTTCGGGCAATCACGATCCGGCCTTGCCGGATGATCTCGGCGGCGCGATCGCGAGCGAGGTCGCGATCGGCGCAATCGTGTTTCGTCATGAGCCGACCGGTGCTTTCGGCGAAATCGCGGGCCACCTGCATCCCAAGGCGCGGGTCTCGACGCGCGGCCGTTCGATCGAGCGGCGCTGTTTCGCCAGCGACGGCGCGCGTGTGGTGATGCCGGCGTTCGGCGCCTACGCCGGGGGGTTGAGCATTCGCGACGAGGCGTTCGCCAGACTCTTCTCGGCCGATTTCATCGCGCATGTGCTCGGCGACAGGCGCATGCACGCGATCGCCGCAGCGCGGTGTTACTGATTACGCCGCCGCCTTCTGTACCGAATTGCAGAAATCCGCCAGCAGGTCGGCAACGCGCAGCGTGGCCGGGCTCGCCTCCGGCGCTGCGACCAGCGCCACTTCGGTCTTGTCGATCGGCGCAAAACCGTCTTTCGCTGTCAGGACGCGATGCCCGGGCTGGATCGCGATCTCCGAGAGAATGCTTAAACCCAGACCGGCGGCGACCGCGGCCTGGATGCCTGCGAGGCTCGAACTGGTGTAGGCCATGTGCCAGGCGCGGCCTGCGCTTTCGATGGCGTGAATGGCGCCCGCCCGATACAGGCAGCCCGGCGGAAAACCGATCAGCGGAACGGAGTGGGTTGCCGGATTGACGGGATGGGCCTTGCTCGTCACCCAATGGACGCGTTCCGGCCAGGTGCTGATGCCGCCCTTCTCGCCGGCCGGCCGCTTGAGCAGCGCCAGGTCGAGTTCGCCGCGTTCAAGCTCGCGGCGGAGATACTTGCCCTGGTCGGCGCGGACGTCGAGCCGCAGGCCGGGACGCGACCGCATGAAACTCGCCAGCAATTCGGTCAGGCGATAGGCGGCGAAATCCTCCGGAATTCCGAGCCGGACGACGCCGTCGCCTTTCGGCCGCGCCAGCACGTCGCGGGTTTCTTCCGCCAGCGCCAACAGTCTTCGCGCATAAGCCAACAGCAACTCGCCGTCCTCGGTGGGAATGACTTTCTTGCCGACACGGTTGAGCAGGGGGCGGCCGAAGTCGTCCTCCAGCCGCTTGATCTGCTGGCTGACGGTCGACTGGGTGCGATGGACGCGCTCACCGGCGCGGGTAAAGCCCCCGGCATCGACGACCGACACGAAACTGCGCAACAGCTCCAGATCAAGCACGGCACTCACCATTCAAAAAACCACTGGCTATGATTTTATCATTTAATTTCCAAATGACAAGGCGGTGGCCTACATCACGGGCAAAGGAGACTTCCCAATGACCGTCGTTCCTTCATCCCTTGCCTCGCCCGCCGCCGCCCCGCGCCCCGCCTTCAACACGCTGCCGCTGGCCATCGGCGCGTTCTGCCTGCTGTGGAGCTTCGCCTTCGTCGCCGGCAAGGTCGGCGTCACCGATTGTCCGCCGCTGATCCTGCTGGCGGCACGCTTCCTGCTGGCGGGCATCCTGATCTTCGGGATTGCCGTCCTGCGCGGCGAGGGCTGGTCGCTCTCCCGCCGCGATGTCGCGATTTTCGCGGTGCTCGGCGTCGCCAACAACGCAATGTATCTCGGCCTCGGCTACACCGGCCTGCAAACCGTCTCGGCCGGTCTGAGCGGCCTGATCGTCAGCGCCAACCCGGTATTCACCGCGGTGCTGGCCGCGGTCTTTCTTGGCGAGAGTTTGACCTGGCGCAAGGTCATGGGGCTGTTGCTGGGCATCGCCGGCGTTGCCTTCATCGTGTGGCATCGCATGTCGGTCGGCACCGATAGCCTGCACGGAATCCTATTCACGCTGGCGTCGCTGGCCTCGATCGTCGCCGGCACGATTCTGTTCAAGGTATTGGCTCCGAAGGGCAACCTCTGGCTCGGCAACGGTGTCCAGAGTCTGGCCGGTGGTCTGGCGCTGCTGCCGTTCGCGTCGGCGCTGTCTGATGTCAGTGACATCGTGCCGAGCTGGCGCCTGCTGGCGGCCTTTGTCTATCTCGTGCTGTGCGGCTCGATCTTGGCCTATGTGCTGTGGTTCCATCTGCTCAAGGTCTGTGGCGCGACCGCGGCGAGCGCCTATCACTTCCTGATGCCGCCGCTCGCCATACTGTTCGCCTGGTTGGTGCTCGGCGAGCATGTCGCGGCGCGCGACCTCCTCGGCATTGTCCCGGTGGCGCTCGGCATCTACCTCGTCACCCGTCCCGCGGCCGGTCCAGCGCAGCATGCAAGTTAGGAGGCCGCCATGACGAGACTTCGCATGACGCGATCGGCGGCCCCACCGCTGTGACCATCAGTCCTTGCGGAAAACGATCGACGCCATCCAGCCCGCCGTCAGCGCCATGAGCGCCGTCGCCAGGCCGTAGATCAAACCGTGCTGGCGGGCGGCGGTGGCTACGAACTGCTCGAAGCCGACCTTGACGATTTCGAACGCCGTATCGGTCTTTGCGATCAGCGCGCCGCCGGCGAGCAGCTTGATTCCGATGGTGTAGGTGCCGGTCGGCACCTCTGCCGGCAGCGGGATGCCGGCACGGAACAGGGTCGGGGTCAGGAAGGTTACGGCCGCGGTGTTCTCGCGGTACAACCCGTGTTCGGCGCGCAGCCTTATGAAGGCGCGGCGGAACGGATCGCTTGCCACCACGTCGGCGTAGTCGGGGCCGACGCGCTGCGTCAGCAGCACGTTGTTCAGTCCAAGCTGCTGCCGGCGCAGGATGTCGGGCGCGGCGATCTTGTCCAGCGGCCGGTTGGCGAACACCGCAAGATAGGACGGGACCTGAAGGAATTGCCGGGAATCGGCATTCACCCAGATGCCGAGCGTGCGTTCCTTGCGGCGCGTGACCATGTCGACGCGCGGGCCGCTGATAGTCACGACGAGATCGTAGCCGGCGCGCGGAACCGGCGCACCGCCGTCGCGCTCGATCGAGCCGAACAGCACCAGTTCCTCGCCGGAATAGTTCGGCGTCACGGTGACGCGATGGTTCGACACCGAGACGATCAGATGCTCGGCGCGCGCATCGCCCGCGACGAAGGTCGAGCCGAGCAGCAGCACCAGCATCAGTCCTATCGTCGAGCAGGCCGCGCGCGTCCTCATGGGCCGCCCATGGTTTCGCGGACGGTGTAAAGATCGGCGGGACGAATGCCCAATTCGACCGCAAAGCGGATTCCGACCGCCAGAATCAACAACCCAAGCAGCAGGCGCAGGTGTTCGCCGCGAATGCGCTGGCCGGCGCGGGCGCCAAATTGCGCGCCGGACACGCCGCCGGTCATCAGGATCAACGCCAGCACGACATCGACGAGATGATTGGTGGCGGCGTGTAGCACCGTGGCCAACGTCATGGTGATGAGGGTGATAATCATCGACGTGCCGATCACGGTCGACGTCGGGACGCGCAGCAGGTAGATCAGCAGCGGCACCAGAATGAAGCCGCCGCCGATGCCCATGATTGCGCCGATGAAGCCGATGAAGAGGCCGATGGCAACGACCGGGATGACCGACAGGTAGATCTTGGACCGCTTGAATCTGACTTTCAGCGGCAAGCCGTGAATCCAGCCATGCCCGCCCGAGCGCCGCAGCGGAACGGTCTGGCCCTGGCGGGTCCGCAGCATGGCGCGCAGCCCCTCCCAGAACATCGCTGCGCCGACGCCGGACAGCAGCACCATGTAGGACAGCGCGATCAAGAGATCGAGCTGGCCCAGCGAGCGCAGGAGCGTGAAGGTCCAGACGCCGAGCATGGTTCCGGCCATGGCGCCGCTGAGCAACACCAGCGCGAGTATCGGATCGATCGCGCGCTTGCGCCAATAGGATAGGGCGCCGGAGAAGGAGGAGGCGGCGATGTGGCTGGCGACCGTTGCAACGGCAACCGCCGGCGCGATACCGACGAAGATCAGCAGCGGCGTCATCAGGAAGCCGCCGCCGATGCCGAACATGCCGGATACGAAACCCACCGCCGCGCCCATCGCCAGGATGAGGAACACGTTGACCGGAAGATCGGCGATCGGGAGATAGAGCTGCACGCGCGTTCATTTCGAATTTGACCGCGGCCGGCCGGCGCCTTCCGCAGCATGGACCGTCAGTCGCGGCGCGGTCGCTGGGCCGCGTCTCCTGCATAACCGAAATCATCAGCGGCAGGGGTTAAAGAATTCGGGACGGCCCGGCTTTTCCGCCCGACTACCCGATCAGGTCCGAAGGTGGTGAATTAATTAGAGCGTTTTCGAGCGAAGCGGGTACCGGTTCGCGTCAAGAAAACGCGTCAAATCAAAATCATAGAGCCCGCTTCTGATTCCATCAGAAGCGAAAACGCTCTAGCAGGCTGTTGAAGAAGTTTCCCACGGAGACGGATATGGAATGGAGTCAGCGTGATCTGCGGGCGGCGCCACCATCAGGGTCCTGATCGAGCATCTTGACGGTGCACGACTTGTGTTTCACGCGGCGGCTGCCAGGAGTTTGGGCAAGCGGATCAGGTTGTAGGCCGCCAGCGCCAGGGTGAAGGTGGCGTTGACGCGGTCGCGGCCTCGCAGCTTGATCTTGGCAAGTCCGGCGGAGGCCTTGATCCAGCCGAACACCTCCTCGATGCGCTTGCGACAGCGTTGGCTGACGGCATATCCGGCATGACGGAGAGTCCTCTGGTCGATCGCGGTCTTGCGCGGCTTTCCGGTCTTGCTCAAATGCCCGTCGATGGCGATGTGCGGCGTGACCGAACGCCGTCTTAAGTCCTCGACGAATGCGGTGACGTCATAGGCCTTGTCGGCGCCCAGCGTGATCCGCCGCTCGCTTTGGCCGCGGTGGCAGTCGATCAGCGCCAACGCCTGATCCCGCTCCGCCGTTCCGGTCGCCCGGCTCACGCCACCCAGCACCGCCAGTCCGTTGCGGTTCTCCATCAGGGCATGGCCGATGTAGCAAAGCTTCGCCGGCTGGCCGCCGCCCTTCTTATAGAGCCGTGCCTCGGGATCGGTCGTGCTCTGATGCGTCTCGTTGCAGCGCTTCTCGTTGTGGAAACTGCGCTCGGCGTTGCGTCCCGGTCCATCACTGTCCTGGTCACCGCCGTCCTTGCGCCGGAAGCTCTTGATCGATGCCCACGCCTCGATCAGCGTGCCGTCGACCGAAAAATGCTCGCTTGATAACAGCCGCTTGACCTGGTGCTGCCCCATCAGCGCGTTCAAGAACTTCGCGGCGATCTCACCTTCAAGCAATCGGTCGCGGTTCTTCGAGAAGGTCGAGTGGTCCCCACACCGGGTCGTCCACGCCCAAGCCCACGAACCAGCGCAACAGCAGGTCGAACTCCAGCCGCTCCATCAACTGCCGTTCCGAGCGGATCCCGTAGAATGCCTGCAGCAGCATTGCCCGAAGCAGCTTCTCCGGTGCGATCGAGGGACGGCCGAACGCCGTGTAGAGCTTGTCAAAGTCCCTCGACAGATCATTCAACGCCGCGTTCGCGATCTGTCGGATCGTTCGCAGCGGATGGTCGGAGCGAATCCGAGCCTCCAAGTCCACATAGCTGAACAGCGAGCCTGACCGTTCGTCGCTTCCCCGCATCGCTCCCCCCTCGACGCATCCGCATCAAGAGAATCATGCCCAGAACCGCTGCGCCAGAGACTTCTTCAACAGCCTGCTAGGATTAACGCACGGCCTGCTTGGCCATCGCAGATTTGGCCGTCGCGGACCGGGCCGTCTTGGTTTTGGCCTGGGGCATGGCGGCTGCGCCGTCCCATCCGCCGGCGGGGCTTACGACCTTGACGGCATCGTCGGGCTGGGGCTTGGGGGTGAACGTCTGGACCGCCAGCCTGGCCGCGGCAAGCGACTGCGGATCGAGGCGCTTGGCGACCTCGTCGCGCTTGCGCGCGGAATCCGCGTCGCCCTGGGCGGCGGCGAGGCTGAACCACTTGTAGGATTCCGCCAGGTTCTGTTCGATGCCGATGCCGCGGGCATAGAGGATGCCGAGATTGAACTGGCTGTCGGCGACGCCCCGCTCGGCCGCCTTGCGGAACCATTGCGCCGCGCTCGTGTAGTTGGCGCCCTTGCCGCCGCCGTCGGCGTCGAGCACGGCGAGGTTATGCATCGCCTTGGCATTGCCCCGCTCGGCCGCCTGCATGTAATAGCGCCGCGCCGCATCGACGTCCTTGCTCGCGCCGAGGCCCTTTTCGTGCAGGGTGCCGAGCCTGAACATGGCGGGCACGACGCCGGCCTGCGCCGCGCGATCGTACCATTTCGCGGCTTCGTCGTAATTGACGGCAACGCCTTTGCCTTCGGCATAGCGGACGCCGACTTCAAACGCCGCCGCGGCGTCGCCGTGGAGCGCGGCGGTCCGCAACATTGGGCCGCCGATGCTGTCGGGAAGGGATTCCGAACGGGGAATTGCGACCCGCTCGAGCGGGACGGATGTGGGCGCGACCGGGATCGTGCCGGTGACCTCAGTGGATGCGGTCTCCGGCCGGCTCAATGGCGCCGTGTCCGATGGGGATTCGGCCGGAGCCACGCTGCCGCCGGACGGCGGCGAAATCATCGACTGGCGGTCGATCGGCGTCGGCGAGGTCATCGACGGCATCGCCGGAATCGCGGTCGCGGGTGCGGGTGCGGCTTCGGCGTCGGCCGGCGGCTTTGCCGCGGTCGCGGCGACCGGGCTGGTCTCGCTGACGGCCGTGCGCGAGGTTCCATCGAACAGCGACATTGCGAGCTGGAAACTGCCGAGCACGATCGCCACCACGCTCGCTCCGACCAGCAGCGAGCGGATCTTGGAGGTGATACTGGACCCGCCTGTGGCGGGCCGCGCCGGTTCGATGGCGACCTTGGTCCGGCCAGCCTTGTCGGACGACGGCGCCGCGGCGGCCGCCGCCTGCGCGGCCCGGCGCGCCGCAGCAATGAATGATGAACCCGATTGCTCGCGCGGCGGTTCGGCGATGTCGCCGATCGCGCTTTCGGAGGCAGCGATACGCTCCGACGGCGACGCCGGGCGTCCCTCCGGACGGGTGCCGGGTTCCAGCGGATGATCGGGCGGCAGGTCCGGATCGATCGCGGGGCGCGGTTGCGGCGGGCGCACGGTTGCGGATTGCGGGCCGTGCCCCGGGTCGAAGGTGTCTCTCGAAATCAGGATGTCGCCGATCGCGCGCGGCGGGATCGACGCTGATGCCGACGCTGCCGCAGCGGGCTGCGGCGCCGCCATCTGCGACAGCACGGGGTTCGGCAATTCGGGCCTTGGCGGCAGACCCGCCGGCGGTTCCGGTATCGCGCCGCGAGCTGGCCCGGCCTGGGCCGCAGGCATCGCACGGACCGCGCGCAGGTCGCCTTCGATCATCGCCAGTCGATCGACCACATGCCCGAGCGTGTTGTGAACGGCCTCGAGTGAATCCTGAGTATGGCGGTCGGTTTCCGACTGGCAGAATCGCATCTCGGACAGTTCGCGCTTGATCGCCTCGACGACCTCGCTGTCCATGGTCGGGCCGGTGCTGCGCGGGCCGCTTTCGGTCAGCGCCGCGAGCCCGGCCTGCTGCCGTTCCAGGTGGCGCAGGATGTCCTGCAAGCCTTCCTCGACGCGCCCGAGGTTGGTTCCTGCGAGATTGGTTCCCGAATGACCGCCGGCGGTCTCCAGGCGTTCGAGCAGCAGCGAGACCCGTTGTTCGAGATGCGCCAGCGCCGATGACGAGTCGTGGCCGGCCGGCAAACTGTCGAGACGGTCGGACAGCGCCTGCACCGCCTCTTCAAGCTGCTCGGAACTGCCGCCGGAGGCGGGACGTTCGCGGTTTTCCAGGGTCGCCGTCAGCGCGGCGACGACGCGCTGTTCGAGCGCGGCGAACGAATCGCTGTTGCCCTCGGATCGACCGAGCTGATCGACTTTCGACGACAGCAGGGTGAGATCGTCGCTGAGCCGCGCCAGCGCATCGTTGGAGGCGACGTTGGAGACGATGCCGCGAAGCGCGCCGATCGCGTTCTCGAGCTGCTGCATCATGCCGCTGTCGCCGCTGCTGCGCACGATCGTATCGATCTTGTTGCCGAGATTGCGGATCGCCTCGTCGAATCCTGCAAGCTGTTCCGCCGGTTTCAGCGATCGCAGCGCGTCGTAGATCTCATTGAGGGCGCGTTCGATATTCGCCAGCGCCTGGCCATCGCTGCCGTTTTGGCGGACGTCGTCGATGCGCTGCGATAGCGAGCGAATCTCGTTTTCGATCGATTCGATCGCGCGGCGTGGCAACGCCTCGGTAATGACGTGACGAATGCCGGCAAGCTCGCTGCGGAATGCGGCGATCGACTGCTCGATCCCGTCCGGGCGCTGCAGCGATTCGATCTGGCTCGTGATCTTGAAGAGTTGCTGTTCGAGGCCGGAAAAATCCGGCGCCGGCCGCGACGTTGTCATCGCCGGCACGACCGGCGGTGAACTGCGCGGCGGCATCGCGCCTGCGCCGTCGAGCTCATGCTGGCGCGCGGCGACTTCCGCGATCGCGAATTCGAGCGAGGCGACATCGGGCCTCGGCGACCGGCTGTAGACCTCGGCTGCGGCGCGCTCGACCCTGTCGGCGCGGTGCTGCGAGTCATCTGCGGGTGCCTGGGCGGAGACCCGGGCGAGCCGGGCATCGAGCCGCGAAATGGCGTCGTTGAGCTGGCGGGCGACGGCGGGTTCGCCGCGCGTGGCCGGACTCGACAACTGATCGATCTGGCGGGTGATGGAATCGAGCCGCTGATGGATGTCCGCGACGTCGTGGTTGTCCTGGTGGCTGTCTTGGCTCGGGACCGGGGACTGCGCCAACCGGGAATCCGGCATGGCGCCGCCGACCGTGGAACTGAGCCACTCGTTCAGGGACACGCCGGCGCGCCGCGCAGCGGCTTCGGCCCGCTCGCGAACGGATGGTTCGATCCCGTCTTCGCTCCACGATCCGCGCGAATTCATGCTTTCGTCCGGTGTCCGACCGGCGCATTAGATGCGCCCTCAGGTTCCCCGCGCGGCCCTTGAATAGACAATCGAAACCGGCGCGGGTCGTCTGCCTCTGAGGCCCGACCTTTTCGTGTTACGGTAAACAACGGGTTAAGGAGTTGGGCGGCTACCGCTAAAAGTTGCATTTTTGGTGATATGGATGCCGCGGTTCCGATCCCGACGCATCCTTAGATTGTATATTTGTATAAGTACGCCCTTTGATTGATTTTTGCCTTTCTTCGCGCGCCTTGAACGCGCCGTCGTGAACTGCTGCCGACCGGCGAGCCGGGCACCTCGCGGAGGTCGGCCGCGTCGGGCGAGACGATCCAATGCATCGGCCTGACTGGGTCAAGATTGATGCAGTTGCATCGAGTGCGGTAAGCTGCCGGTGGGACACAGGGACTTCACGATGAGACGCAAACCGTCGATCGAGGCGGCCGCTGCCTGGATCCGCCTGATGCGCGTGCAGAGCCGGGTGCTGGATACGGTGGAGCATGAGTTGAAGAAGGCGGGTTTTCCGCCGCTGGCCTGCTACGACGCGCTGTTCGAATTGTCGCGCGCGCCGGCAGGCGAACTGCGGCCGGTCGAACTGGAAAAGCAGATGCTGCGGCCGCAATACGCGACCTCGCGCCTGATCGACCGCCTGGTGGACGAGGGGCTGGCGGTGCGGCGCGAATGCAAGGTCGACAAGCGCGGCCAGTTCGTCGCGATCACCGACGCCGGACGGGCGTTGCAGAAAAGGATGTGGCAGGCCTATTCGGCGGCGATCGAAAAGCATGTCGGCTCCAAACTCTCCGACGCCGACGCCACGAAGCTTTGCGGGCTGCTTGACCGGCTCGGTTGTTCCTGCAATGAGGCTCAGGCGCTTGCTGTGAGAGACGGTGCGTCCGCGCGATGATGTCTCTTTCACCTTCCGCGATTGCGGGTCATTCGGCTCAGCATTCTTTGAAACCGCCACCGCGTGCGTTCGATCGAAACGCCCCACACCGGGATCTTTCATGGCGCGTGACCAGATCGATATGACGCCGCTGCAATCACGCAACGAACTCGTGGCGTGGCTGGAAGCCGGCGTGAAGCCCGCATCCGAATTCCGCATCGGCACCGAGCACGAAAAAACTCCGTTCACGCTTCAAGGCCACGACCCCGTGCCGTACGAAGGATCGCGCGGCATCGGCGCGTTGCTCGAGGGCATGAAGCTCCTGCTCGGCTGGGAGCCGATCATGGAGCAGGGCAATATCATCGGTCTCCATGACGTCACCGGCGGCGGTGCGATCTCGCTGGAGCCGGGGGGACAGTTCGAGCTGTCGGGGGCGCCGGTCGAGACGGTGCATCAGACCCAGGCGGAGCTCGCCGCGCACCTGGCGCAGGTCAAGGAGATCGCGACACCGCTCGGCATCGGGTTTCTCGGCCTCGGCATGACGCCGTCGTGGTCGCGGGCGCAGATTCCGATGATGCCAAAGGGCCGCTACAGGATCATGAGCGGCTACATGCCGAAGGTCGGCCAGTACGGTCTCGACATGATGTTGCGAACCTGCACGGTGCAGACCAATCTCGACTTCTCGTCCGAAGCCGACATGGTCAAGAAGCTGCGGGTCTCCGTGGCGTTGCAGCCGGTCGCGACGGCGCTGTTCGCAAATTCTCCCTTCACCGAAGGCAAGCCGAACGGCTTCCTGTCGTTCCGTTCGGAAATCTGGCGCGACACCGACAACGCCCGCGCCGGCATGATCCCGTGGGCGTTCGAGGACGGCATGGGATTCGAACGCTGGGTCGACTACGCGCTCGACGTTCCCATGTATTTCGTCAAGCGCGACGAAAATTATATCGACGTGTCCGGCTCCTCGTTCCGCGATTTCTTCGACGGCAGGAACAAGGCCATCCCCGGCGAGCGGCCGACCTTGTCGGACTGGGCCAATCATCTGTCGACCATTTTCCCCGAGGTGCGATTGAAGCGCTATCTGGAAATGCGCGGCGCCGACGGCGTGCCGTGGGGACGCCTGCCCGCGCTTCCGGCGTTCTGGGTCGGATTGCTCTACGACACCACTAGCCTCGAGGCGGCCTGGGACATTGCCAAGCGCTGGAATGCGCAGGAACGCCAGGCGCTGCGCGACGACGTCTCGCGCATGGGCTTCAAGGCGCGGATCAAGGGTCGCTACCTGTTCGAAATCGCCAGGGAGTGCCTGGTGCTGGCGCATGCGGGCCTGCGCCGGCGCGGCCATGTCGATCATCTCGGCCGCGACGAGTCGCGGCATCTGGAGCCGCTCGATCAAATTCTGGATTCAGGCCGTTCTCCCGCCGAGGAGATGCTGGAGAAATTCAACGGCGCATGGGGAGGATCGGTGGAACCGGCCTACAGCGAATACGCTTTCTAGACCGGATAAAGTTCGAGGGTCGATCAACCCTGAATCAGCGATTTGACCGGCGGGTGCGCGACGGCTTCACGACGGAATCGTTCATCCACCGTACATCAAGGTGGCGATCTAATGAGCCCACTCCGCGCTCTTCCTTCAGGATACGCTGTTTTGCGGCATGTGTTGAAAGTCCATGCGTTGAAAGTCGGCCTGATCCTGCTGGCTGCGTTGTCGTCGATAGCCGGGCCAGTGGCGCCGCCGGCACATGCCCAGACCAATTTCGACCGGCCCGGCGCCGACTATCTGCGAATGCCGCTGCGGTCGGGCGATCCGGCCGATTGTGCGCTGGCGTGCGAGCGCGATCGCCGCTGCCGCGCCTGGAGCTTCAGCTATCCCAGCGAACGGTCGGAGACGGCGGTGTGCTGGCTCAAGAATGCCGTCGCGCCGCGGATCGCGAATCCGTGTTGCGTGTCCGGCGTGCGTGGCGCGGGCGTGATCGAGCGACGGATCGGTCCGGTCGAAACCTCGACCGATCGCTCCGGTGGCGACTATCGCGGCTTCGAAATCAAGAAAGACGAAAGAGCCGACGCCGACCAGATCTGCCGCCATGCGTGCGATGCCGACAGCAAGTGCCGGGCATGGACCTATGCGCGGCCGGGCTATGCCGGAAAAGCCGCGCGATGTTTCCTGAAAAAGGAAATCAAGCCGCCGCGCCGCAGACCAGGCTTTACGTCCGGGGTGGTGCGTTAGGAGCTGGTCGCGTCATTCTTGCGCAAGCGATGCGATGGACTGGATTGCTTCGTCGCTGGCGGGACGACGCGGCGCGTCGCCCTGAACTCCTCGCAATGACGACGAATTCCCCTCGTATTTTTCTAGAGCCTTTTCGCTTCTGATGGAATCAGAAGCGGGCTCTATGATTTTGATTTGACGCGTTTTCTTCATGCGAACCGGTAACCACTTCGCTCGAAAACACTCTAATGCACCGCCGTGAAAAAACGTGCGAGGCGGAAGCCCGAGAGCCAGGTCCAGACCGGCTGGCTGCGGATGCCCATATCCCATGAACCGACGATGGCATCGACCCGGCCGACCAGGTTGTCGGTCGGGAGCAGACCGACGCCGCCCTGGCTGACGGGCACGCGGCTGTCTGCGGAGTTGTCGCGGTTGTCGCCCATCACGAACAGATGGCCCGGCGGCACCGTCACCTCCACCGTGTCGTCGAGCCGGCCGTTGTCGTGAATCTTGAAAATGGGGTGCGAGATGCCGCCCGGCAGCGTTTCCACGTAACGACGCGCCGGCTCGCTGGAGCCGTTGTCGTCCTCGGCCTCGCCGAGACCATCCGGTTTCAGCGCCGTCGCCTGGCCGTTGATCCAGACCTGACCGCCGCGCATCTGGATGCGGTCGCCGGGCAGGCCGATGACGCGCTTCACCCAGACCTGCGAGCGGTCGCCGGGCCAGCGGAAGACCACGACATCGCCGCGTTTGGGCAGTTCGCCGAAAACGCGCGATGTCTCGGGAAACGAAACATGGATCGGCAGCGAGGCGGTGCTGTAGCCGTAAGGGTATTTCGACGCCAACAGCGCGTCGCCGATCAGCAGCGTCGGCTCCATCGACGCCGACGGCACATAGAACGGCTCGGCGAGCGCGCCCTTCGCGACCAGCACCACCAGCACGATCGCCGCAATCTGGACGATCTGTCCGCCCCAGCGCCGGACCGTCGATGGCGTTGATGTTTCCGCGCTCATCCGCCCGTTCCTCCGACCGTGATCCGTTCCATTCGCAGCGTCGGCTGGCCGACGCCGACCGGCACACCCTGGCCGTTCTTGCCGCAGGTGCCGATGCCGTCGTCAAGCGCGATATCGTTGCCGATCATGGTGATGCGGTGCAGGTCGGTCGGCCCGTTGCCGATCAGCATCGCGCCCTTCAGCGGCGCGCCGATCTTGCCGTTCTCGATCTTGTAGGCCTCGGTGCACTGAAACACGTATTTGCCCGAGGTGATGTCGACCTGGCCGCCGCCGAAATTGGCGGCGTAGATTCCGTTTTTCACCGAGGCGAGAATTTCCGCGGGGTCGCGATCGCCCGCCGGCATATAGGTGTTGGTCATGCGCGGCATCGGCACGTGAGCGTAGTCCTGACGGCGGCCGTTGCCGGTGGGCTTCATGCCCATTAGCCGCGCGTTCTGGCGGTCCTGCATGTAGCCGATCAGGACGCCGTCCTCGATCAGCACGGTGCGGCCGGTCGGCGTGCCCTCATCATCGATTGAAAGTGAGCCGCGCCGCGCCGAAATGGTGCCGTCGTCGACGACGGTGACGCCTCTGGCCGCGACCTGCTGCCCCATCAGTCCCGCGAAGGCCGAGGTTTTCTTGCGGTTGAAGTCGCCTTCGAGGCCGTGTCCCACCGCTTCATGCAGCATCACGCCGGGCCAGCCGGGACCGAGCACCACGTCCATCTCGCCGGCGGGCGCGGGCACCGATTCCAGATTGACCAGCGCCTGACGGATCGCGCCGTCCGCGGCCGACCGCCATGCCTTGGTCTCGATGAAGCGGGCATAGCCCTCGCGGCCGCCATAGCCATGGCTGCCGGTTTCCTGCCTGTCACCTTGTCCGGCAACGACGGAAATGTTCACCCGCACCAGCGGCCGGATATCGCGATAGCTTTCGCCGTCCGGCCGCATGATTTCGACGACCTGCCATGTCGCGCCGAGGCTGACGGACACCTGACGCACCCGCGGATCCTTGTCGCGGACATAGGCGTCGATCTCAGTAAGCAGCTTGACCTTGGTCTCGAAGCCGAGGCCGTCGAGCGGATTGTCGTCGACGTAGAGCCGTACATTGGTATGGGCGGGAGCGGCCGCGAATGTCCCCTGGTAGCCGCCGCGCACGGCGCCGACGGCATCGGCGGCGCGGATCAGCGCGGGCAGCGAAACGTCGGACGAATGGGCGTAGCCGACGGCATCGCCCTTGACGGCGCGAAGCCCGAAGCCTTGCGAGGTATCGTAGGTCGCCTGCTTGAGCCGGCCGTTGTCGAACATCAGCGCTTCGCTCTGGCTGTATTCCAGAAACAGTTCGCCGTCGTCCGCGCCTTTGAGGCCCCGCGCCACTTCATCGCGAACGGAATCGCGGTCGAGATCGGCGCGGTCGAGCAGGGACGTAGCGGCGGGACTGGTCATGCGGACTCCAGATTCAACATTCAACGCGGATATGCGGCCGTTCCGTGTCGTCCGAAGCGGTCAAGAATCAAGATAGGCATGATGGCCGCAAAAAGGGAGGCTCTTTGCAAACCTAGAGCCTTTTCGCTTCCGATGGAATCAGAAGCGGGCTCTATGATTTTGATTTGACGCGTTTTCTTCACGCGAACCGGTATCCACTTCGCTCGAAAACGCTCTAAATCGCTACGGCAGCTTGTCGTAACCTTCGCCGAGCCCGTTCAGGCTGAGCGGGAAGCCGATGCCTTCCTCGGGCGTTTCGAAGATGATGAACGTCGCCGTCTTGGCGCTACGCAACTGCCCCAGCAGTTTGTCGTCCAGCACGACCTCGGCGACGCAGCCGTTGGGCAGGCAGCGCACGAACCCGGCGCGGCCGACGTCGACGTTGTCGAGTTTCAGGCCGAGACCGGAGGGCAGCAGCACGCCGAGCGGCGCCACCACCCGCATCAGCCGGCTTTTCTGGTCGGCGGTCTTGAGCACGATCACGGTCAGGCCGGCGTTGGAGCGGTCCTCCGCCACCACGCTCTGGATCAACGCGCATTGCTCGGCTTTGGCGCCGGGCGGGGTGTCACAGCGGATTTGCCAGTCGCCATGGACTGATTTGACGGCCCCCTGGGCGCAGGCTGCGCCGGCAAAGCCCAGAACGATAAGGGCGGCGATCCAGCCCGTCAGCACGCGGGTCGGCTGACGTTTCGCAACCGCTATGCGTCCTGGCGCATGCCTGATATGCCGTTTCGAAGGCCTCATCCGGGTCGATCCCTTAGCTCTCGCATGCGTACCTTGGCGCGCCGGCCCGACGGGCAATGACGGCGCTTGAGGCGGTCCCCGGCCCGGATCAGCCCGAACCGCAGCCACCGTAAAGCGGCCGCGCCTGTGCCTACATCGGAGAATCCGCCTGTCAAGCGCGCCCGGCAGCAAAAGACGCGTTTGCGCTCTGTTTTGTCAGCCAAATGCGTTTATCAGCCAAATGCGCCGGACCGCGGTTCGAAGGCATCGCTCGACTCGCTGTCCTTGGTCCTTGCGAGGGACGACAAATTATGATTTGAGAGAGCGGCTTTGGACGCATTCTAGCTCAACGGCCCCGCAGGCTGTTCGCGGAAGCGTCATGTCGACCAGCAGCCTTGCCGCCGGCGGGAACTGCTTAAGGGGTTAGTTTAGGGTTTTTATATGACAAGGAGCGCGAGCGGCATGAAGATGTCGAAGGGCCAGATTGGTCGCCGGTTTAGCCGCCGGTTTCTGGGGGTAGCGTTTGGAATGGCGGCGCTGGCCGCTGGTGGATCGGTTTCTGCAGAGGAACTGGTCGGTCAACCGAATGCGTGGGGGCTTGACCTTCAAGCGGCGGCGTCGCCGGTGATGGAAAGCATCGCGAAGATGCACAGTGGGCTTGTGGTCGTGATCACGCTGATCACGCTGCTCGTGACGGCGCTTTTGGTGGTGGCGATGTTGAAGTTCAACGCGCGGGCCAACCCGGTGCCGTCGAAGACGACCCACAACACGATGATCGAGGTTGCGTGGACGATCATCCCGGTTTTGATTTTGGTTGGCATTGCGGTGCCGTCGTTCCGGCTGCTGTTCGAGCAGCTTGACATTCCGAAGGCCGACCTGACGGTGAAGGCGACCGGCAAGCAGTGGTACTGGAGCTACACCTATCCGGACAATGGCAAGTTCGAGTTCGACTCGCTGATGGCGGAGGACAAGAAGCCGCGGATGCTGGCCGTCGACAACGAGATGGTGGTTCCGGTGAACAAGGTGGTCGTGGTTCAGGTGACCGGGGCCGACGTGATTCATTCTTTTGGAGTTCCTGCGTTCGGCATCAAGGTGGATGCGATTCCGGGCCGTCTCAACGAGACCTGGTTCAAGGCCACCAAGACCGGCATGTTCTACGGCCAGTGCTCGGAGTTGTGCGGCCGGGATCACGCCTTCATGCCGATCGCGGTGCGGGTGGTGAGCGAGCAGGATTTTGCGGCCTGGGTTGAAACCGCGAAGAAGAAGTTTGCTTCGAACCCGGCGAACGCGGTGGCCTCGGCTGCCGACGTGATGCACTAGGCGCCGGCGTCAGGAGATTTTCTGACGAGGGCGACAACTTAAGGTTCGAAGGACTTCAAGGGACGAAAGACAGGATTAGACAATGGCAACAGCAACTGCTCACGATCATGCGCACGACGACGACCACGCGCACCACCCGACCGGGTGGCGGCGCTTTGCGTATTCGACCAATCACAAGGACATCGGGACCATGTACCTGGTGTTCGCCCTCGTTGCGGGGCTCATCGGCGGCCTGATGTCGATGGGCATCCGGGCGGAGCTGATGTTTCCCGGCGTGCAGGTTTTCCATCCTGCTCACGAGTACAACGTGTTTGTGACCAATCACGGCCTGATCATGATCTTCTTCATGGTGATGCCGGCGATGATCGGCGGCTTCGGCAACTGGTTCGTGCCGCTGATGATCGGGGCGCCGGACATGGCGTTTCCGCGCATGAACAACATCTCGTTCTGGCTGCTGCCGGCGGCGCTTGCGCTGCTGCTGATCTCGACGTTCGTGGAGGGCGAGCCGGGCTCCAGCGGTGCTGGCACGGGCTGGACGCTGTATCCGCCGTTGTCGACGAGCGGTCATCCGGGTCCGGCGGTGGACTTCGGCATTCTGTCGATCCATCTGGCCGGTGCCTCCTCGATTCTCGGCGCGATCAACTTCATCACCACGATCTTCAACATGCGCGCGCCTGGCATGACCATGCACAAGATGCCGCTGTTCGTATGGTCGATCCTGGTCACCGTGTTCCTGCTGCTGCTGGCGCTGCCGGTGCTGGCGGGCGCGATCACGATGCTGCTGACCGATCGTAACTTCGGCACCACGTTCTTCGCTCCCGATGGCGGCGGCGATCCGGTGTTGTTCCAGCATCTGTTCTGGTTCTTCGGTCATCCCGAGGTGTACATCCTGATTCTGCCCGGCTTCGGCATGATCAGCCATGTGATCTCGACCTTCTCGAAGAAGCCGATCTTCGGCTATCTCGGCATGGCCTATGCGATGGTCGCGATCGGCGGCGTCGGCTTCGTGGTGTGGGCGCACCACATGTACACGGTCGGCATGGTGTCGTCGGCGCAGGCCTATTTCGTCGCGGCGACCATGGTGATCGCGGTGCCGACCGGGGTGAAGGTGTTCTCGTGGATCGCCACCATGTGGGGCGGCTCGATCGAGTTCAGGGCGCCGATGCTGTTTGCGATCGGCTTCATCTTCCTGTTCACGGTCGGCGGCGTTACCGGCGTGGTGCTGGCCAATGCGGGCGTCGATCGCGTGATGCAGGAAACCTACTACGTCATCGCGCACTTCCACTACGTGATGGGCATTGCCGCGGTGTTCGCGATCTTCGCGGGCTGGTACTACTGGTTCCCGAAGATGTCCGGCTACATGTACAACGAGACCATCGCCAAGCTGCACTTCTGGTTGATGTTCATCGGCGCCAACGTCCTGTTCTTCCCGCAGCACTTCCTCGGACTGCAGGGCATGATGCGGCGCTCGGTCGACTATCCGGATGCGTTCGCGGGCTGGAACGAGATCTCGTCCTACGGTGCCTTCATCGCAGGGTCCGGCGTCCTGGTGTTCCTCTACGGCCTGATCGATGCCTTCGCGCGCAAGCAGAAGGCTGCGGACAATCCGTGGGGTGAAGGCGCCACCACGCTGGAGTGGACGCTGTCGTCGCCGCCGCCGTTCCACCAGTTCGGAACGCTGCCGAAGGTGCAGTAAGCAAGTCATGTGACTGTGCGCGGCGCGCCTGGTGCGCGCCGCGCACCCAACAAAGCGAACTGTATGCGGCGCGCTCGCCGCGCCGCGTACCTCAACAAAGTGAGTTGTGTCTTGCCGGTAGTCGATCAAAACGCCATTGAGCTGCCGCCCCGGATATCGGAGGCGAGCGTCGCCGATTACTTCGCGCTGCTGAAGCCACGGGTGATGTCGCTCGTGATCTTCACCGCGCTGGTCGGACTGATGATTGCGCCGGGCCATGTACACCCGGTGCTGGGCTTCACCGCGATCCTGTGCATCGCGGTCGGCGCCGGTGCCTCCGGCGCGCTGAACATGGCGCTCGAAGGCGATATCGACGTGCTGATGTCGCGCACGGCCAACCGGCCGATCCCGCGCGGCCGCATCACCCGCGGCGAGGCGATGGGGTTCGGCCTCACGCTGTCGTTCTTCTCGGTGATGACGCTCGGCGCCCTGGTCAACTGGTACGCCGGGGGATTGCTGGCCTTTACGATCTTTTTCTACGTGGTGATCTACACCATGGGGCTGAAGCGCCGGACCGCGCAGAACATCGTGATCGGCGGCGCCGCCGGCGCACTGCCGCCGGTGGTGGCGTGGGCGGCGGCGACGGGGTCGCTGTCGGTCGAGCCGCTGCTGCTGTTTTTGATCATCTTCTTCTGGACGCCGCCGCATTTCTGGGCGCTGGCGCTGTTCCGCTCCGACGATTATGCGCGCGCCGGCGTGCCGATGCTGCCGGTGGTCGCCGGCCCCGATGCGACGCGGCTGCAGATCCTGCTCTATACCATCGTGCTGGTGGCGATCGCCGCCGCGCCCTGGCCGCTCGGCTATTTCGACTGGGTTTATGGCGTCACCTCGCTGGTTCTCGGCGCCGGCATGCTGGTGCTCGCGATCAATGTCTATCGCCATCGCACCGGCAGCACGGCGCTGCGCGCCACGCGACGCCTGTTCGCATTTTCGATCCTCTATCTGTTCGCGCTGTTTGCCGTTCTGCTGCTCGATGTGCTTGCGAAGGCCGTCGCGCCGTTGATCTGGTAAGGGGGCGCATGGAGCGATGGACAACAAGCCGAAGCCGGACGAGATCGTTCTCACCGAGGCGCAGAAAAAGCGCCGGCGCGAGCGCTCGATCGCGATCGCCTGCGCGCTCGGAATCCTGGTCGTGCTGTTCTTCGCGGTCACACTCGTCAAGGGGCCGGGCGTCATCGTCCGTCCGATGTGATTGAAATGACCGACGCGCCACAGCACCCGCAGCAACCCGCCACCGGGACTCCCGCCACGCCGAAGGCCGCGCCGCGCGTGGGCCGCGACGTGAGGATCGGCGCGACCTGCGGCCTGCTGGTCGCGCTCATGGTCGGCGCCGCCTACGCCGCGGTGCCGTTCTACAACTGGTTCTGCCGCGCCACCGGTTTCAATGGAACCACGCAGGTCGCAAAAGTCGCGCCGAGCGCGGCACCGCTTGCGCGCACGGTGGCGGTGCGCTTCGACTCCAACATCTCCGGCGGGCTGCCGTGGAAGTTCGAGCCGGAACAGACCGAGATAAACGTCCGGATCGGCGAGGTCGCCACCGTATATTATACCGTCACCAACCATGCGGCGACCGCCACGACGGGGCAGGCGGCCTATAACGTCACGCCGCTGACGGTCGGATCGTATTTCACCAAGATCAACTGCTTCTGTTTCACCGAGCAGACCCTGGCGCCCGGTGAGAAGCGGGAGATGGCCGTCGTCTTCTATGTCGACCCGAGCTTCGCCGCCGACAGCGAAAATGACGGCGTCAGGACCATAACCCTGTCCTATACCTTCTTCCCGGTGAAGGACGCCGCGCCGAAGCCGGTGGCGGCGAGCGAACCGGACAGGCCAGGGGGAAGCATCTGACCTTCGACGGCTGACGCGTTTGGTTGCTGACGCGTTTTGTTTTTGGGATGGATTAGGTGCCAATTCAATCGGCACCGCTAACGCAGACGGAGAGAGACCGCAATGGCTACGGCGCAAGTCAAGCACGATTACCACCTTGTCGACCCGAGTCCGTGGCCGATCGTAGGCGCGACCGCGGCCTTCGTCATGGCCGTCGGCGCCATCCTGTGGATGCATCATCTGACCGCGGTCGCGCCGATCATTTTCGGCATCGGCGTGGTCGGCGTGCTCTACACCATGGCGAGCTGGTGGGCGGACGTGATCCGCGAAGCCGAGCACAAGGGCGACCACACCCGCGTGGTGCAGATCAGCCATCGCTACGGCATGATCCTGTTCATCACCTCCGAGGTGATGTTCTTCGTCGCCTGGTTCTGGGCCTTCTTCAATTCGGCGCTGTTCCCGGGCGATCCCGTGCACGCGACCCGCGAGGTGCTGTTCGGCGGCGTCTGGCCGCCCAAGGGCATCGAGACCTTCGACCCCTGGCACCTGCCGCTGCTCAACACCCTGCTCCTGCTGACCTCGGGCACCACGGTGACCTGGGCCCATCATGCCCTGCTCAATGGCGACCGCAAGGGACTGAAGTGGGGGCTGATCCTGACCATCGCGCTCGGCGCTACCTTTACCTGCGTGCAGGCCTACGAGTACTCTGAAGCGGCCTTCAGCTTCGCCGGCAACGTCTACGGCGCCACCTTCTTCATGGCCACCGGCTTCCACGGCTTCCATGTGCTGGTCGGCACCATCTTCCTGATCGTCTGCCTGTTCCGCGCCAATGCCGGACACTTCACGCCGACGCAGCACCTCGGCTTCGAATTCGCCGCCTGGTACTGGCATTTCGTCGACGTGGTGTGGTTGTTCCTGTTCGTCTGCATCTATGTCTGGGGCAACGGCGCCTCGGCCATGGCGCACGCCGCGCACTGATCCGGGACGCAAGCAGCTCAAATATGGAAAGGGCGGCCGCTGGGGCCGCCCTTTTCTCTTCCGGGGAATGTCCGATGTCCAATTTTTACGCCCGGGCGACCTTGTTCGAGGCCATCCTGCGCGGGGTCGCCTGCAAATGTCCGCGCTGCGGCAAGGGGAAGCTGTTTTCCGGGTTCCTGACGCTGCGGCCATCCTGCCAACGCTGCGAGCTGGATTACGCCTTCATCGATTCCGGCGACGGCCCCGCGGTGTTCATCATCCTGATCGGCGGCTTCATCGTCGTCGGCTGCGCCCTGATCGTCGAGGTCAAGTATCAGCCGCCATACTGGGTTCACGCCGCGCTCTGGATCCCGCTGATCCTCGCCGTCACCCTGGCGCCGCTGCGCGCCATGAAATCGCTGCTGATCAGCCTGCAATTCCACCACAAGGCCGCCGAAGGCCGCTCCATCCGGCCAAACCCATGACCAAGCTCGCAAAGCGAAAAGGCTCTAAAAGCCGGCCTTGCTGTTCGACCAGAACGGGTCTCGATGACATGTAATCGATCCATGTTCCGGCGTCGTGCGCGGGCATAGCTGGTCGAAGGATGTCGTCGGTTCTCTTGACCCGCGCATCCATTTTCTTTCGGAGATGATGGGATCGCCATGTCATAGGCGAGCGAAGCGACGCCGTCCCTACCGGCTATGCCCGGCAAAGACGGATCATCGAGGTGTTGCCGTCCAGGGGCGAAACACTCTATAGAGCCAATTGTGGTCCTTGCGGCGCGGTTTTTCTCCGCTGCCGGGTTTCCCCTTTACCGCCAAACGCTCTATGGTGCGCGGCGGCTGTCGCCCGAAGGCGAAGTGAACATCCCTCAATATCAAATGCTTGGTGACATACGCTGCCGCTGGAGGCCGGCTTGACGCATTATATTTCGACCCGGGGCGAAACCCAGAAACTCAGGTTCTGCGATGTGATGCTGGCCGGGCTCGCCCGCGACGGCGGTCTCTATGTGCCCGAGGTCTGGCCGCAGTTGACGCCCGATACCATCGCGGGCTTTTTCGGCCGGCCGTATTGGGAGGTCGCCGTCGAGGTCATCAGGCCGTTCGTGGCCGGAGATATCTCCGATGCCGATCTCGGCCGCATGGCCAATGAGGCCTATGCGACGTTCCGGCATCCGGCGGTGGTGCCGCTCGACCAGATCGGCCCCAATCAATTCATGCTGGAACTGTTTCACGGTCCGACGCTCGCGTTCAAGGACGTGGCGATGCAGCTTCTGTCGCGGCTGATGGATCACGTCCTGGCGCAACGCGGCCGGCGCACGACCATCGTGGTGGCGACCTCGGGCGATACTGGTGGCGCCGCGGTCGACGCGTTCGCCAACCGCGCCAATGTCGACCTGATCGTGCTATTTCCGGACGGCCGCATCTCCGAGGTGCAGCGGCGGATGATGACGACGACGGGCGCGTCCAACGTTCACGCGCTAGCGGTCAAGGGCACCTTCGACGACTGTCAGGCGATCGTGAAGGGGCTGTTCAACAACCACCGCTTCCGCGACGAGGTGTCGCTCTCCGGCGTCAACTCGATCAACTGGGCGCGGATCGTCGCGCAGGTGGTGTATTATTTCACCTCGGCGGTCGCGCTCGGCGCGCCGGCGCGCACCGTCGATTTTACCGTTCCGACCGGTAATTTCGGCGACATCTTCGCCGGTTACGTCGCGAAGAAAATGGGCCTGCCGGTGCGCTGCCTGCGCATCGCCGCCAACGTCAACGATATCCTGGTGCGCACGCTGAAGACCGGCATCTACGAGGTTCGCGAGGTTCGCGCCACCGCCTCGCCGTCGATGGATATCCAGGTTTCGTCGAACTTCGAGCGGCTGCTGTTCGAGGCGACGGGTCGCGACGCCGCGCAGGTACGCGCGCTGATGGCATCGCTCGCACAGTCCGGACGCTTCGTGCTGCCGGATCCCGTGCTGGCCGAGATCCGCCGCGATTTCGATGTCGGGCGCAGCGACGAGACCGAGACCGCGGCCGCGATCCGCGCGGCGTGGCGCGAGGCCGGCGATCTCGTCGATCCCCATACCGCGGTGGCCCTCGCGATAGCCGATCGCGATACCTCCGACTCCAAAATTCCCAACATCGTGCTGGCGACGGCGCATGCCGCGAAGTTTCCCGATGCGGTCGAGGCCGCTTGCGGCGCGCGGCCGCAATTGCCGGCGTGGCTCGACGGGTTGATGACGCGGCCCGAGCGGATCACGGTTGTGAACAACGATCAGGTAGAAATCGAACGGTTCGTGCTGTCCGTCAGCCGCGCCGCCAAGCACGGAGTTGCCGGATGAGTGTCGACGTGACCAAGCTGCCCTCCGGCCTCACGGTTGTCACCGACACCATGCCGCATCTGGAAACGGCCGCGCTCGGCGTCTGGACGGGGGTCGGCGGCCGCGACGAGAAGCCGAACGAGCACGGCATCTCGCACCTTCTTGAACACATGGCGTTCAAGGGAACCACCACGCGGTCGGCGCGAGAGATCGCCGAGGAAATCGAGGCGGTCGGCGGCGATCTCAACGCGGCCACCGGCGTCGAGACCACGGCCTATTACGCGCGGGTGATGAAGGCGGACGTTCCGCTCGCGCTCGATGTGCTGAGCGACATCCTGTCCAATCCGAACTTCGCCGCGGACGAACTCGAACGCGAAAAGAGCGTCATCGAGCAGGAAATCGGCGCGGCGCAGGACACGCCCGACGACGTCGTGTTCGAGCATCTCAACGAACTCTGTTATCCCGATCAGCCGATGGGACGCTCGCTGCTCGGTACGCCGGAGACGCTGAAGCGGTTCAACGGCGACAGCCTGCATGGCTATCTCGCGACCCATTATCGCGGGCCTAATATGGTGGTGGCCGCGGCGGGGGCGGTCGAGCACAAGGCGGTCGTTGCAGAAGTCGAGCGGCGCTTTGCGAGCTTCGATGCTGCGCCGGCGCCGAAGCCGCAAGCGGCGAAATTCGGCAAGGGCGGCTCCAAGGTGGTGCATCGCGACCTCGAGCAGGCGCATCTGACGTTGGCGCTGGAAGGGCTGCCGCAGACCGACCGCTCGCTGTTCTCCTTGCAGGTGTTCACCCATCTTATCGGCGGCGGCATGTCCTCGCGGCTGTTTCAGGAGGTCCGCGAGAAGCGCGGGCTGTGCTATTCGATTTACGCCTTCCACGCGCCCTATGCCGATACCGGGTTCTTCGGGCTCTACACCGGCACCGATCCGAGCGACGCGCCGGAGATGATGGAAGTCGTGGTCGATGTCATCAATGAGGCGGTGGAGACGCTGACCGATACCGAAATCGCGCGCGCGAAAGCGCAGATGAAAGCCGGTCTGCTGATGGCGTTGGAGAGTTGCAGCGCCCGCGCCGAACAACTGGCGCGTCACATCCTCGTCTACGGGCGGCCGCAGAGCGTGGCCGAATTGATGGCCAGGATCGATGCCGTCAGCATCGAATCGACCCGCGACGTGGCGCGGGATATCTTGACGCGCAGCCGGCCCGCTGTCGTCGCGCTCGGCAGCGGCAGGGGGTTGGACACGGCGGTGGCTTTTGCGGAAGGATTGACGCCGTCGAAGGCGAAAATCCTGCTTCACTAGAGTCTTTCCGCTTCTGATGGAATCAGAAGCGGGGCTCCATGATTCTGATTTGACGCGCTTTATTGACGCGAACCGGTACCCATCCTCGGGTCAAGCCCGAGGACATGCTTCGCTCGAAAACGCTAGAGATCAACGTTATAGATTAGAGGCTGGCGGGTTCGGCATCGAGGAACGGCCATGGCCCTGTTTCGTTTGCCATCCAGCGCGCCGGCGCTCATGCCGCGGGGACGCGGCCTGTTGCTGCGCGCGCCGGAGGTGTCCGATTTTCTGCAATGGACGCGGCTTCGCGAGTACAGCCGCGCCTATCTGACGCCATGGGAGCCGATCTGGCCATCGGACGACCTGACCCGCGCCGGCTTCCGGCGGCGGCTGCGTCGCTACGCGGAGGATATCGCGGGAGACAAATCTTATCCGTTCATCGTGTTTCGGGAATCCGACGGTGTCATGCTCGGCGGGGTCACGCTCGCCAATGTTCGCCGCGGCATCGTGCAGGCCGGCACCATCGGATACTGGATCGGCGAACCCTATGCGGGACAGGGCTATATGACCGCGGCGCTGCGGGTGCTGTTGCCGACCCTGTTCGGCGAGCTGAACCTGCATCGCATCGAGGCCGCCTGCATTCCCAGCAATGCGCCGTCGATCCGGGTGCTGGAAAAGTGCGGCTTCACGCGCGAGGGGCTGGCGCGCCGCTATCTCTGCATCAACGGGATCTGGCAGGATCACCTGCTGTTCGGCATGCTGCACGAGGATTTTCACGGCTAAAACCTTCCGCTTCAAATCGCATCAGAAGCGAGGCTTTCTGATTTTGAGAGGCTCTATGATTTTGATTTGACGCGCGCGCTGGTCGTTTTGCGCCTTTGGCTTGCCGCCATTGCCTTGTTATAAAGCCAGCGCGTGGAAACAATGATCGGACGACGCGAATGGTTCCTGTTGCGGATTCGACTGACGCGCCTGAACCGGCTGTTGCCGGGCCATTGCGGCGCTTTCCGTTTGGCCTGGTGACCATGGTTGCAGTTTTCGGCATCGTTGCGGCCTCGCCGACCCAAGCGCAATCGCTCGGGGATCGCTTCAAGGACATGTTCGGCATCAAATCGCAGCCGGAGCGGGCGGCGCCCGCATCAGGCGAGACGGCTTCCGCGCCCAGCGACCTCAGTTGTCCGCCTGTGACCATCCGCGCCGGCGCGTCGACTTACGCGGTCGGCCTGCCGGGCAAGCCGGCGAGCGGCACCGATCTCCGCTACCAGGCAATCATCGGCGAGACCGCGCGAGAATGCGACTACAACACCGACACGCATCAGATCGCGATCAAGGTCGGAATTCAGGGACGGGTCATCGTGGGGCCGGCCGGCGCGCCGCCGACGGTGGAGGTGCCGTTGCGCGTCGCGGTGGTCGAGGACGGCGTTTCCGCGAAAACTATCGCCACCAAGGCCTATACGATTACGGTGAACGTGCCGGGCGTCGAAGGCGGGACCTACAGTTTTGTGTCGGACGATATCGCCTATCCGGCGCCGCAAGGCGCGGTCGCCGACCGATATGTGTTTTACATCGGGTTCGATCCGCAGGCACTGAAGCCTGAGCCGCGGGCGAGGAGCAAGCGGCAGAGGTAATCGAAGTGCGACCGCGAGGACACGGCGCTGACACTTGTCTGGCCGTCATACCCCGCAAGCGGGTATCCAGTACGTTTAGGCCTTGCGAATTTCACCGCGACTCAATGAAATATCGATCATCCGCTTTCGCGGATGATGACGCCGGCATCGGTAGCCCCGCCATCAACAGCCAGCCGAAATAAAAAGCCGGCGCGATGGGTTCGCGCCGGCTTTTGCTTTTATCGTGAAAAACTCAGTTCAGCTTGGCGCGAACTTCGTTGACGCCGTTGGCGAGCAGATCGTCGGCGACCTGTCCCTTCACCGACTGCGACAGGATGGCGGCGGCGGCGGCGACCGCGGCGTCGGCGGCGGCGGCGCGGACATCCGCGATGGCCTGGGCTTCCGCCGATGCGATCTTGCCTTCCGCGCTCTTGGTGCGGCGCGCGACGAAATCCTCCATCTTGACCTTGGCTTCGGCCGCGATGCGCTCGGCTTCGGCTTTGGCCGAGGCGATAATGTCCTGCGCCTCGCGCTCGGCACTCGCGTGGCGGGCTCTGTAGTCGGCGAGCAGCTTGGCGGCTTCGTCCTTCAGGCGGCGCGCGTCGTCGAGCTCGCCCTTGATGCGCGCGCTGCGACGATCGAGCGTGGTCAGCACGGTGCGGTGCACTCCGACATAGGCGAAGACGCCCATCAGGATCACGAAGGCTATGGCAACCCAGGTTTCCGGCTCGGCAAACATGGTCTCGTCATCCCTTCATCGAGGCTTCGACGGCGCTGTCGACGAGCTTGCGGTCAGGCATTGCGCCGGTCAGTTGCTGCACGATAGCCGTTGCCGCATCGCTAGCGATGCCGCGGACGTTGCTCATTGCCGCCGTGCGCGTCGAGGCGATGGTCTTCTCGGCGTCGGCAAGCTTGGCGGACAGCCGTTTCTCGAGCGCCTTGCGTTCGGTATCGGCCTCGGCATTCAGCTTCTCGCGGGTCTCGTTGCCGATCGCCTGCGCCCGGGTCCGCGCGGCCGCGAGTTCGACCTCGTAGGCCTTCAACGCAGCGTCGGACTCGTTTTTCAGCGTTTGCGCCTGCGCGATATCGCCCTCGATCTTGTTCTGGCGGTCGTCGATGGTCTTGCGGACGCGCGGCAAGGCCAGTCGCGACGAGATCAGATAGAGCGCGACGAACGCGATCGTCAGCGACACCAGTTGGGACGCGAACGTGTCTTTCTGGAACGGCGGAAACGGGGCCTTGTGGCCGCCGCCGGCTTCGGTGTGGGCCGTCGCGCCCTTTGCGTTGCCATGACTGTCGGCCACGGGCCTCTCCTCTGCGGTTGATCGGGTCCCGGTTTTCCGGGTCCCGTCAGCCAGCCAGTGATCTTAAAGGGCGAACAGCAACAGCAGGGCGATCAGCAGCGAGAAGATGCCGAGCGCTTCGGTCACGGCGAAGCCGAAGATCAGATTGCCGAACTGGCCCTGGGCGGCCGACGGATTGCGCACCGCCGCGGCAAGATAGTTGCCGAATATGATGCCCACGCCGGCGCCGGCACCACCCATGCCAATGCAGGCAATACCGGCGCCAATGTACTTCGCTGCGAGCGGATCCATAACAAACTCCTTAGTTGAGGCTTGTGAGAGTGACTTTAGAGGGCTGCCGAAACCGGTCCTAGTGACCGGGATGAATCGCATCGTTGATGTAGATGCAGGTGAGGATGGTGAAGACGTAGGCCTGAAGGAATGCGACCAGCAGTTCGAGCGCGGTGAGCGCCACCACCAGCGCCAGCGGCAGCACGGCGCCGAACACGCCGACGATGCCCATGGCGCCGAGCATGGTGACGAAGCTCGCGAACACCTTCAGCGTGATGTGGCCGGCCAGCATGTTGGCGAACAGACGCACGCTGTGCGAGACCGGCCGCGACAGGAACGAAATCACCTCGATCGCCACCACCAGCGGCAGGATCACGATCGGAATGCCCGAGGGCACGAACAGTTTGAAGAACCTCAGACCGTTCTTGTAGAACCCGTAGATCAGCACGGTGAAGAAGACGAGGAATGCCAGCGCGGCCGTCACGATGATGTGGCTCGAGATCGTGAAGGTATAGGGGACGATGCCGACCAGGTTGGAGACCGTCACCAGCATGAAGATCGTGAACACGAACGGGAAGAACTTCATCCCGTCCTTGCCGGCGGTGGTGTGTATGGTGTCCGCCACGAATTCGTAGCTGATCTCGGCGATCGACTGCATGCGCCCGGGCACGAGCTTGCGGCCGGTGGCCAGCATCAAAAGCGACGTCAGAACGACGGCGACCAGCATATAGGCGGAGGAATTGGTGAAAGCGATTTCCTGGCCGCCGATATGGCCTATCGTGAAGATCGTCTCGATGTTGAACTGGTGGATCGGGTCCATCATCCGCGTGCAACTTTCAGTCTGCCGGCAGGCCGGCGTTCAAGCAACTCAGTTATCGGGCAGCCACCCGTCATCGGTCGGTCTGCTCGGGAACCACGCCTGCCGACCGCATCACGTTGATCACGCCGGCCGCGAAGCCGAGCAGGAAAAACACGATCAGCCCCCAAGGCGAGGTCGACAGCAAGCGGTCGAATCCCCAGCCGATCACCGCTCCGACGACAACGCCCGCGATCAACTCCGACGACAGGCGGAAACCACGCGCCATCGCCGAGGCCCTGGCGGCGCCGTTCCCGCTTCCATCTCCGAATTGGTCAGTCTCGTTCTTGCGGGCGCCTTGAAGTTTGGACAGCCGCTGATCGAGATTTCCGAGCCTTTCGGAAAGCGCAGCTTCGTCGGGAGCCGAATGCTCGCGATCTCCGTGCCCGCTGCTGTTTTTGTCTGTGCCGTCAGCCATGCTCTCGACACCCGACACAACGCCGCGATCTCAGGAAATAACGCCCGTTACCCTCAAAAGCCGCGCGGACCATACTGACGGCCACAGGTCAAGTCAAGATTGTGCCGTATCTGACTATAGCATTGAATTAGCTGATTTTATTTTGAAAAATCAAATCGGCTGCGCCCAGTTGCCGCGCTGCAACAGCGGACTCGCGGGAGGGCTGCCTGCTTTTGCTTCGCGGCGCAACTGGGACGCACGCAAGCCGGCGGATGGTGGTATCCTGCGGGGCTGTATGATTCCAGCAGATCGATCCTTGTTTTTCGGCCTGGTCGGCGTGAGGTGATGTCGGTCATGCGCCGTTTTCGTCATCTCGTAACCACTTATAATCCAAGGGTGAATAGCGCCGACTGACCTGTTCCGCGAAACCGGCGGCCCGCTTTTGCAGCGTTGGGGTTGTCAAGGGCGGAACCGGATCGAATTGGCGGTCGACGCGTTGAAATCGCGTCGCGCGTCCTATAGCTCGAGAGTGCCTGGCGCAGACGCCGGTTCGGTGGCGAGCGGATGGCGTTGACGGAGCCGAGCATGAGCGCAGCGACTTCACCTCTCAGACTGTCGCGGATTCCGGCGACTGCCGCGTTGGCTGCCTGCCTCGCCGCACCGGCGCTGGCGCAGGCGACGCCGGATGTGGAGAACGGACGCTATACGCTTACGCCGATGAGCGGCGGCTTCGTCAGGCTGGATACGCGGACCGGTGTGGTCTCGCACTGCGGGGACAAAGGCAACGGCTGGGCGTGTTACGCCTTGCCCGAAGAACGTGCTGCGCTGGATAAGGAAATCGGCCGGCTGCTGGCGGAGAACGAGAAACTGAAGGCGCAACTCGCCGCGCGCGAGCCGACTGCCAGCGGCAAGACCCAGCAGGCTTTGCCCAAGGCGGATTCGCTGAGGCCGGGCGCTCCCAAGGCTGGCGTTCCCAAGGCTGACCAACCGAAATCCGCCGACGCCAACCGCAACAGCATCGAGATTCCGCTGCCGAGCGATCGCGACATGGATCGCGTCATGTCGTTCGTCGAGCGCGCCTGGCGGCGGCTGATCGAGATGGCCGGCCGCGTTCACCGCGATGCGTCCGGAGGAATCTGACCGGCGCGGTCCGACGCAAAGACATTTGATTCAAGATAATTGACTCAAGACATTTTGGCGCAAGACGTGGGCTCGATCCTCGCGCGCCGCCCGCGACGATCTGCCGCAAAACGATCTCCCCGTTCTGTCGGAACGCTTGCTGCACGCACCGGTTGTCCTCCTTTCACTGCAAAAAAGGGGAAGGTCTTCATGCGATTTTCGAAAATCCTGCTCGCGGCGCTGGCGGTGGGCACCACGTCCATTTTGTTTCAGCCCGCGATGGCTGCGCCTTTGACGGTCGACCGATCGCTTGCCACCCCAGCCGCGACGCCACAGCCGGTCCGTTATCGACACCATGGCTGGCATCGTCATCACCATCATCATGGTTGGCATCATCACGGCTGGCGGCGTGGTCACTATGGCTATGGCCCGGGTTACTATGGCTATGGTCCGGGTCCCGTGTTCGGCGGACTCGCCGCCGGCGCGATGATCGGCAGCGCCATAGCCGGGAGTCAGGCTCGCGCGCCAAGAAGCGACGACGCCTATTGCTTCCGCCGCTTCAAATCCTACGACCCGCGCTCCGGGACGTATCTTGGCTACGATGGCAACCGCCATCCCTGCCCGTAGTCAGACGAGGACGCAGCTCGTCCGGCGCGACGATCCGGCTGCTCCGCGCGGCCGGATCGTTTCTGTTTTCGAGGTCGTTGCTATCGATAAAATCGCAGCAGGACGGGCGCTGTTCAGGCAAGCGGGGATCAGGACCGTTAACTCGTTTCCATGGTCCGCGGCATTGCGCCTTGCAAGACCGGTTCGAGCGGTGGACAATCTGGTTCCGGGGTACGCACCCGGCCCGAGACCGCAATGAACGCGAATGCATGCGCGAGCCCGTGGATTCAATGACCGCATCCGATAGCACCCGTATCGTGATCGCCGACGATCATCCGCTGTTCCGCGATGCCCTGCGGCAGGCGGTCGCCAGCATCATGCCTGCGCAGATCGACGAGGCCGGCACGTTCGAGGAGTTGACGGCGCGGCTCGAGCAGGAGGCCGACGTCGATCTGATTCTGCTCGACCTGTCGATGCCAGGGATCAGCGGGTTTTCCGGGCTGATTTATCTGCGCGCCCAGTATTCGGCGATTCCGGTGGTGGTGGTGTCGGCCAGCGACGACGTGGCGACAATCCGCCGCTCGATGGATTTCGGCGCCTCCGGGTTCATTCCGAAGCGGTTGGGAGTCGATGCGCTGCGCACCGCGATCCTCAAGGTCATCGAGGGTGATATCTGGATCCCGCCCGACGTCGATCTGTCGGCCGCCGCCGATCCGGAGATGACGCGCTTGCGCGACCGGCTCGTCACGCTGACGCCGCAGCAGGTGCGCGTCCTGATGATGCTGTCCGAAGGGCTGCTCAACAAACAGATCGCCTACGAACTCGGGGTATCGGAGGCGACCATCAAGGCGCATGTCTCCGCGATCCTGCAAAAGCTCGGGGTCGACAGCCGCACCCAGGCGGTCATTGCGGCGGCGCGGATTGCCGGAGATCAGTGGCGTCAGAGCGAGCCGTCGGCGGGTTGAGTCGTCGGTTCGCGGCGATCTCGGCATTTGATCGTAGCGGCGCTTTCCCCGGACAACTCCTCGGCAGAAGACAAAGATGTGTTGCGGTTATTCCGCGGCGGCGATCTGCTGGCTTCGCCACTGGCCGATCAGCGCCCGCAGCGAAGCCGGTTTCAACGGCTTGTTGAGCACTGAAACCCGTTCCAGCTGCGCCGCTTCGCGAACGTGGGGGCTGCGGTCGGCCGTGATCAGGATCGCCGGAATGGTCTCGCCGAATTTCCGTCGAATCTCCCGGATCGTCGCGATGCCGTTGCCGCGGTCGAGATGATAGTCCACCAGCAGCCCGGTGATCGGTCCGCCGGCCGCTTCGATCGCCGCGATCGCCGACTCATGATCGGTGACGGCGATCACGCGGGCATCCCAGGATGTCAGCAGCGTCTTCATGCCGTCGAGGATCGCCAGATCGTTCTCGATGCAGACGATCAGGGTCCCGCTCATCGGCGCGTGCGACAGCGGCGTGCTGCTGGTCACCGCGGTGGCATGGGCAGTCTGATTGATGGCCGGTGCGATCGGAATTGTGACCGAGAACAGCGAGCCGCCGCCGCGGTTTGAGTCCAGTGCGATGGTCAGATCAAGCACGCGCGCAAGCCGCTGGACGATCGACAGCCCCAGCCCGAGCCCCCGCGCGATGCGCGCTCCCTGTTCGAGCCGATGAAATTCCTTGAAGATTTCGCCGCGCTTGAGGATCGGGATTCCGACGCCGGTGTCATAGACGTTGATCCGGAGCGATTCGCCGCGTCTGCGGCAGCCGATCAGCACGCGGCCGTGCGGGGTATACTTGATGGCGTTCGAGATCAGGTTTTGCAGCAGCCGCCGCAGCAGCATCCGGTCGGATGCGATCGGCAGCGAACTCGGCACGAACGTCAGGCGGACCTGCCTCGCCCGCGCCATCGGAGCGAACTCGATTTCGAGCGAGCGCATCAGGTCGCCGACCCGGAAACTCGTGATCGACGTCGTGATGGCGCCGGCGTCTAGCCGCGAGATGTCGAGCAGCGCGCCGAGAATCTCCTCGATGGCCTCCAGTGAATCGTCGATGTTCTGGACCAGCCTGGAATCCTCTCCGCCGCTCCGCCGCTCCACCAAGCTCGTGACATAGAGTCGTGCGGCGTTGAGCGGTTGCAGGATGTCGTGGCCGGCGGCCGCCAGGAACCGGGTTTTGGAGATGTTGGCTTCTTCGGCGATGCTCTTGGCGCGCGCGAGTTCGGAATTCAGCCGGGTCAGTTCCTCGGTGCGGTCACGCACGCGCTTTTCGAGCGTGGCATTAGCGCGCTCAAGCGCCTCGGCGGCCTCGAAGCTCGGGGTCACATCGGAGAAGGTAATCACCAGGCCGCCGTCGGGCATCCGGTTGGCGCGGACCTCGATCACGATGTTGCGGTCGGGACGCCGCTCCAGATACGGCTGTCCCTCCGTCGTGTATGCGGTGAGACGGGTCTGCTTCGCAGCCTCCCGGTCGATCTGCGACTTATCGATGGTGCCGAGGAATTCAAGAATTTCGGTCAGCGGAATCCCGATCTGAACGATTTGCGGCGGCAGCCCGAGAATATTTCCGAATTGTCGGTTCGAACAGATCAATTGCAGATCGGTGTTGAACACCGCGATTCCCTGCCGCACGTGGTTCAGTGCGGTCTGCAGCATCTCGCGGTTGAAGTGGAGCGCCGCGTGGGCGTCGTCGAGCAGCTTCAAGGCTGCCTTCGCCGACACCGTGCGACGCCGCAGCAGCAGCGAGATCACCAGTCGCGACGACGCCGCGCCGATCGACGACGCGATCAGATGCTCGGCGTGCTGCAGCAATTCGAAATCGGCCGGCGCTGCCGGATCGAGGTTGAGGCGCCGCGCAGCGGCGAACGCCTTGAACGACTGCCGTGCGCGCTCGGGGCCGAGGTATTGTGCCACGGTGCCGAGAATATCCTGCACCGTCACCATCGAACGCCAGCGCCGGAATGGCGGGGTCAGCGGCGCGAGCGCGTGGGGCGCGAAGATTCCCGCCTGCACCCGCTCGATCGACGATGGTTGCCGCGTCAGCGACAGCGCGACGTAGGTCAGGACATTTAGCGACAGACTCCATAGCACACCGTGCATGAGCGGAGGCAGGTTGACGCCGAACAGCGCCTGCGGCTTCAGTTCGCCGATGCCGAACGGGCCGTGTTGCAGCAGCATCGTGCCGACGGTGGTGCCGTCCAGCAAGCTCGGAAGAAACAGCGTGTAGGCCCAGACGGCGAAACCGGCGAGCATCCCGCCCATCGCGCCGCGCGCCGTCGCACGCCGCCAGACCAGGCCGCCGAGGAACACCGGCGCGAGTTGCGCGATGGCGGCGAACGACAGCAGCCCGATCGCGGCGAGCTGTGCGCTGCCGAGCGCGCGGTAGTACAAATACGCCATGATCATGATGGCGAAGATCGCAAGACGGCGGGTCTTGAGCAGGAAGTTGCCGAAGTCCTTGCGGCCGCCACGGGCCGCCGGACTGCGCTGCAACACCAGCGGCACGACAATGTCGTTGGACACCATGATCGCCAGCGCCACGCATTCAACGATCACCATCGCGGTTCCCGCTGAAAGTCCTCCGATGAACACTGCGATGCTGAGCAACCTGGACTGGCCCTCGATCGGCAGCGCCAGCACATACATGTCGCTGTTGCCGAACGGGAACGTGACGAGGCCTGCGAGCGCGATCGGGACAACGAAGATATTGATGGCGACCAGGTAGAGCGGAAACAGCCAGCGCGCCCGGCCGACCTCGGCGTCGCTGGAGTTCTCCACCACGCTGACATGGAATTGCCGGGGCAGCAGCATGATCGCGAGAAACGACAGCAGCGTCATCGTCAGGAAGTTGCCGATCGACGGCGTGTACTCGATGGCCCGCATCGCCTCCGGCGATTTCAGTGCGCGCTCGACCAGTTCGACGGGACTGAACATCCAGAACGTGACGAAGACGCCCGCGGCGATGAACGCCACCAGCTTGACGATCGACTCGGTCGCGATCGCCAGCATCAGGCCGTGTTGATGCTCCGTCGCATCGGTCTGCCGGGTTCCGAACAGCACCGCGAACAGGGCCAGCGCGATCGTTACGATCAGTGCGATGTCGTTGATGACAGGAATTTTGGCGATCGCCTGGTCGTCGATCAGGATGGTCCCGAGCGAGGAGGCCACCGCCTTGAGTTGAAGCGAGATATACGGAATCGAGCCGATCATGGCGATGACGGCGACGGTTGCCGCCACCGCCTGACTCTTGCCGTAGCGCGCGGCGATGAAATCGGCGACCGACGTGATGTTCTGCGATTTCGCCAACTGGATGATCCGCCGCAGCAGCGGCGTGCAGAATGCGATCAGCAGGACCGGCCCGACATAGATCGCGAGAAACTCGGGGCCGGTTCGGGTCGCGAGCCCGACAGAACCGAAAAACGTCCACGACGTGCAGTACACCGCCAGCGACAGCGGATAGATCAGCGGGCCGGCGGGGCCGCGGCCAAACTTCGGGGCCCGGTCGCCATAGCTTGCGACCAGGAAGAGGAAGCCGATGTAGCCGATGGCGGCCGCGATCACGCCCCAGTCGTGCAGCATTGCGGTCGCTCCTCCGGCAGTCGCTGCCTTGGGTCTGCTTCGGGTTAACCTCTAGCCGTCCTCGCGGAAAATCTAACGTCTTACGCGGCCTCGCGCGACAGCTCTGCCGTCATGATTTGCACACCGGCGCGAATCAGCTTATACACGTATAAGTTGTGATACTCATCGATCTCTATTGAGGGCGCCGCGGATGGGTCAACTTCTGTCCTTCGTTCCGGATACTCCGGTTTTCATCGTCAACGATGATCCGTCGGTGCGGGAAACGCTGGTCCTGCTTTTGAAGATCGAGGGTTATGCCGCGCAAAGCTTTGGCGACGGAGCCTCGTTTCTCGAGGCGGTTCGGAGCGTGTTGCCGGCCTGTGTCATTCTGGACCTGCATCTTCCCGGCGAATCGGGGTTCGATATCCTGCGCAAGCTGGCGGCTGAGTGGGTTGCAGCGCCGATCCTCGTGATCTCCGGCGTGGCTGACATCGCAACAGCCGTAGCGGCGATGAAATATGGCGCGCTCGATTTTCTGGAGAAGCCATTTTCCTCCGATGCGATCGTCGACCGGGTTCGTGCCGCGGTGAAGGTGTGGCGCGAGGCGGCGAGATCGACGGGCTCGCCAATTTCCCCGGCCGCCATCTGCTGACCTGCCGAGAGCGCGAAAGTCCTGTCCCAAGTGGCAGGGGTGCGTCGAACAAGGAAGCGGGACGCAGACTGGGTATCAGTCCGCGCACGGTCGAGGTTCACCGCGCGCGAATCATGGACAAGCTCGGCGCCAAAAATGCCGCCGATCTGATTCGGATCGTGTTGTCCGAGGCGAGCGCACGGCGACGACTGTCCGCCTCTAGAGCGCTTTCCGTTCTGATGGAATCAAGCCGGGCTCTAGCTTTTTGTTTTGCCGCGCTTTCTTGACGCGAACCGGTACTCGTCCTCGGGTCAAGCCCGAGGACATGCTTCGCTCGAAAACGCTAAAGTCTGTCAAAAGCGAGCGCGTTCTGACAGATCGCTACTCGGCCGCCATGGATTTCGCCTGCAACGGCAGATCGAGGCGTTCCCAGACCTGAAGCAGGGCTTCCGCCAATTGATCGACCAGCGCGTCGTCGTGATATGGCGACGGCGTGATTCGCAGCCGCTCCATTCCCTTGGCAACGGTCGGATAGTTGATCGGCTGGATATAGATGCCATGGTCATGCAGCAGCATATCGGACGCCTGCTTGCAGCGCTCGGGATTGCCGACGAAGAGCGGGACGATGTGGGTCGAACTCACCATCACCGGCAGACCGGCCGCAATCAGGCTTGCCTTGGTGCGCGCCGCGCGTTCCTGATGGCGTTCGCGTTCCCATGTCGATGACTTGAGATGCCGGATCGCAGCGGTCGCCGCCGAGCAGATCGCGGGCGGCAGCGAGGTGGTGAAGATGAAGCCGGGCGCATAGGAACGCACCGCGTCGATGATATCGGAATTGCCGGCAATGTAGCCGCCGAGACAGCCAAATGCCTTGGCAAGCGTGCCTTCGAGGACGTCGATGCGATGCATGACGCCTTCGCGCTCGGCGATACCGCCGCCGCGCGGCCCATACATGCCGACCGCGTGCACCTCGTCGACATAGGTCATCGCGCCGTAGCGCTCGGCGAGATCGCAGATCTTCGCAAGCGGCGCGACATCGCCATCCATCGAATACAGGCTCTCGCAAGCGATCAGCTTCGGGCGGTCGGGGTCGGCTGCGCGAAGCAGCTCCTCCAGATGCGCCACGTCGTTGTGGCGGAATACGATGCGCTCGCATCCCGACTGCCGGATGCCTTCGATCATCGAATTGTGGTTGAGCGCGTCCGACAGGATCAGGCAGTTCGGAATGAGCTTGGCGAGGGTCGAAATGCCGGTCTGGTTCGAGACATAGCCGGACGTGAACACGAGCGCTGCGGGCTTGCCATGCAGATCAGCCAGTTCCTGCTCGAGCTGGACCAGCGGATGGTGGTTTCCAGCGATGTTGCGGGTGCCGCCAGCGCCGGTGCCGACGCGGGTCGCGGTCTCGACCATGGCGCCGACGACCTTCGGGTGCTGACCAATGCCGAGGTAGTCGTTGGAGCACCAGATCACGACATTGCGCGGCCCCTTGGGGGAGTGCCAAGTGGCGTAGGGGAACCGGCCGGCGATGCGTTCAAGGTCGGCGAAAACGCGGTAGCGCCGCTCGTCATGAAGTCGATCGAGCGCGTTACTGAAGAACTTGCTATAATCCATGACTAAATCCGGAAAAGAGCCCGGGACGGCCGGACCGATCGAAGACCTTTTTAGAGCCTTTCCAGCCGGGCTGTCGAGCCAGAATCCGCAAAAACGCCGGTTTAAGGGTTAAAAATCGCCGTTAATTTGCTCTAGCGCAAAGAGTCCCTGCTGCCGGGTCCTGTGCGGGACCGTCAGTTCACCCATGAAGCCAGTCCGAAAACTGCTCCAGGAGGTTGCAGAGAGATTGCAGACAATAGCCCGTTTTCCGTGACGGGCCGGCGCTGTCGGATCTGACCCTGTCGCATCCGATCAGTGAGGCGGAGCGGCCGCCTTCGCGTCATCCAGCCGTGACCTGATGCCGAGGCGGTCGAGCAACGCGGCGTCGCGCGCGGTCTGCGGATTTTTCGTGGTCAGCAGGACATCGCCGATGAAAATGGAGTTGGCGCCGGCCAAAAAGCACAGCGCCTGCAATTCGTCGGTCATGTATTGCCGGCCCGCCGACAGCCGGACCACGCTCCTCGGCATCATGATCCGCGCCACCGCGATCATGCGGACCAGCGCGATCGGATCGGGCCGCTCGGCGGTGTCGTTGACGGGCACGGACTTGACCTCGTTCCACATGTTGATGGGGACGCTTTCGGGGTGCGCGGGCAGATTGGCCAGCAGCATCAACATACCGAGCCGGTCGCCGACCTGTTCTCCCAAGCCGATGATGCCGCCGCAGCAGACCTTGAGCCCGGCCTCGCGCGCATGGGCGAGCGTATCGATGCGATCCTGCATCGTCCGCGTGGTGATGATGTTGCCGTAGAATTCGGGCGAGGTATCGACGTTGTGGTTGTAGAAATCGAGTCCGGCGTCGTGCAGTCGCCGAGCTTGATCGGGCGTGAGCATGCCAAGCGTCGCGCAGGTCTCCAGGCCGAGCTCCTTGACGGCGCTGACCATGTCGCAGACCCGGTCGAGATCCCTGTCCTTCGGATTGCGCCACGCTGCCGCCATGCAGAACCGGCTGGCGCCGGCATCCCTGGCCCGCCGCGCGGTTTCGATGACGGCTTCCCGATCCATCAGCTTGGTGGCTTTCACGCCGGAATCGTAATGTGCACTCTGCGAACAGTAGCCGCAATCTTCCGGGCAGCCGCCGGTCTTGATGCTGAGCAGGTTCGCGGTCTCGACGTGATTGGGATCGAAATGGCGGCGATGAAGGGTCTGCGCCTGAAAGATCAGGTCTGCGAAAGGCAGATTATAGAGTGTCTCGGCTTCGGATCGCGTCCAGTCGTGGCGCGGCTGCGAGGACAAATCGTGACCGCTGCCGAACGAAACCGATGCTGCATCCATGTCACGAACCCCGTGTTGCCGCGTTACGTGGAATTGGTTTTTGAAACCGTCGTCCGCGCGACACGACGATATCATGGCGTGCCGCGAATTTCGAATGACGCCACGCTCCGGTTTATCGGAGGTCGTCCCGTTTATGAATATCAATTCGGCTTGGAGCACATATCCGGGCATTACGCCGTCCCGACATTGGGAGAGCATTGCGCCAATCGCGTCAGCACGACGGATCGGGCCTCACTGCGCAGTGGCCCGAATCACTTGAGCAACCGGCGGCCGATCCCGCCCCGTCAGGCCGCTCATGCCGAGATGCCCCGCGACGGCTTGGTGGGCCGCCGGCCGCATCCGATGTCGCGGAGACCTCGTGTCGCCCCTGTTGATGCGTGATACGGCTTGAAAATAAAAAGGCCGGCATCATGATGCCGGCCTTTTCCTATTTCGAAACCGTAAAGGCTCGGGAGGATCAGTACCTCGGGCCGACCGGGGCGCCCCAGTTGAAGCGATAGTTCAGGCCGACCTTGATGGTGTGCTCGTCGTTGCGGAAGCGAACGTCCTGATTACGGAAGGTAGTGCGCGTGGTGCCGAAGTCATAGTACTGATACTCGATCAGGCCCGACCAGTTCTGGGTGAACATATATTCCAGACCGCCGCCGACGGTGAAGCCGTCCCGACCGATGCGGTTGTTGGAAAAGGTGTCGCCGCCGAAGCCGTTGGTGTTGCGAGTATCGGCCCAGGCGTAGCCGCCCTTGGCGTACAGCAGCGCCGGACCCCAAGTGTAGCCGAGACGGCCGGTGACCGAACCGAGTCCGCGGTTCACGAAGGGATGGTCGTTGGTGTCGAGGAAGCTGTAGTTAGCCCCAATACCGAACACCCAGTTCGGAGAAAACTGATAGTCGTAGCCGATCTGGCCGCCGCCCATGAACACGCCGTCGTTGCCATTGCGGGTGAAACCGGGAGCGGCGAGGTTGTGATCGCCGCCGAAGGCGCCGCCGACGTGACCACCGAGGTAGAAGCCGGTCCAGTTGTAGATCGGCGCGGCCTCATAGACCGGAGCCTTGGTGTAGGGGCGAGCGGCGAGATCCGCGGCCTGTGCCGGCACGATCGCGGCCATGCCGACAATTGCTACAGAAGCGAGTAGGATTTTTTTCATTACGTTCTCCAGGAATTCGATGTCCGAGCAACCGTTCGTCGGCCCCGTCATCAAAACCCTAGATCGATTCCGGGCAAAAAGCTGTCACTGATCAGCCACACTCGGGAACGTTCGCAACCTTTTGGGGAACAACGGAACTTGTTTGCTTAATGATGCCTTAAACAGAACTAAATGAAGCCTTCATTCACACCCCGTTCGCGCGGCAACAACCACCGAAACGGTTTCAATGAGAATCTTCTTTCAAATCGGGGAGCAAAATCTGTTTTTCGTTTCGTCACGACAGACAGGGGTGAACGAATCACTATGGACGATGTCTGCCCGTGATTTGGCCGCAGCGAGAAAGATTCCCTAGCATTACAGTTGCGTTTTTGATTTGAAGTGAGCGCGCTGAGCGGCAGCCTGATGGGCTCTGCGCCAGCAAGACCATGCGATGATGTGTGCGGGTTGAATACGCCTTCGCGCGAGTCTGGTGGCAATGCGGCGGATTTCCTGGATTGACCAACGGATCAGTGGCGGCGTGGCGATGCTTTGGCTTTTGCCGGGGGGCGACGTTTGGTTTTTTTGGGCGGCGGATTGGCGCGATGTCGGATCGCGGCCATCATGGCGAAGGCGAGCATCACCAGGGACACATGACGGTGCCAGCCATGCCAGGATCTGCTCTCGTTGTGATCGAGCCCGAACTCGTTTTTCGCGGTTTCAAAGCTGTCCTCAATCGCCCATCGATGGCCTTCGACCGCGACCAGCGTTTCAATTGATGTTCCCGTTGGACACCAGGTGGTGAAGAAGGCGAGGTCATCATCGGCGATGCGACGACGGATCAGCAGACCGCGTGTCCACAAACCATCATGTGTGCGGTTGAACTGCCCGGCCTCGAGATCGGCCAATTCGAGATAACACCAGTCGTGCAGCCGCGGTCCTTTGGTTCCGGCTCCCGCCGACAGGCGCTTCCAGTCGGATGAGCGCCGCGTCCGGGCGATGTCTGCAGCCGTCCCGGCGACCGGCGGTCGCTTGCCCCAGGATCAAAACACATGAGCGCTGCTGACCCCAAGCACGTAGCCTTTGCCTGCCCGACGGAGTTGCTGTTCGATGTCGCCAACACCGTAGACGGTATCACCGGCAACCCACTTGAATGGGACAGACGCGGCTATCGCGCGTGCGATCATTCTTGTCGCAAGCTTCGGTTTGGTCGCAAAGCCGACGCTGGCCGGCACATATGCGGCTTCCAGACGATCGGGATCGTCGGTCCATTCCTTCGGAAGATACAACGCCCGATCGATCAACGCATGACCATGACGCGAAACGTAGGTCGCGAAGACGCCGATCTGGCAGTTCGTGATCTTCCCTGCCGAACCGGTGTATTGCCGCGCCACGCCGCATGACACCTTGCCCTGCTTGAGAAAGCCGGTCTCGTCGATCACCAGCACCGCATCGTCATCCGCCAGATGCTCGATGACATAGTCGCGCACGATATCGCGCAGGGCATCCGCTTCCCATCGCCCACGACCCAGAATCGCCTGCTGGCGCCAGGGGCCAGAATCGCCGGCCGCCTCGGCTCGCATCCATCCCGTCTTGCGTTGTTCCGCACTCAGAAGCCCATCAATAAACTGCCCAGCCGACGCCGCGATGCGATCCTGTGTGAACAACGGGCGTATCCGTTCTTTGACATCGCGCAGCGAAGATGCCCAAAGTTCAAGCGTCGCCTCGATCGTAGCCCCCGACATTCCATGACCCTCCGAATCATGGAAACCCATCGATTCAGAGCGCAGCAACAATTGCAACTGTAATGCTAGGCTGGATCGACGCGCTGAGATGAGCGGCAATCTCGAGAACAGATTGCGCAAACTGGAATCGGCCTCGATGTCCTCTTGGACGCCATGTCGCCGAATTATGGGCTGCACAGTGGTTGAGTGCGAGGCGACGATGACCGCTATGGTTTCCGCTAACCAGGCCTCACGGTCTGATCGCTTCATCTATCGTTTGATGGTGTCACCATGACGGCCCGCAGCATCACCACGCGCATTGAAAAGCTGGAAGCGCGTCGACGCAACGATGACGAAATGCTGATGCTGTGGCGCAAGCCCGGGAGCGATATCGGCGCGGCGGTGTTGTCGGCGAACAAGGCCGGGCTGTTCCGGCTCCGGCGATCTGGTGTTGTGCGGTGAATGGTATGGCGACGGCGATTTGCCTGCCGCGCGATGGGTCCGGCGCGTCAAGGGGGAGATTTGACGCTCCCGGAACAGGATAGCCTCTACCAGACGTTTAGAAACCGGATTGTCGCCAGCGCAGACGATACCAAGGCCACGGGCCCAACGGACGCTCCGCCCTATCTCTGCACGTGGCCCGACGAGGCGCTGTGGTCGGCTGCTTTAGAGGTCTGGACATGAGGACAGCACTTGAGCGCCGTTTGGCAGCACTAGAACAGCGCAAGTCCGTGAAGACCCGACAAATGCATGTCATCAGGGCGACCGATCACGACGACAGCATGCGTCAAATTTCCGAGTTGATGACCGCCGGCGCCGTTGATCAGAACGACGGTTTCCTGTGCATCACCGGAAAGCCGATGGTTCACTGATGGCTGATTTCAGCAACCGCCTCGAGAAACTGGAATTGAAGTCTGCGCGCCATTCTCGGCCGCGCCTATCGCCTGAACGGCGCAAGCTGCTCACGGATTGCGCTGTGCTCCACGGCGATCAGCAGGCCTCGCAGGTGCTTTCGGAATGCCGTCCGACCAATATCCCCAGCAGCAATGAACAGCGAGCAGCGGCCATAGCCGCCGGTCTGAGGGTCGATAGCTGATTTGTGCTCTCGGTCGTCGATGCTGAAAAACTGGTCGTCGGACCTGAAAATACAGGTTTGAAAACAGGTCACGATGGCGGCTTAGCTTCCCACTATCGCACGCTACATTGAACCTCCGGCACACTACGATAGCCAAAAGCGTCACATGTGACGCCGTCACGGGTACGCCCGATTCCTCGAACGCCCCCGTTACTTCCCTACTTCTGTAACGAAGAATTTCGGGGTTTGCCCAAAATTGAGCCATGCCGGTTTGCGTGATGTGAAAACTGGCAAGGGACGCTGAAAAGCCACGCCGGGTTTACCAATAGCCCGCGTGGCCGACTCCGCCCGACGCGGCAGGAACACCTATCACCGCGAGGCGCCCGTGGGATTTATGAAAACGCCTTCTCCGCCTCAGCAGCCCCACTTTAGTTTAAATGAGGCCGGGTTGCTCATCCCTTATTCACATACTCGCGGCTCCAAAGGTACCCGAGGGGAACACTGATACGAAGTTCGCCGCGCCTCGCCTTGGCACGGGCGGCGTCGAGCATGCGAGCGCGCAGGACGCCAAGCTCGAACTCGCTGATGCTGCCCTTCATGCCGAGCAGTAATCGATCATTGGGGCGCGAAGGGTCGTAGACGCCGTCGAGATCAATCACGCGCGCTTCAACAAGGCCACGCAGCTCCAACAGATGATGCCAATCACGGCCATTACGAGCGAGGCGGGAAGCATCGAAGCACAAGACCGCGCCGACATCACCTGCGCACAGCCACGCAACGAGCCGATCAAAGCCTGGTCGCTCACTCATTCCGCTGGCGGAGCGACCAAGATCATCGTCGATCACTTCGATCGACCGAAAGCCGTGCGCCCGCGCCGTCTCGACCAACTCGTACTGGCGTCGCCGGCTCTCGGTGTTAGTCTCGACCTGGGCTTGGGTCGACTGGCGAACATAGACCACGGCCTTGCGGCCCAAGACCGTCGCGGGAAGGTTGTCAGCGTTCGACATCGTCACGCTCCTCCGTGGCGGCGCCGGCGGCCTGCGCCAGGAGAAACGCCAGCAATGCAATGGACCGCGACCGGTCGGTCGTCGACAAGCCCGACAGCGGTCGTGGCCCGAATGTTAGGTTCAGCTGATGGGTCGGCTTGGCTACTGACGGGAGCTGGGGCGAGCGTCGCATTTGGGTCCTCCTAGGCGAATCTCTGTTCGTCCTCGGAGCTTCGCCTGAATCCACAAGCGACGAGTAGGCGATGCACGTCAGCGAGCGCTGCGAGCGAGGGGCGCGGTTGGGACGTCGTCAGAAACAGACGCACCGGCTTGACGGCCAAAATGATGGACGAAATAGCCGACGAGCGGCAGAACTAAAGGTAACCAAAAATGTACAAACTCACACCAACCCGCCGCAGCCGGGGTCATGCTGCAATCGCTACCGCCGCAACGCCCGATATCCGGGCAGCCCGCGCCGCAACGCTTGCCGAAATGGACAGGAAGCGCCAGCTTGCGCTTGCCGAGGATGAGGTGGCACAAGCAAGGGAAGTCCTCGAAAAGGCAAAAAGCCTGAGCGCAGAACAGGCGGCGCTTGATGTTGCCATGGCACGGCTCACCGAGTTACAGACTGCCCAAACCAGTGACAACGGCTCAAAAAAGACGAAGGCTGCATAACAGCCCTAGCTACCTCTCACTCACTGATTCCCGCCGGGGCTGCTTCCGTGGTCCCGGCATTTTTCGGGTCGACGAGCGGTATCTTAGTATCTTATCCATAACCAGCGCCATCGCGACCACCGAAACGTCGCCGTAGCCATCGCTGGCCGTTCTAGCCGCGTGGCCTTGGATTGCATCGACCACGCGAGGATCAAGCCCCAGGTTTCGAGCGACAGTTTTCAGCCGGTGACGCCAGCCATGGTTCGGTTGGACGTTCGGATCAGTCACGACTCCGCGGACAAAATCGAACACCCGCTTGTAGCTGCCAGTGGCGAACAATGGGCCATCGCTAGATTCGTCGACGAAAATCAGAAAACCAAGATCAATCAAATGGCTGTGGATCGGCACAAGGCGATAGATTCCGGTTTTGATAGATCCGGCTTCCGGTGTGAACCTCATAACGCTGTAACCGGACTCTTCGAAAACGTCGGCTTTGCGAAGCTGTAAAGCCTCAGCAATCCGGCAACTGGTATATGCAGCGATCAAAGGTCCCCACCGCTTGGCCGCTGCCGTCTTGGCGTTCTCTTTCGGCTTGTGCTGGTATGCGAGGCAATGCCGGAATATCGCTGCCGCTTCCTCGTCGGTGAATCCCGGAGACCTGACAACGATCTTCTTTTCCCGCTTTATCGTGACCGTGGCAAATGTGTTGGCGGCGATCTTTCGATTTGTAAGTCCCCAGCCGAAAACGCTCTTGAGTCCTGGTAAGTCAGCATCCCTGAATGTTTTAGGGGTGACCGTCTTTAGGCAGTGATCCTTGAATCGTAAGGCATCGTCTGCCGTGATCCGCTTGGCGTCGTCGTGCTCCAGGAATTCAACTAGCCGATCAATGCCGTTTTTGTAGCCATCATGCGTCGATTGAGACCGACCAAGGGCTTTCGCTTCAGTCCACCATAGATCGAATAGGCCGGTAATTGTTTGTCGTGGCTGGCCGGCTGTCACCGTTTCCATGGCCGGGAATCGTGCGGCCTTCGGATCGGGGCTGTAGTCTCCCTCGCTATTCCGTCGAAGCTGCCAACTCGCGTCTAGGCTTGCGGTCCCGACCAATTGGAGGAAGCGTCGACGATCATCGGTGGTCAGATTGAGCCGGCTGCGGATTAATACCCAGTCCGCCAGCAACCCGAACCGATCCTCGAGTCCGTCATGCTGGCCGGCGGGGAGGGCATTAACAGCCGCAGTTAGGTCGCCGGAGCCGAATAGATCGGTGGCAGCGGTCGCGTCGTCAGCGCTGAGGGTGGCGGGAGGCGGATTTGCTATCCGACCTTCGACTACGGCCCGGTGAAGCGCTTTATGCATCCGCCACGCCATCGGCTCGCCTGGGTTTTCTTCATTTGCCTTGATGTACAGCCGGTAGGTTTCGCCGCTCAGGGCAACCATGTCGCGATGAGATAATTGGACCGGTATGGTGGCCGTTAGGTCGAAAAGCCGCCGTAGATGATCGAGGGCGTCATCCTGGCGCGCTGCCGGGACCACCGAGTCGGTGGTTCCGAGACTGAATTCCACCGTCTCTCCGATCTTCACCACCTTGGCAAAGGGAGGTCCGGCCCGCTCCGAAAGGTACAGCAAGACCCGCAGCGAATCGACCACCGTCGCAGGGACACGGACTCGGAATTGAGGGAGGGCGGATCGGGCGCGGGTAGTCATCGAACGCTTCAAGGAAACCATGGTCTGTGTGGCACTTTTGTGTGGCACTTTGGACCGAATTTCCAACAAAATCAACGTTTTCAATAGGTTATATGGTGCTGCCAGACAGGATTGAACTGTCGACCTCTCCATTACCAATGGAGTGCTCTACCACTGAGCTACGGCAGCAAGGCCCAACACGGGAATCAGTCTTCATAAATCGAAGGTCCGCAAGGCGGGCCGATCCTTGCCACAAGGCTGGAAGGCGCGCAAGCGCGAGGCGGGGCTCCGGGAACAACCCGCTCCGCCGCTTCGGTTGCGGCAAGGGCTCCGGTGTATATGTTGCGATCGTCATTCCGTCGGCCCCGGCGGATCGGGACCGGGGGTTTCCGGATGCCCAGGCAAGGGACGCCATGATCGACAAACCGGACACGGATCGCAACGGAGAACATGCGGGGCGCGAGATGCGGCTGCGCGCAGCGCTGCGCGAAAATCTCAAGCGGCGAAAATCGCAATCCCGCGGCCGCGCCGATCAGGTCGGTGCCACGGAGAGGTCTGATTCGGAGCGCCAGGACGAATGACATGGAAGCCCATAGTTCTCTGCGGTGCTGTTCTCTTCGGTGCGCGACAGGCGCGGTCGGACAGGGCTATAGCGTTTTCGAGCGAAGCATGTCCTCGGGCTTGACCCGAGGATGGATACCGGTTCGCGTGAACAAAAGGCTCTAGCTGCGCGAAGGCCTGCACTATCCGGGGAAATCCGCCGTAGGCCGCTCAGATAGCCTTGGATTTCCCACTCTTTGGCGCATCGGGCGATTTGCCCTATACTTCATGCATAGAAAACAGGAATCGGCATGGATCGCATTCGCATCGTCGGCGGCAACAAGCTCAACGGCACCATTCCGATTTCCGGCGCGAAAAACGCGGCGCTGCCTTTGATGATCGCTGCGCTGCTGACCGAGGAGACGCTGATTCTCGACAATGTGCCGCGGCTGGCCGACGTCGCGCAGTTGCAGCGTATCCTTGGTAACCACGGCGTTGACATCATGTCGGCGGGCAAGCGCTCCGGCGATCACGAGTATCAGGGACAGACCCTGCACATTTCGGCCGCCAACGTCATCGACACCACGGCGCCGTACGAACTGGTCTCAAAGATGCGGGCGAGTTTCTGGGTGATCGCGCCGCTCTTGGCGCGGATGCATGAAACCAAAGTTTCGCTGCCCGGCGGCTGCGCGATCGGCACCCGCCCGGTCGATCTCCTGATCATGGCGCTGGAAAAGCTCGGCGCCGAGGTCGCGATCGACGGCGGCTATGTGATCGCAAAGGCCCCCGGCGGCCTGACGGGCGCCGAGGTGGATTTCCCCAAGGTGACCGTGAGCGGCACCCACGTCGCGCTGATGGCGGCAACGCTGGCGAAGGGCACCACCGTCATCACCAACGCGGCCTGCGAGCCGGAGATCGTTGATGTCGCGGATTGTCTGAACAAGATGGGGGCGCGCGTTTCCGGTGCGGGCACGCCGCGAATCGTCATCGAGGGCGTCAGCAGGCTCGGTGGTGCGCGGCACACCGTGCTGCCCGACCGGATCGAGACCGGCACCTATGCGATGGCGGTGGCGATGACCGGTGGCGACGTGCTGCTTCGCGGCGCGCGGCCGGAGCTGTTGCAATCCGCACTCGACGTGCTGACCGAGGCGGGCGCTGTCATCACGCCGAACAACGAAGGCATTCGAGTGGCCCGAAACGGCGCCGGCATCAATCCGGTGATCGTCTCGACCGCGCCGTTCCCAGGCTTTCCGACCGACCTTCAGGCGCAATTGATGGCGCTGATGACACGCGCTAAGGGCTCGTCCCACATTACCGAGACCATCTTCGAAAACCGGTTCATGCACGTGCAGGAACTGGCGCGGTTCGGGGCACGCATCCATCTCGACGGCGAGACCGCCACCATCGAGGGCATCGGGATACTTCGCGGCGCGCCGGTCATGGCGACGGATTTGCGCGCCTCGGTGTCGCTCGTGATTGCGGGGCTCGCCGCTGAAGGCGAGACCATGGTCAACCGCGTCTACCATCTCGACCGCGGCTTCGAACGACTCGAGGAAAAGCTGTCGGGGTGCGGTGCCTCGATCGAACGGATCAGCGACTAGTGGTCCGGTTCTAACATTCGCATTCCGTTTCGGCGGGTGCTTTTGCCAATGTTAGAATCGCGGGATCGCACTATACGTTTCGAGTGGTGCAAAGGGTTGACGGCGATTTGAGGCCGCGCCATTGAGCCTGTAGCCGTGACCGGGTTCACGCCACCAGGTCCTGCCACCAAATCTTGTCACCAGGTCTTGCCGGAAACATTGCCATGCCGATCCGCATCGATAGCCGCAGCGCCGACTTTGCCTCGCGCTTCAAGGCGTTTCTCGCGACCAAGCGGGAGGTTTCGGCCGATATCGAGACCGCGACCCGCGCCATTGTCGACGACGTGGCTGCGCGTGGCGATGTGGCGCTGATCGAGGCGACGCGCAAGTTCGACCGGCTCTCCGTCGATGCTGCGGGTCTGCGATTCACGGCGGCTGAGATCGACGCCGCCGTGGAGGCTTGCGACACCGCAACGCTCGATGCGCTGAACCTGGCACGCGACCGCATTGAGCTGTTTCACCGCCGGCAACTGCCGAAGGACGACCGCTTCACCGACGCGCTCGGCGTCGAACTCGGCTCGCGCTGGACCGCGATCGAGGCGGTTGGCCTTTATGTGCCCGGCGGCTCAGCGGCCTATCCGTCGTCGGTGCTGATGAACGCGGTGCCGGCCATGGTCGCCGGCGTCGCGCGCGTCGTCATGGTGGTGCCGTCGCCGGACGGCAGGATCAATCCGCTGGTGCTGGCGGCGGCGCGGCTCGGCGGCGTCTCCGAAATCTATCGTGTCGGCGGCGCGCAGGCGGTCGCTGCTCTCGCCTACGGCACGGCGACGATCGCGCCGGTGGCCAAGATCGTGGGGCCCGGCAACGCCTATGTCGCGGCCGCCAAACGCCTGGTGTTCGGCAAGGTCGGCATCGACATGATCGCCGGTCCCTCAGAGGTGCTCGTCATCGCCGACGACACCGGCAATGCTGGCTGGATAGCCGCCGACCTGCTGGCGCAGGCCGAACACGATGCCAACGCGCAATCGATTCTGATCACCGACAGCGACGCGCTCGCCGCCGATGTCGAGCGCGCGGTGGACACGCAGCTTGCAACGCTGCCCCGGGCCGACATCGCGCGCGCCTCGTGGACCGACTTCGGCGCCATTATTTTGGTGAGGAGCCTCGGTGAGGCGGTGACGCTGGCGGACGCCATCGCCGCCGAGCATCTTGAGATCATGACCGCCGATCCCGAAAGCCTCGCCGCACGGATCCGCAATGCCGGTGCGATCTTCCTCGGGCCCCATACACCCGAGGCGATCGGCGATTATGTCGGCGGCTCCAATCATGTGTTGCCGACGGCGCGCTCGGCGCGGTTCTCGTCGGGCCTTGGCGTGCTTGACTTTATGAAGCGAACGTCGATCCTGAGATGCGGGCCGGACCAGTTGCGGGCGCTGGGGCCGGCAGCGATGACGTTGGGCAAGGCCGAGGGCCTCGACGCCCATGCCCGCTCGGTCGGAGTTCGCCTCAATCTGCAATGAGCAAGACTCCACCAAAGGAAGACTCTCGGAATCGTATCGTGGCGGTCATGCTCGATGAGGATTCGATCGGGCGTTCCGGGCCGGATATCGAGCACGAACGGGCGATCGCAATCTACGATCTCGTGGAAAAGAACCTGTTCGCGCCGGAAGGCGCGGGAGGCGGCCCGTTCACATTGCGCATCGCGATCACCGGCAACCGCCTGATGTTCGATATCCGGCGCGAAGACGACGCGCCCGTGGTGACGCACCTGTTGTCGCTGACGCCGTTCCGGCGGATCGTGAAAGACTACTTCATGATCTGCGACAGCTACTATCAGGCGATACGGACCGCGACGCCGGACAAGATCGAGGCCATCGACATGGGCCGCCGCGGAATCCACGACGAAGGCTCGCGCACGCTGCAGGAGCGGCTGAACGGCAAGGTCCGCGTCGACTTCGAGACCGCGCGGCGACTGTTCACGTTGATCTCTGTCCTGCACTGGAAGGGTTAGCGCATGATTCGAATCACGCAACACCCGTTGTCGTCGAGATGCATGCGAAGCGGTTGCGCGGAGGACGCGCGCGAACCGAAAGTAGCCTGAGCGCATGGCCGCGCCGGCCCGCGTGCACAATCCCCAGTCGGTGCTGTTCGCCTGCGCGCACAACAGCGTACGCTCGCCGATGGCGGCGAGCCTGTTGCAGCACATGTTTCCGCGAACCCTGTATGTGAAATCCGCCGGCGTTCGGACCGGCCAGCTCGATCCGTTCGCTGTTGCCGTGATGGCCGAACTCGGCCAGGACATTTCAAAACACCGGCCGATGACGTTTGAAGAAATCGAGGACTGGGAAGGCCTCAACTTCGATCTCATCATCACGCTGTCGCCGGAAGCCCATCACAAGGCGTTGGAGTTGACGCGCACGATTGCCGCCGTTGTCGAGTATTGGCCGACGCCGGATCCGACCAGTATCGAGGGCAATCGCGAGCAGCGCATGCAGGCCTATCGCAATGTCTGTGACGGATTGCTGTCGCGCATCCGCAAGCGTTTTGCGCGGGGCGGCGGTGTGGGCCTTTAGAGTCCCCTTTCTAGCACTACTTTGGCAGATTTTTGCGATTGATGGGCGCAACTGGATTCCCGAATCAGATTTTCAATGATTCATGGGTGGTCGGCTTTTGGAGGGCCGACCATGGTGGACACGAGGTCGAAGTGGGAAGACGAGCTTGGACGCTGGCTCAAGCCATTCCTGGATCGTTTAGGTCACAAGGCCCGGCGGCGGATGTGTCCGCTGTATGTTTCGGGACTGATTGGACCGGGTGATCGCAAGAGCGTCCAGCCGATGGCGGCGCGGCTGGCACCGAACGACTATGACCAGTTGCACCATTTTATCGCTGATGGCGTTTGGGATGCGGCGCCATTGGAGTCAGAATTGCTGATTCAGGCCGATCGCCTCGTCGGCGGCAAAGATGCGGTGCTGGTCATTGACGACACGGCGATGCCGAAGAAGGGCGATCGTTCGGTTGGTGTCGCTCCGCAATATGCCTCGTCGCTCGGCAAGACGGCCAATTGCCAAACATTGGTGTCGCTGACGCTTGCGCGGGGTGAAGTGCCGGTCATGGTGGCATTACGTCTCTTCGTTCCCGAGAGTTGGACGAGCAATCCGGTGCGTTTGAAGCGTGCGGGCGTGCCAGTCGAGCACCGCGCAGCGCGGACCAAGCCAGAGATCGCCTTGGCGGAGATCGATCGCGTGATGGCAGCCGGTATGCGCTTCGGCTGTGTGCTGGCGGATGCCGGTTATGGCCTCAGCGCGCCGTTCCGTCAGGGGCTCACGACACGCGGCCTGGCCTGGGCCGTCGGGATCCCTCGTCACCTGAAGGTGTATCCGGTCGGGGTTAAACTGATCTGGCCGGTTGCCGGTCGGGGCCGTCCCCGCAAGCGGCACATTCCCGATATCCTATCGAGGGCGGCCGAAGATATGCTGGCCAATGCCAAGTGGCAAAATGTGAGTTGGCGAAACGGTACCAAGGGTCGGCTGGAAGCTCGCTTCGCCGCTGTTCGCGTGCGAACCGCCGATGGGCCACCTCAGCGGATCAAGGACATGGGCCAGCAGCATCTCCCGGGGGACGAAGCCTGGCTCATCGGCGAACACAGGACGTCGGGAGAGAAGAAATATTATCTCGCCAATCTGCCGGCCAAGACGAAGCTGCGCGCGTTAGCTGCCACGATCAAAGCCCGATGGATTTGCGAACAGGCCCATCAGCAGTTGAAAGAGGAACTCGGGCTTGATCACTTCAAGGGAAGATCCTGGCAAGGCCTCCATCGTCACGCGCTCATGACCATGATTGCTTACGCATTCCTCCAGCATCGCCGTCTCGCACAAGCGGGGCGGAAAAAAAAGAATCAACGGTCCACCGCCTCAGCCGAGCCTGCCGGCCGTACGCCAAGCCATCGTCGATCTCATCGCTCAACCACCACCTCAGCGGTGCGCATACTGCCGAAGACAAATCGGCGAAAAGCAGCGGCGTGAATAAATCTGCCAAAGTAGTGCTAGGATCAGCGAACCCCTCGCCTTTAGGCGACGGGATGCATTAGCATCCGGCGAAGTCTGGCAGTCATACGGTGTGGGACTGCAAATACCACATTGTGTGGGTGACGAAGTATCGGTTCGCAGTTTTGGGCGGGGATGTGGGCTTTCGCGCCCGAGAGTTGCTGCGGGAAATTGCCTTGAGCCATGAGATGGTTATTCATGCCGGGGCGATAAACCGGGATCATGTCCATCTGTTGTTGTCGATCCCACCGCATCTATCGGTCTCTCGTGCGGTGCAATACCTCAAAGGCAAGAGTTCTCACAAGCCTCTGACGGAGTATCAATCGCTCAGGAAGCGATACTGGGGGCAGCATCTATGGGGCAGGGGATACTGGGTTGCTTCGAGTGGAAACGTCACCGATGAAGTGTGGAAGAAGTACATAGAAGGCCAAAAGCCGCCTGAGCCAGATGACAGCGTTCACTCTCGGCGCCGGCGTGCGCTATGTCGGCAAGAGCTATGGTGACGCCGGGAACACGTTCGTGATCCCGTCCTACACCCTGTTCGATGCGACCATGAGCTACGATCTCGCCTATCTGCGGCCGGATATGAAGGGCTGAAAAATGCAGGTCAATGCGACCAACCTCGCCGATCGCTACTACGTGCATGTCTGACCGGGTTACCCTACTGTGCGATGGGCACTGGCCGCACCGTGTTCGGCACGCTGAGGTATAGCTGGAACGCGGATCCGCGGCCGTCGCTGATCACGAAGTGAGCGAGGAATGACACAAAAAACCTTGCGCAAATGGAGCTGCGTTCACAAGTGGTCCAGCATCGTCTGCACCCTGTTCATGCTGATGCTGTGCATCACCAGCCTGCCGCTGATCTTCCACGACGAGATCTACGCGCTGCTGCATGATCAGGCCGAGGGGCCGTCGTCCCTGAAGGCACGACGGCCCCGAACCTCGACCGCGTCGTGGCCAGCAAGGTGGCTGCCATGCCCGACCAGGTGCCGCATTTCCTGATCTGGGATCGCGACGATCCGAACGCGATGCTGGTCAGCGTCGGCAAGACCATCGACGCCAATCCAGCCGACAATCGCATCGTCCGCGTCGACAACCATACCGGGGCTTATCTCGACGCACCCACCGGGCGCTTCATCTACATCATGCTCAAGCTGCACACCGATATGTTTGCCGACCTGCCCGGAAAGCTGTTTCTCGGGCTGATGGGCACTCTGCGTCGCGATCATATCCGGCGTCGTGGTCTACGCGCCGTCGATGCGCAAGCAGAAGTTCGGCGTATATCGCACTGAGCGCCCGCGCGTGGTGCGCTGGCTCGATCTGCATAACCTCGCCGGCATCCTGCTGGTGATGTGCACGCTGGTTGTCGGCTTCACCGGCGTCATCAACACCTGGGCCAACCTCGTACTCAAGGCGTGGCAGTACGGCCAGCTTGCCGAGATGACGGCGCAATATCGCAACCGCACGCCGCCCGCGCATCCGACTTCGGTTCAGGCGGCGGCGCAGGTGGCCGCGAAGGCCGAGCCCGGCACGTTGCCGTCGTTCATCGCGTTCCCCGGTACGATCTTCTCAAGCAAGAGCCATTATGCCGTGTTCATGCGCGGCGATACGCCGGTGACGTCGCGACTGCTCAAGCCAGCGCTGGTCGATGCCGAAACCGGCAAGCTTACCGACAGCCGTGACATGCCGTGGTATGTCACGACGCTGTTCATCTCGCAGCCGCTGCATTTCGGCGACTATGGCAGGATGCCGCTGAAGATCATCTGGGCGCTGCTGGCGTCTATCTCTGGCTGCGGCGCAAACCGGGCGAAAGCGCCGCTCGCGGACGCCGCGGTCGCGGTCAATCGGCCGATGCTGTCGTCATGACGCCGGCGCGCGCCAGACATCAGACCGTCCGCCAGATTTTCGCCTGGCCGGCCGTCATCGCCGTCTTGAGCGCGGCCGGATTGCTGTCGGCGCTGCTCGGCGACGACATCTGGGACGACGTGTCGTGGGTCGTGCTGGCCGTTCCTGTCGCATTGTATTGCGGGTTCTTCCAGCACGGCACGTCAGCGACAGGCAGTGCGGGTTTTTCCGCGGGTTTCCATGACCAGCGCTGTCCCCGGTTGTCGAACCAGGTTCGTTCCGATAGGTTCCGCGCGCACCGATCCTTGCCCCGACACATAAAGTCCGTATGACAGGCCGCCTCAAACTTGTACTCGCCTCCGGTTCGCCGCGGCGGCTCAGTCTGCTCAATCAGGCAGGCATCGACCCCGACGCGCTGCGCCCTGCCGACGTTGACGAGACGCCGGAGCGGGGCGAGCTGCCGCGCGCCTGCGCCAACCGCCTCGCCCGCGCCAAGGCCGATGCGACGTTGAAGGCGGTACAGCTCGACGACGACCTGCGCGGTTCGTTCATTCTTGCCGCCGACACCGTGGTTGCGGTGGGCCGCCGCATCCTGCCCAAGGCCGATCTGGCCGATGAGGCCTCCCAATGCCTGCGGCTGCTCTCGGGGCGCAACCATCGCGTCTACACCGCGGTCTGTCTGGTGACACCGAAGGGCAACTGCCGTCAGCGTCTGATCGAGACCCGCGTGCGCTTCAAGCGGCTGACCGAGGAGGACATCCGGGGCTACGTCGGCTCCGGCGAATGGCGCGGCAAGGCCGGCGGCTACGCGGTGCAGGGCATCGCCGGCTCGTTCGTGGTCAAGCTGGTCGGCTCGTATACCAATGTGGTCGGCCTGCCGCTTTACGAATCGGTCTCGCTGCTCGGCGGCGAGGGATTTCCGATCCGCTCCGGCTGGTTGAATGCCGGCTAGGAAACCAGCCGGCGCACGGCCGGAAAAGCCGTGCCCGATCTGCGGCAAGCCCGCTGTCGCAGCGTCACGGCCGTTTTGCTCGGAGCGCTGCCGCGATGTCGATCTCAACCGCTGGCTGTCCGGCTCCTACGTCATCCCCGTCAGCAAGACCGATGGAGAAGATGCGGAATAGGCCGTCGGCCTCTTGGGTCGGCGATTCGCCGCTCGGTCAAGGGGAGAAGCGCTCGCGGCGCTCGTTCGTCCGCCGCGGGATGGGTGGACAGGGCCATCGGGCCTGATTATAAACCGGCGCGCCCCGGTTAAAGCCGGGCGGCGCCCAGGTAGCTCAGTTGGTAGAGCATGCGACTGAAAATCGCAGTGTCGGTGGTTCGATCCCGCCCCTGGGCACCAATAGCTCCTTCCACCGCAGCGCATAGCTCCTCATAGAATCAAAGAAACCAGCTAACGGCGGGCGTTTCTCTCATCATGCCTCCTCATACCGCCCTGTGACAGCTCGCCCTTTTATGGGTAGGATTCTGGGTAGACGCTCATCTACCCATAAGGAGCCTACCCATGCTCACCCAGCTGGCGATTACGGCTGCCAAGCCGAAGGCTAAACCCTACAAGCTCTCCGACGGCGCCGGCCTCTCGCTCCTGGTGGAGACGGGCGGCGGCAAATTATGGCGGTTCCGCTACCACTTCGGGGGCAAGGAAAAGATGCTTTCCTTCGGCGCGTACCCGGAGGTGACCCTCGCTCAGGCTCGCGCCAAGCGTGACGAAGCCCGGCAGACGTTGGCCGGGGGAATAGACCCGGCCCAAAAGCGCAAGGAGGACAAAGTCGCGGCCTCGATTTCGGCCGCGAACACGTTCGGCGTCGTGGCGGCGGAATATATCGACCGGCTGGAAAAGGAAGGCGCCGCTCCCTCGACGGTGTCGAAGAATAAATGGCTCCTCCAAGACCTGGCCAGTCCGCTCACCAAGCGTCCCATTGCCGACATCCTCCCGGCCGAAATCCTCGACCTCTGCAAGAGAGTTGAGAAAAGCGGCAGGCGTGATACGGCGCGTCGGCTCCGGGGCACGATCGGCAGCGTATTTCGGTACGCGGTCGTGACGCTCCGGGCGCAAAGCGACCCGACCTACGCCCTGCGGGGCGCACTCTTAAAGCCGGAGGTAAATCACCGCGCGGCGATAGTCGACGAGGCGAAGCTCGGGGCGCTCATGGTGAATATCGACCAGTACGACGGGTGGCCGACCCTCCGGGCGGCACTGTTGCTGCTGGCGCTGACCATGACCCGCCCAGGCGATGTCCGGCACATGCGCAAATCGGAGATAATCTTTCCGAAGGCACTGTGGCGGATACCGGCCGAACGCATGAAAATGCGCCGGCCTCACGATGTCCCGCTCTCGAAGCAGGCGCTCGCGATTATCCGCGAGGTGTGGGACCTGACGGCCGGCAACGGCCTACTGCTGCCATCCATACGGTCGGCAATTAAGCCGCTTTCGGAAAATGCCATGAACTCCGCTTTGCGGCGCATGGGATATTCGAAGGAGGAAGCGACGGCGCACGGCTTCCGCTCGAGCGCCAGCACCATCCTCAACGAGCGGGGATTTAACCCCGACGTTATCGAGGCCGCGCTCGCCCACCAGGACGAGGACGATGTTCGCCGCGCGTACAACCGCGCGACCTATCTGCCTGAGCGCGCCAAGCTCATGCAGGACTGGGCCGACCTGTTGGACGAGTTCAGGACACTGTCACTCAGGCACGTTGCCTAGGCCCGCATTACGCGGGCCTTTTCTTTCTCTGAGCGGGACTCTAGATTCCTGGCGGCCCTGCCTGCCGGATACCCGGCAGGAGTTGGGCTGCATCCGGATGCTTCCTAGAAGGAGCATTCAGATGCGTTTTCTTTCAAAGAAGGCCGTTCGTGACCTGATTTCGTTGAGCTACGCGACCATTGACCGTGAGGAGCAGGCCGGTACGTTTCCGAAAAGGTTACGTCGGGGCTCCCGCGTGATGTGGCTGCAGAGCGAGGTGGAGGAATGGATGCGGGCGCGCGTCGCTGAGCGCGATGCGAAATCGGAAAAGCGTCCCCAGCCGAAGGGAGCTAGCCACCTACGCGTGGTCGAATAACTTCGAGGCGGCTCCTAACGGGGCCGCCTTTTTCTATGTACAGCCTCTATGTACGATTGTTTGTACTGTACCTACATATGCCGCACGTAGCCGCGCGGAGAAAAGCCTTATCAGGCATACACTTCCGCACACCAGTCGTCGGGCTACACGCCACGACCAATTTCGTTTTCTCCCTGGCCTTGCCTTGCTCACCTCTCTCTCACGTTCGAGGCGGGGCCCTTCGGGTTGCGCATGATCCGGACTGAACCGGGAGATGATAGCCCGCGCGGCCGTGCGAGTTAACACTACGCCCCACCGCGCATGGCAAACGAAATTGGTCGTGGCGCTTCGCGACCACCGACGACTGGTGTGCGGGACAATTCAACCTTCCGATAAAATCGGACAACTGGACATTTCACTTTTAGACCATGCTACAATCTATTTGCCGTCCTGAACCGACGGCACTTTTCCGCCACGAGCGGACTGCACGACCACTGCGAAAGCCGCCGCTGCATACGGCGGCTTGTTGCGTGTTATGATTTAAGTATGGAAATCGTTATCTGCGCTGCAATACGCATGTCGGATGGTTATATCGTGCGGGGACATCGACACGCCGACGCCATGCGGACGGCCAGCCAAATTCCACGCTACCGCAATGAGCGGCCTTACAGCGGTGATCAGGGTTTTGTGACTTCACTCAACAGGTTTGTAGGGAGGGTAGACGCCTGCAAACTCCAGAAGGCGGCCGGTATTAAATCTGTTCTCGAAGGTGTGGAGGCGTACCTTCACGGAGAGCTTTACAGCGAAGACCTTTACTAGCCGCGCTACAATAAAGCCGGACAGTACATTTGCTCGCACCTCGCTTCCCGCCACCGACAGCAATGTCTCTACCAGAAGACCGCTGCACGGCTCGGGCAGCGAGCTTTGAACAAATGCACTCGTACATCATCGGAAAATCCGGTGTCGGAAAATCCACCTTCCTTGAAAATCATGCCCTGGAGAACGAGGGCAGCTTTGCGTTCCTCGACCCGCACGGCGACAGCGCGGAAAAACTGGCCGACACCATCGACTGCATATTCTGGGAGCCGTCGGACACGGAGCACGTCATCGGGTTTAATGTCCTTGAGAATGTCCCAGAGCCTCAAAGACATTTGGTGGCCGCGCAGGTCGTCTCGTCCTTTAAGGCGATATGGGGCGATAGCTGGGGGCCGCGGCTGGAATGGATACTCTACAATTCCGTTTCTCTGCTCCTCGACAATAACGGCTCTTTATTGGACATCCCCAAGCTCCTCACAGATAGCGGGTATCTGTCGAAATGTCTCAGACCGCTGCACAAACGGCTTATAAAAAACCCGACCGACCATGCGGCCGGCGCGCGGCGCAATTTCTGGCTCTACGAATTCGACGCACTCCAGCCCCGCGAACGCGCCGCCGCAATCAGCCCGGTCTTGAACAAAGTGGGCCAGCTTGCTGCCAACCCGGTGCTCTCCGGCATCCTGCGCCACAACACCATCGACATTTCCCGCATCATGAACCGGGGCCAGCGGCTGGTCGTCAATCTCTCGAAGGGCCAGCTCGGTGAGGAGCCGTCGCATTTGTTGGGCGCCCTTTTAGTCTCCGCGTTCGCGCAGGCGGCAGAAGGAAGGGCGAATATTCCGTTTGCGGAGCGGCGGCCATTCACGCTCTACGTGGATGAATTCCAGAACTTCGCCACCAACAACTTTTCCCGTATTCTCTCGGAGGCCCGCAAATACCGGCTCGATTTGGTGCTCGCCCACCAGTTTCTTGGGCAACTGCCTGACCTATTGCGACAGGCAGTATTCGGCAACGTTGGCCGGTTCATTAGCTTCAAGATCGGCAGCGAGGATGCGCCGGTTATTGCCCGGGAATTAGGTTTCCCCGCTACCGCCGAGGAATTGATTGATCTGAACCGGTTCGAGGCTTGGGAGCGCAGCACCAGCATTATGCCCAAGCAATTCAAGACCGCAGCTCCAATAGCCGGCCGCGGCCGATTAGCTGCGGTGCGACGAAGGACGTGGAGCCGCTACACAACAGCAACTCGACTCTCCAAACGCTCGTACTGAAACGCGCCAGGAGTGTAGCGATGAATACTGTTCCGTTCTTAACCGAGGTGACTGATCAAACTTGACTCAATGCTGTGTCATTATGTATTTCAAGGGAGGGACACCACCTGCTCTAGAGGCTCGGTTTAGGAGAGGTGTTCCCCCATGCGCGTGTCTATCGCGTGCATCGAGAAAAGCCGCGTGCTTTTCTTCCCCGTCGCGCCGCGAACGCGCGTATCGGTCAGACTCATCCTTGAACGCGACGAAGATATCATCATCCGTCACTACGGATTCCAGAGTCATGTCCTCGTTTCGCGCAAGCCCACCGTCGTCATAGACGAGCGGGAAGAGGCGGACGGCCGCGGGCACGTGCGCGTGGCCAAGGACAAGCGCGAGATCGACAACAATATCCGGCTCAGAGCGTTCATGGGCAAGGATGCAGAGTGGCAATTCCCTCATCCGTCAGCAGCCAATGCGTTCATCGCTGAGCTGCGGCAAGGCTTTCTCAAATTCAAGGAATTTTTGGTCGCCAACGGCGCTCCGGCGCAGGGAGACATTTTCGATGTATAGGATACTGATTGCCGCACTTCTCTCGATGCTGCCCATCTCCAGCTATGCGGCGAAAGGCTACTTCACCGAGCTCCCATCGGGACAATGGCTCGTGTTTACGCCAGAGCAGGTTGGCCGATACGCTAAAGCCGACCGTGAGTATTGTGCGGTCGCCCTCAAGCGTGGGATCGAACAGAACGCGAGATTGAACAATGAACCGCAAGATTGCTTGGAAGGAGTGGCATTCGGCCCGGCGGTGGGCGAAGGGCCCGTCCTCACGTTAGGCGCAGGCTTCGACAGCCGCATTCCTGGCTTACGGACCCGCTTGAGCGTTCCGAGCTGGGTAGGGCAACATGATGCACTCGTCTTGGATGAATACGTCTCAAGCGCATTGGAGCTATACCAGTGGGCGCATGGGCTGCCCGAAACTGGCACGCTCGATGCCGTTACTGTGGGGACCTTGGACCGCAACGTGCGCACCACGAGCGTTCCCAACGACCAGCAGGCACTCACGAATATAGAACCGCAACCTGCTCCCGAATCAGAACTAGCTGAGACCCAGACCGAAACTCGCACCCCGCTGCTGGAGAAATCTACCGCCGCACCATTGCCTATGCAGGCGGGGCCCATGATAGCACCGCAAGTGCCGCCCTCCACGGCCATGATCGACCTGCGCTCCTTGAGCCAATTTCTCTTCGCTTTGACGATCCTATTTCTGGTCTTCCGGGGACGGCTGGCCATCGATTGGGCCTTAAACGTCGGCGGGCCCCGCGTCGCGTCTGCGGCACGCTCGCCGCGCGTGAAGTCATTCCTCCTCCGTGCATGGGATGCGCTCAACCGCATTTACGCTTTCCTCAAAGGAAGCCCGGTTGTTCCTAAAGCTGTCGGAGTCGCGGGAGGACTCATAGCCTATTTTTTTAATGAGCCACGCCGCTTAGCGGCGTGGGGATTAGTCATATGGTTCGCGTTGTCCGTTCTGCTCAGCTTGAGCATCGGCAATGCGCCCGGGCTTTTCGGCTGGTTCATCGTCGGGCTCTTCTTCCTTGCGCAGGCCGACTACCACTTCCTCATCCTGCGCGGGGAGAACCGCGTCCTCGCCTACAAGAAGGCGGCGAGAATAATCGTGTTCGTGATATTCCCGCTCTTCTTCACGTCGCTCGTGCTGGTCGGTTTCTTGGCGCTCGGCAGCCCTAAGCAGCAGGGCGCCGGCGTGCTCGCCATCCTCATCGGCCTTCCGACAGCGATACTGTATTTCTGCTTCCTTCGAGCGTACCGCGACGCGGAATGGGCAAGCCTTTGCAAATACGAGAAGATGTACGCAAGCGCGGGCGACGGCTTCACCTCAATCGACCTCGCGCAGCGCATACTGTCCCAGCTTCCCTCTACAAGCCTCCGCGTCGAGCCGGTCATCGAGGCCCTGAAGGAGGAACTGCTGGGCGGCATGCCCGAGCCGCCCGAGTCGCGGTTCGATCTGCATGATCATGCCGCGTACCGCGCAATGCTGGAGCAGCTCTCCTTCGCCACCCCGGAAGCCGAGGACTTGTTCGTCGAGATGGTCGTCGCCGCGCTCATGACGATCGTCCCGAAATTTCCGAAGCCCGCCGGCGCCCCGATGTTCACGACGCGAATGGAGGACCCGCTCAGCGCCGTCTGTGACTTCATGCAGTGCCTCATCCATCCGCGCGCCGTGCAGCTGAGGGTCCTGGAGAGGCTGCGGACCGCGTTCAACAGGAACGTCGGCGAATTGCAGGCGCGCAAGGCGGGCCTCACGATAGACGCGGCTCTAGAGCTGGCGCTGAAGGATACGCCGCTTCTGGACCTGTTCAGGTCCCACCTTCCCTATGAGCTGGAGATATCGGACGAGTTCTTATACGGCGGCATCCATATCTGCGCGCCTCCGGGCGGCATGAAGACGCAGCTGACGCAGACGCTGGTCCTGCATCTAGCGCATTACTTCAATGACCCGGCCTTGATCGTGGTCGACTCACAGGGTCCCATCCTCGACCTGCTTGAGCGCAAGTTCGCGCCTCAGCTTGGAGCAAGCTTTTTACGAATTCATCCGCATAAAGCCCCCATCAACATCAATCCTTTCGATGTTGATTTCTCGGGCATGACTGAGGCTGAGCAGGGCAGCGCTATTACCTCGGTAGCTGATTTCTTCGTAGCCTTGTTCGCGACGGGGTCGAGCGAGCTGAGCGGCAAGATGAAGACGCTGTTCGATCAGGTGGTGCGCCTCTTTCTCGTTGGCATTCCCGCGGTACAAAAACGCACGGCAACGATGCGCGACCTTCACGACTTTATGGCTTCTTCCCAGCCATGGGCAAAGTACAAGGCGGAAATCGAGTATCTTGACGATGATGGGAGGATGTTCTTCGACAAGCATAATATCAGCGGCTACTCAGATACTCGTTTGCAGGTGCATCAGCGGCTCTATGAAGTGCTGCGTGACCCCGCGATAAGGAAAATGCTCTGCGCAGAGCGCAACGAGCTTGACCTCGACCGCTACCTCGACGGACCGGGCATGGTGCTGGTCGATACGAGCGGCAACTTGGGCTTCGAGAACGCCGCGTTTTTCGGACGGCTATTCATATTGCTCGCGCAGCAGTCGATGATGCGGCGGATTCCCGCGCCAACCGGCGATCCCTATCCGGCGTTTCTGCTTTGCGACGAAGCGCACGAGTACTTTAAGGCGGAGGGCGTCCTGCGCCAGTTCATCTACCAGGGACGCAAGCGGCGCTTCGGCATCGTCCTCACGCATCACCAGTACAGCCAGGCCCCGGGCGCCTTGCAGGATGCGCTGGAGCATATGGCCGTGCATTTCACGACGCGCGTCGCGCCGAACGACATGGCCCGGCTATCCGGGATATTCCACGCTCCACCTTCGTTCCTGCAAGCGCAGCGGCCTGAACCCGTGAAGGCGCCCAAGCTTCCGAAGTGGATCGACTATGCTCTGTATTATCCTAGCCTTGAGCATGCGATCAGCGTGCGGCTGGCATACGGCAACCTCGAGAATTTCGACACGTCGAATATGTACCGAGGCGCTCGCAATCGAAGCCAACAGGGCAACTCAGGTCAACAGAATAGCAAGCAAAGCCAGAGCCCGCCGCCGCCGCGCCCCGATCCCGTCGGCTCGAAGGACGTCGAATGGAATCATACGATAAGCCCGATTAAGGCGAAGAACGGATGCACTATCGCGGACTTCAAGATGCCGGACGGCACTCTTGCGGATATCGTTATACGGCCCGGCACTGTCGACGGCACCAAGCTCAGATTCAAGGGACGCAGCGGACAGGGCGGCGACTTCTTCCTGAAGATCATCGTTCCGCCGATGCCCGAGCAGTCCGATCGCGAGGACATGGATATGGGAGCTGCTCCGTGGCCATGATAAAATATTTTTCAGAGCGCCGGGTGCGCCATAGCGCGCACTGCGCTCGCCTTGACCATGGCTCCTCATACCGAACCTAGTTTGCTTTTTATTTTTGGTATTTATCATCATGTATGAGCCAGGCCACTAAGCGACTCAACCGCTGGAGCGACGAACCCATACGCGGCAAGGACGGGAAGCCCCGCGCCGCGAAGATAGTCGACACCGACTACCCGGTGTTCGAGCGGTTCAACCGCTACCGCGACATGGGGACGAGCTTCATCGTCGCGTTCAACAAGACCAATCCCATCGCGCTGCAGGCGCGGCTCAACCTTCTTTCGCGCGAGCCCAACCGGTACCTGTACCGCCCGCTCCAGCAGCGCAATGTCCCTAACGAGAACTACAAGGACCAGAGCTACCGCGTCGCGGACAAGGCGGTCGCGCTGATGCGCAAGCGCAGCGCGTGGCGCGACGACATCGAGCCGTTCGGCGACTCGAAGTTCTACCCGCACTCCAGGATGACGAACGACGCGATCCAGTCCCTCGAGCTATTCGCGCCCAAGATGATTTGGCGGCATGAGATCCCAAAGGCAACGAACCGCCTGCCGGTGGAGGTTTCCTGCACGCTGCCAAACGGCGCGTTCGCGTCGGCGAAGTTCGACTATCAGAACGATAGCCACGGGCCGTTCGGCATCAACTACGGAGGCTCGGCGCGCTTCCTCTCGCTCGAGTCCGAGCATCATGGCGAGGTGGACGCCAATAATCTCGAGCGGCCGTCGTTCCTCAAGAAATTCCTCGCCATCCGCTACATCGCCCAGCACGAGCTGTACCGTACAGAGTGGGGCCTCCCTCACCTGCTCTCGCTCTTCGTGTGCACGGACCAGCACGAGATCGATAGGCGCAAGGCAATAGTCATGCGCGAGACCGGCGGGAAAGGCGCGAGCTACGTCCTCTTCCAGGTCGTGCCCGCCGTCGACGAGAGCATGACCAGCGTCAAGCCGATGCCCGAGCTGTACGAGGGCCCGTGGCAGCGCGCCGGATATCCCGACTTCTATCTTTCCCAACCATAAAAGAGGAGAGCACACGATGGAATCGCTGAAAAGGTTGCCGCCACGCCAACGCAAAGAAGAAGTCGACCGCCGCAAGCGCGTGCGTGCGATTGTGCCGAACCTCCGGCGCAAGCTCACCCTATACCGGCGCGAACCCACTGTCCGGCATTTTGCCGACGTCAAAGAGCTGTTCGCGTCGTTGGTGCGCGCGCACGTCGATGCCCCATTCGATTGAAAGGAGTGTGCGTAATGCCGAACGAAAATAAGATCGCCCGCGCCCGCGAGCTCATCGCCGAGCGCGACAGGATAGACGCCGAGCTGGACGGGTTGTTCAGCGGAGCGTCGATAGCCAAGCGGGGCCGGCCGAGAAAAGAGGCGCTCAATGGGCACGGCGATACTGGGACCATAGAAGCGAGCGAGTCTCAATATCCTGCTTGAGCGAGAACAAGAAAAAAGAAGAAAGCTTGAAGACAAGGTGGTATAATAAATATGTGCGATTAATAGCGTTGTAACTTGAGGGGATACCGTACTTACAACGCGCGGTATCCCCTCACGTATTTATGCCAGACATATTGGATTTGTTGGTCTACGAGCCAACTACCGGGGTTCTTTATAAGAAACACAAGCTAGGGAGGAAGCACTACTCAGGCTATATCATTTGTGAAATAGGCGGCAAACACCATGCCATTCACAGGCTCATTTGGCAGTTAGAACGCGGCCCTATTCCTGAGGGATTCTTTGTCGACCACATCGATGGCAACCGCTCTAACAATCGTCTAGATAATCTCCGGTTAGTGACCATGGAAGGTAATGCCCACAACATGGCAATGACTTCCCGTAACAAGTCTGGTCGTATCGGGGTTTGTTGGGCACCTTCTCAAAAGACTTGGTTTGCTTACATCAATGTAGACAAAAAACTAAAAATACTCGGTCGCACCAAGACTAAGCAGGAAGCCATCAATCTCCGCGAAGAAGCTGAGAGGAAGTACGGCTATCACCAAAATCACGGAAGAAGGGCCACACCCAAAGATGTGGCCCTTGCTGCTTAGTTAGTGCTGATCTGAAATGAAACTTTCGGCGCGCTGCAGAACGCGAACCGCATTCATTAAGTCGCCGCCTCCGAAACTGTCCGTCTCCTTCCACTCCTCGCCGTCCTTGTAGGATTTCGCGAGGGTGACATTGTAGTGCTTCTCGTTCTGCCAGACCGAGGCCGTGACAGAGCCGAGACGAAACTTCACCACCGGCGGGTTTCCATTGGGCATTTTAAACTCCTTTTCTCTCCTGCTTGTTGCTCAGATGCAGGTGGGGAAGCCAGGCTAGCGCGGCTCCTTTTCAGGCTGTGCAGACCCCAAGGTCTTCTGCACCTCTCCCCCACCCACATCCGAACCGCCTCTTTCCAGATGATACAATGGCGATAGACCTAGTACCGCGTCGCTATCCCCACATCAAAGGAGGCAGCCATGCCATTCGTTGACTTCGCAGAGATACGTGAGCGCCTCTCGATTGAGGACGCCGCTGAGATGTTGCCCGTTAAGTGGAAATCCGAGGGCCAGCAATTGAGGGCCGATTGCCCGGTGCACGGCGGCGAGCGCTCACTCATCATCACGCCCGCAAAAGGCCTGTTCGTATGCAAGGCAACGACAGACGCCAAGAAGGGAGGCGACTGCATCGCGCTATGCGCCCACGTGATGCAGACGACGAACTTCGAGGCGGGGCAATACCTCGCCCAGCAGATCGGCACGCTTGCGCGGAAGAGTACTGTGAACAGTGACAGTAACAGTACAGTTAGCAAGGAGCGTGCCACTGTTCCCCAGAAGAGAGAGGGCGGGACGGCTTCGGCCCAACCCGCTCCAAACTTCGACCCGGTGGCATTCGCCGCAAAGCTCGTGTTCAGCGAGGAGGTGGCGGCGCTCGGGTTCAGCGAGGAGGATGCCGAGCACTTCGGCGTAGGCTTCTACCGGGGCAAGGTGTACGCGCCCCTCCGGCATCCCACAGGTGAAATCGCGTGCTTCTATGACTACAGCAACGGCACGCTCAAGCTTCCGGCACGCGCTCGGTGGCTTGAGGAATCAGCGCCAAACGTGATTCCCTTCGGCAAGAAGACTGCATAGCCCCCAATCGGGGGCTTTTCTTTTTCGCTCGGCTTTAAATGGGTGAGGGCGTGGTGTGTCTTGACAGAGTGGCGGTTTAGTTCTCGCGTGCCTTGTTAGACCGCGTTTCCTTGCAGGATTTCTTCTAACTGGTAAGATGAATAGTGTTAGAGCGTAAGCATTTATAAGCGTAACCATATATGCAGTATAGCAAAGCAAATTAAGGTTCAGCACGACCAGTTTCCCGAGAACGAAATCATTATCAATGGTGTGTGGTGCGACATCGGCGGCCACAAGGCGCATGAGGACGAGATGCGCTTCAGCGAGGATGCTTCAGTCTGCACCGAGTGCTATGACCACTTCACCGAATAATATGCTTTCCAAAGAAACCTTAGACGCACTTGGTAAGTACATGGAGGCCGAACGCCAGATGTACCTGGAGTTCACCGCCAACATGATGAAAGCGGTGAAGGCGGCGAGTGACTTGGCATACAGCGCAAGCGCCCCGGTACGCTTCTTGGGCAAAGCCTCGCAGTCGTCCGCTCGCACTATCAAGCTCATCGACACAGCAACAAGCATGCGTCGGCATGGCGGCCAGCGTGCAGCATTAGAAGCTCTTAAGCGAGATAACCGCACCAACCAGTAATATGAAACTAACTTATCGCCGCATCGCAGTCGCCGCCGCTGTCGCTTGCGCCGCGTTCGTCCTCTTCATGCTCATCGGCGTTGCCGTCATCGAGATATCAGCTAACGGGTTTCCGACCCACTTTCAGTAGGTATGACCCGCGCCTCAGCTGATCAGAACCAGCGTCCGCGGCCATAGAAGCCGCCGCCAACGAGAAGCACGATCACAATGATGATGATGAGCGTTGTAGTGTCCATTTCGGACCCCTAGCAAGTTGTACCGACAGGGAACTTGCAACAGGCAGCTTAGTTCCAACATTTAAAGCCTAACCAACGTAACCCGATGAACCCCGACCCACTGCAACAAGCGCGGAAGCTAATGGCCAGCCAAGGCGGCAGGGCGAGTGCCGACGCGCTCACCCCAGAGCAGCGGAAGGCACGGGCGGTTAAGGCTCGTGCGGCTAGGACGGCAAAGGCGCGTCGTGCCGTTGAAATGACAAACTAAATCTAAAACTATGAAGCTACAAACAATAAAATGCTCAGATGGATATTTCCTAAAGGACGCAGTGGGCCTTCGCTTTGGAAAAGAGGATGTGACTGCCACCTGGAACCGTGAGTGGTTCAAGGTCTCTTCCGTTGAGGGACGGCAAGTTTACCGGGTGACACTCGCGACGCAGCGACTATCGGGCTACTCGCTTAAGCCGGAATTTGTTGCAACAGATGCTATGCCCTCGAGCGTTGGTGTCGATTTCTTCGCATACTCGGACGACAAACAAAACAACGCCCATTTACGTGGCCTCTACGAACCGACCTACGAACCTGTCCCGGAAAAAGCAGAGCCCATAGAGATAGAGTTGGAAATCATCGCGACGGTTGATGGCGAACTTGTGCAAAAAGCCATGAATTTTCCAGTGTACGGAACCTACTCGCACGAAGGAAAGCGCTGGTCAGTCACCGAGCAGAGCATTCAAGTCAGTCTCCTCGACCGAATAACAGCACCGTCACTGCTACATCAGGAAGTCCCGTGTCAGTTGTCTTCTGAAGATAGCTTCAAAATTATTCGTACGCACGTAAAAGACAACATCGACCCCAAGGTGGCTGCAATCACGAGTGACTACGATTTCTGCCTCACTGTCCAAAAGAAAATCAAACTAGCAGAGCCAGAACCATATACGCGGGATGCGAATTTCAGTTTTTTCGGCCGCAGGCGGAAGCCGCGCATGGTCACGGACTATCGCACGGAGCGAAAGTTGGTGGTCTATGAAACAGCGCCCCTAAGAGGAGGTGAGGTGTACAAGGGATATACCAAGACTGAGCCGTTCACAGGTCACAACGTTCAAGAGTTGAAACAGAACATCGAAGCGTACCTGAAGGAATTGATGGCGGAGATAAATAAGCCGCTCGTGGACTGTCCGAATTGCAAAGGCCACGGGGTAATGACTGCCTAGCTCTCTGGCGCGTCGTCTGGCGCAGGAGCATCAGGCGCGGCCGTAGTGCCGGCATTGTACTCATCCACGGCGGCCTCGAATTTGGCTTCACGGGCCTCTATCTCATCGTCCACGGTGAAGTTCTTGGCAGGAGCCTCTTGCGTGCGTCCTGGCGCATCCTGTGCGGTCTGACGGGCAGCCTTGTTAGCCGCCATCTTAGCTTCAAGGCCGCTCCAATCGAATTTAGCCTCGGGAGCCTTTGGTGCGCGTGCTGCCCGACCCGCCGCGAGCACCTTGTGCATCAGCTCCTGCCTCTGTGCCTGCGATAGGTGTGCGCTCGTCGCGCTGAAGGCTTGCGGGCTTGAAAGGTCGACGCCGTATTGCTTGTAGAGCGCTTTCAGGTTCGCTTGGCGCATCTGGCACGTGCGCCCGCTTTCGATATCCTTGACCTTGTAGTCGGGACGTTTCGTGCCTTTGACAGCTACATAGCCGCCAACTTCGAAGAGAGCCCTGAAGATATCGCTGAGCGCGATGCGTTTGCGTTGCCGCTTCGGATCGACAGGCCCGATGTATCGCATCAATGGCGTTCGTTTGCCATTTCGATAGCGCGCCGTCTGCTCGTAGTAATACTGCCGGCCCTTGATAGTCTTTATCACCGTGTAAGACACGCGCGCCTCCTTGTTTGCACTCACGAGAGGATAGGCGCGGCTCGCGCGGAAGTGAACTTGGCGCATAGGGCGCCAACGCTCCTCATGCCGACCATGGCTGTGCATAGCGAACGGAGATTATTTTTTGGCGAGCGGTATGATTACGCACGGAGGTGTTCCATGTCCCACAAGATAGAACTGCGCTTAGAGACCTTCGTGTGCGGCCTCTTCATCATCCAGCCCCGGCACAATGAAGCGGACTTCGAGACCCTGATAGGCGAATTCCTCGCGCCCTCAGTCAAAAGGCAATTCACAGAAGCGTACCACGACCTCGAAGGCAGCAAGGGAGGCTGCTTTTGCCGGGACGACCAGACCCCGTGGGTCATCGTCGCGTTCGGCAGCGATCCCGACACGATACGTCGGACCACGCTGCACGAGGTCGTGCATCTTGCGGAGAAGCTCACGTGCACCAGGGAGATGCGCGCCCGGTTCGTCGAGCACGTCTACTTCGCGCTGAGACTGCCTTAGGCCCCTTCGGGGGCCTTTTTCTTGGGCGTGGTACACTGAAGGAGTTCGATTAAAAGTTAGCTTGTGGCCGGGGCGATGCACTTTCTCACAAGCGAGTGCATCTCTCTGGCAGAAACGATTTATGCGCGAAATAAAATTCAGGGCGTGGGACGGGAGGCGAATGATAAACGTCTGCACGTTGGAGATGATGATTGACACAGACGAACGTTATATCTCGAAAAGCGAAGGCTGGTACGGGGAGAACAACCGCATTGAGTTCTCCTTAAGCGACGTGAAGCCCATGCAATTCACCGGCCTCCGCGATAAGAACGGCACGGAGATATACGAAGGAGATATCATTCACTGCACTGCTGGAATGCACACGCTCGAAAGGAACTTTCAGACCGATGAGAAGAAGGTCATTACGTTTGACGATGGAGCGTTCCGATATGATGGCATCACTCTCGGTGACATGGTCAATGCGCACATGTCCGACTACACGTTCGAAATCATCGGCAACATCTACGAGAACCCAGAGCTGTTGAAATAGCGCGGTACAATGAGGTGAGCGTTCCTTAAACACAGGAGGCTCACTTGGGCGTTCAACAACTCTACGAGCAAGTCACCCGCACCATCATCTCAGAAATCGAAGCAGGCAACCTTCCGCCATGGCTCCAGCCTTGGAAAGCCGGCAAACGCGGCGGCATCATTCCGATAAACGCCGTTACCAAGAAGAGCTATAACGGCTTGAATGTTTTGATGCTCTGGGCCGAGCGGCAGGAGAAGCAATACGCTCTCGCCGAATGGCTCACGTACAAGCAATGCCAGGAAGCCGGAGGCCAAGTCCGCAAGGGCGAGAAGTCTACGCCCGGCATTTATGTGAACAAGCAGGTGATTGAGAAGGGCACCGAAGAGGAACGATTGGTGCCGTTCATGCGCCAGTTTGCTTTGTTTAACGTCGCTCAATGCGACGGACTTCCGCAGAACGAGCCCATAGCGGACCTGCCCGAGCATGAGCGCAACGAGCAGGCAGAGGCGTTTTTCGCCGCGATAGGAGCAACGACGAGGTGGGGAGAGCCAAAAGCCGCCTACTCGCCGAGCCTCGACATCATCGTGATGCCCGAGCGCGGCGCGTTCCTCAACCCTGAGAGCCTCTACGCCACATGGGCGCATGAGCACATCCATCTCACCGGCCACAAGTCCCGCCTCGACCGCGACCTCAAAAGCCGCTTCGACCAGGACGCCTATGCCTTTGAAGAGCTCGTGGCGGAGATAGGCGCCGCGATGACCTGCGCTCATTTGCAAGTGAAAGGAGAATTGCGCCATGCTTCTTATGTCGACCACTGGCTCCGCGTGCTCAAGCAAGACAGCCGTGCGATACTATCGGCTGCCAGTATGGCTTCTAAGGCCACGGACTACCTTCGCGCGTTCTCCGAAACCAAGCAGGAGGAAGCGGCATGACCCGCATCAACCGCGCCTACGTCAAGCGGCTTGAAAACCTCATCCTTCAACTCGACGCCACGTTCTCCGACATCGAGACTGCACGGGCCAAAGGATACCTGGCGCGGGATATGCCCCTCCTCCACAAAGAGGCGGACGCAATCCGCGCTAGCCGTCAGCCGCGTGAGACGCGCAAGTAGGAGTGACTATCAATAACCCCGCGCAAATGCGGGGTTTTTCTTTTGTCTTCGGCATTGGTATAAAGTTCTAGGAACAGTGAAGGAGCACTACATGGAGAAGGAATGGCCTACAGGCGGCGGGTACTACTCGTCCTACGAGAAGGAAGGCGAGGATATTGCCGCCGAGTTCGGCCTTACCTTGAACGACCAGGCAGTGTGGTCTGACCGCTTCTTTAATCACCTCGACGTTGCAAACTGGCACAAGCCTCCGACTCTCGATGTGGTGATCGAACGCGCCGCCGGATTCAAGAAGGAGCACCCATTGTGTCCGTATTCAAGCCATTGGCTCGTTGAGGATTTCGCGCGGCGGCTCTGAGCCTTGAGGTCTGACCTATCCCCACACCGCCCCTGTGTGAGAGGGGCGGTTTTCTTTCGGGCTTATAATTACAGGAGCGATGCTATCTATCATCCTCGAAGGACAGCCGGTATCAGTCAATCAGCTCTACAGAGGCCGCCGCTTCCTCACCACTGACGGCAAGCGCACCAAGCTCTTAAACGCGGTTAGCGCCCGCAAGCAGTACCGAGGCGCACCATTGGAAGGCCCAGTCTGCGTAGAGCTACAGGTCTATTTCAAATCGAAAGCATCAAGCGACATCGACAACGTATGCAAGGCGGCGCTCGACAGCCTTACGGGCATTCTTTGGAAGGACGACCGGCAGATACAGGAGCTTCATGCGTACAAGCTTCAGGACAAACTGAGGCCGCGCATCGAACTGACCCTTTCTCAGCTATGAACTTCTGCCAGCACTGCCAGCGGTGGTTCACGAACAAAGAGGACTTCCGGCGCCACACCGAGCAGGGAGTGCTCTACGACAATCCTGGCCTCCTCCGCATCGTGAACTATCGCGCTACACAATGAGGCACCCTGGGGACAGTTTCAAAATGCGTCAGATGCGCGGCGATCCCGCATACGCTCCCCTCAGGCGGAAGTGTTCCGAGTGCGTCAAGCTCATGCCGGCGGATTGGGGCCATCACATCTGCCAACCCTGCATGGAGGGGTTACACTCGCAGTAGAGCACGGAGGGTTCGCCGCTCGTTACAAAGCGGTTAACCCCCGTACCATTGCGACATGACTGGCCCGGAGCTTGAAACATTTTGCGAGGAGATAAACGGCGGCGCCTCGATCGGCGCGACCGTCCTCTTCCAGTTCATCAATCTGGCGAAGGCGATGGTGGAGCAGACGCGGCCGTGGGTTGCGCTGCTCTACACCGACACGAGCAAGACCGTGGCGACCGGCAATACATGGCAGACTGCTATCGACCTCTCGACCGTTGCTCGCTTCAATCGCTTCTATGGCGAGACACCTATCAAAGTGTTCGATGGCAATAATAGCTTCCAGCGCTATCGCCAAGTGCCGTTTAACGAACGCCTCTTGTACCGCAACACGCCCGGCACGTTCGTCTATGACGAGGCCAACAAGACGCTCTACCTCAACGGCACGGTGCAGTTCGCCGGCACGCTCTACATCGACCACATCAAGGACAGCCCCGAGATAACGAACGATGACAGCTCATCGTGGATCTTCCCGAGCTGGGCGCATCCGCTCCTCGGTTTCTACGCGGTCGCCATAAACAAGGGCGGCGTGGACTACGACGACATCAACGCGCGCATGGCGCCGGAGAACCGCGCGCAGGCTAAGGTAATCACCGACAGACTTGAGTGGCTCGACAACGAAAAGCAGCTGCAGGCCCAGCAGAACATCGACCCATATCAAAGCGATGATGCTTGGAGGCCGGGCGCAATCTACATTTCATGAAGAAGATTCTCGTTCCGATATTTACAGAGGAGTACAAAATTTGGGTCTATATCGGCTCACGCGCTGAATTGGTGAAGGCTGCTGCGAAATACATTGGAGAAACGGAAGCCAAGTTTGATAAGGAGTTTGTGGGCAGGGGCCAAGCTCTCGATTACATCGACAAAGGATTGTACCCGCTCATCATCGTAGATGGCCGCTTGCCTGTGCGTACGGCTCTCGCCACTTTGGCGCACGAGGCATCCCATTCCATGGATTCCCTAGAGCGATACATCGGCATCAAAGACAAGCATGGAGAGTTTCGTGCCCACGGTATTGCGGCAGTTGTCAGGACTGTGAGCAAGCATCTCCAAAAATAGCTATGCGCATCCCTGACTACACAGTCTCGCAGTTCTCCGGGCTCAACACCTTCATCAAGGACCTCAAGACCCTGAAGCCCGGCGTCGCGACCGACAGCCTCAACTGGGTTACGGGGAAGTACGGGGACCACATAGAGCTTCGGCGCGGCAGCGCGCTCTTGGGCAATACGCGCGTCAATGGCGCGGGAAAGATCACTGGCCTTGGCGTCGGCACCCGCTACGACGGCGTGCAGGTCCCGTTCTGGAGCCGCGGGCGTAAGCTAGAGTACTACAACGCGGCAACGGACGACCGGGCCGAGGTCGGCAGCGATATCCTTCCGGTCACAGCGGACGGCGAGGACTGCTGGTTCTCCCCGTATGCCAACTTGGCAGGCTCGATGATGTACGCGGGCTCGCCTAATAGCGGCATCTACAAGATACCCGTGGCCAATCCCGGCAGCGCGGTCGACCAGCTCGTCAATAACTTCCGGTTCGGCATCCTGCGCTTCGGCCAAGGACGCGCATTCGCGGGCCAGCGCAACGGCACGACCGCCGGCAACCTCGACAAGACCGGCCTCTACCTGTCCGACATCGATAAAGCGAACCTCTCCCTCTACACGCAGACAACCGCCGAAGCCGTAGGCTCATCTGGCGGCACGCACTACGCCGGCACGCTCGCGGTCGTCACCGGCAAGAAGACGTGCATGTACGTCGCCGTCAAGGAAGCGGGCGGCGAGACCCTGACGGACGACCGCAACGGCACCCTCGTCGGCACCCAAGGCTCTCTCGGCACCATAAACTACGCGACCGGCGCCTATGACGTGACGTTCAATCATGCGACCGCAGGCGCGGTGACGGCCGACTACTACACCGAGGACGCCACGAGCGACGGCCCGCTGGATTTCGACACCAGCTCGACCGGCGCAGGCAAGGCCAAGATATTCCGGCAGGACGACGGCGGCGCGTTCATGGCCGTGCTGCCGTTCCTCGATGTGGAGTACGCCTTCCACCTGCTCAAGACATATGCGGTTACGACGACCATAGACGACACCTCGGCCACCAACCTTCCGTATCGCAATATCGGCATCCCCAATCCGCGCGCCGCGAAGGAGACGCCGGACGGCATCCTGTGCATCGACGTATCGAACCCGAGCGACCCGAAGGTCCGCCGGCTGGAGATCGGGCAGAACACCAACAACCTCACCATCGTGCCGACGAGCATCTTCGACGCGGTAGACCTCAGCGCCCACGCGTTCGACTACGCGGTGGCGTTCCGCTGGGGCGACTACGAGATCGTCTGCTGCCAAGAGCTCACCAACGGGATGGCCAACGCCTATAACTCGGTCATGTACGTCCGCAACGTCTACTCCCACGCCATAGACAAGCTGGACTTCCGCGCGTCGTGCCTCGACATCTTCAACGGGGCGCTCATCGGCGGCGACCCGATATCCAGCAACGTCTATACGCTCTTCTCGGGCTTCGACGACGACGAGGCGGCGATTGAGAACTACTGGCAGGACGGCCAGCTCAACCTTGGGACTGACCGGCTCAAGCGCGCGCACTATATGCGCGTGACCGGCCACATCATGAAGGACCAGAGCATCAATGTTTCGCTGGTGCTCGACGACGGCCAGCCTGTGGAGGCCTTCACGATCGAGGGCGACGGCGACTACGTCGACCAGGGCATCAACACGCCCATCGGCTCCTACACCATCGGCTCGAAGGTTGTCGGCGGCAGAGGCGAGGCGACGGCCCACCCCTTCGACGTGACGTTCCCGATACACACTGACAGATTTCAGAACATAAGCGTGCGCTTCCGTGCGATGGGCATCGGCCACGCCGCCGTCAATAGCTACAGTTATCGCGATATCCGCGATAAGGGCAGCAGGAGCTTGCCGATTAAGACGATTTAGACAGGCGCGGCGTATAGCCGTACTGCGCAAGGCGTTTGTGGCAGCGGTCGATCTCTTCAGTGGTGAATAGTGGATGCCACTTCGAGTTTTCTGCAACTATTGCTTCCACTGTGAGGTCAAGCCGTTCCCGCTCGTACAATGCCGTATATCCATCCGATACCTTCGGCGAGTTGATAAGAAATTTTGCCGTTTCAAGGCCGCCGCGGTCTGTGAGCATCTGTATGAATATCGTGGCGTGATACTTAGCCTCATCCTTCGCGCGTTTGTATGCGTTGAAAAGCTCCACTTGAAATTCTTGCTTGAGTACGTCCACGGCTGTCTCCCGTTACAAAGCCTATTGCCTCCGTACCATGTGAGGCATGCTACACGCTATTGCTTCCGCGTTCATCGGCGTCGCCACGTTTATCAGCTCCCTTTTCGGTGCTGCTCCCGCAACAGGCCCGAGCCTAGGCGCCGCGCTCCCCTCCGGAACGGCCGTCTTTGAGACTTCGCTGCAGAGCCGCATAAGCTCGACCGACACCAGCCTGACGCTCGTGTCCAACAGCGTGCGCGGCGGCTCTGCGCTTTCCGGCTACAACTGCTTTACGGTCGACGAAGGGCGCACCGACGCGGAGTACGTCTGCGGCACCATTTCGGGCACCAGCGTCACCAGCCTGACGCGCGGCATCGACCCGGCGACCGGCACGAGCACCAACAGCACGTTGAAGTTCGCGCACCGCGTCGGTTCTGACGTTAAAATTACCGACTTCCCTCTGCTGCAGATATTGCGCAACCAGGCCAACGGCGCGGACGCCTATGAGCATGCGCTGACGTACGCGGCCGGCGTGACGCCTGCCAATACCGGCGACTTGACCGACAAGGAGTACGTGGACGGGGTCGCCTTCAGCGGCGCGGGCGTCATTGACGCTTCGACTATAGCCAAAGGCGTTGTTGAGCTTGCGACGGGCGCCGAGGCCGCAGCATCGACCGCAAGCGGCGGGTCTGGTCCGCTCGCGCTACCGGCCTCCCTCGCTACATCGACCTACAACAGCGCCACAGCGGGCAACGTCGTACCTGTGACCGACGCCGCGACCAAGGCGATAGACCAGAACTTCCTCCCCGCCACCACGACGAAGGTGTTCCAATTCGCCAGCTCGACCTACATCGGCTTCTTCCCGGCATATACGATCGGCAAGAATTCCCAGATATTCACCTCGACCGGTACTTCGACGTTTGCTGTCCCTAGCGGCATAACGAAGGTGCAAGTGCAGGTGCAGGGCGCGGGGGGCGGCTCCGACCTCGCCGGGAGCGGCGCGGGCGGCACGTGCATCAAGACCGTCGACGTGAGCGCAACGACCTCAGTGCAGGTGTTCGTCGGCGCCGGAGGCGCCGCGGGCACTAGCGGCGGTACCGGAACAGCCGGCGGATGGTCGACGTTTGGGACCAACGGATTCTATTGTTCGGCCAATGGCGGCTCTGGCAGCGGCACTGCTTCGAGCCCTGGATCAGGAGGAGCGGCGACCAGCGGCGATCTCAACATCACGGGGCAGGCAGGTTCGCCCGTTTTTGATGGAGCCACCGCTCGGGGCGGCGATGGCGGCAGTTCCATGCTCGGATTTGGCGGGCGAGGCGTGGCGGCGACAAGCGGAGCAAATCCTGGCACGGGCTACGGCAGCGGCGCGGGCGGCGCCAACGCAGGCAACACGGGCGGCACTTCGGGCGGCAACGGCATCGTTATCGTGCGCTGGTAATTTCTTATGCCGACCGCAACCCCTTACAAAAATCCTGATGAAGCTAGCGCAGGACTTGGCGCCGCCTTCGCGCCTACAAATGATGCGCAAAAGGCCGCGATAGCGAGTGCCGCGGCTATGGTGCCTGGGCAGAATCCCGTCGTATCGCCCATCCAGCGCACGATCGATCCGGGCGCGGACGCCGCGACCAAATATCTCGACACCTTTCAAGCGCCCGAGACGGCCGACCAGATTGCGGAGCGCTTGCGCCAAGGCTCCCAAGGCTCCATCGACGCCATCAACAAGGTCTATGACGACCAGGTAAACGCCAACAACGTAGTAGGCCAAGAGCGCTTGGCGCAGGACAACGCGATATCCGTCCTCTCAGGCCTTACCGGGTCGACCGAAGCGGGCCGTACGCGCGGGGCGGTGTTGGACAAGAACGACAAGGAGACGCAGGCCATCAACAACGAGCGCCTATTGAAGCTGCAGTCGCTCTACAGCCAGATATCGCAGCAGGCTATAGACCAGGCGCAGCAGCAGCGCGAGGACGCGACGAAGAGCGCCAACGACATAGTGACGCGGCGCAAGGACGCGCAGGCCCAGACGCTCGATACGCTCAAATCCATCGCGGCCGGGGGCTTGGTCGACTTCGACAGCTTCAAGAGCAGCCCGCAGAACGCTCAGGTGTACCAGCACGCACTGGACGCCGTGGGAGGCTCTGAGCAGGCGTTGCGCGGCCTCTTCGCGGTCAACCGCCCGCAGGATCAGCTTGTCGGCACGCCCACCCGCGTCGGCGACCATTTCATACAGGCGTACCAGAACCCGATCACCGGCAAGGTCAGCTATGACAAGGTGGAGGTGCCGGGCGGCTTGCCGGCCCAGTACAACAATTTCCAGAAAATAGGTGATAGCATCGTCGCTATTCCCGATGGCTGGGACGGCGACACCAGCAAGCTCAAGGTTATAGCGGGCGGCTCCTCAGACGGCAGCAGCGGCGCCCCTGGCGACAACCCGCAGCTCTATGCAGGGCTCAGCACTAAGACCGCCACCGCGGTGCGCGCGCAAGTCGCGGCGTTCAAGACTGAGCCTCTCGTGCAGAACTTCGGCATTATCCAGGAGGGCCGCAACTTTGCAGGCTCGCTTTCCAACACGACGAAGAACCCGGCCGATGACCAAGGCCTCATCTACGCGCTCGCAAAGGCGCTCGACCCGGGCTCCGTCGTCCGCGAAGGAGAATACGCGACCGCGCAGAAGTACTCGCAGTCGTGGATTAACGCCTACGGCAAGGGCGTGAGCCAGGCGATTATGGGAACGGGTTTCCTCTCCGAGCAGGCACGCCGCAACATCAAGGACACCATCGAGGCGCGCTACAAGGCCTCGCTCCAGTCATACACGCACTTGGAAGGACAGTATCAGACGGGCATCAACAACCTCACCGGCCGCGACGATGGCGCGAAGTTCGTCCGCGATTACCAGACATCGAGCGACAGCTCCGGCGGCTCCGACTCGGACCCGCTCGGGCTCGGAATCTAACGTATGCCAACGACTCAAGCACAACCGCAGCCCAGCGCAAAGTTATCGGCCGACCAGTTCGCCCAGTCTATCAAGGCGAAGTATCCGCAGTACGCGAGCGTGGACAACGCGACCCTGACGCAGAAGATGCTCGCCAAGTATCCGCAGTATGCCGACAAGGTGGACACGGCCCCAGCTCAGAAGCCCGGAATCCTGCCGCGCATCGCCAGCGATGTGAGCCAATCTTTCAATGAGCGCAGCCAAAACGTGGCGCAGTCCAAAGCCGATGTGCAGAGCGGCAAGCAGGGACTCTTCCACGGCCTCTTGCAGTCCGCCGGCCAGGCTGCCGGCCTGGTAGGCGACACGCTATTCGCAGCCGGCAAGGAAGCGGTGCGCTCAGTGGCGCCGAGTGCGATACCGGCTGTAAAAGGCGTGCTCACCTCGATTGCTTCCAGCAAGCCCGTGCAGGATATTGCGAAGGCCGGCGGCGACTTCGCGGCAAAGCATCCGGTGATCGCCAAGGACGCGGCGGCGATCGGCAATATCGCGAGCATCCTCCCCATAGGGAAGATCGGCCAGGTTGCGGCAAAGGGCGCGCAAGTAGGGCTGAAGGCGGCTGGGACCGCCGCGGCCAAGACAGGCGAGCGCGTAATAGCCTCCCAAGCCGCCAAAACGGCCTCTAGGACGACCGAAACTGCGTTCCGTGACGCATTGGACATCTCGCGCCCGAAGATGACCTCCAAGCTCGAACAGCAGGCTTTCAACGAGGGGCGGGTCGGCAAGCAGGGGATATTCAAGCCCGCGGCGGTCGCGCCGTCAGCGCAGGAGACCCGCGTGGCCGAAGCGCTTCAGCCGCTTGTCGAAGAGGGTCGGGTATCCCCCAAATTTGCGCCCGCGAAGAACCGCGAGGAGATCAACATCGAGGTGAGCCGCATCAACCACGAGGTAGAGCAGCACGCGCACGACCCGCGCTTCAACCAGCCGTTCAATGAGACTCAGCTGCGCACGCGCCTCAAGGCCGCGAAGAATGACCTGAGCATCGTGTTTGCTTCGGACCCGACCATCGAGCGCACGTACGATGCGGTTGCGGACGCGCTCGTGAAGAGCGTCGGCAAGAAAAACATCGCGGGCCTCTTTGCCGCCCGCAAGTCGTTCGACGGCATCCCCGCGGTCAAGAAGCTCCTCGACGGTCTCAAGGGCGCCGACGGCGAGAATCTGCGGCGCGAGGTGGTGCTGACCGTGCGCGGCGCGGCCAACGACCTCATCGGCGATTATCTGCCGGTCTACAAGGACGCGATGCGGCGTGAGACGAGCCTGTTGCGCGCATCGGAGAATATAGGAACTAAGATACGCGGCATCACCCAAGAGGGCCGCGCCATGTCATTTTTGAAAACGCCGAAAGGCAAACTGCTCAAGCAGGCAGCGATAGGCGCAGGCGTTGCTGGCGGGGCGATATCAGGCGGGGAAGCTATCCTTCGGTAGAAGGAAGCGGCCAACGAGAGAGGACAGGACGAGCACAAGCATTACGACAGGATGAAAAAGGCCCACCAGGAAGGCGAGGACGCTGACGACCAATAGGGCAAGCCAGAACATGACGGGTAGTATAACATATGGACCGATTCTTGTCAGGCTAAGGGGTTGGAATAACCAAACGTCCGCATCCACCAGCTCGAATCCACTGTTCTTCCGGCAAGCCGACTAATTTTGTACTGAAGAGTGTGGTCGAGAAATCTCGCTTCCGTAAGCAAGTCGTCAACTTCCTTACGGGGGACGCGACGCGCTTCGGCGAGTTCTATTGAAGCTGTGATTCGACTTATTTTGGTGAGAAGCGCGTCACGAATTGCCGTTTCCAATGCTTTCATCGATTCGTGCTCAGATAGTCGACGCAGGCTGCATTTTTCTTCTAGTTCTTGTACCGAAGCCATTATCCCCATCCTTGCCTGAGCCTTTGTAACGCCGCATGCTACACTGGGCGCATTACAAGTTCACTCTAATATCATGCTTCAAGTAGCAACCTTTTTAGTCCCCGCAGAGCAGGATAAGGCCAACGAGTTTTTGAAGGCCCACAAGCCGGTCGGCAATATCAATTTCAACAAGGACACCATCGTCGTGTTTTACGAGGACGATCCCGCAGCGGACATCGTCGAGCTGTTGGAGAGCGTTGGCAACGCCAAATTCCAGCAGGGGATCGCGCTCCACATGCTCAAGCGCGACATCGCGGGCCTCAATCCCGTCCACAACAAGGGCAAGTACGAAGAGCTTGATAATGCCATCCGCGCCACGCAGGAAGCGATGGACGACCAGGATGCCAAGGCCGACTACCTCAAGGGGCTCATCGAGGAGAAGCGGGCCGCCAAATAGGTATGGCCAGGGGCACGAAGGAAAACCCGACCCTCAAGCAGCAGCGGGCCATCCAGCTGCTCTATACCGAGGTGACGCGGCCCACGGGCAAATCAATCGTGCAGATACTTAAGGATGCCGGGTACGCCGAGGAGAGCGCGCGCCAGTGGACCAACATCATGGCGGGCCTGCGCCCCCACCTGAAGCCCGCCCTGGACTGGATGGAAATCCACCGCCAGAAGGTCATGGCCAAGATGGACGAGCACCTCGAGTACGCGACGTACGACGAGCTGCGCAAGTCGCTCGCCAGCCTTACTGAGGCTATCCAGCTGCTCGGAGGCAAACCGACGGCGAACATCGCCATCAGCGCCGAGGTGCGGCATCGTATTGATGAGCTAATTGAAGACTGATTATGACCGAATACCAACGCGCCCTCTGGAATCAGTACTGTTATTCGGCCTGCAATATTGACCCCCTGAGCCGGGGGATCGGCGTCCAAAATTGACCCCCGATAGGTTGGTCTGTTGCGCTGCCTGCTTTGGAACGAAGCAGGTGGTTGGGGATGCTGATCGTGGAGACGATTGCGCGGATACGCCGCGAGCACTTCATCAAGGGCAAGACGATCAAGGAGATCGCACGCGACCTGAAGGTGTCGCGGAACACGGTCCGCAAGGTGTTGCGGTCTGGGGAGACCTCATTCGAGTACGAACGTGCGGTGCAGCCGCGGCCGAAGCTGGGGCGATGGGCCGCTGATCTCGACGGATTGCTGGCGTCGAACGCGGCGAAGTCCGCTCGCGAACAGCTGACGCTGATCCGGGTCTTCGAAGAGCTTCGCGGGCGCGGCTATGACGGCGGCTACGATGCTGTGCGACGTTACGCCAGACGGTGGAGCCAGGAGCGCGGACAATCGACGGCGGCGGCCTATGTCCCGCTGAGCTTTGCACCGGGAGAAGCCTACCAGTTCGACTGGAGCCATGAGGTTGTCCTGCTGCATGGCGTGACGGTGATCGTGAAGGTCGCTCATGTCCGGCTCTGTCACAGCCGGATGCTGTTCGCTCGCGCCTATCCACGCGAGACGCAGGAGATGGTGTTCGACGCCCACGACCGGGCCTTCGCTCTGTTCAAGGGCACCTGCGGCCGCGGCATCTACGACAATATGAAGACCGCGGTGGAGACGATCTTCGTCGGCAAAGGGCGTCTCTACAATCGCCGCTTCATGCAGATGTGCAGCCATTACCTGGTCGATCCGGTCGCCTGCACGCCGGCCTCAGGCTGGGAGAAGGGCCAGGTTGAGAACCAGGTTGGGCTGGTCCGGGAGCGCTTCTTCACGCCGCGGCTGCGGTTCAAAACCCTCGACGAGTTGAACGCCTGGCTGCTGGATAAGTGCATCGCCTACGCCAAGGCGCACCGTCATCCGGAACTGACCGAACAGACGGTCTGGGAAGTGTTCGAAGCCGAGCGGCCGAAGCTCGTTCCCTATGCCGGCCGGTTCGATGGATTCCATGCCGTGCCGGCATCCGTCTCGAAGACCTGCCTGGTGCGCTTCGACAACAACAAATACTCGGTTACGGCCAACGCCGTCGGGCGGCCCGTCGAAGTGCAAGCTTATGCCGACCGCATCGTGATCCGCCAGGACGGACGCATCGTCGCCGAGCATCCGCGTTCATTCGGCCGCGGCGAGACGACCTACGATCCCTGGCATTATGTGCCGGTGCTGGCTCGCAAACCCGGCGCGTTGCGCAACGGCGCCCCGTTCAAGGACTGGGTGCTGCCGGCCGCGATCGAGCGTGTGCGGCGCAAGCTCGCCGGTGCCGACGATGGCAATCGGCAGATGGTCGACATCCTCAACGCGGTGCTGACCGACGGACTGCCGGCAGTCGAGGCCGCCTGTGCCGAGGCGATCGCCCACAGTGTCCATTCCGCCGATGTCGTTCTCAACATCCTCGCCCGCCAGCGTGAGCCGGCGCCACCAGCCAACATCCTCACCCCGGCGGCGCTGACCTTGCGCCATGCGCCGATCGCTGACTGTGCCCGTTACGACAACCTCAGGAGACCGGTCTGATGGAACGCACTCAACTCTTCGACCTCATGAGCGAACTCAAGCTCTATGGCATGAAGGCCGCCTTCGACGAGATCATGGCGACCGCCGTCAAGCGCCAGCACGAACCGCAACGCATTGTCGGCGACCTGCTCAATGCCGAGATCAACGAGAAGCAGGCGCGTTCGATCAAATACCAGCTCACTATCGCCAAGCTGCCGCTCGCCAAGGATCTCGATGGCTTCCAGTTCGAGGGCACCCCTATCAACCAGACGCTGGTCAATGATCTCGCCGGCGGTGGCTTCATCGCCCAGCAACGCAATGCCGTTCTGGTCGGCGGTACAGGCACCGGCAAGACCCATCTGGCTATCGCCATCGCCCGAAGCTGCATTCGATCCGGTGCCCGCGGGCGCTTCTACAACGTCGTCGACCTCGTCAATCGTCTCGAGATCGAGACCCGCAACGGACGGCAGGGTCGTATCGCCGAGCATCTGACCCGAATGGACTTCATCGTCCTCGACGAACTCGGCTACCTGCCATTTGCCCAATCCGGCGGACAACTTCTGTTCCATCTCGTCAGCCGGCTCTACGAGCGCACTTCCATCGTCGTCACCACCAATCTCGCCTTCGGCGAATGGCCCAGCGTGTTCGGCGACGCCAAGATGACCACCGCGCTGCTCGATCGTCTGACCCACCACTGCGACATCGTCGAAACCGGCAACGACAGCTGGCGCTTCAAAAGCCGCGACGATGATCAAACAACCCGCGCTCGGTCCGTCTCCGCAATCCCGGCCAGCTCCGACGGACCGAGCGCTACCGCTAAATCCCGTCGATCAAAGGGGTCAAATTTGGACGCCGATACGGGGTCAAACTTCGGCGCCGATTGACACATGCACGCGCCCGAGCAATAGTACTTGACCCACGGCGGCAGCTTGTTCGGACACTTCAGGCAGGTGCGGCGCGTCGTGTTAGATGCGGACGGCTCTGCTTCAAGTTTGTCTTTGAGGAACTCCGGCCGATACTGTTTCGGATCAATCGCCATATTAGTGAGGAAGATAGCCCGCCTCTTGTGGATTTGGCAGGGGAACGCCAGTCTCAGCACAGATGCGCTCAAGATATTCTCCGAACGCCAGCTTCGTCAGGGTTTTGGTAGTAGGCGTAACGGCGACCTCTTCTCCAAACACCGTCGCAAACTTGCGCGGAAGAAACTTCTTCTTGGCCCACTCATGCAATTCCTCCGGGGTGTGCCCTGTTTCGTGGCTTACGAAGCCGAGATAGACCCAGTAAAAGTTGTGCTGTGAGAGGCTCCGAACCGATACCTGCTCCTCTATCCTGACCCACTTGCCAGGATGCTCTTTGCACCAGGCTTTGAAGCGGGCCAGATTGTAGTCGGAGCCGAAGTCGAATTTTCCGTCATCCTTTATCTGGGCGCGGAACACCATGCTAGTCCAGGTCTATCGATGCCTCGTTTGCGCTCTTCTCCTCGCGCGGCTTGTCGGGGAAGACGCCGAACTTGGTATCGGGGAACATATTCAGTTCTAGGATGAAGCCCTCCTCTTTGCTGTCCGTAGCCTCGAAGTAGACCAGCTTGCCTACATTGCCCCACGCGGTCTTAGTCTCCCCATCCTTCTCATACTTACGCGGCACCGATACGTTGAATTTTTTCATTTAGATTACTTTTAGACGTTCAATAATTTCTGCGTTCTTCGCTTCGCCGTATTCCAGCGCCGTTGCCTTTAGGATAAACGCCTTTATGTCTTCCTTGGTAAGCAAGGGGATTTCTGATTTCACGTGGCACAGATCGACAATCTCTTTTTTTAGAGCGGCCTCTTTCGCTTCAGCGGCAGAGACAACGGCAGGCTTGGATACCTTAGGAGCCGCAGGTGCAGTCCGAGAACCGTTATTCATATGCTTGGTCAAGTCCCACACACGGTTGCCGCTATCATCGACCACAAAGGGATATTTGTGGCTGTCAGTGAGCGGGCCATCTGTTTTGACGTGGGCAATCTCTAGGTCATAGAGGAACCGACCAATGCCCCACTTGACCGCCGCTCGCTTGAAAGCATCCGAGGCTTGGCCCTTTTCCTTCTCTACGTTGCTTTCCGAACCTGTGTCCCACTTCCACACCCATTCGCTTTCCTCGTCGAAAAGCTGCATATCGTCTCCGCTTGGGCCTTTGATGGTTCGGTACTGTCGGATGCCTACGCCCCCGTACACTTGACCGCCTACATCGCGGAAGTCCGACTGCCAGTTCTCCGGCCCGCAGACCTCATCAAGAAGCTCCATCACATCGCGGACGTCGATGTAGGCCACGCATGATGCTGAAGACTTGTTCTTAGAGTAGGACTGCACCCGCCACTGATACGGTATTTTCTTCTTCAGTTCTTTCAGGTCCATGCATAGTTTCGTTACCTAGTAATCATCATGCGAATTGCTATTGTCGATCCGCACCTCCTGCTTCTGCCAGAAGGCGTCTTCCGCTTCGAGTTGCTTCCTAAGCAGAGCTTTATTCACCGCCGGCATCCCGCCGTCGGGATACACGCGGGCCTCATACTCGGCTATCTGCGCTTCGTTGTAGTCACTCATGCTATCAACTGCCGCAACTGGCTTTTAAGCACGTGGAGCGATACGGCGGGCCATCACTCTGCCTTCATGGGCGGGATGGCATGGAACGGCGCATCCTCTTTGAGCGCCCACGCACGTAAGTCCTCTTTGGCGACCTGCTCTTCTAACGCCTTGCGCGGCGTCCAGGTGCGGTCGTGGTCTAGCTTAGGCATACCACTTGGGAACTGCCGCGTAGGCGGCTGTTATTTCCGCATCATTGATAAATGAGAGCAACGCACCATCAGCATTGCTGTGTGCGGCTTCAGTATCGTCGCTCTCTGCCTGCTTCTTCAATAGCTCCAATAGTTCTTCTTTGTTCATATTTTCGCGCGGCGCTAAGACGACACTCGGGAGCATCGTCCCAGCGTCCCACGCCCGAGTTAACTTTGATAATTGCAGATGCGCCCGTGGGGAAGTGCAGCTTTCGAGACTGCATTTCTCAGTACTTTCTCCCGAGGAAATTTCCGTGGGCGTTCTACCGTTGAACTAACCTCCCCCAACGACGCACCTGCTGATGTAGGAAGGACATGCCTTCCGTTTTCAATGTGCTGGCTAGTCGCTGAATGAAGCGGGCGAGGATTTGGCAACATGCGCGAGTACTAGGTGAGTGCGCGAAGCATCTATCCATTCCATCGCAGTTCCGCGTTGTCACCTCGCATGTTGCGCTTACTGTTGGCTTTCAGCCGCAACCTTTACCCCTTTAACTGCCAACACGGGCTTATAGCGTCTACCTATTCCGCCACCGCTTCGTTCAACGACCAGCTCTATCTCTATCCTCTCATATGTACGTTGCTACGCAACTGCTATGCATATGGCACTTGGGGATTGTCGTTGTGTCAAGGTGTGAACAGCGGATTGCGCGTTTTTGCTACGCTTATGCTACAATCACACTAATGAAGAAAATGACCAAGGCGGAGGCGGGCCGCAAAGGTGCAATCATCCGCTGGTCGCGCATTTCCAAGAAGAAGCGGAGTGAGATTATGCGCCGCGTGGCTTATGCACGCTACGAAACTTGTGAGGTCTGCGAATTTCGCGCCGCCAATATTGGCTATCCATCGAAGTGCCCTAAACACTCCAAACTATGAAATGGGTTTGCTTATCCTGCCGCAAGCAAACAGAGCAAACGCTGGAGCCGTACTCGCCCGGCATGAAGCAGTGGTGGTGCCATGAGCATGGCGGGCCAACTGCAGTCCAGGCATCGAATAGCGAGCTATGAAGCTTGCGCCTCGCTGATAGGCGGCTTGTAGCCGGCTATGGCCCTTTCCGCTTCGGCGCGCTCGGCCTTTTCCTCACGCTTTCGGCGATCCTCATCCAAGATAAATTTAATCGACGAGTACGCGATGGTGAAGAAGTCTAGGCAATCCTGCTCATTCAGTTCATGGATACCGAGACTGAGAATGCCATAGAGCTTCTGATTGCGAACTAAAAAATCCGGCAAGTGATCTTTCATGAGCTGAATACGCTCATCTAATCGCTTTCCATCGAGCGCATCCACAGGCCAATTTTCAGAATCTCGAAGCTCTTCGAATTTTCTCTTAATGACGCGCTCAAAAATCCGGCGAACGTACACAAAGGACCCGATGCCCACACCATGCGACGCTAGGCCTATGGCCCGCGCGAGCTCGGCCCCGTCTTCGCCAGGTATGAGCTTCCGCAGGCCCTTAATGCTGCCCTGCTCAATTGTGGCATATGAAGGAAATTGGCCGCATTTTTCGACCGTATCCCGATATATGCGCAGATTGAACCTCAGCACATGGCTTTCATTCTGTACGCATTTGCACTGGAATTCGGCCATGACTTCGTTGGATGGTATCGAAGGGGTGTTGCCAAATCTCACCTTGAATATGGATTCGTCTTTGCAATGGGGACAATAGCCGCGAAGATTATCCCCTCTCGGGAAGTGCCCCGGCTGCAACTTCAGCGGCGTATAGATCGGCGTTTCGAAAAGAAAATGCTGCAGGCTGACGAAATCTTTTGGCTCTGACATCGCGAATCCCTAACTCTGAGGGGACAATCATAGCGCGACAGGGCACCTCGCGTCAGGCTGGGTAAGAATATGGGTATCTCTCTCCGGCCATTTTCGGAAAGTTGCAGCTTCTCAGCAGCTTAGGTGCTCAGTGCGGCTCCGCCCCTGGCACCATTAGATTTGTCACCTCCATATTTTTCAAAGACTTAGGTGGCACTTTCTTCCCACCCGATTTTGGGTCTGTCTCCGGTGGGAAAGTCACAGCAATTTCGGACTTTGGCTTGAGGCGCGCCATAGCTGCGGCTGCCAGGACTTTCTGCCGGGCCGCTTTGGTGTAGCGCATCACTTCCTTCGAGGTGGTGTGGCCGGTGATGGCCATGATCTCGTGCTCGCTGGAGCCCAGTTCCGCCAACCGTGATGCTGCCGCCTTCCGCAGCCCGTGCGCCCGGCCCGGTACTTTGGCGTCCTTGCATCGGTCATGAAACCAGTTACCGAATCCCGCGGCTGTGAATGGACGGCCAAGGCCATTAAGTAGGTAGGTGTCCTTGCCGCAGGCGGTGGCGTCGATGACGCGCTGAAGCTCGGGAATGATCGGTATGTCGAGCGTGATCGGCTTGTGCTCGCGTCCCTTGAACTGCGTAAAGTGCAGCCAGCCTTCGCGGACAAGCGCTGGCCCGAGCACGATCACATCCGAACGTCGCTGGCCGGTGTAGAGCAGAAGTGCCAAGGCGAGCCGCGCCATGGTGCCGATCGGATGCTTCTTCTCGAACTTCTCGATCTCCTCCAGCGACCACGAATGATGGCCGTCGCCTTTCGCCTTGAGGTAGGGCACGGCCTGCGCGGGATTCAGCGCCACGTAGTCATTCTCGATGGCGAAGGCAAACACCTGCCTCAACGCCTTGATCATGCCGTTGGCCGATTCGGGGCGATCTGCACGCGCATCGCGCCGCGCCCTGATGTGCTTCGGCAAAAGCAGCTTGTACGGTTTCTCGCCATCCGCGGCGCAGATGTGATCGAGGGTCGCGCGCCGAACGTATCGAGTGCGCTCGTTCAACTGCTTGTATTCAGCGGAGGTGTAATACTGCGAGCACAGCCACGCCAGCGAAGCCTTGTCGAACGGCTTGCGCTCTATGCGGGTGCTTGGTGGCGGCGGCTTGATGTTGCCGGCCAGAACGTCGCGATACGCCTGCCAGAATGCAGGCGTGCCATATTCATCCCGTAACCGAACCTTCGGCCCGTCGAGCGTGCGAACGTACCACCGGATGTTGCCATGCCGGTCGGTGTCTTTCGTCAGGCGTGGCGGGTTCGGTCGTGGCACCTACGCATCCCACGGGTTGGCGGCCTCTTTGCGGGGCAGCGCCTCAAAAGCTTCATCCAGTTCGAATCGGTCCCAGACCGTGCGGCTATTGATCATGCGCGGCGAGGGCATTCTGCCATCCTTCACCATGTCGTCAAACAACGATGGTGAAATGCAGATGTAGGTCGCCGCATCAACCCGGCGCAGGCCGCGGGGGACGATTCCCCCGCGTTGGTTGTCGTTGGCGTGCGTGGTGGTCATCAGGCGGCCTACCCGATTTTCACACTCAGAGGCGGCGGCGGTGTTTCGCCACGCTGACGGGCAGCATCACGTTCGCAGGCCCGCTCCATCATTACCTCGAATGCGTCATCGACCTTGGACTTCGGAAAGACTTTGGTTTCGGCTCCCATCGCAGCAATAACGTCAGATACCACGGCCTCGTTGCGCGCGTCCTCCATGGCTTTGCGAGCGAGCCGTGCTTCCATCGCGATGCCGTGCACCACTTCATCAATGCCGGCTGGATGCCAGGTAAACCCGATTGAGCCGAGCCTGCCAGTGATGGTGTTATTGAGGGGTGCAGGATTATCCACGTCGATCACCGCCAGGAGTTCTTCATTTTCGTAAGCTTCGAAAGCCTCGCGAAGAGACTCAAGTTTGTCGGCAGATGGAGTCTCCGACAGGAGTTTCTCGATTAGGGCGATAGCAGTGTAGTTTCTGCCGTCGTTTTGGTGACGTTCCGCCGTGCGTTGGCGAAACTCCAAGGTCTGTTGGAGAGCATAACTCAGATCAAAATCAGACATATCTTCACCCCGTAAAGCGTTCGCAGCACCACCATTGGCGCAAGCGTCATCGTTGCCCGTGAGGGCCGTCAGGTCAGGGTTTTCGTGTTGGCCCCACCGCGATGCCATGACTCGGCGGGTGCATGCGGAAGGACGGAGCTTGCCAAGGTGTCGCTGCAATAATTGGCCAGCGCGTATTCCCGCCGATCGATGGCGTGGGTGCGCTCGATCCAGTAGGCAAGAGCGAAGGCCCGGCGGGTCATCCGGTCGGACCATTCCTTGCAGCGCGCCTCAGTCCACTCATTCGCCTGATCAATGTCAGTCGCCTCGTCGTAGAGAAAAACTATCTGCGCAAGGGCTTCCATCGCTGTCACCGGCCGGACGAAAGATATTGTTTTCGCCACGTTCCGAGCTGCTTCATACTCGTCATAATCCGAGTTGCCGCCGGCATTTTCCTTCGCCTCGAAAGTCGTCGTCAGATCGCGAAAGAGCGCGAGCATATCCATCCCGGTCTGAGGCGGAATGTTGGGGCGTGATGGTGTGGCGGGTATCACGTTGGCTGTCTTCGGCAATTTTTCGTCCTCCGTTTTGCGCTATAATTCTTATTTAGCGCAAAAAACAAAATAAGCAAGACCAAAAGTGTATTTTACGCAAAAAAAGATTATGCTATGGCAACAGAAGCGGAGATTTATGTGGCCACGCCGAAGCAACTAGTTGAAAAGATTGCAGAAGAGACCGGTGTGCCTATAGGGACGGCGATCCTTCATGACCGCAATCTCCTGACCGCCGGTCTCCGATCGGAAGGACAGCGGGGCCGAGGCAAGTCGGTGGTGACATTCGAGGATGCCGCGAATCTCCTGATCGCGGTGGCCGGCAGTCGTAACGTGAAAGACAGCGCGGAGACGGTTCGGCTGTATGCGCCGCTGAAGGCGACCGCGCCGCTTGTATTCAACGACCAAGGCAAAGACATTGTGAGAGGGGAGACCTTCGGCGATGCGCTGGCCGCTTTGTTGGAAGCCCTGCCAGCCGATCGAGACTCATACCGCGATCCAGAACATGGATCAGTCGAGGTGACCATATACGGACCAAACCCGGCAGCGCGCATTATATGGAAAGTTGGCGAACGAGGCGGCACAATCGACTATCGGCCTCCGCATAAGCGGGGTGCCAAGAGGATGTTTGCCGACCTAGAATTCATTTCCAAGTTTACCCAGGTCACGATCGGACACGTCGGGGAGATGGTGGCAGCAGAAGGGTCTGACCCACGGCCCAAAAACTGATTGCGCTTCCGGGCACCTCAAGCCTAGCCTTGCTAAGGGTCTGGGGAGCCTTGAATGTCAAATTCAGATTTTATTGTGTTGGACGTGGAAACGGCCAATGCCGACTATGCCTCGATATGCCAGATAGGCTTGGTTGAGGTGGTGGCCGGCGAGGTGGTTTCTCAGGAAGCGATACTGGTGAACCCGGACGACTATTTCGATGGGTTCAATACCTCTATTCATGGAATCACCGCAGACCACGTTTGTGGCGCGCCTCTATTCCACGAAGTCCACGCCGCACTGTCTCAACGCCTTAGCGGCTCAATTATTGTGCACCACGGGCCGTTTGATCGGGTGTCTATATCGCGGGCATGCGAGCGCTGCGGGATTGAAAGCTTCGACGTGCAGTGGCTCGATAATCAGCGAGTAGTGCGCAGAGTGTGGGAGCAATTCAGCAAGAGCGGGTATGCCCTAAAAAGCCTGGCCGCGTTTTTCGGAATTGAATTCCAACACCATGATGCTTTGCAAGATGCCATCGCCACAAATGAGATATTCCGGCGAGCCCTAAATGAATCCGGAACGACTGCTGCTGATTGGCTATCCCGAATAAAGCAATCGCTGCCGACTACTGCGAAGACGATATCTGGCGATGGAAATCCTGATGGTCCGTTTTCTGGCGAAACCATCGTTTTCACAGGTGAACTGAATATCCCACGTTCAGAGGCGGCCGATATAGCTAAGAGGTTAGGATTCCGAGTCGAGGATGGCGTCACTAAACGCACGACTGTTTTATGTGCCGGGGTTCAGGATAGGACCAAAACCGGCGGATACGACAAATCTTCCAAACACCGCAAGGCCGAGTCTCTGGCGGGCTTAGGGCAGGACATTCGTATTCTGTCAGAGGGCGATTTTTGGGCAATCGTACCGAAACCGATGCGACCGAACGTTAAAACCGAACGGCCACCATCTGAGCGTTCCAATCATCGCGGTCAGTTAATCGTTTCGCTATCACTGGAAGACCTATTCACAGATGAGGAATTGCAAAGAATGTTGACCGGGATGCCTTTGAGTGACGCCTAAAGCCTAGTTGCCCCATCTGTCTCCCGCGCGCTACGATTGCGATGGGGGCGCAATGCATCGATTCCGAACACCGGAGCTTTTCCTAGGCTGCTTTCTTACGGTCGCCGTGTTTGCGGCCGGCATGCTTTTCGTTCAATGGCCATATCCCCATCAACCGGCCTATCAAATAAGTGCTCCCGCCGCCCAAGCCGAGAGCAAAGAAAAGCAGGCTGAAAGCAACCCAGCCGGATGGTCGGATTGGCTTCTTAAGGACGCGGCAGGTTTTTTCACCTTCGGTCTGGTCGCAGTGGGTGTCGGTCAAGCTCTTTTGTTTTTTATCCAATTGAGCCTTATGCGGAAGGGCATGACGGATTCGACCATCGGCATTCGCGCCGCTCGACGATCCGCGGTGGCGACCGTGGCTCAGGCCAGGGTAGCGCGCGATAGCGCCATCAAGCTCCAACGTCCCTATATTTTCGTCTTCGGTGTTACTGAATTTAAGCCCGCTCAAACCGCGTTTTCTATTGACTACACCGTCGCCAATTACGGGACTATCCCGGCCATTTTGGAGGAAGTCTTTGTAGGTTTTGTCACCAGTGACACAACCGCTCCAGAGTTGCCGTCGCGGATCGGGGACGATCACGACCTTTGCACGAGTCCGATTCTTGAAGCCGGTGGGGTCCGGAGGTCTCTCACCTCGATCGTCCCCACTGGAATGGACTCCAAGGCTCCCGTCAACATCTCGGATGACGCAGGCGGTTGGTATCCGGCTCGCTCTGAACCTGACTGGGTTGTCCCGCCGGGACACGAAGTGTTCTTCCGCGTCGTCGTTAGATATCGAGGCCCGTTCAGTAGCGGCCACGAAACATCCGCTACATGGTTGTGTGAGCGTGGAAGAAAACGACTGATTCAGCGAGGCGGCGAAGACTACAATTATAACAGATAGGATTAGAATTCGCCGCGCGATCTTCACAGCGTGTCCGTCTGGCACAGAATGTCGACCCACGCGCGTCGCACGTCCGGCGTGATGCTCTTAATGCCGTACAGGTTTCCGGTGCGGCTGTTTTTCAACTTCCAAGTCGTCAAGGCATCGGCCAAGGCTGGCTGCCACCGTAACGTAACAACCAGCGTCTGCTCAGTGGCGAGCCGGCCCTGCATCACGGCCTCGCCTGCCTTCAGAACCTTGATCGCTGCCGATGCTGTGACGACGGTTTCCCACGATTGCGTACTACCGCCCGCGCCGTCAGGCACCGTTACCAGCGCTTGCAATTCCACCTTCTCGCGCAGTTCACCTGCCGTCGTCATGCGTTGAATCCTTGTAAAGCTGTTTCCCATTCCGGGTCATCGTAGAGCGACGTTGTCGCCGCGCTGCCGCCGGCAGATGCTCTGTTGACACTCATGGCCGAGGCTTGTGCGCCATCGATTGAGAGCCATTTCTTCTGCTTGGTGAATCTCACGATATGCCCGGCTGCATTGGTCTCCGCTTCAACATTCGCGAAGCAGAACCGCAGCACGGGATGGCCGCCGTGCTTGAACTTCCGGCCAATGATCGCGCGTTGCAATTCAGCGATGGCTGGCATCATCGACAGACTGCCCTGGCGATGTTCGATCGCAGGAAGTCCATCCTCTAAAAGATTGTTGAGCAGGTTGCGTGCCATCGCAGGGTCGCACGCGATCTCCTGCACAGAATATGTCTGGCAAAGCTCGCGAATGCGTTCCTCGACAACCCGGAAGTCAATCACGTTGCCGGGCGTCGCCGTTATCAGCCCTTTGCGCGCCCATTCGATATAGGGCGCACCGGTCGCCTCTTGCCGCTGCCGCAGATTATCCTGCGGACAAAAGAAGTGCGGCTGCACGACATAATCGTCGCCGTCACGGAAGCACGCGATAACGACTGAAAGATCGATACTAGAACTAAGGTCGACGCCGAGCCAGCAAGGCTGCCCTTCAAGCGCCGCGACATCAATCTCGCCCTCGCCCTCGTCATAAACGAGCATATCGACGAACGGGGACGAACTGCTATCTTCCCAGATGTTGAGCTTATATCGCTTAAGGCTGCTGCGCTCGGTCGGATTGTCCTGAGCGCGCTTTACGTGACGTCGAAAGCCTTCGATCGAAGGATAGCCGTGCGGACTACCGGGATTAACGCGCCGCCAGACTTCCTCGCTTGTGTAATCGCAGTCCGGTTCGGCCTCAAACAACACCGGCAACACGGTCGGGTCGACGATCTCGCCGCGCGCAATCTTCCGCGCCCGATCGATGATCTCATACCCGATGTTATCGGTGCCGCGCCCTGCCGTCGTCGTGACGACCAGCAAACTGTTGTCGATCTTATCAAGACCGTTGGTAAGGACGGTCCACAAGTCCTTGCCGCGCCAGATGTGCGTCTCATCCGCGAGCACAAAGGCAGGTGTGCGACCTTCCGATGATGGCGCATCGGCCGAGATGATCTCAAGCTCGACACTGTCTTTCGGATAAGCGATCTTCTTTGCGCTGTTGAAGGCGTCGTAAACCTTCGTCGCTTTCACAAGCCGCTTATCGGCCTGCACGATGCCGCGCGCCTCTTTGAACGCAATACCGGATTGCTTGCGGTCGCTCGCCGAAAAGATAACCTCGCTACCGGGCATACGCTCGGGGCCGATCGTATGCAGCAAGGCGAGCGCAGCGCCAAGCGAAGTTTTCCGATTGCCGCGAGGCAGAAGCATGACGACAGTGTTGACGATACGCCGGCCGTCATCATGCCGCGGACCATAGATGCGACGGACGATCCGCTCTTGCCATGGATCAAGCTGAAATGCTTTGCCCGGCAACGTCGACTTCGGATGCTTCAGCCGCCGAAGAAACGTAACGGCGCGCTCGCCGTATCCGAATGGATCGAGGATCTCCGAACCGTCATATATCCACTCGGGGAATGTACTCTTTGCCGTCATGGTTACATCGATAGCGGACTGTCGTCATCCGCATCTTGATCTTCATGCACGCCGGCACGGCTGCGCGACGATGGTGACAAGCCTAGCTCCGCAGCCCAGCGGCGAGACTCCCCGGTGGCCTCGCGTAACGTTGCGAATGCCGGATTGCGCTTCAGCTCGCCCAAACGGTTTTCAACATACGCACCGTATTGTGCAATGGCGGCGCGAGCGTCGACGATATCGGCTGCGGCCTCACAGAAGCGCTCGACCGCATGAAGGTCGGCAACCGATATCACGCGGCGCTCAACCAGAACCGGCATCACTCGCTTCCATTCCGCCTTTGCCGCTGGCGGGAAATGCTTAGGCGGTTGCGGCACCGTGCGGATCGCGTCTGCGATCGGCTGCGGTGTGGCCTTGCGGCCGGCTGTATGCTTCATTAGCCGAACGTCCAGCCGCGAAGCTGATTGAGAATATCGCGTGCGCCGTATGGAATTTCCTTCAAGGAATCAGGCGCGGTGGATTCTCGGGTCTCATACCACGCGCTGGCAATGAGCAGCGTGGCCTGGCGAACGTCATCCGGGATATCCGAAGGCGGAGAATCCGCTTCCGGATCGTGATCCAGAAAGCCGCGGACGTACTCGGTCGCGGCTGCAATCTGCGCCTCAATCAGGTCATCATCATCATCAAACCCAATGCGTGCATGGGCTTTGAAATCTTCAAGTGTTGCGTAAGGCATTAAGGAACCTAACATTTAGGGAGTGACCCAATATGGAAATCTCTTGCGTGCTTGGTGGCCGCCGGTAACTAGCGGATCACGGCAAGTCTGCGACCACCGCCGGGTGATAGCGCCAGCCAGCAGCGCGCCTGCTGTGCGCGATGGTTTGAACGAGACGCATCGCGGTGCCATCAATCCGATGGGGCATCAGCGGGCTTGCTAGTGGCCTTAACGCGAACGTCATCCACTGACATGACGGTCATCATTGCACCGTCATCTTCGTCGTATGGAATGAGCGCAATCATCTCGTAACGGAGGCTTCCCTCGCGCACGCCAATGACGGTGCATGGCAACCACACACGCTGATGGCTACTGTCATGCGCGGCATACTCTGCCTCGAATGGTTCGATAGGTATCATTGCTTGATTGGTCTTCCAAAGCCGCCTTCGCAGGCGATGTTCTGTCTATTGTTGCAGGCGATGCAGGAAGGCTTCCAGTTGCTGCGCACAAGACGTAAGTGCGGTGCTTTACGGATGCTCACCCGATGCGCGACCAATACGGCAGGCCGACCACAATCCGCGCATACATCATTGCCAGGCTCTGCGAGATACGCCTTAGACAACCGACGCCACTCGGCATCGTATCCTCGCTGCGGTGCCGCAGGTCTAAGCTTGTCACGCTCTGCCTTCCGTTTGATGGAGCATTCGCACCGCTTGCCGGCTGGTACGACCCGGCCACAGGTGCATAGGCGTGGCGCTGCAAATGGCATTAGCGAGCACGGTGACAGAAGTACCAGCCCGAGGATTCCAGAGCGTCAATCAATTGCTCTGCCAGACTGTCATCCGCACCGCGTGACGCCAGCAGCAGCTTAATGATATCGATAGGCTTTCGGATGGTCATGCGAACCCCTTAGAAACGGCGGGGGAATCCACCGTCGCGGATTCCCCCTTGGTTGCGCGCGTTCAGCACGTCACGTCGCGCGCAGCCATACCAGTTACGCTACCGGCTTATCCGCAGCGTTACCCTTCACCACGATGGCACCGGCAACGATGCTCGTGCCGCTCGTCTTGGTGATGACGGCGCGGATGTAGCGCTTATTGCCGATGTAGCCCTGCTTGTAGGTCGAGGTTGCGGCAAGGCTGGCAGGCAGCGTGCCGACAAGATCGCCGGCCACAACATCCGTGAAGTCGCCGTCAGTCGTGGTGTCAGACTCCTGGACCTTCACAACGTACAAGCCAGCGGTGGTGATCGCGCCGGTATTGACGATGACCGCCGCACTGTTGAAGCCCTGAAGGTCAACGGCGGTGCCTTTGGTGGTCGCAGCGTAGTCGACGGGAGAAAGCGTCTGGTCGACGCCGATGTTATTCGCGATATCGCGCATTACTATTTATCCTTATTGAAAAGAGAAAGTGAGCGGGCCGAAGCCCGCTCGTTGATGGATTAGCTGGTCGCGCACTTGATCTTGCGGAGCGCATCGGCAAGAACCAACGCACCGCCAGTGCGACGACGCGCATGGAAGCGGACAACGCCAGACGTTGCCTGCGAGTACGGGTCGCGCATGATCGAAAGATTCAGTCGGTCATAGATGCGATAGGCATCGGAAACCGAACCGAACAGGATAGGCTCGGCAGCGGAGCCGATGTCATCCATGGTCGGATCTTCAATCAGCGGACGGCCAAGGATCGTCGCCGGGTCACCCTGCGCAAGGCCAGGCTGCCACAGGTAGGCACCGGTAGAACCGTCCTTCAGCTTGCGAACCGCTGCGATCGTCTTCGAATTCATCAGCCAGACGCCGCGATTGCGATAGTACGCCGGGAGCGAATAGAAAACGTCGATCAGGGTGTCGGCCGGCGCGGTGCCAAGCGTCGAAGCATTGCCGGTCGCGGTATAGGCAACGCCAGCCGCTTCCATGATGCCAATCGGCTTCTTTACGCCATCGCCCTGCGAGAAGCCGAGACCTTCAAGCCGACCGAATTCCTCGGACAAGTCAGAAGCAACTTCGGACTCGACATTGACTGCCGCGTCCTCAAGCAGGCGCTGTGACACGTCAACGTAGCAAGCCATTTCATGGATCGGCACTTCGATCTGACCATAGCTCGATTCCGTGCCCGGACGCGCATCGGTTTCGCCAACCCACGATCCGGTCGGACGGCCGGTACGTTTCGGCAGCAGAACTTCACCGCTGGACGTAGAGCCAACGCGAGCCGCCTGACGGATCGGCGACATTTCCACGATGCCCTTGACCACTTCGGCGCTGAACTCCGCAGGCGCCAGATAGCCGCCCGAGGTATCATCGGCAACGCGCAGCGACTTGATCTCGTCCGGCTGGAGCGTTTCCTTGCCGCGGCGAAGATAGCCGGTGAACGCTTTGCGCTCGTCGCTGATCTCGTCCTTTTTCTCAGTGTGAATGGCCGGACGATTGATCTTCGTCTCGATTTCGTCGAGGCGCTTGGTCAGATCGGCAACCGGTGCGGTGGCCTTCTTTACGTCTTCCGTAAGAGCGGTCAGCGCCGACTTGACTTCAACGATGGACGGATCGCCTTCGTCGACGTCAGCCGCAGATTTGGTCTCAAGAAAATGAAAGGTCATTGTAGTCCTAACTATTGATGGAGGTACGCGCAGAATTGATGGCGTCGACTAGCGCGCGGAACGTTGTCGGGCCGTTGGATTTGACGGCCTCAACCGTCGCTGAAGGCAGCATTGGAAAAGTGACCACGCTGATTTCGTGCAACTCGACTTCGTCGAGCATTCGAGTGCCCTTGGCTTTATCGAACCGGGCAGACTTGGTGCGGTAGCCGATCGACAATCCGTCGAGCGCTCCCGCCTTCAAGAGAGCGTGGGTTTCACGCCCTTTGACGGTATCGAGTACCAGCCGGCCTGAAACGCGCAGACCTTTGGTATCCTCGACGATCTCGGTCCAGACTCCGATTGGTTCCGTCTGGTCATGCTCCCGCAGCATCTTCACGCGAGAAGCGGATTTTTGCTTCAAGCTCTTGGTGAATGCGCCGCGAGTCACAATGTCACGACCCAAGTCGGTGATACCGAACAAGGAGGCGTAACCGGAGAATACGCCGTCATCGCCGACAGATTTAACGTCTAGCTGGACGACGCCAGTCTCGAGATTCTTCAAGCCGCTTGATCCTTTGGAGGTTGAGTGTTGTCGTTCGCTGGTGACTGCACATGAGGTGACGCCAGCACGTCGCCGTCCGGGAGTGGCGGGAGATTAAGTTCTCGCCTCACATCGTTGGCCGTCATCACGCCAGCGGACCGATACTGGCCGAATGCGGTTGCGCGAGCGGCGGGATCGGCCATCAACAGTTGCGACAGATCGAACTCGAAGTGCATCGTTGCCCGCTCTTCAGGCGTCAACAGTGTGCGCGCATAGGCGTCGCACCACGCACGCAACCAAGGCTGCAGGCCATACTTCACAAATTGAAGATCGAGCTGGACGCTATTGCTCCACGTCGCGCGGCTCATGTCCGACAACAGCGTGGCCGGAACTCGCGTCAATCGCGAGATTTCACTGACCACAAAGGCGCGTTGTTCGATTGCCTGGCTATCGACGGAGCTAAAGGCAATCGGTTCATACTTGCCCTCGTTGTCGATAACAGCAATGCCGCCCGACTTGTCGCCACCATGAGCGGAGCGCCACATCTGGGCGATGCGACCGGCCGCTACCGGATTAAGGCTACCCTTGAATGACAGAACGCCACCGGGCCGGCTGTTATTCTTAAACAGTTGTGACGCGCTGCGCTCAAGCAAGATCGCCAAGCCAATAGCATCGCGGCCCGTATGCAAGAGCCCCAACCCTCGCTGTTGCAGTGGATTGCTCGGATTTGGCGTCTGCAAATGAATAACGTCGGCTGGGCCATACTCGCGGCCATCGATCCGATAGACCGGTTCGCCATCAGGCTTGTACTCAAGCACCACGACCTGCCGCGGCACGTAAAGGATCTCCGCTGGCCGATCGGCGGTGCGCGTCACCAGCGCGAAGCCATCGCCAAAGATGATCGCGTCCAGCGTAACTCGACGGCGAATCTCGCCAGCCGACATCCATTCATTGCTGAAGCCATGCACAAGCTGATAGGCTGGATGTTGTTTTGCGGCCCGCTCGGAATCGTCAGCATCATCCTGCAACAATCGACACGATACGCCTGCCGTGGAGTTTGACGTGATGCTAACCGCCGCCTCGGCGGGGGGGCATCGCATAAGGGCATCAACCGTGACGGTCACGCCCGAGGCGGAAATGGCGAAGGCATCACATAGCGCAGCCCAACTGTCTGACGTGCAATCGGTCAATTCCGATTTCACTTCCGCAACAGGTGCGGATTTGCGGGAGAACCAACCCATTTACGCCGCCTTCCGCTTGCGCTTGGCAGGCGCGTTGTCATTGTCGGCCGGGATTGGCAAGCCGACGTTCTGCCGAGCGCGCCAATAAGGGACGCTGGCATCAATACCCAACTGGATCAGTTCGGCGCGGCGTGCGTCGTAATATGTTTTGCGGCTCGGTGCTGACGCCGCATACATGCGATCGGACTCGCTCTCGTGGTTCACTCAGCCCTCCAGGCTCGGATTTTTGATTCATGCTCAAGAGCGCTCGCGGCACTCCATGATGTCTGCGGATTCATCGCGTCGTCGAAACTGACCAACTCGCCGACCCAAACGTCGCGAACTTCAATTTCCCCATCGCGACCGATCCAAACCACTTCCGCCTCAGCACCACTTATGGATGCGACTTTGACCAGACGGCCGTTGTATGCCGCTGGCGAGTTCACTTTGATGGTCATGGGAATCTCTAGTAGGTGTGGATGCCGCACGGGCTGGCGATCGTGTCACCGACGCTGTATCGAGAGTCGCCGTCACCGTGCGACGGTGCATCGAGCGACGTAAACGCAAGGCTGTTGCCTAAGGCGCGCTTGCGGATATCGTTCATGGCTTTATTCTTCTTCAGGTCCGCCTTCGACAGGCGGCCTTCAAGCACAGCCAGGCAATATTCCTGCGCGAGATCGTGACGATCATAGCGCTGCGACTTGAACCGATTGAAGCCGGCGGCGAAATCCTTATCGGCCAGCAACGACGCCAACAACATTCGTGGCTCGGTCGGGTCTTTAATGTAGCGGAGGTAATGGGTACTCGCGCCGTGCGCGCTATATGCGCGATCTAACCGGCCGCGGAATGCAGGGTCTTTCCTCGCACGCCGCTGAAGCGATCCGTTCCTCGGCAAATCTGCCCGACGCAGGGCCGTCGCAAGGTCTGGAGCAGTTGATCGTGCGATTAGCGCAAGGGCCGCGTCAAACTCGGCCTCGGTGAAATCCTTGCGCCTTGGCATCCCTTTGATTGTCGTGCTTCGAATACCAAGCACCTTGGCGCGCTTCACCATGGCGGCGACGTAGGCCGGCCGCTTTTGGGGATGGGCGAGAAGATATTCGGTTAGGCGATCGCCGTTGATGCCCAACTCCCGGCCGGCGGTGACGGCGCTGTGCCCCTCCCCGATCAACTTAATCAGAGCGTCGAAGTTCGCCGCGATGCGATCAAAGCTCGGTTTGCCCTTGGCATGCCGAACCTCAGCAATCTCTGCCGCGCGCTCGGGACGGTTTTGCAGATAGCGAGACCACGCTGCATCGGACGGTGCGCCGGGCACCGTCAGTGTGGCCTGACGATCCGACATGCCGGACGCAATAGCCGCCTTCATGGCGGCAAAGCATTTATCGGCCTTGGGGATTGGACCGGGCAATGGGACCGAGGTGCTGATGGGGGAAAGGTCGCCGCTCCCGATTGCCAGACGCGGCGGGGAGCGGCTATTGCTGCTGCAGCATTGAAATGGGCGCCCTCGGTTCCCCCGAGGCAATACGCCCCTCGCCAGCGTTACGCAGTGGCGGTGGAGGGCGGATAATTGCCCCCTAAGTAAGAAAGCGGAATGAGTGGCAGATTAAGGACTGGTGCCGAATACGGCTCCGGCACCGGCCTGTGCATGTCGATGAATATGTATTCCGAACACGGATTGTGATGGCGTCGACACCATCGCGCCGGCTCGGGGCTATGCCGCCTCCCGATCCGCAGCGTCCCGAGCCGCATAGGCCGCCATCAACTTGCCGATGGCGATATCCACCAGCCGGACGCCCAAACGCTCGGCAGTCTTGCCGGCCGTGCCATGCATCTCGCCGATCTCTTCGGAGGTGGCATCGCCGCAGGCCAACTCCACCAGCCGACAGGTTTCATCGCCGAGCCGGCGCTTCATGGCTTCATGATCCATCCGGCGCGCCGCCTCGTCCTGAGCGTCGGGCAACTCATTTTTCAGACCGTAGCCGGCACCAAGGCTAGCCTTCTCATCTTCCGCGCCACGCGACTCCGAGAACGTTTCCTCCAGCAAGCGATACCGGCCGCGCACCTTCACGGCGACAATCTTGCCATAAGCTCCGAACTGAATCCGGGTCGCCATTTCAGGCCGGCCTTCCTTCCGATCCTTCTCGTCAGCCCATGCCGCGGCTGCGATCTCGTCGGCCGTGGGATTTTCCTCGTCGAGGCGAGCGTCCACAAGCCGACTATCAACGCGGCCGATCTCCATGCGACCGTCTTCATTTACGGGACTGTTATCGTTGGCGTGGTGAAGATTGCCCTCGGGCATGGCGATGCCTTCATCGTCCGCATAGCGTTCCAGGGTTTGGATTTCCAGCCATCGGTCGGCGCGCTTGAGTCTGCCGAACGTCGGCCAATGGCGAGCGCGGGCGCGCACCTCGGTCTCGTCATCATCTTGGCGTAGGCTCGCAACATATGCGCGATGCTGCTCGGGAGTGCGCGGCGTGTTGTCGTTAGCGTGCTGCATTGAGTTCCTCTTAATGCTTGCCGTCTGCGGCTTCTCTATTCTGGGGTAAGGGGACATCGGGACAGTTCTAAAGAACTGTCACCTTTGTCCCCCTAAGATACCAAGGGGACAAAATTCAAAATGTCCGGGACATGTCCCGTTGTCCCCTTAACTCGGCCAGTACCATTGCCCGATTTGTTTCACCTGACCTTTGGCAAGCAAATCTTTCTTCGCGCGTCCAAAGCGCTTCTTTAAGGTCTCAACAGATGCACCGGACTCGGCCTCGTAATATGCGGCGCGCCATTGCTTCTCTTTCACCACCATAATGCCTTCAGGGAAGTCCGAGCCTTCCGGTTCAATCCCATCGTCTTCGATGATGGAGTTGAGCGCGGCCAGCACGCCCTTGGTATGTCCCTTTAAGGCCAGCCGATCGGCGAGACTTTCACCCGGCACCACGACAGGCGCGGTCGTCGGTTCGCCATCCTCATCCTTGGCAAGCTCAACGGATTGCATGGTGAACGTCGCGATTGTCCCTTCGTCGCCGTCGTTCGCGCCATCACACTTTAAGGTGTATGTGCCGGAGTTTTTGACGACCATAAAGCTGGCGTCTACTGCGCCATCCAGATCGATCGCGCCCTTGCCGCGTTCGCCAGACCATGCGGTGTGATGAACGACGGTGACGTGGGCACCAGTCAGCCGGATCAACTCGTCGCACGCCTGAATAAAGCGTCCCATGTCCTTGCTGGTGTTCTGGTCACCAGCGCCGAACACCCGAGTCAGCGTGTCGATAATGATCCAGACGCACTTCTGGCCGCAATCAATCTCGGCCTGCTGGACGATCCCGGCCAATGCTTTAGCGTCGGCCAGCGATGATGTTAGATCGAGTCTACCGCCAAGAACCAGCAGTGGAACATCTTTGACGCCGTGGTGCTTGCGGAACGCCATCATGCGACGTTCGGTCAGTGCCTTCCTCTCGGCCGCGACGAAAAGCACCAACCCTTGGGTTGTTTTCCGTCCGAACCATTCCATGCCGGCGGCAACATGGCATGCGCCATCGGTTGCGACCACCGACTTACCTGTGCCTGGGAGTCCCGAGATAAGAGTGTGTTCGCCCCTGCCTAAAACATTTTTGATAACCCACGCCTTAGGTTTATCGGCTTCGATGTCATCGAACCACGTCAGGTTGAAACGCGATTTCGGCTCGTTGTCATTCGCCGCGATGGGTGGATCCGATTTTCGCAGCAGGCCATCCGCCAGACCGCTATAATCTGGCTTCTGAAATTTCCCCCACATGCGAGCGAAGTCGTCGCGTGCGCCCTTGCCTTGGTAGCGCGCGGACCAGTTACCGCTCGCCGAGAGGAAGAGCGCGGCGGCAGTTTCTACATCGTGACCGTCGAACATCATCTGCTCGACAACCCTTGATGCATGCTTCGAGCGATCTTCAACGTCGTCGGCCGCGAGCAGTGCGGCCAACTTCGGGGATGCGACCACACCGTCAATGTCTGGCAGTTCGCCAAGTTGAACCGGTTTGGCTTCATTCGCCGGCGCAGATGCCCATGGCTCGAGCGCCGCGCGGAGCTCATCCACGTTCATCAGGTCGCCGCGCCACTCATGTAAATAGCGCACCGGCGCGGGTTCGGCCGAGCGACCACGCTTCAGCTTGGCTTCGTTCGGCCAGTTCTTCGTTCCGGGAATGCGCCAGACGTGGTCAACATCGGCTGTGCCATGGTCGGAGCCGGTTGCACGTTTCAATGCGGCAGCAAGCGGTACGGCCTCGGTCACGGTCAACGGCTTGTCAAAAAGCCAAACGGGTTGTTGGTTTCCGGGCGACGTTTCGATGATGTAACTGGGTTCGAATGGCAGGTTGCCGGCGTTACCCGTATCTGCGTCCATATCGGCGACAAGACCAAGCACGGCTACAACATCACTCCTCGTTCCACGCTTACCGCGGGCAAGGCCGGTTTTCATTAGATGTAGGCCGGTGTAGACGTTCGCGCCGGGGGTGTCGCTGTGTGCCGCGATGGCTTCCACCATGCCGTTAACGTCGCCGACATTATGCTTGGTGATGGTGCCACCGCCCTTCGGCAGGCTCACATTATATGCCGACACGACGAACACGCCATCGATGCCAGCGGCAAGGTCGTGAAGCATTTCGACGTGAGTGCGGACGGGGTCGGTGAAGGTTTGTTTAGCTTGCAATGCGTTCAAGGCATGCGCCTCCGGTAAGGGACTTCTGAATTTCCGCGATCGCGGTACGATCGAACGCGGTGTTTCGCGCATAGGCGCGGATGCTGCCGTCATGTGTCCGAACGATCTTGACGTCGAACATGCGGATGCCAGGAGCGGCTTCGATTTCAGCAAAGCCGATTGTGCCGCCACCGGATGGTGCCGGTCGGTATGATATGATTTTCAAGGTGGTCTCGTGGTTGGTTGGTCGGATGAATCTGTCGGCGGTTCGATCCCGAAAGCGGGTATCGAATTGAAAGCGGTGGGAACGGGTAACTAAAAAGCTATGGAAAGGTGGGAAACAAAGCGACGTTCCCACCCCGGCTAACTATTTGTCTCTGCTTTTCTTCTTTCGCCCGCCCCTGGGCACCATGATACTTTTAAACGTTTGTTTCGAAAGCAAATAAGCAAAATCAAGAGCTGACTCCTTGACCGAAGTGGCTGGCAACTTCGGTCAATAGCCCGTCATTTCAAGATAGCCGATACCCCGGTGGGTGCCGGTGAAGCTGACGGGACCCTCCCAATAGGAAAAACTCGTCCCCATCCAGCTTCGCGCATACAGCGGGAGGGTTTCGATCGCCAGCCCCCGGTCGCGAACGGCGATGCGCCAGCTTGTCGGCAGCTTGCGATCCGCGACTTCGGTCATCGCAATCGGGGTCATCTCAATGGACTCTGGAGAGAGCGCAACCGATTGCCCATCGGGTCCGATCCAGTTGCCTGCAAAGGAGGGTTTGGCGTCGGTTTGCCGCAAGCGAAACAGCATCAGTTTTTCGCCGGTCCCAAGGTGCAGGGAGAACCAGTCCCACCCGGTCTGATCCGGCGCCAGCGGCTGACTGCTCCATTCGCGGTCCATCCAGGCCTGTCCGCTGACGCTCACGGACTTGCCGTCGATCGTGACGGTTCCGTCCGCGGTGAAATACGGCTGGCTGTAGTAGTAGGACGCCTGTCCGCGTTCGGATTTCCGGCTGTAGCCGGCGTCGCCTTCGAGCACGAGGGCTTTGTCAGCGTCGAGCCGCAGGGTGTAACTGAAATCCGCGCCGGTTGCGTTGATCTGAAGCGGTGCGATGTTCATCGCGGACATGCCATCGAGCCCGCGCATCTGCCATGAATCGATCCACGCGCGAAACGGGTCTGCTTCCGCGCCGGCCTGACCGACGCCGCCGCGTGCAAAGGTTTCGCTATAGCGATGGGTGTCGGCGCGCGTGACCGCGGCGTGCCCCATCCAGATCTGCTGGTTCGCCCAGCCATCCCGTTGCGGCCCCGGCTGCATCGCCTGGCGAAACAGCGTCCACTGCGCGCCGTAAGCGCGGCCTTCAGCGTCGCTGAGATTGGCGGTGAGGTACCACCACTCGATGCGATAATCCGGATGAGGAGCGTGATCCGCCGGAAATACGAAGCTCCGGCCCGGCGTGACCGCGGCGAATCCGGAAGCCTCACCACCGAGACCGGCGAAACCCTGAGCCAGCGACACCTTTCGCCCGAAGGCAACAACAGCGAGCCCGGTCGCAAATGCACGGCGCGAGATTTTTGCACTAACGCTCATCGGCGAAGACCTTGATCAGCGTCGCCGGAGGCATGCGCATCAGTTTCAAGACCGGCACCAGCATCGCCAGCAGCGACGCCAGCATGGCGACGCCGAGAAGCTCAATCAGATGCAGCGGAAAAACATGGAACGGGAGGCGCCAGCCGAATGCCCTGACGTTGACCACCGCGATCAGACACCACGCCACCAGCAAGCCCAGCGGCAGCGCCAGCATCGCGGTGACGAACGCGACGGACAGGGTCTTGAGAAGCTCGATGCCGGCCAATTGCCGCCGGGTCAGGCCGAGCGCCCACAACGGCGCCAGTTGCGGAAGGCGGGAGTTGCTCAGGGTCAGCAGGCTGGTGAGCAGCGCAACGCCGGCGACGCCGAGCGTAAACGTATTCAGCGCAGCCGTCACGGCGAAGGTGCGGTTGAAAATCCGCGTCGATTCCGCTTTCAGCGTGGATTGATCCGAGAGGCGGCTCTCGTCGAGATGAAACGTCTTGCGCATGTCATCGATCAGCGGCGCGATCTTGCCGGGGGTCACGCGCAGACCGAACCGGGTTCGCGGCAGATCTGGAAACCGGCTTGTGAAGGCGACGATATTGACGGCGATCTGCCCTTTGGGATTGCCGTAATCAGCGTAGATCGCCGCGATGTCTACGGGCCAGTTGCCGCCGGGGGTGCTGATCGTCAGCCGATCGCCGAGCCGCAGTTTCAGCTTGCGCGCCAGTTGTTCGCTGATCAGCGCAGCCTGACCTGATTTGACCTCGTCCCACGCATTCGCTTGCGATCGGAGCAACGGCCAGCGGTCGCGATAGGTGGCGTGATCGGCGAGGCCAAGAACCTCCACGGGCCAGCCGCCGATTTCTGTCTCGGCGCGGCCGCTCGGCAGGATCGCGGTGACCTCGGGCCGCGCGCGCAGCCTTGTTTCGATGTCGCGCGCCTGCGCGTCGTCGCGCGCGTTGACATACACATCCGCCGCGAGCCGGCCGTCCAGCCATGTGGCGAACGTCTTGCTGAAGCTCTCGACCATGGTTCCGACGCCGACATTGACCGCGAGCGCGAGCAGCAACGCCATCAGTGCCAGCGACAATCCGGGAAGCTGCTGGCGGCTGTCGGCCCAGAACCACATCACCAGCGGCCGGCGCGTGCTTCGTTCGCCGGCGTGAAGTACGAATCCGAGCAGAACAGGCAGGGTCAGCGCTGCGCCCAGCAGGAGTGCCGCCAGCACGGCGAATCCCGAGACCAGCGAATCGCCGATCGTCAGCACGGCGACCGCCGTGACAAGCATCGCAACGGCGCATAGGCCTTGCCAGCGCAGCCATCGCCGTTGGGCCTGCTGCCACGCATAAGGTTGCGCCATTGCGAGAACCGGAAGGCGAACCACCCTCAGCAGACTCGTCGTTGCCGCCACCAGCGTTCCCAGGGCGCTCATTGCAAGTCCCGCGGCCCACCATTCCGGTCTCAGCGTCAATTGGCCGGGAAGCCGGGCGCCATACAGCCCCTGCAGGCTTGCGGCGACATTGGGCAGCAACGCCGCGGCGATCAGATATCCGCAGGCCAACCCGATCAGCCCGGCTGCGAGGGCCAGCACCAGCAACTCGATCAGCAACACGCCGTTCAACATCCGGGACGATGCGCCGCAGGCGCGCAATGTGCGCAGCATCGGCATGCGCTGCTCGAAGGCGAGGCCGATCGCCGAATAGACGATAAAGAGTCCGACCAGAAACGATAGCAGCCCGAAGGCCGACAGATTGAGATGAAAGCTGTCGGTCAGACGCTCAAGATCGGTTTCGGCGTCCGGGGCGACATATCTGAGCTTGTCACCAGTGACAGCCTCGAGCGGCGCGTGCGTGCTGCGCGTTTTTCCGATCGACAGACGTGAGAGCTGGTCCGGCAGGTGAAGAAGGCTTTGCGCCACTCCGATATCGACGATCACAACCCCCGGTGCGAGCTGCGCTTGAACCTTGAGGGGCGGCAGCAACGCGCCGTCGTCTGTTCGAAGGGCCGTGCCTTCCGTTCCGGTCAGCTCGGTCAATGTCTCCGGCGCGACCAGGGTCTCGCCCGGCGGCGCAATGAACGATGTCAGATCCGACGTCCCGATCGCCGGAATCGATCCTGCCTCCGCTGGAAAGGTCACCGGCTCGATTCCCAATAGGCGGAATGTCTTCCCGTGAATACGAACGCGGCCTTCGAGCACGGGTGAGACCGGCCAGCCTGCCCGCCGAAGATCGACGAAGAGCTGCTGGGGAAACGTGTCCTGCTGCCCGACCAGCATCGCGATTCTGGCGCCGCCAAAGACCGCCGCGGCCCGATCGTAGCTGATGCGAGCCTGCTGGTTCAGCGCCTGCACGCCGCTCCACAATGCGGTCGCGGAGATCAAGCCGATCATGAGGGTTGTCAATTGCAGCGGATGCCGGCGCCAATGGCTGAGCAGAACGGCGAGGATCCAGAACCCCTGTTTCACGAGATCAGCCCGGCGCTGAGCAGGACTTGCCGGTCCAGCGTCGCGGCAAGCCGCGCGCTGTGCGTGACCATCAGGAAACTGCATCCGGTTCGCTTGATGAGATCGCGCGCGAGATCCATGACCTCGTCGGCCGTCGCTTCATCGAGGTTGCCGGTCGGTTCGTCGGCGAGGAGCAGAGGCGGCCTGACCGCGAGCGCGCGCCCGATTGCAACCCGCTGCTGTTGGCCGCCTGAGAGTTGTTCGGGATATCGGTTCAGCAAATCGCCGAGCCCCAGCCGATCGACAAGTTCGCTTTGCCACTGGCTGTTGTGACGCCCGGCGATACGCGACTGAAAAGCCAGGTTGTCGGCGACGGTGAGAGAGGGGATCAGGTTGAATTGTTGAAAAACCAGTCCCAACCGGTCCCGGCGCAGCGCTGCACGGCCCCGGTCCGCCAGTGCAGTCACCTCCGTCTCATTGAGCCGGATGGAACCGCCGTCCGCCTGATCGAGGCCCGCGATCAGGTGCAGCAAGGTGCTTTTGCCGCTTCCCGACTCGCCCGTCAGCGCGACACTCTCGCCGGCGTCAACGCGCAGGCAGGCGCCGCGAAGAACGGTGATCCGTTCCTGCGCCGAACGATAGGTTTTGGTCAGGTTCTGGACATCCAGCATCGGTGCTTTTGAGGGTGTCGGGACACACATTCGATCTGGCCGCTCCGGCCTCTCCAATTTTCATAAGGCGAGCACGGCTCGGAAGATGACCGGACAATCGGTAATTCTTGCGCCATTCTCACGGAATGGCAGTCATGACGTTCCGTCGGGTCGGGGCTTTAGATGGCTGAGCAGATCCATCGGCAGCGGAAACACCACAGTCGATGATCGCTCGCCGGCAATATCGTGCAACGCCGCAAAATAGCGCAGCTGCATGGCCTGCGGTTCCTGAGCAAGGATCCGTCCGGCTTCGACGAGCTTCTCGGCGGCTTGCTGCTCGCCCATCGCATTGATCACTTTCGCCCGCCGTAGCCGCTCCGCCTCGGCTTGCTTGGCGATGGCACGAACCATGTTTTCGTTAAGGTCGATGTCCTTGATCTCGATATTGGTGACCTTGATTCCCCACGCATCGGTTTGCTGATCGAGAATCTCCTGAATGGCGGCGTTGAGTTTGTCGCGCTCCGCGAGCATCTCGTCCAGTTCGTGTTTGCCGAGCACCGAGCGCAGCGTGGTTTGCGCCAACTGGCTGGTCGCGGCCATGAAGTTTTCAACCTTAATGATCGCGCGTTCGGGATCGATGATGCGGAAATAAAGCACGGCGTTCACCTTGACGGAAACGTTATCGCGGGAAATCACGTCCTGCGGCGGCACGTCCTGTACCATGACCCTGAGATCGGCCTTCACCATCTGCTGCACGAACGGAATCAGGATGATGAGGCCGGGACCTTTCACGCCGGTGAAGCGTCCGAGCGTGAAGATGATGCCGCGCTCGTATTCCCGCAGGATACGAATGGACGAGGAGAGAAATGCGATCACGACGACCGCGAGCACTATATAGGTTACGTAATCGAGCATCATCGCACACCTCCTTCGCCGCCGCGGAGTGCCGGCCGGCGACGCACCGTCAGCGTCAGATCCGTGATGCTGGCCACCTCGACCGTGTCCCCGGGCTTGAACGCTTCCGTGCTGCGGGCTTGCCAGCGCTCACCCTGCGTGAAGACGTGGCCTTCGATATCGTTCCAGTCGAGAACCTCGGCGGGCAGGCCGCGCATGGCCTGCGCGCCGACTTGCGCCGGACCTTTGCGGGCGCGCCGAAGCGAGCCGAGCACGATGAGAACCAACCCGGTGAACATCGACGCCACGATGCCGACGAACGTCCATGACAGCCGGTATCCGGACGCCTCGTTCCTGAACAACATCAGCGCACCAAGGACGAAGGCGATGACTCCGCCGAGTCCGAGAACCACGGTCGGGTTGAAGGCTTCGATCGTCAGGAGCGCGATTCCCAGCATCATCAGCCCAAGGCCGGCATAACTGATCGGCAGCAGGTTGAGGGCATAGAGGCCCAGCAGCAGACAGATCGTGCCGACCACGCCGGGCGCGACGGCGCCAGGAGACATGAATTCGAAAAGCAGGCCATAGGTTCCAACCAGCAGAAGAATGAGGGCGACGTTGGGATCGGTGATGATCGACAGAAATTGCGAGACCCACCCGGGATCGATGGTCTCGATCGTCGCGTCCTTCGTTGCCAGATGCCGCCTGTCGCCATTGACGAGGTCCACGGTGCGACCGTCGACCTTTCGCAGCAACTCAGCCGGGGAGCGTGCGATCAGTTCGACGACGCCGGCCTGCAACGCCGCGCTGGCGGAAAGGCTGGCCGCCTCGCGGACGGCTTTCTCGGCCCAATCGGCGTTCCGTCCTCGCAACTCGGCCAGGCTGCGGATAAAGGCGACGGCGTCGTTCGTCACCTTCGCCGTCATTGCGTCCGTCGGTTCCGGTTGCTGGGAGCCGTTTTTTTTGTCCTTGTCGCCTTTGTCGGGGATGCCAGGCAGGCCCGGCACCGGACTGCCGATCTGCACTGGCGTCGCTGCGCCGAGATTGGTGCCCGGCGCCATTGCGGCGATGTGCGTGGCATAGAGGATATAGGTGCCGGCGCTGGCGGCATGGGCTCCGGACGGGGCAACATAACCTATAACGGGAACGGGCGAGGCCAGCACATCGGCGATGATCTCGCGCATGCTGCTGGCAAGGCCGCCCGGCGTATTCAGACGCAGAATGACGGCCTCTGCGTGTCGTTCACGCGCCTTGGCGAGAGCGTCCTTCACGTAACCGGTGGTCGCCGGTCCGATCGCTCCATCGATCGCGATCGTCAGCACAAGTTTGCCGTTCTCTTCCGTCGAGGCGGGAAGGGGAGAGAAAACCAAAGCGGCGGCTGCAAGTGCCACGGCAAGAGTCGCCTGTACGGCCTGCACGGCGAGCACTCCCTTATCGGAAATGACATAGGGATATCCTCGCCCAACCTCAATGCGGCCGGGATGGAGTGCGCCGTCGCTCGCCTGCCGAAACCGACGTCAGGATTGCCGAAGGCAAGACGGCTGCTCGGAATTATATAGCGAATCCAATGATATAAAATTCTGAATGGCGCGCCATACACCATCGCAGAATAAAACTGCGAACTCAGGCTGTCGCAATTCTCGTATGTCCGTGGCAGTGGACCTCACGATGGTGGCGTCCACCATCGCGTATTTCATGTCCGGGGCGTCCGCGACGGCGAGATTTTATCTCGATTAAGGCGTATAATATAAACTGTATTCGAACCTGCGGTTTCGAAGGTGTATGACCGTGGAACACGGGCAGTCCCACCGCGCCGTGCAGAGCGAGCGTCACGCCGCCGTCAGGCTGCTCAAGGCTTTGATGGTGGCATCGGTATTGCTGCCGATGGCGTTGTTTGCAATCACCGCCTGGGTGGATTACCGCAATTTCGAACGCATCACCAACGAGCGCATCGATCGCTCGCTCGACATCCTGCATGAGCATTCGCTCAAGGTCCTGGAAACGACCGAGCGTGCTTACGCGGAAGTCAACGAGGTCGTGCGGGGCATGTCGGATAACGACATCCGCCTGAACGAAGCTGCCCTGAACAAACGGCTCAAGCAGATCGTCACGGGCACGCCGCAGATGCAAGGCATCGAGATCATCGACCGCGACGGCCATCCGCTGGTCTCCTCCAACGGTCTGCTCACGCCGGGAGATATCGACTTCAGCAAGGCTGAATATTTTACCGCGTTGAAAAGCAGAGAGGGCGGTACATATGTGAGCACCATCAACGCGCCCCGCCCGGGCGTGCCAGGCTATTTCATTTCACTGTCGCAGCGCCGGCCTTGGGACGACGGCACGTTCAACGGCGTCATCTCGATTGCAGTCCCGACGAGCTATTTCGAGAATTTCTACGCCCATATCAGCGACACAGTCGACTATTTTGCCTTGGTGCGCGCCGACGGCCATTTTCTGGCGCGCTATCCAGTTGTCTCGCCGGCCAGTCTTCTCAGCTTCGACGACGATAAGGATTTCCGCACCCGCATTGCGCACGGGCACGATTACTCCATTTATACGGCGGAGTCGCCGTACGACCACATCACCCGCCGCATCGGCTATCGCAAGATCGCGGGCTATCCTCTCTACGTGCTGGTCGGCGTGGAATGGAAGGCGATTGTCTCCGAATGGCTGCGTTACAACATCAACTACCTGATTTTCGGCGCCCCGCTGATGGTGTTTCTGTTCGCGGTCCTTGGATTGGCGCTGCGGCGCACGCAACGTCTTTACGACGAATCCGAGCGGCGCGAGGCGGTCGAGAACGCCTTGCGTCATGCGCAACGAATGGAGGCGATCGGGCAGTTGACCGGCGGCGTGGCGCACGACTTCAACAACCTGCTGATGATCATCAGCGGTAGCGTGCAGCGCCTGCGCCGCGAACTCACCGACAAGAAGTCGCTGCGGCTGCTCGATATGATCGGCACCGCCACTCACCGCGGCGAGACGCTCACCCGCCATTTGCTCACTTATTCGCGGCGCCAGACGCTGACGCCGGAGGTGATCGATCTCGCGCAGCGGCTGCCGGTGCTGCGTGAATTGCTCACGCGTTCACTTCGTACCGATATCGAGATTAATGTCGAGGTGCCGGATACGGTCTGCGCCGTACGCGTCGATCCCAGCGAATTCGAGCTTGCCATCCTCAACCTCGCCGTCAACGCCAAGGACGCCATGCCGAACGGCGGCGCGCTGTCGATGAGCGCAAGACCGGTGACGCTCAAGGGCGATGCCAGCGAAGAAGGTCTTTCCGGCGATTTCGTTGCAGTGTACGTCGCAGACACCGGACAGGGTATTCCCGCCGATGTCATGATGCGCGTGTTCGAGCCGTTCTTTACCACCAAGGATGTCAGCAAGGGCACCGGGCTTGGTTTGAGCCAAGTCTATGGCTTTGCCAAACAGTCTGGCGGCACCGCAACGGTGACGAGCACCGAAGGGCAGGGTACCACGGTGACGCTCTATCTGCCGCGTAGCCTGGAACAGCCGCAACCCGCCGAGCCGCCCCTACAGGCACCGGCGCAGGCCGAAGCCGCCGGCACCGTGCTGCTGGTCGAGGACGATGTCGATGTAGCCGATGTCGGTGCCAGTTACATGCGCCAACTCGGTTATCGCGTGCGCAGTGTTGCCGATGTGCAGGCTGCGCTCGCCGCCCTGCAGGTTGATGCGCAAGTGGACCTCGTATTCTCCGACATCATGATGCCGGGCGGCCGCAATGGGCTCGATCTCGCGCGCGAGATCGGCGAGCGCTTTCCGCACATCCCGGTGTTGCTCACCACCGGCTACAGCGCCAGCGCCCAGGATGCCGCGCGATACGGCGTGGTTGTTCTGCAAAAGCCCTATGACCTTGAGAGCCTGCGCCGCCACGTTCGCGAGGCGATGGAGCAGGCCAGGGTCCCGCCGGCCGCGCTTGGTGTAGCGGGTTAGGCCTTTCGTCCCAGGACTCGGTTTCAGCCCACAGGTGCGGACCGTATGGCGGTCCGTCCGTGTGATCGGATTTGTTGCAAAGGTCGATCACCAACTACCTTTTTTGGTTCGGTGTCGCTTTGAATTCGACGTTTGTATCGGAGGGTGCAACAAGGAGCTACGAACGTCGAAATGGGATGCCGAAAGGGACGGCCATGGAGCTGCTGAGCAATCAGATACTGGCTGGCATCGCCACCGGCGCGATCTATGCCTGCATGGCGCTGGCGCTGGTGATGATCTACCAGGCGATCGGCCACCTGAACTTCGCTCAGGGCGAGATGGCCATGTTCTCGACGTTCATGGCCTGGCAGATGATTCAGTGGGGGATGCCCTATTGGGCGGCGTTCGTGCTGACGCTGATGCTGTCGTTCATAGGCGGCATCGTGATCGAGCGGCTGCTGTTCAGGCCGCTGGCGAAGGCGCCGATCCTGACCAACCTCGCGGGTTTCCTCGCGCTGTTTGCGATCGTCAGCAGCGTCGCCGGATTGATCTGGGATTTCACCATCAAGCCGTTCCCCTCCCCGTTCGGGGCGTCGCCGTTTCTCGGCAGCCAGCTCATCTCCACCCATCAGGCCGGCATGATCGGCGTGATCCTGCTGGTGCTGGCTATCCTGTTCTTTTTCTTCCGCTTCACGCGTATCGGCCTTGCGATGCGGGCCGCGGCAATCCAACCCGAATCCGCGCGGCTGGTCGGCATCAATACGAGCTGGATGATCGCGCTCGGCTGGGGCATGGCCGCCGCGGTCGGCGCCGTCGCCGGGATGCTGATCGCGCCGGTGGTGTTCCTGGAGCCGAACATGATGGGCGGCGTGCTGATCTACGGCTTTGCCGCCGCCGTGCTCGGCGGCCTCTCGAGCCCGCTCGGCGCGGTGGTCGGCGGCTTCCTTGTCGGCATCTTCGAGAATCTGGTCGGAACCTACATCCCCGGCGCCGGCAATGAGCTAAAGCTGCCTCTCGCGCTGGCGCTGATCGTCATCGTTCTGGTCGTCAAACCCTCGGGCCTGTTCGGCCATACCGTCGTCAGGCAAGTCTGACCATGAGCGCCAACCGGGAATCCGCGGCCGGCGCACCCGCCGTCGACACTGGCTCCGGGCAGGCCGTGACGCTCGGCACCGCAACGTCGATCGTCATTTTGCTGCTGCTGCTTGCCGTTCCGCTGTTTTTCAAGAATTTCATCATCTTCCAGCTCACGACGGTTCTGATCTACGGCATCGCCGTGCTGGCGCTGAACATCCTGACCGGCGGCAGCGGCCAGTTCTCGCTCGGGCACAGCGCCTTCTACGCGCTCGGCGCCTATACATCGGCGATCCTGATCGAACACGCTGGCATGAATTACGCGCTCACGCTGCCGATTTCCGGCGTCGTCTGCTTCGCGATGGGCTTCCTGTTCGGCCTGCCCGCATTGCGTCTGAGCGGCGTCTATCTGGCGCTGGCGACGTTCGCGCTCGCCGTCGCGACGCCCCAGCTTCTGAAACTCGGCGTCCTCGAACCCTGGACCGGCGGCGTGCAGGGGCTGACGGTCGACAAGCCCGACGCGCCGTTCGGCTTGCCGGTCTCCCAGGACGCCTGGCTGTATTATTTCACACTCGTGGTCGCGATCGCGATCTATATCGCTTCGGTCAACCTCTTAAGCTCGCGCTCAGGGCGCGCCATGATGGCGATCCGCGACAACGAAATCGCGGCCTCGGCCATGGGCATCAACGTCGCGCTGTACAAGACGCTGGCGTTCGGCATCAGCGCCGGCATCACCGGAATAGCCGGCGGGCTGGGTGCCATCGCGGTGCAGTACGTGGCGCCCGACAGCTTCACCATCCAGCTCGCGATCGCGCTGTTCCTCGGCATGGTCGTCGGCGGCGTCGGCTGGCTGCCGGGATCCATCGTCGGGGCGGCCTTTATCGTATTCATTCCGAACGTTGCCGAGTCGGTCTCGAAAGGTCTGTCGGGCGCGGTGTCCGGCATCCTGCTGTTCGTTGTCATCTTCCTTGCGCCGAACGGCGCAAGGCAAGTCGCGCTGGCGTTCCAGGCCATGATCGGCGGGTTCAAGAAGAACCACGGAGGAAGCAATGTCTGCTAGGCAACGACTGAGAACCGCTGCGCTCTCGGCGGCGATCATCGCCTTTGCCGCCGCAAGCGGCAGCGCCCTCGCCGAGGGGAAGTACGACAGCGGCGCCAGCGATACCGAAATCAGGATCGGCAGCACCATGCCCTACAGCGGCCCGGCCTCCGCATATGGTGTCATCGGCAAGACCGAAGCCGCCTATTTCAGGATGGTCAACGACAAGGGCGGCATCAACGGCCGCAAGATCGATTTCATCAGTTATGACGATGCCTATAGCCCGCCGAAAGCGGTCGAGCAGACCCGGAAGCTGATCGAAAGCGACGATGTGCTCTTCACCTTCAACGCGCTGGGGACGGCAACCCAGACAGCCGTGCAGAAATACATGAATGGCAAGAAAGCCCCCCAGCTCTTCGTCGCGAGTGGCGCCAGCAAGTGGAATGACCCAAAACAGTTCCCGTGGACCATGGGCTGGCAGCCGAGCTACCGCGTCGAGGCGCGGATCTTCGCCAAATACATCCTCAAGACCAGGCCGGACGCCAGGGTTGCGGTGTTTTATGCCAATGACGACTTCGGCAAGGACTACGTCAGCGGCCTGAAGGATATCTTCGGCGAGAGGTGGTCGAGCATCGTGGCCGCCAAAGAGAGCTACGAGAACAGCGAGCCGTCCATCGCTTCCCACATCGTCAGGCTGAAGGATTCGGGTGCCGACGTGCTGGTCAACATCTCGACGCCGAAATTCGCCGCACAGGCCATCAAGAAGGCGGCCGAGATCGGGTGGAAGCCGATGCAGCTTCTGACCAACGTCTCGATCTCGAGCGGCGCCGTTATGAAGCCGGCCGGCGTTGAGGCGTCCGAAGGCGTGCTGTCCGCCGGCTATCTGAAGGATGCTTCGGATCCGCAGTGGGTCAACGACGAGGACATGAAGACGTTCACGGCCTTCGTGGACAAGTACATGCCGGGCGCCAATCTGTCGGACACCCACCTGATCTACGGTTTCGCCGTGGCGCAGACAGTGGAGCAGGTGCTCAGGCAATGCGGCGACGATCTGACCCGCGAGAACGTCATGAAGCAGGCGGCGAGCCTGAAGGATTTCGTGCCGTCCACCCTGATGCCGGGTATCAGGATCAACACCGGCGCGGCCGATTTTGCGCCGATCGAGCAGCTTCGGATGATGCAATTCAAGAACGGACGGTGGGTGTTCTTCGGCGACACCATCGGCGCCGGGACGGGCGGGTAGAGCCTCGCTTCTGATGGAATCAGAAGCGAGGCTCTATGATTTTGAATTGACGCGTTTTCTTCACGCGAACCGGTGCCCACTTCACTCGAAAACGCTCTAATTAGTCAGAACGCTGCCGCCAACTCCCGCGCGCCCGGCTTGGCGCTGTTGCTGTCCATCCGCGCATCGGTGACCGCCAGCAGTTTCGCCACCGTGTTGTGGCGGATCGCGACCGGATTGCGCTCATAGCCACGGCGCTGGAAGAAATTCGCGGTCGGCACCCGCTCGCGCATCGCCTGCGGCATCGTCACCATGTCGAGGCCGGTGCCGTCGCCGGTGAGGTTCATCATCTCCAGTTCGGCGGCGGTCAGCGGACGGGTGTAACCCTTGTTGCGCGCGAAGATGATCGAGGTCAGGAGCTTGTGGGTCTGCAACAGCGGCCCGACGTCGATATCCAGCACCAGCGCATGGATTGCCCAGCCTTTCGGCGTATCGGCAAGCTTCTCGTGCGCGCTCCAGGTATCGGGCACCGAGCGCGCATAGGCCGCCATGCGGCGGACCACCGCGATCTTGCGTTCCATTGCCCCGCGCTGCGACCCCGATAGCCGCGCCGCTTTCGCACCGAGCGCGCGCAGGATGTCGTGGCCCTGCTCAGCAAGCAGTTCGACGCTGTTGGTGGTGAGCAACTGGTTGTAGCCGATCGCGGTGGAGATCGCGCGCGATCCCGGCCGCGAGGCGCTGAGGCCCGACTGCATGTCGTGATTGCCGTTGCCGCCGGTCTCGAACGAATAGATCCGAACCGCCTGTTCTCTCGTCAGGCCGTAAGCCCGCGCCAGGCGCGCATAGGCGCGCTTGAAATCCATCTCGCTCGCCGGGCGCTGCGGCACGAACTGGAACTGCTCCGCCGCGGCCTTCAGGAGATCGGCGACAACGGGAATGTATTTACGCTGACGCGGTGGACGCTCCTCTTCCGGTTCCGGGTTGACCGGCTGTTTCGGCCCGTCATAGAGCGGCGGCTGGACCAGCACGTAGTCGTCGAGCGTGACGGGCTGATGGTCGCGCCGCCTAGCGTTGCGAATGCGCCGCTTGTCGGCAATCGCGTTCCAGTAAGCGCCGGCCTCTTCCTCAAAGGCCGCGCGCGCCTCCTGATACGCGTTCAGCTTGCGGCGGTAGTCCGCAATGGCTGCCGGAGTCGCGGCCTGCGCCATCGCGCCCGTCGCAGGAGCCGCCGTGATCCCGGAAATGGCGGTCAGCGGCGCGAGCAGCAGCGCGCAGACAATGATTGGGTTGCAGCGGCGAATCGCTTGGCTTCGCATCCGACCTCTTTAGCAAGCCCGCGGCCAATGTCAGCCGCCAATCGGTCAGGCAACCGGATTCAGCCGTTGTTTATCATTCTGATGTCCAATGCATCACCTCCTACCCGGATAATTCAACATGGACATCGATCTATCTTGCCGCGCTCGTCGGGTTGACTCCGGCGGACGCAAGCTGCCTTCAGTCGCTCAAGCTGCGGGTGGTGGGCAGCCAGGACGAGATCATCAACGCCTTCTACGGACGCATTCTGTCGTTTCCCGGCTTCAAGGAGATGATCGGTCAGACCTGCGAGCGGGAGAAGATCGATATCGGGCAGCTTGTCGCTCATATCAACGAGGTCCAGTTCAAGCACTGGCAGCGATTCTTCGACGGCAGGCCGGACAAGGCCTTCAAGGATTTCGCCAACAGGATCGGAATCGCGCACGAGAAATGTCTTCTCAGCAGCGACCTCTATGTCGCGAGTTCCGCCGTCATTCTTGGGAACTTTCTTGGACTAGCACTTGACCAGCATCTCGATGATGCCGGACAGGCCGCGACGGTCAAGGCGTCGCTCAGCGCCATCGTCCGGATGTTCTTCCTCGATATCTCCCACGCGATTTCGGCCTACGACAACGCCGCCGCCCGAACCGCATTCCAGCATGTCTCCGAGCCGTTGCTCAACGCCTTCGAGGTCGAGGTCGCCGGCGATCTCAAATCGATGGCCGGCGCCGCCGAAGACCTCAACCGCACCGTCAAGAACATCGTCGACGTCAACCTCGGCAATATGCAGCGATGCCGCGACATCGTGTCGAGCATCGAGGCCCTGACCAGAAATCTCGCCGATCTTGCGCAGACCACGCGGCAGATCGAGAATTTCGTCAAGGTCATCACCGACGTTTCGCGCAAGACCAAGCTGCTGGCGCTGAACGCCGCGATTGAGGCGGCGCGTAGCGGCGAATACGGCCGCGGGTTCAAGGTCGTGGCCAACGAGGTCAAGGCGCTCACCAATGAGGCCGAAAAAGCCACCAGGGACGTCACGCGGCAGGCCAGCGAAATCCAGGACGCCATCGATCACGCCATCAGGCAAGTCTCCGGCTCGCAGCGGCTGGTGCAGGAGATCGATGCCGGCATGACCACGGAGAGCGAATCCATCGGCGCCCAGAGTGCGGCCGTCAGCGAGATCTCGACAACGCTCGCGGCGGTGTCCGAAAGCGCGCGTGGACTGCGGGAGCGCTTCAAGACGCTCAACGCCGCCTGACGATGCCAAGCGATCAAGTCGTCGAGATTGACCGAAAGGTCACTGCATCTAGTATCCCAGGTAGGATCTGCGCACGCCTTCGTTGTTCGCGATGTCGGCGGCGCTGCCGGACATGACGATCCGTCCGGTCTCGATGACGTAGGCGGTATCGGCGAGTTTCAGCGCGAGCTGCGCGTTCTGCTCGACCACGAGGATGGTGACCTTGTCCTCGCGGTTGATCTTGCCGAGTATCCTGAACACATCGCGCACGATCAGCGGGGCGAGGCCGAACGACGGTTCGTCGAGCAGTATCAGCCGTGGTCGCAGCATCAGCGCGCGCGCGACCGCAAGCATCTGCTGCTCGCCGCCCGACAGCGTTCCCGCCTGTTGCCTGTGGCGCTCTTTGAGGACCGGGAAGTGGCCGTACATCCGCTCGATGTCGCTGATGATACCGGGCTTGTCGGATCGCGAGATCGCGCCGAGTTGCAGATTCTCCTCGACCGTCATAGTGGTGAAGATGCCGCGTCCCTGCGGCACATGCGCGATGCCGAGGCGGGCGATGCTTTCGGTCGATAGGCCTTCGAGCGGCTTGCCTTCGAACGTGATCGTTCCTGTGGTGCGCACCATGTTGCAGATCGCGCGCAGCGTGGTGGTCTTGCCGGCGCCGTTGGCGCCGAGCAGCGCCGTCATGCTGCCTTCGCTGAGATGGAATTCGAGACCGCGCAGCGCCTGCACCTGACCGTACCAGGCGCGAAGATTCCTGATATCGAGCATCGCGGTCATCGGTCCTTGCGTCCGAGATAGGCCTCGATCACGCCCGGGTCGGACTGAACCTGCGACGGCGTGCCCTCCGCGAGCTTCCTGCCGAAATTGAGCGCGACCACATGGTCGGCGATCGACATCACCAGCCCCATATGATGTTCGACGAGCAGCACGGTCATATCGCGCTCGTCGCGGATGCGGCGGATCAGGTCACCAAGCCCATGGACATCTTCGTGATTGAGGCCGCCGGCGGGTTCATCGAGCAGCAGGATCTTCGGCTCCGCGGCCAGCGCGCGTGCCAGCTCGACGCGCTTCTGGGTGACGAACGGCAATCCCGCCACCACGGTATGCGCGACGTCGCGCAAGTCCAGGTACCCAAGAATCTCGTCGACCTTGTGGTTCAACGCGGCCTCGCCGCGGCGCACCCACCCGAGTTTCAGCGAGTCGCTGACGATGTTGCTGCTGGTGCGCGAATGCGTGCCGACCCGGACGTTGTCGATCACGGAAAGATTGGGAAACAGCGCGACGTTCTGGAACGTGCGGCTAATGCCGATCTCCGCGATGCGGTGCGGCGGCCGGGTCAGGATGCTGACGCCTTCCAGCAGGATGTCGCCCCTGCTCGGCTGATAGAGTCGGCTCAGGCAGTTGAACAGCGTGGTCTTGCCGGCGCCGTTCGGGCCGATCAGGCCGAGAATCTGCCCCGGATACATATCGAACGAGACGCCGTTCAGTGCGACGATGCCGCCGAACACGACGCCGAGGTCGCGAACGGCGAGCAGGGGGGCGTGCCGCTGTGCCGACTGACCCTTCGTCACCGGCGGCGACCCGCGTGGCGTGCAATGCTCCGGCGGCGGGCGGGCGTCTCCCGACGCAGTCCGGAAAGCCGACATGGTCTCCCCGGCCACACGCGCAACCCTTGCTCCCGCTCTCGGCTTGCTGGTTTCGGCTGCTTCTGAGCTTGTGGCACAATACAACCCGGCGCAGCCTCGGTGCTCCTTACCATCGCCACGAGATGGGGTTCAATATCGGTGCGCAAACGAGATGGCAAAGCTGTTTTGGCCACAGTTCCTGATTGCCAGGCGGACCGTCATTGGGATTGAGATGCGCGCAGATCCCGCTACACGAAATCAGGGCGGTGCTTGAAAAATCTCCAGGGAGTACGCCGTGAGCGAGGTGGTCAGGCTTGAGCGTCATGACGGGATCGCCATCGTCACGGTCGATAGCCCTCCGGTCAATGCGTTGGGCGCGGCGGTTCGCCGCGGCATCCTGGAGTGTGCGCAAACAGCGGTCGCCGATCCCGCGGTGAAAGCGATCGTGCTGGCCTGCGCGGGACGGACCTTCATCGCCGGCGCCGATATCACCGAATTCGGCAAGCCGACGCAGCCTCCGGCGCTCGCCGAGGTGGTTGCGGCGCTTGAGAACTCGCCGAAGCCGACCGTTGCCGCGATCCACGGCACCGCGCTCGGTGGCGGTCTCGAGGTCGCGCTCGGATGCCACTTCCGCGTCGCGGTGAAGGACGCCAGGCTCGGCCTGCCCGAGGTGAAACTCGGCCTGCTGCCGGGTGCCGGTGGCACCCAGCGCCTGCCGCGTGCGGTCGGTCCGGAGCTTGCGGTCAAGATGATCGTCGGCGGCGAACCGGTCGGCGCGACGGAGGCGCTGAAGCAGGGCCTGATCGATGCGATCGTCGAGGGGCCGGCGTCGGGCGGCGAGGCCTTCGCGTGCCGGGTGCTGGCGGAGCGGCGTCCGCTGCGCAGGCTGCGCGACGACGACAGCAGGCTCATGGCCGCGAAGGCCAACCGTTCGATCTTCACCGATGCGGTGGCGGCGGTGACCAAACGCGCGCGCGGCCTCGAAGCGCCGTTCGCGGCGGCCGAAGCCGTCGGTCTTTCGCTCGATACGCCGTTCGACGAGGCGCTGAAGCAGGAGCGCGAGCTTTTCCTCAAGCTGATGAACGGCGACCAGTCGAAGGCGCAACGTTATGCCTTCTTCGCCGAGCGCGAGGCGGCCAGGGTCGCCGGCGTTCCTGAAGGCACCAAACCGCGCAAGGTCGAGCGCGTCGCGATTATCGGCGCCGGCACCATGGGCGGCGGCATCGCGATGTCGTTTGCCAACGCCGGCATTCCCGTTACTCTGATCGAGATGGGCGACGAGTCGCTCAAGCGCGGCCTGGGCGTCATGCGGAAGAACTTCGAGGCCACCGCGGCGCGCGGCGGCATCGCGGCGGACGAGCCGGCTAGGCGCATGGGGCTCGTCACCGGCGTCGTCGGGCTGGAGCACGTCAAGGACGCCGACCTCGTCATCGAGGCGGTGTTCGAAACCATGGCGGTGAAGAAGGAGGTGTTCGCCACGCTGGACAAGTTTGCCAGGTCCGGCGCGGTGCTGGCTTCCAATACGTCGTATCTTAACATCAACGAGATCGCCTCGGTCACCAAACGGCCGCAGGACGTGCTCGGGATGCATTTCTTCTCGCCGGCCAACGTCATGAAGCTGTGCGAGATCGTGCGCGGTGCGAAAACCGCGCCGGATGTGCTGGTGACGGCGGTCGCGGTCGCCAGGAGGATCGCCAAGGTGCCGGTCGTCGTCGGCGTCTGCGACGGCTTCGTCGGCAACCGGATGTTAGCTGCTCGCTCAAGGCAGGCGGACAAGCTGCTGTTCGAGGGAGCGCTGCCGCGGCAGGTCGATGCCGTCGCCACCCGGTTCGGAATGCCGATGGGGCCGTTCGCGATGGACGACCTCGCCGGTCTCGATATTGGCTGGCGCTCGCGCAGGGATCGCGGCGTCAAGTCCGAGATCGCCGACGCGCTATGCGAGGCCGGGCGTTTCGGCCAGAAGACCGGCAAGGGTTACTACAAGTATGAAGGCGGCTCGCGCGCACCGCTGCCCGATCCCGACGTCGAGACGCTGATCGTCGATGCCTGCGCGCGGCTCGGTTTGAGGCGGCGCGAGATCGGTGACAACGAGATTCTGGAGCGCCTGGTCTATCCGACGGTCAATGAAGGCGCGCGCATTCTGGAAGAGGGCATCGCGGCGCGGCCGGGCGACATCGACGTAGTCTGGCTCTACGGCTACGGTTGGCCGATCTATCGCGGCGGCCCGATGTACTATGCCGATCAGGTCGGGCTCAGGCACATCGCCGACCGCCTGTCGTATTACGCCGAGGCCACCAACGATCCGTCGCTGGAGCCCGCGCCGCTGCTCAAGCGACTCGCCGCCGAAGGCAGGACCTTCGCGTCGCCGGCGGCCGGCAGGAAATCCACTCAGACGCTTGCAACAGGAGGTCGCCGATGACCGAAGCCGTTATTGTCTCCACCGCCCGCACCCCGATCGGCAAGGCCTATCGCGGCGCCCTCAACGCCACTGAGGGGGCGACCCTGTTCGGCCATGCGATCGGTGAGGCCGTTGCCCGCGCCAAACTTGACCCGAACGAGATCGAGGATGTGGTGATGGGCGCTGCCATGCAGCAGGGCGCGACCGGCGGCAATATCGCCCGCAAGGCGCTGCTTCGCGCCGGCCTGCCTGTCACCGTCGCCGGCACCACCATCGATCGCCAGTGTGCCTCGGGCCTGCAGGCGATCGCGCTCGCCGCGCGCTCGGTCTTGTTTGACGGCGTTGGGATCGCGGTCGGCGGCGGCGGCGAATCGATCAGCCTGGTGCAGAACGAGCACGCCAACACCTTCCATTCGCAGGATCCGGCGCTGCTTGCGATCAAAAGCGAGGTCTACATGCCCATGATCGACACCGCGGAGGTGGTGGCGAAGCGTTACAATATCTCGCGCGAGGCACAGGACGAGTACGCGCTGGAAAGCCAGCGGCGTATCGCCGCCGCGCAGCAGGGCGGCAGGTTCAAGGACGAACTGGCGCCGATCTCCACAAGGATGGCGGTCGTCAACAAGGAGACCAGGGAGGTCTCATTCAAGGACGTGACGCTGTCACAGGATGAAGGCCCGCGTCCGGATACCACGGCGCAGGGTCTCGCCGGCCTCAAGCCGGTGCGCGGCGAGGGCTTCACCATCACCGCCGGCAATGCCAGTCAGTTGTCGGACGGCGCCAGCGCCACTGTCATCATGAGCGACAAGGAAGCCGCCCGGCGCGGGCTGAAGCCGCTCGGTATCTTCCGCGGTTTCGTCGCCGCCGGTTGCGAGCCCGATGAAATGGGCATCGGCCCGGTTTTCGCGGTGCCGCGCTTGCTCAAGCGCCACGGCCTCAAGGTCGACGACATCGACCTCTGGGAGCTGAACGAGGCGTTCGCGGTGCAGGTGATCTATTGCCGCGACAGGCTCGGCATCGATCCGCAGAAGCTGAACGTCGACGGCGGCGCGATCGCGGTCGGCCATCCCTACGGCATGACGGGCGCGCGCCTTGCCGGCCACGCGCTGATCGAGGGACGCCGCCGCAAGGCCAGGTACGCCGTCGTCACCATGTGCGTCGGCGGCGGCATGGGCGCGGCCGGGCTGTTCGAGGTGGTGCAGTAAACATCTGCGTCATTGCGGCTTGCGGCAAAATTGGCTCTGGCAATTTTGCGCATGAAGCGAAGCAATCCGGCTTATTTTGAGGTTCATCCGGATTGCTCTCGCGATGACAGGGAGCGGTATGGCGGGCAAACGGCTCCGCCGCTACTCCGCCTCGATTTTGGTGATGGTCTTTTCGGTATTGGTCTTGGGGTCGCCGCCTTCGCTGACTGAAAACTTCACCTTGTCGCCGGCATGCACCGTCTCCGACAGCTTGTGGTCGATCTTGAACTGCGTGGTTGCGCCCTCGGCTTTCGCTCCGTCTGATTTTGCATCATCCGGTTTCGCTTCATCCGGTTTCGTTTTGTCTGGAGCTTTTGCTCCATCCTTGTTGTCCTGCTCCGCCCGAATCGCAATCGTGTTGTCGAGCCGGTTGACGACCGTCACCAGACCTTTCTGGGTCCCCGGAGGCGGCGGCGTCTCCTTGATCGCGGGCGTTGTTTGAGCAGAGGCCATCGCACTGACGATCGTGAGCGCGGAACCAGCCAGGATGATCTTTGCCAGTCTCATCTAAGGTCTTTCGGTGGTTGAACGGTGACTACAATTGGACGGACGAATGATTTGTTCCGTTGCGCCGTGGTCGGATCAAGCATCATGCTGACATCTTACCCTCTCGCTAACAGGAGCGTGAGTCAAAACGGCGGCACCCAAACTTGACGTCCCAGGTGCAATCCGCTTGCCTTGGTGCGACCGTTACGCAAGCCGATACGTTCGGGAAGAACCCTCATGGTCACCCACGTCCTCGCCATTGATCAGGGCACCACATCCTCGCGCGCCATCTTGTTTCGCGCCGACACCTCCATCGCCGCGATCGCGCAGCAGGAATTCCCGCAGCACTTCCCGGCATCGGGCTGGGTCGAGCACGAGCCGGAGGACATCTGGACCTCGACGGTTGCGACCTGCCGCGAGGCGATGAACAAGGCCGGTGTCACGCCGAAGGACATCGCTGCCATCGGCATCACCAACCAGCGCGAGACCACCGTGGTGTGGGATCGTGCCACCGGACAGGCGATGCATCGCGCCGTCGTCTGGCAGGACCGCCGCACCGCCGATATCTGCGCGCGACTGAAGGCCGAGGGCCATGAACCCGCGATATCGGCGAAAACCGGTCTGATCGTCGACCCCTATTTCTCGGGCACCAAAATTGCCTGGATTCTCGATTCCGTGCCCGGCGCGCGCGCCCGTGCGTCGCGCGGCGATCTGCTGTTCGGCACCGTCGACTGCTATCTGTTGTGGCGGCTAACCGGCGGCAAGGTTCACGCCACCGACGCCACCAATGCCTCGCGCACGCTGCTGTTCGACATTCACACCGGCCAATGGGACGAAGAACTTCTAAAAATTCTGCGGGTGCCGCGGGCGATGCTGCCGGAGGTGAAGGATTCCTCGGCGCATTTCGGTGACAGCGTCGCTGATCTGTTCGGCGCACCGATTTCGATCAGGGGCATCGCCGGCGACCAGCAGGCCGCGGTCGTCGGGCAGGCCTGCTTTGCGCCGGGCATGATCAAGTCGACCTACGGCACCGGCTGTTTTGCGCTGCTCAACACCGGCGCGACGCCGGTCGCCTCGAAAAACAAGCTGCTGACGACGATTGCCTATCAGTTGAACGGCAAGCGCACCTACGCGCTGGAAGGCTCGATCTTTGTTGCAGGCTCCGCGGTGCAATGGCTGCGCGACGGCCTTGGCCTCATCAAGCAGGCCTCGGAAACAGGCCCGCTGGCCGACAGGTCCGACGCCACGCAGTCGGTGTACCTGGTGCCGGCCTTCGTCGGCATGGGCGCGCCGTACTGGAATCCGAATGTGCGCGGCGCGCTGTTCGGGCTGACGCGCAACACAGGCCCGGCCGAGTTGGCGCACGCCGCGCTGGAAAGCGTCTGCTACCAGACGTTCGATCTGTGGGCAGCGATGCGCGCCGACTGGCCGGACGCCGCCGCCGCGCACACCGTGCTGCGCGTCGACGGCGGCATGACGGCGTCCGACTGGACCATGCAGCGCCTCGCGGACCTGCTCGACGCGCCGGTCGATCGGCCCGTCATTCAGGAGACCACGGCGCTCGGCGCGGCGTATCTCGCAGGGCTGAGCGCCGGTGTTTATCCGGAGCCATCGAAATTCGCCGACAACTGGCGGCTCGAGCGCCGGTTCAAGCCGGCCATGAGCGCCGCGACGCGGACGCGAAAGCTCAAGGGCTGGGCGGCGGCGGTGCGTGGCGTGCTGGCAAGCGATGGGGGCGAGGGCCGGTAAGCCTCACGGCGCTGGATCGGCTCGACATATCGTTAATCAGGATGCGGTACGATCAGGTCCTTGCTGCGCGCCATACCGGAAGGTTCCGGTCGCGAAGGGGCTTCCAATGCTGAACCGCCGTTTGTTCTGCCAGTGTGCTTCGCTTGCCCTGTTTGCCGGCGCTTCGTCCGAAAGCGCGCGCGCCGAACCCGCGGAATGTGCGGTGTTCACGCCTGACCGGCAGAAGCACATCAGTCCCAATGAGGCAATCGCACGACTCAAGGCCGGCAATGATCGTTTTGTCGGCGGCACGACCGTCAATTGCGATCTGATGGCGCAGGTTCGCGAAACCGCGAAGAAGCAGGCGCCGTTTGCGGCCATCGTCGGCTGCATCGATTCGCGGGTACCGCCCGAACTGGTGTTCGACCAGCGCATCGGCGATGTGTTCTGCGCCCGTATCGCCGGCAACTTCATCAACGATGACATCATCGGCAGTCTGGAATTTGCCACCGAGGTCTCCGGCGCGCGCGCCATTGTGGTGCTCGGGCACTCCAGTTGCGGTGCGATCAAGGGCGCGATCGACGGGGTCAGGCTCGGCCATTTGACCGGCGCGCTCGCCCACATCCGGCCCGCGGTCTCGGCCACCAAGGCCGTCGGCAAGCCTTCATCGAAAAACGACGCCTTTGTCCGGGCGGTGGCCGAGACCAATGCCCGCATGGCAGCAGTGGCGCTCACGGAGCGGAGCCCGATCCTGAAAGCGCTGGCGGCGAAGGGCGAGTTGCATATCGCGGCGGCCATGCATGATCTCGCCACCGGACGCGTGAGCTGGTTGAGCTGACGGCCATGAATGTTACCGTGCGCCGCCCGCAGCTGTTATGAGATTTGAAGTCGGGGGCGGCGACGGCGCTGCCGGGAGCCGGATCGCTCAGGTTTGCGGGGCGGCGGCGGCCTTGCGGCGCAATTCGCGGATTTCCTCGAAACGGGCGGTGACGTCGCGCAGCACCGACACCAACCCGGTCATGCGGCCGGCGGCGTCCTTCACCGGCACGATGGTGAATTCGAGCGAGATGCGCCGTCCATCCTTGCGAAGCGCGGGAACGGCGAGAATATCGCCGCCGCTGTAGCGGCTCTGCCCGGTCCGCATCACCTCGCGATATCCGGCCCAGTGCCGGGCGCGCTGTTTTTCCGGAATGATCAGATCCAGCGACCGGCCGGTCGCCTCGTCGGCGGTGAAGCCGAAGATCCTGACAGCGCCGGGATTCCAGAACGTGATGTTGCCGTCGCGATCGGCTGCGATGATCGCGTCCGCGGACGAATGCAGCAAGGCGACGGCGACCGACGATGCGTCCATCGGTCAGCCCGCCCGCGCCTTGGTCTTGCGAAGCTGCAAATGCACAGCGCACTGGCAGCCCGGCGGATGATTGGCGACGTCGGCGGAGGCGTCGTTGGCGGGCGTCGGCGCCGGCACCGGCGTCGCGGCGGCCTTTCCGGACTGGCCGGGAATGTAGTTGAGGATCGACGCCAGCCAGCGTTCGATCTCGGCAACCTCCATACCCTTGCGGGCGGCATAGTCCTCGACCTGATCGCGTTCGATCTTGCCGACGCCGAAATATTGGCTCTCGGGATGGCTGTAATAGAGACCGGAGACCGAGGAGCCGGGCCACATCGCGAAGCTCTCGGTCAGTTCGACGCCGGTCGAGCACGTCGCGTCGAGCAGGCGGAACAGCGTAGCCTTCTCGGTATGGTCGGGCTGCGCCGGATAGCCGGGCGCGGGGCGGATGCCGACATAGTCTTCCTTGATGAGCTGATCGTTGGTCAGCGCCTCGTCCCGCGCGTAGCCCCAGAATTCCTTGCGCACGCGTTGATGCATCCGTTCGGCGAAGGCTTCCGCCAGGCGGTCGGCCAGCGCCTTCACCAGAATGGACGAGTAGTCGTCATTGGCGTTCTTGAAACGCACGGCGATTTCGTCCTCGCCGATCCCGGCGGTGACGGCGAAGCCGCCGATATAGTCGGCGATGCCGGTCTCCTGCGGCGCGATGAAGTCCGCCAGCGCGGCGTTGTGACGGCCCTCGCGCTTCTCCAACTGCTGGCGCAGGGTGTGGTAGGTCGCGATCTGCGTGGTGCGGGTCTCGTCGCTGTAGACGGCGATATCGTCGCCGATGCGGTTGGCGGGCCAGAGGCCGATCACGCCGGAGGCTTTGAACCACTTTTCCTTGACGATGCGGTCCAGCATCTTGCGGGCATCGTCATAGAGCGCGCGCGCGGTCTCGCCGACCACCTTGTCGTCGAGGATCGCAGGGTACCGTCCGGACAGTTCCCAGACCTGGAAGAACGGCGTCCAGTCGATCACCTCTACCAGTTCTTCCAGCGGATAGTCGGCAAAGGCTTTGGTTCCGAGGAATGTCGGCTTGACGGGGCGATAGGTGCTCCAGTCGATCGGCACCGCATTGGCGCGGGCGGCGGCGAGCGGCAGCCGCTTCTTGTCCTGCTGGGCGCGGAAATGCGCCGCGGAAATCTTGGCGTATTCGGCGCGTACCCCGGCCGCGTAAGCCTCGCGCCGCTCCGGCGACATCAGCGAGGCGACGACGCCGACGGCGCGGCTGGCGTCGTTGACGTGCACCACCGGGCCGTTGCGATAGTTCGGATCGATCTTCACCGCAGTATGGACGCGGCTGGTGGTCGCACCGCCGATCAGCAACGGCAGGTCGAGGCCCTGCCGTTCCAGCTCGGCCGCGAAGTGGCCCATCTCGTCCAGCGACGGCGTGATCAGGCCGGACAGGCCGACGATATCAGCCTTCTCGGCCTTCGCGGTCTCGATGATCTTGGCGGCCGGCACCATCACGCCGAGGTCGATCACCTCGTAGTTGTTGCACTGGAGCACGATGCTGACGATGTTCTTGCCGATGTCGTGGACGTCGCCCTTCACGGTGGCGAGCACGATCTTGCCGGCGGAATTGCTGCTTTCGCTGGCGACGCCAGCGGCCTGATTGCGCGCCTTCTCCTCCTCCATGAACGGCATCAGATAGGCGACCGCCTGCTTCATGACGCGCGCGGATTTCACCACCTGCGGCAGGAACATCTTGCCGTCGCCGAACAGGTCGCCGACCACGTTCATTCCCGCCATCAGCGGGCCCTCGATGACGTTGAGTGGGCGCTCGACCGTCAGACGCACGGCTTCGGTGTCTTCCTCGATATATTCGGTGATGCCGTTGACCAGCGCGTGTGCCAGCCGCTTCTCCACCGGCCATTCGCGCCAGGAGAGATCCTTCTCCTTCGCTTCCTTGCCCGCGCCGCGGAATTTTTCCGCCAGTTGCAGCAGCCGTTCGGATGCGCCCGCGTCGCGATTGAGAATGACGTCTTCACAGGTCTGGCGCAACTCGGGGTCGATGTCGTCATAGATAATCATCTGTCCGGCATTGACGATGCCCATGTCCATGCCGGCCTTGATAGCGTGATACAGGAACACGGAGTGCATCGCCTCGCGCACCGGCTCATTGCCGCGGAACGAGAACGACAGGTTGGAGACGCCGCCCGAGATATGCGCGTGCGGCAGGTTTTGACGGATCCAGCCCGTCGCCTCGATAAAGTCGACGCCGTAGTTGTTGTGCTCCTCAAGACCGGTGGCGATCGCAAAGATGTTGGGATCGAAGATGATGTCTTCGGGCGGAAAATCGAGACGATTGACCAGGATGTCGTAGGCGCGCTTGCAGATTTCCGTCTTGCGCGCGAACGTATCGGCCTGCCCGACTTCGTCGAACGCCATCACCACCACGGCGGCGCCGTGGCGCCGCGCGATCGTCGCCTCGCGGATGAACTTCTCCTCGCCTTCCTTCATGGAGATCGAATTCACCACCGGCTTGCCCTGAATGCATTTCAGTCCGGCTTCGATCACGCTGAACTTCGAGGAGTCCACCATGATGGGGACGCGGGCGATATCGGGTTCGGACGCCACGAGGTTGAGGAACGTCACAATCGCCGCTTCCGAATCCAGCAGGCCCTCGTCCATGTTGACGTCGATGATCTGCGCGCCGTTCTCGACCTGGTCGCGCGCGACCTGCAGCGCGGCGGCGTAGTCGTCGGCCTTGATCAGCTTGCGGAAGCGCGCGGAGCCCGTGACGTTGGTGCGCTCGCCGACGTTGACGAAGGGAATGTCCGATGTGAGCGTGAACGGTTCGAGGCCGGACAGCCGCAGCCGCGGCTCGATCGCGGGAATCACGCGCGGCGTGTGCGGCGCGACCGCGGCGGCGATCGCGGCAATATGATCCGGCGTGGTGCCGCAGCAGCCGCCGACGATGTTGACGAGGCCGCTGGCTGCGAACTCGCCGACCAGCCGCGCCATATAGTCCGGGCTTTCGTCGTACTGGCCGAATTCGTTCGGCAGGCCCGCGTTCGGATAGGCGCAGACCAGCGTGTCGGCGACACGGCCGATGTCGGCGATATGCGCGCGCATGTCTTCGGCGCCGAGCGCGCAGTTGAAACCGACGGTGATCGGTTTTGCGTGTCGGATCGAATTCCAGAAGGCTTCGGGGAGTTGTCCCGACAGCAGGCGGCCGGACTTGTCGGTGATGGTGCCGGAGATCATCACGGGCACGTCGATGCCGCGCGCCTCGCCGATTTCGGCGATGGCATAGAGCGCGGCCTTGGCGTTCAGGGTGTCGAAGATGGTCTCCACCAGCAGCAGGTCGGCGCCGCCGTCGAGCAGGCCGTTGATCTGTTCGCCGTACGCCTTGCGCAGATCGTCGAAGGTGACGGCGCGATAGCCGGGATTGGCGACGTCGGGCGAAATCGACGCGGTGCGGTTGGTCGGACCGATGGCGCCGACGACGAAGCGCGGCTTGCCGTCCTCGGCGCTGACGCGCATCGCGGCGGCGCGCGCGAGTTTCGCGCCCTCGCGGTTGAGTTCGTAGGCGAGGTCCGACATCTCGTAGTCGGCCTGCGCGATCGAGGTGGATGAGAACGTGTTGGCGGCGACGAGGTCGGCGCCGGCGCGCAGGTATTGCGCGTGGATGTCCTCGATTGCCTTCGGCTGCGTGAGGATGAGAAGATCGTTGTTGCCGCGCACGTCGCGGTGAAAATCCTTGAAGCGCTCGCCGCGAAACGCGGCTTCGTCGAACTGCAGCGCCTGGATCATGGTGCCCATGGCGCCGTCGAGAACCAGAATGCGCTCGCGCGCGAGTTTGCGGAATTTGTCGGCGATGGGATTCGAAACTTTTGTCACTATGGTCACCTTATGATCATCAGGGCCGGGCATGGCCGTTCGAACGACGGCGTCGCTTGGCTCGCCTGTGTCTTGGTCCCACCTACGCCCTCAGACTGCCGCCAGGACGTGAATGCCGGCACAAGGCGGGGCATGACGGAGAAAAACTATGCCGCCTTCTGCGCGGCGTCTGGCCGGATGCCGAGCAGATGGCAGACCGTGAATACGAGGTCGGCGCGGTTCATGGTGTAGAAGTGGAAGGTATCGACGCCGCGCTTGGCGAGCTTCTGTACCTGGCCGGCCGCCACGGTGGCCGCGACCAGCTTGCGCGTTTCCGGATCGTCGTCGAGGCCCTCGAACTTTTCAGCGAGCCACGATGGCACGGTGGTGCCCGCCTTGGTCACGAAGGCTCTCGCCTGCCTGAAGTTGTGCATCGGCATGATCCCGGGCACGATCGGAATAAAGATGCCGCGCGCGCGGACGCGATCGAGATAGCGAAGGTAGAGGTCGTTGTCGAAAAAGACCTGGGTGATGGCGCGGGCGGCGCCGGCATCGACCTTGGCCTTGAGGACATCGATGTCGGCATCGATGTCGCGACTTTCCGGATGCTTCTCGGGATAGGCCGAGACCGAGACTTCGATATCACCGTATTGCCGCTTGATGCCGGCGACGAGGTCGGCCGAACTGCGATAGCCATCGGGATGAGTGCTGTAGGCCGTGCCGATGCCGCCCGGCGGGTCTCCGCGCAGGGCAACAATATGGCGGACGCCGATGTCGTGATAACGGCTGACGATCTCGTCGATTTCTCCGCGCGCCGCGCCGACGCAAGTCAGATGCGCCGCCGGCCGAAGCTCGGTCTCGGACAGGATGCGCGCGATGGTCGAATGGGTGCGCTCGCGCGTCGAGCCGCCGGCACCGTAGGTGACGGAGACAAAGTTCGGAGCAAGGGGCGTGAGGCGGGTAATGGTGTCCCACAGATTGCGCTCCATCTCCTCGGTCTTGGGCGGAAAGAACTCGAACGAGATCGCCGGGCGTTTTTGCGCGGCAGGGCCATTATGCACCGGGGCGGAAGCGTCGGTCATAACTCGTCAAACTCCACTGCATTTGCTTCAGCGCCTCTCGGCATCGGGACGGCTTCCGGCGCGCCTGGCGCCTCGTTGGCCGGGCGGTTCAATAAGGACGTTCCCACCACAGTAGCCCATGAGCCGCACCCTATGCGATGGGAAGTAGCCCAATATTGTTTATATGTAGGACGATATAGCCCCATAATGTAAGAAAGGTGGGCAATGTTATTTATAGATAATATATTGATATAATTGTATAAATTTAAATCACCACGCGTTGGGAAAAATCCATGTTATTCAAAAATATGGTAGTTCTGCCCAACACGCGCGAGCAATAACGCGTGCGAAGCCGCGATCAGTCCGCCTGTTCGCGGAAGGTGGCGCGGAACGGGTGGCCCGGATAGACTCCGACGATGCGAAACTCCTTGGAGAAGAAGTTCAACTCTTCAAGCGCAAAAGCGAGGCCGCGATCGTCCGGGTGGCCTTCGACGTCGGCATAGAATTGCGTCGCGAAGAAATTGCCGTCGACCATGTAGCTTTCGAGTTTTGTCATGTTGACGCCATTGGTGGCGAAGCCGCCCATGGCCTTGTAGAGCGCGGCAGGCAGGTTGCGCACCCGGAAGACGAAACTGGTGACCAGCGGTCCCGATCCCTGTTTGGCCCAGTCGGCTTCTCGGGCCAGCACCACGAAACGCGTGGTGTTGTGGGCCTCGTCCTCGACATCCTCGGCGAGGATATCGAGATGGTGGATTTGCGCGGCGAGGCGCGAGGCGATCGATGCACAACTCCTGTCGCCGCGTTCGGCGACGATGCGGGCGGCGCCCGCAGTATCGCCCGAAACGATCGGCCTGATGCCGAGCTTGCGGATGATGCGGCGGCATTGCCCCAGCGCGTGAACGTGGCTTTCGACTGTCTTGATGCCCGCGAGCGTTGCGCCGCGCGGCGCCATCAATTGATGGCGGATCGGCAGGAAGTATTCGCCGACGATGAACAGTCCGGACTGCGGCAGCAGGTAGTGAATGTCGGCGACCCGGCCGGCCACCGAATTCTCGATCGGGATCATGCCGAGGTCGGCTTCGCCCGACGCGATCGCGGCGAGCGCGTCCTCGAAGGTCGCGCACGGCAGCGGCTCGGCATCGGGATAGGCTTCGGCGATGGCGATGTGGGAATTCGCCCCGGGCTCACCCTGGAATGCGATTGTCATGGTCTTGGTCATCAGGTCTTCTATCAGCCGGTTGATTTTTCGCTAGTCAGGTGAATCTAAAATTCGTGGCATAAGGTCTGCTGAGTTTTCTGGCAGAAGCGTTTGACGGAGGCGAGGATTTCGTCAGCTGACTTTGTCCATCGATATGGCCTGGGATTTTCATTGTGCCGCTCGATGAAGGCGCGGATATCTTTTTCGCCTGAACGGCGCAAGCTGCTCACGGATTGCGCTGTGCTCCGCGGCGATCAGCAGGCCTCGCAGGAGCTTTCGGAATCCCGCCCGGCCAATACCCCAGCAGCAATGAGCAGCGTGTAGCGGCCATTGCCGCCGGTCTGAGGGCCGATAGCTGACCCACGCTCTCGGTTATCGATGCTGAAAAGCTGGTCGTCGGACCTGAAAATACAGGTTGGGAAACAGATCACGATAGCGGCTTAGCTTCCCACTATCGCACGCTACATTGAACCTCCGGCACACTGCGATAGCCAAAAGCGTCACATGTGACGCCGTCACAGGTACGCCCGATTCCTCGAACACCCCCGTTACTTCCCCACTTCTGTAACGAAGAATTCCGGGTTTGCCCAAAATTGAGCCATGCCGGTTTGCGTGATGTGAAAACTGGCAAGGGACGCTGAAAAGCCACGCCGGGTTTACCAATAGCCCGCGTGGCCGACTCCGCCCGACGCGGCAGGAACACCTATCGCCGCGAGGCGCCCGTGGGATTTACGAAAACGCCTTCTCCGCCTCAGCAGCCCCACTTTGGTTTAAATGAGGCCGGGTTGCTCATCCCTTATTCACATTGAACTTCCTACTTTGTGCGACAATCCGGAATGCCACAGGAGGAGGCTATGAAGCTTAAACTTGCACTTGTCGGACTGGCGGCACTCTGCAGCCTCGCCGCGGCAGGAAGCGCATCGGCAATGCCGCTCGCCCCACCTTCTACCGCTTCAAATGTCGAGAACGTTGCCGTGGTCTGCGGCCCGAACGGTTGTGTTCGCACGGCACCTGTCTACCGACGATACGGCTACGGCTATCGTGGCTACGGTGTCCGCCGCCATGGTTACGTGCATAGAGGTTACGGACACCACCGCGGTTATCGCCGCCGGTAGAGATTTAGCGACAAGCGAAGCCCGCCGGGGTAAGCCGGCGGGCAGAAAGATCAACCTACCCGGAGGTCTTCCGCCGATTCCTTGCCGCGGTTCGCGACGACCTCGTAGCTCACCTTGGCGCCCTCATTGAGCGAGCTAAGGCCAGCCCTCTCCACGGCCGAGATATGGACAAACACGTCCTTGCCGCCACTGTCGGGCTGAATAAATCCGAAACCCTTTGTCGCATTGAACCACTTCACTGTACCTGTCGCCACGTAGATCTCCATAACCATTCAAGGACGCAGACCACAAACCAGGCGATGACCGGCTGACCTGCGTTGGACGGCGGACCCGTCCGGTAACCATAACCCCAATTGATCGATCTGGTTCCCGGCGAAATAAGAGCCCGCCCCAGCCGAGGAATGCAAGAAAAACCCGCCGGTCCACGCCGGCCGGCGGGGCCTCCCAGGTCATGGCTCGCAAGCCGATGGACCGCGCTGGACGCCTTGCCCTGTCGCCCTCTTATGGTGTGAAGATGACCCCACATGACAATCATGAGCCGATGAAGGCCGGGCTATTCGTCGATGTCGGGTGCCGTTAGCAGAACACAGATCAGGCCGTTGAAGTCCTCAAAGGGGGGAGGTCTTCGCCAATTCCTGAAGCCGCATTCTGCACCTCTCGGATAAGATCCTCTGCGATGCTCATCGCGGCACTTCCGGCCCCCGCAGCAGGGCCCAGACCTGATCTTGGTTTCCTGATCCGCCCGCTGGTAGGCCAGCCAAACCGCCTCGTAGCTCCGCTGGCGTCCATTCATGGAACGGCCTGCTGCCGATTTCGTCCATTCGCTCGTGCTTCGGGAGGTTGAAGCACTCGCGGACCTGCCCTTTGGCGTCGAGATAGGTCGAACCAAATCTGGTTTCACCGCCGACGGGCTCAATTTTGAGCGCGTTAAGCATGGACCGTATGTCTCGCATGACATTGCGATGCGCCCTCCCGGTCAGCCCCGCGATTTCGAGGCTCGACAGAGTGAGCGCGTCGCCATGCGAGATAGTGGTTAGTGCTGTCATTCCGTTTTCCATTTTTCAACAGTCTCCATTGAGCACCCGGCCGGCCAAGCCCGAGCGCGTGCGGGTCCGCTTTCACGGAACCGGGGCTCAATGTAGCTCCGATATCCGCGCTATCCCTTATTAGCCAAGGGAAATTCCGAAATTTCAGATCGTCAGGCGTTGGCCTGTTTCAGGTCGAGGAGATCGTGGACGATGCCGCGAGCGAGCCGCTCATCGGTGGTATTGCCGTCCATGAATCCAACTTCTTCGTCGCACCACATCAGCGCGCGGGCTTTGAGCCGCAGCCCGTCAAGGGTGGTAGCCTTCATATCGGCGATGCGATTAGCCAGATCACAGACCGACCTGAACATCCGCTCGCAATCCTCATTCGTCGCGCCAGTTGGGTTGTTGCGAAAGAACTCATCCGACGCAGCCCACGCGGCCTCGAACTCAGCGGCCAGCGCGGCGATCGGATCTGCGGCGACCGGGACGCCGGCCACAACAGCCAAAGGCGTAACGATAGCGGCGCTGACAATGCCGGCGCCGACGAAAAAATTACGGCGGGATGTGATATTGGAATCGGTAGCTCGAGCCAGATCTAGCCTCCCACCAAGAGAGGGGACGCAGCCAGCGTCCGCAGAAACTGGCCGGACGTATCAAGGGTACATTGCCTGTCGTATTCCAGAAGCCACGCTATAGCTGCAGCGAGTCCGGCCATCGTGGCCGGGGCCGTGGAAACAAACCGATCGGCCGCTACAGTTTCCGCATCATCCGCAGCGTCATACCAATCTCTTTCAGACTGCGTGATTTCCCGGCCGCCCCGCTTAGCTGCGACTTCATCGTTGACCACACAGGCCGCGCCAAATCCTTGTAAGCCGCCTGATGGCGCTCGATGATCGCGAATATCGGGTCGGCCTGTTGTGCCGCGGCTACGGACGGCATAACTGCCGCTGCGGTCGCAACAGCGAGAAATCTCCTGCGGGATTTGACAGCAGTAACGTTCATTTCCTCTTCCCTCATCTCAGATAGACAGACGGGCAATCTCAGCGCGAGCGGCGCTGATCTTACGGGAAGCCTGCGCCCAGCTTTCGCTGTACGAGGCCAGTTCAATGGTACGGTTCAGGACGGCGATGCGCGCGGCCTTCTGCTCTACCGGGATCGTGGCGACCCTTGGAGGTGTCCTGCATTGAGGCTTCCAGATAGGCGGCTCCAGCGCCTGGAGCATCGCAAGCTCATGTGGGCGCACAGGCTCGCGGTTGAGCCGGGATCCCGTCTCGATCTCCTGAGCGCCTCGTCGCCGTAAGTTTTCATTCAGCATAAAAATTAATGAATCAGCACAAGACTGAAGAAAGCGACGGCGGGGATCGGACACATGCATCATCGATGGAGGCGACCGGACTTTACGTGTCGGCGTGGCGTTCTGCGAGGTGGTGGGACGCAAGAATTGATTAACCCTATTTTACGGTTTACCCGCCATGGTTGCAGATCTAGTGTCTCTTGGACTTCGGGGGAGTCATGGACAAGATTCCCATAGATAGCCTCAAGGCGACGGAACAACTGGCTCCAGAGCACAATCACCCGCCGCCCACGCGCTATTTCCGCGCATTCAAACTCCGATCCGACCTTCTGCTCTCTTACTCGGTCATCGCTCTGGTCGCGGCGCTGGCCTTGCCTAGTGCTGCCTATGCGCAATGTGTCCCCGCCGCACCGTCACCCGTCGCCCTCTCTACCGGGGCCTGCACTGACACGAATGTCACCCGCACCAGCACCGTGACTAATGTTCCCGCAGTCGACGTATCAGGCGGCATCTACACCGGCAGCAACATCACGCTGAATACAGCAACTAATTTCGTCACTGGCGCCACTGCCGCGGGCTCAGGGCACATCGATCTCTCACAGAGCCTTATTTCAACCACCGGCATCTACTCCTATGGCCTCCGAGCTACGGGCGGAGGGGCGGTCGCGGGGCAAGGTCTCGTCATCAACACAACGGGGTATGGTTCAGCGGGTGTCATGGCCAACGCGAACTCATCGGTGACGTTGACCAATACCGATGTGTCGACCGTTGAGGGTAGATCCGTCGGCTTATGGGCCTTGGGAGGGGTAATTACCGGTACCGACCTCACGATCAGGACCGAAGGCGCCGATGGTGAGGCTCACGGAGCTGTAGCGGAAGCGGGGGGAGTGCTCGATCTCACCCGCGCCTCGATCACCACAACAGGAGCGCGGGCCGAGGGCGTTTACGCTTACACCGGTGGCCGCATCACCGGGACCGACCTTCACATCGTCATCGAGGGCGACACGGCCGATGGCGCCATCGCCTATAATGATGGTGAGGTCCACCTGACCGGCGGCTCCATCCTGGTTAAGGGAACTTACTCTGCGGCCTTAATCGCTTCTGTGGGCTCCCGGTTGACGGCCACGAATGTCCAGATCGACGTTCGCGGCGACAACAGCAACGGCGCATTCGCCCAAGACCGGGGCACGGTGACGCTGACGGGCGGCCGCATCACCACCTCCGGCGTGGGCGGGCACGGTCACCACCGCCGGCAACGACGCGGACGGTGCCAGAGCCGTGTTCCCCGGCGCCACCGTCACCCTCACCGGCGGAACCTTCACCACATCGGGGGCGCTCGCGAATGGCCTGAGCGCGCAGGATGGCGGCACGCTCACCGCCACGAATACGGCCGTGGCGGTGACGGGAGCCGGCGCCGCCGCCATCCAGATCGTGGGCGGCACGGCGGCCGATCCGAGCGTGGTGACCGTCACCGGCGGCAGCCTGGCCTCCAGCCTGGGGCCCCTCATCCTGTCCGAGGGCGGCATCGGCACGATCTCCCTGAATGGGCCGATCGCGACCACCTCGGGGATCGTCGGGGGCCAGGCCGCCCTCGCCACGGTGACCGCGGGTTCCGGGGGTGTGACGCCCAGCAACCTCACCCTCAATTTGACCGGAGTGGGTCAGGTTGCCGGCGCCTTGCGGGTGACGGGCACGGGTAACGTGGTCAACACCACCTTCAACGCGACCAACTGGACCGGCGATCTCATCGCCGACACCGGCAACACTCCGAATACCTCACTAATCGCCAGCCAGTGGACCGGTCAGGCGGCCAACGCGGCCGATATCGGCATTGACGGGTCCAGCGCCTGGACCATCACCGGCACGTCCAACGCCACCGGCACGATCACCAATGCCGGGCTGATCCAGTTCGTGCCGCTGTCCAGCGGGTTCTCGACGCTGACCACGGGCAGCTATGTCGGCCAGGGCGGCCGGATCGCCTTCAACACCTATCTCGGCGCCGACAACTCCCCCACGAATTTGTTGGTGATCAATGGCGGGACGGCGAGCGGCACGACCGCGCTGTCGGTCACTAATGCCGGCGGGTCCGGCGCACTGACCGTGGGCGACGGCATCCGCCTCGTGCAGGCGGTCAACGGCGGCGCTACCCAGCCGGGCGCGTTCGCTCTCGCCGGGCGCGTCGCCGCCGGCTCCTTTGAGTATCTCCTGTTCCGGGGCGGCAGCTCGGGCGCGCAGGACTGGTTCCTGCGCTCCACCCTGAACGCGATCCCGGATCCGCCCAGCCCGACGCCACCGGCGCCAGAGCCGGTCATTCCGCTCTATCGACCGGAGGTTCCCCTCTACACCCCCATCCCGGCCATCGGCCGCGACATGGGCCTGGCAACCCTCGGCACGCTGCATGAGCGGGTGGGCGAGGAGATGAATATCCCGAACCAGACAGCTTCCGGGAAATTCGGGAACGGCACCTGGGCACGGCTCATTGGCGAGAGTGGCAACAGCAGTTGGTCCGGCACCGTCGATGCCCGCGCCCGCAACGCCAGTCTTGTTGGTATCCAGGCGGGCTTCGATATCTATCGAAGCCTGCACGACAATGGCCATCGCGACCATGTCGGCCTCTATATCGCCGAGACCAGCTACCGCTCCTCCATCAGCGGCTTCGCATTGGGCCAGCAGAACTTGCAGGTCGGCCAACTGGCCCTGCAAGGGCCGGCGGCGGGCGGCTATTGGACCCATTTCGGCCCTTCGGGCTGGTACCTGGACGCGGTGGTCCAGGAGAACTGGTTCGATGCGAGGGCGACGTCGCTCTACCAATCGGGGATGAGCACCAGCGGCACGGGCTTCACCGCCTCGCTGGAGGGGGGCTATCCGATCCGCCTGAGCCGGCATTGGCAGATCGAGCCGCAGGCGCAGATCATTTACCAGACCATGTCGGTGAACCGCAGCCGGGACGCTTTTTCGACGGTCGGGTGGGATGCAAATAACGCGGTGACCGGACGTTTCGGCGGGCGGCTGCAATACACGACCCAAGATGGGCAAACGCTGTGGCAGCCCTACCTCAAGGCCAACCTCTGGCACGGCTTCGGCGGCGTCGACCGGATCAGCTTCGGGGATTCGCCGGCGATCGAGAACCGGTTCGGCAACACCTCGCTGGAACTGGGCGCGGGGTTCACTGCCCGGATCACGCAGACCACCAGCCTCTATGGCCATGTCGACCGTCGCTGGTCGGTGGACGGCGCCGAGCGATACGCTTCGGTCCAGGGCGTCGTCGGGGTCCGGTTCAACTGGTAGGTATCTCTCGATAGAGCGAGGTGTCCGACACCACCGAAAGCTATGCCGGCAAGAGTGTCGTGCGATATAGTTGGTGAGGGCCATGCACGCTATCAGAAGCTCGCCATGTCCTCGGTGGACGCTTCCGAATCGTAGAACGACCGCGTCTCCGATGCAGCGGCGCGCGACACCGCCATCCATGCGGTGACGGGACTTGCCCATGTGCATGGTTCGGTTGCCGGCGCTGTCGGTGTGGATGGAGAGAGACGAAGCGGCGGCGGCTAAAGTGCCACCTTCCAAACAAGGACACCGCAAAGGGCCGCCAAAATCAGTCCCCAACCGACAATATAGGCAAGCCGAATTGGCTTCGCGTTTCTCGACATATCCCCTTCGTGACAAGAAAAAGGCCCGACATCGTTAGATGTCGGGCCGGTCTGAGATTTCTGACTCATGTGGTGGCTTACGCTGATCACGCTATGCGGCAAAAGAACTCGCGCATCAGCGTCCTTAGCGCGGGCGAACGGAAGCTGGCGAGAGATCGGTAACGAATGGCGGCAGAAATAGAAAACCCCGCCAGAGCGGGGGTTAAGCTGTGCCTGGAACACTTCTCCTCCCCGCGCATTATCTGAGCGGGACGGGTTGACCCCCAGCTCTTCCCCGAGCCCCAATTAGGCCTGCTGCGTCGTCTCCGTTTCAGCGGGCCTTTTTGGTGGGGCTCGTCGATCAGGCGCTTGGGAAGAAGAAATGACCGCAGTTTTTCCCCACGACCGGATATGGTAGAGACGATTTCAGCCCGCGCTATTGGATGCCTCCTTTGGTTCGGGTTAGGGCCTCGGGGACGCCGCAACCGTTCCCTTGGCCTGCTTATTTCAGGTAGCTGACGCGACTCCCGGAAAAAGAAGGCGCGATCTTCTCCTAATAGGGAGGGAATTGAGCCGCTATCCGCGACCCGCTCGGGTCCACGATCTTGAAAGCGGCAATGGACCGATTGTGGATGCGCGTTTTCCCGTGGCCGCTGTTTGCATCGAAAACATGCCAGACCTTCCCGCGGATATGTCGCTTGAGCACGAACACATGCCCACGCCGCGCCGCGACCATACCGGGCGCTGGTGCCACTCGTGGAAACCGCAGCCAGTTCGCCGCCAGGTTCAGCTTCGGGATGATCTTGCCGAACAGGTAGAGCGACGCCCCGCAGCCGCAGTAGCGCGGCGACAGCCCGCTGGACGGCTACCGACCCACCCTCCCCGCTCCTTCGGCCATGACGCGGCGGAGGCCGGGAGGTGCGGATCTGACGGCATCCCGATGGGCGATGTGCAAACGGCCTGTTTTTCGACTATTCAATCGCGGTTTCAATGACTTGGGGTGATGCTCAAAGGATGGCTCAAAATTGAGCGCTCCTCCGCACGGTCGCATGACTGGATCCGAGCAGCCGGCCAAACTTGCAGAATTGCGCAAATACGCAAACTGATCGTTCATGCTTGACTTGTGGTGATGGTGCCGTGGCCTCGCATCGGCATTCGACGCGAACAGCGCAACGCAAAGCGCCGCCAGAAGGACGGTTGGTCGCATAGCTTCTCCAATGATCTTTTGGATATGGTTAGGTAGCCGGGAGGCGTCCGGCTAAGGGGCTGCCGGTCTACCCGTTCCCCTCGGATTCTGTCGGACCGGCAGTCCCGATTTGCGTTTCAGAGCATCCGACTTGAGCGCGACCTTGCAGCTATTGCGGCTGCTCTCGCAGCAGCGCCTTGATTTCGGAAATTCCGCCGACGACGTTATCGAGACGGACTTCGACGCGCGTCAGACGGTCGCCATAAAGCCTTGCCTCGGCCACCTGCCTTGTCGATCGGCGCCGAAGTTTGACCCCGTATCTGCGTCCTATGATGAAGGTGCTGGCGAGATCGATATGGCCGCGCTGGAAGGCGAGCCTTGTTGGCTGGGCGTTGACCTTTCGTCGTCAATCGACCTCTCAGTAATCGTGGCATGTTCCGTGATGGCGACGGCTACATTGTGGTGCCGCATTTTTTCTGCCCGCAGGACAATTTGCGAGAGCGGCAGGAATCAACCGGCGCACGATATCTCGACTGGCAAGGCCGCGGCCTGATTACCGCGACGCCCGGCAACGTGATCGACTTTCGCGTGGTCGAAGATCGCATTCGGGAGTTGTGTCAGACGTACTCGGTCCAGGAGATCGCCTGCGACCCCGCGATGGCGCGAAATCTGCTCAATAATCTCTTGGAAGACGGACTCCCGGCGATCGAACATCGCCAGGGCAGCTTGTCGATGATGCCCGCGATTGTCGAATTACAGCGCGCGATTATCGGTCGGAAGTTCAAGCACGGTGGCCATCCGGTACTTCGGTTCTGCTTTGCCAACGTCGAAGCTGAGACCAACGCGGCCGGTCATATCGTGAGATTCACCAAGCAGAAAAAATGGCTGTCGATCGATGACACCGTGGCGAGTGCCATGGCTGTGAATCGAGCCAGCGCAGGCGGCAGTGCGGCGGCTACGTCGCTGTATGATTCAGATGATCGGGAGAGTGCTATCGCGGGTTTTAATTAAACAGGACTGCCGCCGCGACACTCTTTAATCAGCACCGCCATATCACTTCGCTACGCAGCCCATCGATTGGACGGCGTGGCGGGCCGCTCTCGCCAAAAGCAACGCTGGCCAAACCAGCAGAATAATCGTCTCCCAGGCCGGCCTCTACTCTTATGGCGCCGCTGCCGTCTCGAACCGGACGATGCGCGGAGTCGATATCAGCTTGTCAGGCGGCAGGTACCAGATCCGGACGTTATCCCCATCGGCGATGCGGGTATGCTGCTTGCCGTCATCGCTCCCTTGATTGTTGAAGCCCGCTTCCAGATTGCCCCATGTGAGGTGGAATGCCACGCCGCCAACTGTGAAGTGCTCGAAGTAATTGTAGTGAACCTTGCTACCCTTGGATCTAGCTTGCCTGCTGCGCGTCAGTCGCCAGTCGTTGACGGGCCCCTCCACCATCTTGGCTTCTCCTCTGTGGACAGCGGCCTTGGCCCGATGATCGTCCCACCAGGGAAGCGCGCCGGCGGCAACGAGGGTGAACAAGCCGACAAGGATCAGAAAAATGCTGAACAACATTGATCGGGGCCACAGCATGCGCATACCAATACCCACAACAAGGAGGGCAACGCCAAGGCTCGGAAAGACCAGACCTACTCTGCCATCCCGAACCACATCGTAGATCAATGTATAATGCATCCGAGACCGCTCCCTGCAGCGGATGCAGGCGTCCATCGTCCGGGTGAGAGCATAGCGTCGAAAGTACGCCAAGCAACGCTAAGGGCGAAGATTGGGTGTACGATCTGGGCTCAACATCCTCTCGGGCTGCACTGTGATCAAGGATAGACCGACGATATCGCGGACCTTGTCGACAAATAATGGGTCGCTGGAAAGCTTGAATGTCTCCGAACGGTGCGGCTGCAAGCCGAAGGCGTTCCAAATCCGTCGGATCGTCGTGTGCGAAAAGCCGGTCGCGGTCGCCATCGAACGGATGGACCAGTGCGTGGCGTCGCTCGGCGTGGAGCGGAGCGTGCGATAATTGCAGCGACCTGATCGTCATCAATCGTGCGAGGCCTGCCAGGGCGGGCTTCATCCAAGAGCCCTTCGATGCGCCCCTTCAGAAAGCGCCGACGCCACTTGCCAACTGTATGCTCATGGACACCCAGTTCGTGCGCAACGGATTTGCTGGGTATGCCATCCGCGCATCGCAGGATGACGCGGCATCGCTCAGACAAAGAACGCGCCACGCGATGACGACGAACCTGCCGTTCGAGATACGCGCGCTCATCCGCGCTGAGGATCAAGGGAGAAGCCGGGCGTCCTGCCGTGTTGGCCATAACTGCGCTCCCGCACTCTTGCGAATGCAGCAGATTATCATGAAACGAACTTCAGTTCCAGGTGACTAGTGTGGTGGTTCAGAAGTTCGCTTCATTGTCTCGGCAAGTCCGTCAAGCGAACTTCCGAACCCAAACCACACTAGAATCATAAAGTTGCTAGTGTCCCTTTAATTCCGAAGTTCGCATCAAAGGTTGCTGCGAGGGTATGCGAGCTTTGGTATCGGGACACTAGCCAGAATGCGGCGGGCGGTTTCGAGGTCGGCCGCGGTATCGACGCCCCGCGGCACGTCGTCCACGATCATGATGTCGATCCGCATTCCGCCTTCCAGCGCCCGCAATTGCTCGAGCCTTTCCTGCCGCTCAAGAGGTGAGGGCGGCAGTTCGACGAAGCGTTGCAGCGCTTTGCGGCGATAGGCGTAAAGCCCGATGTGGTGGTAGCGCGGGCCGTCGCCGTGCGGGGCGGTGGCGCGGGTGAAGTAGAGCGCGCGCAGCCGCCGCGGGGCTACCGGCGATCCCACGGCCTTGACGACATTCGGGTTGGTGGCCTCTTCGTCGCTGTGGATTTCGGCGGCCAGCGTCGCGATATCGACCGCGGGGTCGGCCAGCGGCTTAAGCACGTCGCGGATAATATCCGGGCGGATGGTCGGGAAATCGCCCTGCAGGTTGATGATCGTCTCGATGCGTCCGTCGGGGTCGAGACGGTCGAGCGCCTCGAAGACGCGGTCGGATCCGGACGGATGATCGGCGCGCGTCATGATTGCTTCGCCGCCATGGGCCGTCACTGCGGCCGCGATCTCGGGAGTGTCGGTGGCGACGGCGACGCGGCCGATGCCGGCGGTCTCGGCTCGCCGCAGGACATGGACCACCATCGGCAGGCCGCCGATATCCAGCAGCGGTTTCCCGGGCAGCCGGGTCGCGGCCATGCGGGCCGGAATCAGCACCAGCGTGCGGGTCTTGGTCATCGGTCGGAAAGTCCACGGCCCGGAGAAAGTGATCGGGATTTGGCGCGGTTTTTCAAGGGTTGCGGCGTTTATACGGGTTGTCAGGGCACGGGCAAACCGTTATCTCGTCCCGCCGCCTGCCACGATCCGGCCAGCGGTTGCGGCGGCATTTCGTATTCCGTGGTCGTTTAGCCGGCCTTACAGTCGACTTTCAAGGACTTGAAGCCTGACAACGACTGGAGCCTGACCGAAAATGGGCGTTTCCGATATCAATAAATTTCTCGGCGTGCTCCTGGGCACGTGCATCGTTCTGCTGGTCATGAATTTCGTCGCCCAGGCGATTTTCGCGCCTGTCGTGCCGGCGAAGCCTGGTTTCAAAATTGACGTCAAGGTCAAGCAGGAACCGGCTGCGGCTGACAAGGAAGCCAAGCCGGCGGCGGAGGTGCCGATCGGGAAGCTGCTGCAAACCGCATCGGCCGAGGAGGGCGCCGCCGCAGCCAAGAAGTGCGCCGCCTGCCATACCTTCGAGAAGGGCGGACCCAACCGGGTCGGCCCCAATCTCTACGGCATCGTCGGCGAGCCGCGCGGCCAGGGCCGCGGATTCAACTTCTCGGCGGCCATGAAGGCCAAGGGCGGCACCTGGACCTTCGACGAGCTGAACAAGTTCCTCACCAATCCGAAGGGATACATCCCCGGCACCGCCATGTCGTTCGCCGGCGTGCCCAAGGACAGCGAGCGTGCCGACATCATTGCCTATCTGAACAAGAACTCCGACAAGCCGGAGCCGCTGCCGGCCGCCTCGAAGTAGCGCGGGCGATAGCGGGATGCGGAAAAGTGTGCAGCGGTTTTCCGCCCGCATCCCGCTTCTCAAAATATTGGAATCGATCACGTTCATGATTTTAGATCGAATCGATCCAAAATCATGAACGTGATCGATAGCGTTTTCGAGCGGAGCATGTCCTCGGGCTTGACCCCGAGGATGGCTATCGGTTCGCGACGAGGATTCTCCCGGCTACGCTGCCGGTCATCCTCACATATCAGCACGTTCGCCGCACAAGTGCGGGAGGTGGGGTGGCGTCATCCCGAAAAACCGACATAATCGGGCGAAACACCGCTTTGTGTTGCACCGTTAGAGCGCGATCAGCAAAAGTGATCCCGGTTTTGCGTCCCATCGCGCTCTAAGATATTGGGAATGTGCATGGTCTTTCGCCAGGCCGCTCACACTTTGGCGGATCATGCGCTAGTCCCTCGACCGACAGCTCGCAGGAAACCCGCATTGGCCTTCACCCGACGACGTCTCCTTCATGGCGGAGCCCTGATCGCAGCCGCTCCCGCGATCAAAGTCCTGACCGGCGCTTCACCCATCGAAGCAGCCCGTGCGCAGGCTGCGCCGGTCGATCTCAAGTGGCGGCACGGGCTTTCGCTGTTCGGCGACGTGAAATATCCCGAAGGCTTCAAGCATTTCGACTATGTCAATCCGGACGCGCCCAGCGGCGGCGCAGTGCGGCAGATCGGGCTTGGCACCTTCGACAATTTCAACCCTGTGGTGTCGGGCGTGAAAGGCTCGATCGCATTGGCAGTCGGGCTGATCTACGAATCGCTGACGTTGCCGTCGCTGGACGAGGTTTCAACGGAGTACGGCGCGCTCGCGGAGTCGGTCGCTTATCCCGACGACTTCTCCTACGTGGTCTACCGGCTGCGCAAGGAAGCGAGGTGGCACGACGGCAAGCCGGTGACGCCGGATGACGTGATTTTCTCGCTCGATTCGCTCAAGATGCATCACCCCCAATACGCGGCTTACTATCGTCATGTGGTGAAGGCCGAAAAGACCGGCGAGCGCGACGTCACCTTCACCTTCGACGCGCCGGGAAACCGCGAACTGCCGCAGATCGTCGGACAACTGATGGTGCTTCCGAAACACTGGTGGGAAGGCACCGATGATGCGGGCAAAAGGCGCGACATTTCCGCGACCACGCTGGAGCCGCCGCTCGGCAGCGCCGCCTACAGGATCAAAAGTTTCGAGGCGGCGCGCTCGGTCACGCTGGAGCGGGTCAAGGATTACTGGGGCCTGAATTCCAACTTCAATGTCGGCCGCAACAACTTCGACGAATTGCGTTACGACTATTTTCGTGACGGCACCGTCGCGCTCGAAGCCTTCAAGGGCGGCCAGGTCGATTGGCGCACGGAAAACAGCGCCAAGAACTGGGCCACGGCCTACGATTTTCCGGCGGTAAAGGAAGGCCGCGTCGTCCTGGAGGAATTTCCCAATCGCAGTTCGGGCGTGATGCAGGCGTTCGCGCCGAACATCCGCCGCGAGAAGTTTTCCGATCCGCGGGTGCGGCGGGCGCTGAACTTCGCGTTCGATTTCGAGACCATGAACCAGCAACTGTTCTTCGGGCAATACACGCGGATCGCGAGCTATTTCGAGGGCACCGAACTGGCATCGAGCGGTCTGCCCGAGGGTAGGGAGCTTGAAATCCTCGAACCCGTTCGCGCCGAAGTTCCGCCCGAGGTGTTCACGGCACCCTACAGCAATCCGGTCGGCGGCAGCTCGGAGGCGGTTCGCGCCAACCTGCGCGAGGGTATGAAGCTCCTGAAGGACGCGGGTTACGAGGTGCGTGGCGGCAAGCAGGTTGACGGCAAGACCGGCGCGCCGTTCGAGATCGAACTGCTGGCGGAAGACCCGAGCTTCGAACGGGTCCTGCTGTCCTACAAGCCATCGCTGGAACGCATGGGGATCACCGTCAGCATCCGGACGATCGATTCGACGCAATACGAGAACCGGCTGCGGACCTGGGACTTCGATATGGTCGTCGCGTCGTGGGGCGAATCGCTGTCGCCCGGCAACGAACAGCGCGAGTTCTGGGGCTCGCGCGCGGCGGACATGCCCGGATCGCGCAATATCGTCGGCATCAAGAATCCCGCCATCGACAAGCTGATCGAGCGCGTGATCTTCGCCACGGACCGCGCCGATCTCGTCGCTGCCACTCACGCGCTCGACCGGGTTCTTTTATGGAATAACTATGTGGTGCCGCAGTGGACCTATTCGAAGGTGCGCACTGCGCGATGGGATCGCTTTGGCCGGCCGGCCGAAATGCCGAAGTACGGTCTTTCGGCCTTCCCGGCGCTGTGGTGGTACGATGCCGGCAAAGCGGCCAAGGTCGGCAATCGATCTTGAGGAGTTTCGCGCGGATGAGGCAGCCCAGCCGCCGGCAGGTGATCGGTCTTGGTGTCGGTGCGGCGAGCGCGGCCTGGTTCCTGCCGGCTATCGCTGCGCCCGCGGCCGGTGCGGAGACCGAATCCCAAGGTGAATCTCATGGCATGTCGGCGTTTGGCGACCTGAAATATCCGGCCGATTTCCATCACTTCGATTACGTCAATGCCGATGCACCGAAGGGCGGACTGTTTTCGACCATTCCGTCGAGCCGTGCTTTCAATCAATCGTTCCAGACCTTCAACTCGCTCAACGCCTTCATCCTGAAGGGTGATGGTGCACAGGGCATGGGGATGACGTTCACGTCGCTGATGGCGCGGGCCGGCGACGAGCCCGATGCGATGTACGGCCTGGCCGCGAAGTCGGTGCGCATCTCGGCCGACGGACTGACCTACCGTTTCGCGATGCGGCCGGAGGCCCGGTTTCATGATGGGCAGAAACTCACCGCGCGCGATGCCGCCTTCTCTCTGATGGTCTTGAAGACCAAGGGGCATCCCCTGATCACGCAGCAGATGCGCGACATGGTGAAGGCGGAAGCACCCGACGACACGACGCTGATCGTCACCTTCGCGCCGAAGCGCGGACGCGACGTGCCGCCGTTTGTCGCGGGCCTGCCGATCTTTTCGCAAGCCTATTACACCGCGCATCCGTTCGAGGAATCCACGCTCGACGTTCCGCTCGGCAGCGGGCCGTACAAGGTCGGCCGGTTCGAGTCGAACCGTTTCATCGAGTTCGACCGGGTCAAGGACTGGTGGGGCGCCGATCTTCCGGTCAATCGCGGAAGTTACAATTTCGATACGGTGCGGTTCGATTTCTACCGCGACCGCGATGTGGCGTTCGAGGGCTTTACCGGTCGTAGCTACCTGTACCGGGAGGAATTCACCTCCCGCATCTGGAATACGCGCTACGATTTCCCGGCGATGACCGAGGGCCGCGTCAAGCGCGAGCAGTTGCCCGACGAGACGCCGTCCGGCGCGCAAGGCTGGTTCATCAATACCCGCCGCGACAAGTTCAAGGACCCCCGCGTTCGCGAGGCGCTCGACTGCGCCTTCGATTTCGAGTGGACCAACAAGAGCATCATGTACGGCGCCTACGTGCGGACGGTGTCGCCGTTCCAGAATTCCGACCTGATGGCGAGCGGCCTGCCGTCGCCGGAGGAAGCGGCGTTGCTGGAGCCGTTCCGCGGCAAGGTGCCGGACGAGGTGTTCGGCATGCCGTTCGTGCCGCCGGTGTCCGACGGCTCGGGACAGGACCGCAAGCTGTTGCGTAAGGCGGCACAACTGCTCAACGATGCGGGTTTTCACATCAAGGACGGCAAGCGGATGACCCCGCGGGGCGAGGTCTTCCGCGTAGAGTTCCTGCTCGATGAGCCGGCGTTCCAGGCCCATCATATGCCGTATATAAAGAACCTCGGAACGCTCGGTATCGAGGCGACGCTGCGGCTGGTCGATCCCGTGCAGGCGAGGGCGCGGCGTGATGACTTCGATTTCGACATGATGATCGAACGTTTCGGCTTCTCGACCGTTCCGGGTGACTCGCTGCGGCCGTTCTTTTCGTCGCGGGCAGCAAGAACCAAGGGATCGAACAACCTCGCCGGCATTTCGGATCCTGAGGTCGATTCTCTGATGGAACAGGTGATCGCGGCCGATACCCGCGCCAGGCTCGTATTCGCCGCTCGCGCGCTGGATCGCGTCATTCGCGCCGGCCGTTACTGGGTGCCGCAATGGTATTCGAACGCGCACCGGCTGGCCTATTGGGATCTGTTCGGGCATCCGCCGAACCTCCCAAAATATCTCGGCGTGATGGCTCCTGACATCTGGTGGTCGTCGCCGGCCAAACCGGCGTCGTCTGGGCAGGCGAAATAGGCATGAGCGCATATATCGCCCGCCGCATTCTGTTGATGATTCCCACATTGCTGGGCATCCTGTTCGTGTCGTTCGTCGTGGTGCAGTTCGCGCCCGGTGGTCCGGTCGAGCGGGTGATCGCGCAACTGAGCGGCGCGGATACCGGCGCGATGTCACGCATTTCCGGATCGTCCGGCGGCGATTTCGGCGCGCGCGGCCAGGTCGGGGCGTCGTCCGACGCCATCAATTCGAAATACCGCGGCGCTCAGGGACTCGATCCCGCCTTCATCAAGAGTCTTGAAAAGCAGTTCGGCTTCGACAAACCGGCGCCGGAACGCTTTCTGCTGATGGTGTGGAATTTCTCCCGCTTCGATTTCGGCAAGAGCTACTTCCGCGACACCACCGTGATCCAGCTCATCAAGGAAAAGCTGCCGGTCTCGATGTCGCTCGGCATCTGGATGACCCTTCTGACCTACCTGATTTCGATACCGCTCGGAATCCGCAAGGCGGTCAGGGACGGATCACGCTTCGACACCTGGACCTCGGCGGTGATTATCGTCGGCTTTGCGATCCCCGGCTTTCTGTTTGCGATCCTGCTCATTATCCTGTTCGCCGGCGGATCGTTCTTCAGCATCTTTCCCTTGCGCGGATTGACGTCGGACGGCTGGAGCCAGTTTCCCTGGTACTGGAAAATCCTCGATTATTTCTGGCACCTGACGCTGCCTATCATCTCGATGGCGCTCGGCGCCTTCGCCACCATGACGCTGCTGACCAAGAACTCGTTCCTCGACGAAATCCGCAAGCAGTACGTGATGACGGCGCGCGCCAAGGGCTGCGGCGAGCGGCAGGTGCTTTACAATCACGTGTTCCGCAACGCCATGCTGATCGTCATCGCCGGGTTTCCCGGCGCGTTCGTTCACGCCTTCTTTTCAGGGTCGCTTTTGATCGAAACCATTTTTTCGCTCGACGGGCTCGGCCTGCTCGGTTTTGAGAGCGTGCTCAATCGCGACTATCCGGTGGTGTTCGGCACGTTGTTCATCTTTTCGCTGGTCGGGCTTGCGATCAACCTGATCTCCGATCTGACCTACATGTGGATCGACCCGCGGATCGACTTCGAGGCGCGGGAGGTTTGATGGCGGTGACTTCGCCAAAGCCCATCGAAGCCGAGGCCGTCTCGCCGCTCGGCGAAGCGGTGCCGCCGACGCGCCATTCGCTGCGCCTGTCGCCGCTCAATCGCCGCCGCTGGCAGAGCTTCAAATCGAACCGGCGCGGCTACTGGTCGCTCTGGATATTCCTGATTCTGTTTTTCATCTCGCTGTTCGCTGAATTGATCGCCAACGATCGGCCGTTCCTGATCAGGTTCGACGGGCATCTCTATTTCCCGGCATTCGTGACCTATCCGGAAACCGCGTTCGGCGGCGACTTCGAGACCGCCGCCGATTATCGCGATCCCTATTTGCAGAAGCTGATCGCGAACAAGGGCGGCACCATCGTCTGGCCGCTGATCCGCTATTCCTACGACACCCACAACCTCGATCTGCCGACGCCGGCGCCCTCAAAACCGACCTGGCTGCTGACCGAGGCGGAATGCAAGGATGTGGTGCAGAGAAAGCACCTCACGGGTTGTCGCGATCTCGAATACAACTGGCTCGGCACCGACGATCAGGGTCGCGACGTCGTGGCGCGGCTGATTTACGGATTCCGGATTTCGGTGCTGTTCGGACTCTGCCTGACCATCGTGTCGTCGGTCATCGGCATCGCGGCTGGCGGCGTGCAGGGATATTTCGGCGGCTGGGTCGATCTCGGCTTTCAACGCTTCATCGAGGTCTGGACCGCGATCCCCTCGCTCTATCTGCTTTTGATCCTGTCGTCGGTGCTGGTGCCGGGATTCTTCGTGCTGCTCGGAATCCTGTTGCTGTTCTCGTGGGTCTCGCTGGTCGGTCTGGTGCGCGCCGAATTCCTGCGCGGCCGCAACTTCGAATACATCATGGCGGCGCGGGCGCTCGGCGTGTCGAACGCGACCATCATGTTCCGCCATCTTCTGCCCAACGCCATGGTCGCGACCATGACATTCCTGCCGTTCATCGTGTCGTCGTCGGTGATGACCCTGACGGCGCTGGATTTTCTCGGCTTCGGGTTGCCGCCGGGCTCGCCCTCGCTCGGTGAAATGCTGGCGCAGGGCAAGGCCAACGTGCAGGCGCCTTGGCTCGGGTTCACCGGATTTTTCGCGCTCGCGATCATGCTGTCGCTCTTGATTTTCATCGGCGAAGCCGTGCGCGACGCCTTCGATCCGCGCAAGACGTTCAGGTAGGCCGGAATGGGCGCCATCGATCAGCCGCTACTCGACGTTCGTGACCTGTCCGTTGCGTTTCACCATGGCAGCGGACCATCGGTTGCCGTCGATCGCATTTCGTTCGAGATCAAACGCGGCGAGTGCGTGGCGCTGGTCGGCGAATCCGGCTCTGGAAAATCCGTCAGCGCGCTCTCGATCCTGAAGCTGCTGCCCTATCCGGCTGCGTCGCACCCCAGCGGCAATATCCGCTTCAAAGGCCGTGAGCTGCTCGGCATGTCCGAGCGCGAGATCAGGAGCATTCGCGGCAACGACATCTCGATCATCTTTCAGGAGCCGATGACCTCGCTCAATCCGCTGCACACCGTCGAAGCGCAGATCAGCGAGATAATGCTGCTGCACGGCGGGGTTCGCGGCGCGGCGGCGCGGCAGCGGACCCTGGAACTGCTGACACAAGTCGGCATTCCCGATCCGGAAACCCGCCTCGCCAGCTATCCGCATCAATTGTCCGGCGGCCAGCGCCAGCGCGTCATGATCGCAATGGCGCTCGCCAACGAACCCGACCTTCTGATCGCGGACGAGCCGACCACCGCGCTCGACGTCACCGTGCAGGCGCAAATCCTGGCGCTATTGGCGGATATTCGCGCCCGGCTCGGAATGAGTCTGTTGTTCATCACCCACGATCTCGGCATCGTCCGCCGCATCGCCGACCGTGTTTGCGTCATGAACGGCGGCAAGATCGTCGAGAAGGGACCGGTCGAGCAGGTCTTTGAAGAGCCGCGCCATCCCTACACGCGCGAGCTTTTGGCCGCCGAGCCGAAGCCCGACCCTGCGCCGCCGCGGCCGGAGTCTCCGGTCGTGATCGCAGCCGACGATCTCAAGGTCTGGTTTCCGATCCGGCGCGGCCTGTTGCGCAAGACGGTCGGCCACATCAAGGCGGTCGACGGCGTGACGCTGAAGGTGCGCAAGGGCGAAACGCTCGGCGTCGTCGGCGAATCCGGGTCCGGCAAGACCACGCTGGGGCTGGCGCTGTTGCGGTTGATCTCGTCCGATGGCCCGATCGTGTTCCTGAGCAAGAACATCCAGGGTCTGCGTTTCAAGGCGATGCGGCCGTTCCGCCGCGACATGCAGATCGTGTTTCAGGACCCGTTCGGGGCGTTGAGTCCGCGAATGTCGGTCGGCGATATCGTGGCCGAGGGCTTGAGCGTGCATCAGCGATCGCTTTCGGACACTGAGCGCGAGGCGCGGGTGGTCAAGGCGCTGAAAGATGTCGGGCTCGATCCTGCAACGCGCTTTCGCTATCCGCACGAATTCTCCGGGGGCCAGCGCCAGCGCATCAGTATCGCGCGCGCCGTGGTGCTGGAGCCGAATTTCGTCGTGCTGGACGAACCGACCAGTGCGCTCGACATGCTGTTCCAGGCGCAGATGGTCGATCTCTTGCGCGACCTGCAGCGCAAGCGCGACCTGACCTATATGTTCATCTCGCACGATCTGCGCGTGGTCGCCTCTCTTGCCAGCCATCTCATCGTGATGCGGCACGGCAAGGTGGTCGAGGAAGGGCCGGCGTCGCACCTGTTCAAGAATCCGAAATCGGATTACACGCGCGCGCTGTTTGCTGCCGCTTTCCGGCTGGAGACCGCGCCGGGCGAATCGAAATAAATCAATCCAGCCGCTTCACGCTCGTCACTTCACTTCCCGCCGCCTTGATGCGGGTGATCGCCTCGTCAATGCGCTCAATGGCGGTGGCCATGTGATGGGCGTTGGCGTGGACCAGCGTGGTCGCATCGCGGACGATGGCGACGTGTCCTTTCCAGAACATCAGATCGCCGCGCCGCGGCTGTTGCGCCTCCACGGGAGATAGCGTGCGGCCCAGGGCTCGCTCCTGCATGTCGCTGTCGCGCGGGCATCCGATGCCGGATGCGTTGAGCGCCACCTGCACGAGCCCTGAGCAGTCGATACCGAGGCTGGTCTTGCCGCCCCACAGATACGGCGTTCCGGTGAACATTTCGGCGACCGTGACGAAATCCACCGCGATGTCATCGAGCGGCGCGACATGGACGGCGGGTATGTGGAGATGGCCGGCGGCGACGGCAAAGTCGCCGTCATGGCGCTGGACGGTCAGCCTGGCGCCGAGCGACAGCGTCTCGGCCGGCTGCAGCTTGATCGACGGCCCGGGAAAGGCAAACGTCCGCAAGGCAATGACCTTGTGTGTCGGTGCCGCGCCGGGCCGTGCGAGCGCGCGGTCGGGCAGCCAGCCGACATAGCCGTCGCCGTTCAATTGACCCCAGGCCCAGCCTTCGGAGTTGTGGTCGTAAACCGTGACGCGCTCGCCGCGCAGCGCCTGGGTGTCGAGCATGGCGTCAGGCAAAGGCTGGCGCCGCAGCGGTACCACCGCGTCAACGACCTCCCATTCCTCGCCATCGGCGAAGCGTGCCGCCTCGATCGTGCCTTCGAGATAGCGGGCGGCGACCTCCGGCCGGGCCGGCGTGAGACGCGGATCATCCATAGCGTTCGCTCAACAGCCTGTAGATCGCGCGCGCGGCCTGGCATTCGCCGCCCTCCGGGCGCGCCGGCTTCGCCGACGGCGTCCAGCCGTAGATATCGACATGAAGCCAGTTCTTCGCCGCCTCGACGAAGCGCTGCAGGAACAGCGCGCAGACGATCGAGCCGGCAAAGCCGCCCGACGGCGCATTGTTGATGTCGGCGACCTTGGAATCGAGCCACGCATCGTAAGCGGGCCATAGCGGCATCCGCCACAGCGGATCGTTCTCGGCCTGCGCGCAGCGCGCGACATCGAGCGCCAGTGCGTCGTCGCTGGTATAGAACGGCGGGATATCCGGTCCCAGCGCCACGCGCGCCGCGCCGGTGAGCGTCCCCAGATCGATCAGCAGGTCGGGTTTCTCTTCATCGGCCAGCGCCAGCGCGTCGGCGAGGACCAGCCGGCCCTCGGCGTCGGTGTTGCCGATTTCCACTGTCGGTCCCTTGCGCGACGGAAAGATGTCGAGCGGCCGGAACGCGTTGCCGGCCACGGAGTTTTCGACCGCCGGGATCAGCACGCGCAGCCGGACCTTCAGCTTCGCATCCATGATCATCAGCGCCAAAGCCAGCACATTGGCCGCGCCGCCCATGTCCTTCTTCATGATCTGCATGCCGCTGGCGGTTTTGAGATCGACGCCCCCGGTGTCGAAGCAGACGCCTTTCCCGACCAGCGTAACCTTCGGGTGCGCGGGATCGCCCCAGGCGATATCGATCAGGCGCGGCGCGCGCGGCGAGGCCATGCCGACGGCATGGATCAGCGGGAAATTCCGCTGTCTCAGATCGTCGCCGACGATGCAGCCGAATTTCGCGCCGAAACGCTGCGCAAGGCTCTCGGCCGCCGCCGCAAGCTCTCCGGGGCCCATATCGTTGGCGGGCGTATTGATCAGGTCGCGGGCAAGCGTCGCCGCATCCGCCATCCGCGAGATATCAGCGATGTCGACGCCTTCGGGCGGCACCAGCGTGGCTTTTTGTGCATCGGCCTTGCGGTAGCGATCGAAGCGGTAGCTGCCGAGCGCGAACGCCAGCGCCGCGAGATGCATATCGTCCGGCGCATTGGCAAAGCGGAATGTCCCGGCAGGCAACAGCCCCGGCAGCTTGCCGGCGAGGAAGGGGTCGCGCGCGAGGTCCGATGCATCGCCAAGTCCGAGGAGAATGTGTGAGACGTCGCCGTTCGCTGCGGGCAGCGCGAGGTACTGCCCCGGCTTCGCCGCAAAGCCGCTCGCCTCGGCAAACCGGCGTGCCGGAGCATCGAGCGGTACACCCATCGTTTCCCACGTCGCCTTGGCCACGAAGGTGATCGGAACGGCCTCCTCGGCAGGCACGGTCGCAAACGCAGGATGCATGGTTGTCTCGATCTCTCGGTTTGATGAGGAGGAGTTTAACGGGAGGAGGCGCGGGTGTCAGGCAGGGTAGTTAACCAGACGTTAGGGTTAACAGTCTATTGCTGAAACCGTCCAGCTTCCTGATCGGCCCGCAATTGCGAGTAAGTGCTTATGCGTCAGCAGTCGTGTCTTGCCAGGCTCCTCGCATCCGCAGCCGTGACGGCGATGCTGGCGGCCGGACTCGCCGGCTGTCAGACCGCGGGCATGTCCGACGTCACCGGCTCGCTCGGCGCGAGGACGGAGGCGAATCCCGCAACCGATCCTCATCGCACCGCCGAAGTCTATGGCGAGCGGTTTCGCGCCAATCCCAAAGACCCCGATGTGGCCCTGAAGTACGGGCAGGCATTGCGCGCCATCGGGCAGCGCGCCCAGGCCGTTGCGGTGCTGGAACGCGCCGCGATCCTGAACCCCGGCAACAAGGCGGTGCTTGCCGGCTGGGGGCGGGCGCTGGCCGACAACGGCCAGTCACAGCAGGCGTTCGATGTGCTCGGCCGGGCGCACACGCCGGCAAATCCGGACTGGCGGATTCTCTCGGTCCAGGGGACCACGCTCGACAAGCTCGGCCGTCACGACGACGCGCGCCGCTATTATGCAAGCGCGCTCAGGATCAGGCCCGACGAGCCCTCGGTACTGTCCAATCTCGGCATGTCGTATGTCCTGACCAAGGAACTTGCAAAAGCCGAGGAGGTGTTGCGCCGCGCTTATGCCAGCGCTCGGGCCGACAGCCGGATCCGGCAGAACCTGGCGCTGGTCGTCGGCTTGCAGGGCCGGTTCGACGAGGCCGAGAGCATCGTGAAAGCCGATCTGCCCGCCAATGAGGCGGAGGCTAACGTCGCCTATCTGAAGCAGATGCTCGGCCGCGGCGCCAACGCGCGGGCCGGCGCGGGAGATGTTCTTGGTCCGGATTCCCGCAAATCATAAGACTTCGGTCATGAAGATTTGGGTCATGGCTCCCGAAAGCGGTCCGCGATCGGAGTGACCGGCCTGCAGCAGCGCCGCCGATCCGTAAACCCTCAATGCATCTGGGCCGCGATCTTGATGCCCGTCGGCCCGAGAATGACCACGAACAGCACGGGAAGGAAGAACACGATCATCGGGACCGTCAGCTTGGGCGGCAGGGCGGCCGCCTTCTTCTCGGCTTCGGTCATGCGCATATCGCGATTTTCCTGGGCCATCACGCGAAGGCTTTGTGCGAGCGGAGTGCCGTATCGTTCCGACTGCTGGAGTGCGAGACACACCGATTTCACGCCCTCGACCCCGGTGCGTTTTGCCAGATTCTCGTAGGCGACCTTGCGGTCCTGAAGGTACGACAATTCGGCCGTGGTCAGCGTGAACTCCTCGGCCAGCGCGACCGACTGGCTGCCGATTTCCGTGCTGACCTTGCGGAACGCGACTTCGATCGACATGCCGGATTCGATGCAGATCAGCAGCAGATCGAGCGCGTCCGGGAAGGCCCGTTTGATCGAGATCTGGCGTTTGGTGATGGCGTTCTTCAGGAACAGCATCGGCGCCTGCAAGCCGAAAAACGCGGCGCCGATGCAGATGCCGATCTTGATCGGGGTCGACTGCTGCATGTGTGATAGCAGGAAAACGTAGACGATCGCTCCGATCAGCATCACGATCGGGGTGACCATGCGGAAGAACAGGAAGGTGACGTAAGGCGCCTGACCGCGATACCCCGCCATGACGAGTTTCTCGCGTGCGGCTTCCTGCGCCACCCACTTGCCGAGATTGAGATCTTCCACGACCTTCGAGACGAACTGCTTCGGGGCCTGACGCAGCGAGACCTTTTCGGATTTCGCGAGCCGCTCGCGCTCGCGCTGCCGGATGCGTTCGCGCTCGCTGGCGACGGCCTTCATCCGCTTGGTGAGCCCCTCCGCCGCGAAGAACGGCGTGATCAGAGTATAGACAGTTGCGCTGGCGGCGATGGCGGCGAGCACCATCGTCATGAACTGCGGGTCGTGGAGTTTCTCGATCAGGAAGTCGAGCATGCTGCACCGTCAGAAGTCGAAGTTGATCATTTTCTTCATCACGAAGATGCCGGCCGACATCCACAATACGCAGCCGGCCAGCATCAGCCGCCCGGTGGGATGGGTCCAAAGCATTGCGATGTAGTCCGGGGTAGTCAGATAGACCAGCATCATGACGACGGGAGGCAGCGAGCCGATGATGGCGGCGGACGCCTTGGCTTCCATCGACATGGCCTGGATTTTCTCGGCCATCTTCTTGCGGTCGCGTAGCACCTTGGACAGGTTGCCGAGAGCTTCCGACAGGTTGCCGCCGGATTTCTGCTGGATCGCGATCACGATGCCGAAGAAGTTCGCTTCGGGAACCGGCATCCGCTCGTACAGCCGCGCACAGGCCTCGCCGAGCGGCATGCCGATCGCCTGCGTTTCGATGATCGCCGCGAATTCGCTTTTCAGCGGCTCCGGCGAGTCGGCCGCGACCACCTTGATGGATTCGAACAGTGGCAGGCCGGCCTTGATGCCGCGAACGATCACGTCCACCGCATCGGGAAGCGCGCGCAGAAACGCCTTCTCGCGGCGCGTCTTGAGGAAGCCCAGCAGCCAGCGCGGCAAGCCGAAGCCCGCCGCGAATGCAAGGCCGACCGCGGCGATCGGCCCGGCTCCCGAAAACATTGGAACGGCAAAACAGACCGCGCCGAAAATGCCGGAGACGATCAGAAATTTTTCCTTCGACCAGGACAGGCCTGCCTGTGCGATGCGGTCGTTGAGCGTGATCTTGCTGTCGCGCTTCTGGCGTTGCTCGATTTCCCGCAGCGATCCCTCGATCTGCTCGCGGCGCGAACGCTGGGCTCTGTCGACCTGCCGGACCGCCGGCGCTGTCCGCGCGAATGCCGAACGGCGCTTCTCCGCCTTCGCCTCGCCCGACAGCGCCGGATACAGGAATACCCATGCGACGCCGCCAACCGCGGTTGCAGCCATGAATGCCATTGCGAGGGTCTGCAAGTTCATCGGCGCGCGTCCTCAGATTTCGACCTTGACTTCCGCCGCATCGAGCGCCGCTGCGAGCCGCTTCTCCTCGTTATAGTACCGGGCGCGCTCCCAGAACCGCGGCCGGCCGATTCCGGTCGAACGGTGTCGGCCGACCACGTTCCCGTTGGCGTCCTCGCCAAGAAGATCGTAGATGAAGATATCCTGGGTGATGATGGTGTCGCCTTCCATCCCCATCACTTCGGTGATGTGAGTGATACGCCGCGAGCCGTCGCGAAGGCGGGCAGCCTGGATGATGATGTCGATCGAGGCGCAGATCATCTCGCGGATGGTGCGCGAGGGCAGCGCGAAGCCCCCCATCGTGATCATCGACTCGCAGCGCGACAGCGCCTCGCGGGGGTTATTGGCGTGCAGCGTGCCCATCGAACCGTCATGGCCGGTGTTCATGGCCTGCAGCAGGTCGAAGGCCTCGGGTCCGCGAACCTCGCCGACGATGATGCGCTCCGGGCGCATACGAAGGCAGTTTCGGACCAGTTCGCGCATCGAGACCTGGCCCTCGCCCTCGATGTTGGGCGGCCGGGTTTCTAGGCGCACCACGTGCGGCTGCTGTAACTGAAGCTCGGCGGCGTCTTCGCAGGTGATGATACGCTCGTCGTGGTCGATATAGTTCGTGAGGCAATTCAGTAGTGTGGTTTTGCCGGAGCCGGTGCCGCCAGAGATCAGCACATTGGCGCGGCACCGTCCGATGATCTGGAGGATCGTGCCGCCTTCCGGCGTTATGGCGCCGAATTTCACCAGCTGATCGAGGGTCAGCTTGTCCTTCCTGAATTTTCGGATTGTCAGCGCGGGTCCGTCGATCGCCAGCGGCGGAACGATGGCGTTGACGCGGGATCCGTCGGCTAGACGCGCATCGCATATAGGCGAGGATTCATCGACCCTGCGGCCGACCTGGCTGACGATCCGCTGGCAGATGTTCAGCAGTTGCTGGTTGTCGCGGAACCGGATTCCGGTCCGCTGGATCTTGCCGGCGACTTCGATGAAGACCGTGCCGGCGCCGTTGACCATGATGTCCGCGATGTCGTCGCGAGACAGCAGCGGCTCGAGCGGACCGTAGCCGAGAACGTCGTTGCAGATGTCGTCAAGCAGCTCTTCCTGCTCGGCGATCGACATCACGATGTTCTTGATCGCGATGATCTCGTTGACGATATCGCGGATTTCCTCGCGTGCGGATTCACCGTCGAGTTTGGCGAGCTGGGCGAGATCGATGGCCTCGATCAGCGCGCCGAAAATCGTCGCCTTGACCTGATAATAGGTTTCGGACCGGCGGGCATCGATGGCCGGTGTGTGCGGCGCGGAGCGCGCCGGGGCGAGCGGCGGTGAGGCGACGGTCGGCGAAGCGATCTCCGCGGGCGCTCGCACATTCTGGATGGCCGGAGTGGCCTCCAGCGTCAGGCCCGCCATCTTCCGGGCGTCGTCCTCTGGTCCGCTACGCTTGCCAAACACGACGGTACTCCACGCAGTGACTTATTTCGCCCGCAACTTCTCGATGAATGGCGGCAGAAACGATTTTCGCGGCTTCTTTGTCTCGCCGCGGCCGGTCAGGCGCTGGGCGATCTGCAAGAACATGTCCGTGATGCGGTGGTTCGCCGCGATTTCAGCGATCATCTGTCCGTTGTTCGCGGCAGACCCGAACAACTGCGGGTCGAACGGGATGCTGACGATCGGCTGGCTTTCAATGGCTTTGGCGAATTCACTGGCGCTGATCTCGGGCCGCTTCGGAACGCCGACCTGGTTGAGGCAGTAGAGCGGAGGCCGGTCGTTCGGTCGTGCTGCCTTGAGCAGATCGAACAGGTTTTTCGTGTTGCGAAGGCTGGCGAGATCGGGCGTCGCGACGATGAGGATGTCGTCCGCACCGATCAGGGCGCGCTTGGTCCAGCCCGACCATTGATGCGGGATATCGAGCACGATACAGGGCATCGTCGTCCGCAGGGTATCGAGAATCGAATCGAACGCCTCCGTTCCGAAGTCATAGACCCGGTCCAGCGTCGCCGGCGCGGCGAGCAGGCTCAGATGATCGGTGCATTTCGACAACAGCCGATCGACGAACGCCGTGTCGATGCGGTCCGGCGAAAATACGGCGTCGGCGATGCCTTGCGGCGGGTCCTGATTAAAGTCCAGCCCGGCCGTACCGAAGGCGAGGTCGAGGTCGGCGACGACGGAATCGAGCGCCAGATCGCGTGCAATCGCCCAGGCGACATTGTGGGCGATCGTCGACGCGCCGACGCCGCCCTTGGCGCCGGCAACGGCGATGATCCGGCCGACCGCCTTGGCTTCGGGAGCTGAAAACAGGCCGCAAACCGCGCGTACGATGTCGACGGCGGTGACCGGCGCGATGACATAATCGCTGACGCCACGCTTGACCAACTCGCGATACAGCGTGACGTCGTTGACCCGGCCGATCACGATGACGCGCGTGCCTGCGTCGCACACGGTTGCAAGCTGGTCGAGCCCGGCGAGGATATCGCCGCGCTCCTCAGTTTCGAGAATGATGACGTTCGGCGTCGGCGCCGAGCGATAGGCTTCCGCGGCAGCGGCCATGCCGCCCATCTGGATCTTGAGGTGGGCCTTGCCCAGCCGGCGATCCTCGCCGGCCGCCTGCACGGCCGTGGCTGTTTCCATCGTCTCGCAAAAGGCCTGCACCGATACGCGCGGCGCCGGCGCGATATGATCGTCGGCCTTCGGCGAAGCGGATGCGGTTGGCTCTTCTGCGTCCTGGCGAGGGTAGCTGATCATTGTCCCACACTACTGATTTTGCTCTTGTCCGCATCCGGATAGACGGTGGCTGACGATTGACCCTGCCGGTACTTATCGAGCGCGTAGGTCCGGCGGGCGGTATAGGTCGGCGTTTCCGGACGCGGTTGCACGAGGTCGGAGGGATTATCGACCATTGCAGCAAGATTACGCTGGCTTGCGCAGCCAAAATTCCAGTACGGCTTGTTGTCGAGATAGCCCTTGTTCTTGATCGACGGGCCGAGGTCTTCCGGCCAGACCCCGCAGGGTCCCGCCACGGCCGCGATTTGCGGATAGGTCAGGCGAATGGTTGCGAACAGGCGCGGGTCGGCGGGATGGTAATGCCGGACGATGATTCCGCGCGGCGGTACGCCCGCAGCCGTCAACAGCGAGCGGACTTCCCTGAGTGAATCGGCGGCGGCCCGGGCGTTGCTGGTGCCCATTGGCGCCTCGGCGACGATGGCGCCGGTTCCCTCGCGGAGCCAGACGCTCGCAAGCCCGACGACATCGGCGCGCTGCGATGCCGACAGGCCGCCGCGCGTGTTGCCGACAAAGATGTTGACCGTCCGGTTGGCTTCCTGGATCGCAATGGGATGCCGCAAGCGATAATCGTTGGGAATGCTCGCGGTGGTGGCTTCCTGGCTCGTATGCGTGCAGGCGCCCAGCGCGGCGGCCAGGCCGGCGATGAGGACAGCCACGCGAAGACTGCGGTAGCGTTCGGCGGAATCTGCGGATGTCATCGTTTCGTTCCTTGCCCCGCCTCAGTCGGTGATGAAGCCATAGGTCCCGCGATATTGGCGCGCGGGTTCGGCGCGACCCGGAACGCCGTAGATGCGATTGATGCTGCCCAGCAGGTCGGCCTGCGGGTCCGATGCATCCGCGAATCCGTCATCGGGCCGCGACAGATCCTTCTGTGCGACGGCGCGCACGACGTAAGGCGTCACCAGAATCATCAGCTCGGTGTTGTTGTTGACGTAGTCGCGGCTGCGGAACAACGTTCCTAGCACCGGAATCTGGGATACGCCCGGCATGCCGCTGATCGACTGCTTGGTTTGCTGCTTGATAAGACCGGCCATGACCATCGAGCCGCCGGATGGAATCTCGAGCGTGGTATCGGCGCGCCGCGTCTTGATCGACGGCACCGCGGTGCCCGAGATCTGGATGGCGTTTTCGTTGTTGACTTCGGACGCTTCGGTGGCGACGCGCAGGCTGATACGGCCCTCGCTCAGCACCACCGGCGTGAAATTCAGCGAAATACCGAACTTCTTGAAAGTGACGGTCGGCGTACACGTTCCGTTGGTACAACTAACGCCCGACGGAATCGGGAATTCGCCGCCAGCGAGAAAGTTCGCCGATTCGCCGGAGATCGCGGTCAGGCTGGGCTCGGCGAGCGTGCGGATGACGCCTGAGTTTTCCATCGCGCGCAGCGTCGCCTGAACGGTCGGCATCGTCACGCCGTTGATGATGCTTTTGCCGAAGCCGCCCACCACGCTGTTGCCCGGCACCAGCGCCGATCCGGTCGCCAGGAACGGATTCGAATTGTTGAAGTTCACGACGGCGGTGCCATAGCTCAGGTTGGCGCTCAAATCGACGCCGAGTTGCTTGATGATGTCGCGTTGCACCTCCGCGACCACCACCTTCAGCATGACCTGGTCGCGGCCGCGAACCGCTATGCTGTTGACCACCTTGTCGGCACCGCCCGCGAGGCGTGCAGCCAGATCGGCCGCTTGCTGGGATTCCACCGGGCTCTGGGCCCAACCCGAAAGTACGACGCCGTCGCCGAGGCCGTCGATCTTGATATCCGCATTCGGCAAGATCTGTTTGAGCGCGGCGCGCAAGCCGTTGAGGTCGCGCGTGACTGCGATGTCATAAGCCGAAATCTGCTGGCCGCTGCCGTCGAAGAATATGATGTTGGTTTGACCGACCGCTGCGCCGATGATGTAGGCGCGCTGCGCTGACCTCACCACGGCATTTGCGATCTTCGGGTCGGCGACCAGGACGTCCTTGACGTCACGGGGCAAGTCCACCACGACGGACTTGCCGATGCCGAGCGACAGCGATTGCGCGTGCATCTTTGCGCCGGCCGTTGCGGCTGGCACGCGGTAATCGCTCGCGAACACCGGCGTCAGCGCCGGGTTCAGCGTGAAGGCGGCGATTGCTGCGAACGAGAGAGACCGCGCCACAATGGCCTGCAGCGGTGTCGGATTTATCGTCCACGTCATGACGGGCGTCCTTGATTACCTCTGTACGGTGGTCTGGGTCGGAACGCCGTAGCGGACGATATTGATGCTGTCGCGCCTCTGATCGTCGGTGCTGCTCTCCGGGGCATTGGCGTCGGCGAGGCTGCGCAGCGCCAGCGACAGCGTTCCCATCTGGCGCGACCGCGCCAGCATCTCCGCCTGCTCCGGTTTCAATTCGAGCGTCGCGGTCTTGCCGACCACGACCTTCTGCCCGTTCTTCTCCTCGATGGTCTGGTCGACCGCGAGAACGCGCACGTTGCTGAGAATGGTCTCCGAATTGACGGAGTTCGCGTTTGGATGATCCGGGTTTTTGTCTCGTTGTGAGAGGATCACGTCGACGCGATCATTGGGGAGAATAAAGCCGCCGGCGCCGGTCTCGGGCGAAATTTCGGTCGAGATCGCGCGCATCCCGGTCGGCAGGATCGCGGCCATGAATCCGGATCCTTTCGCGCTGACCAGCTTGAGTTCGCGAATGGGTTCTCCCGCGATGAAGGGCGAGCGGGCGATCGATCCCGCCAGTTGCGTGGTGGCGTCGGGACGCTGGTCGCGGCGAATGAAGCTGCTGCTGGCGCTATTTGCGGGCCAGGCCTGCCACGCCACGTCGTTCGCGGTCACCGCCTGTCCGAGCGGGATGTCCGATTTCGCGACCAGAACGTCCACCGTCTGGAGCTGCGCGGTCTGCGCGGGTTGCGGCTTCTTGTCGGATCCGCTCGCGAGATAGGCGGCAAGGCCGCCGGCACCGACTGCGATGGTCAGGACGACAATGCGTGCGGTATTCATACGCTTCACTTTCCACGTTACGCCGCGGCGCTTGCGCCGTCGTAACGGGAGTTGAACAGATATTCGTCAAAGCATGGTTAATGAGGCGTATCCAAATCGCGTTAATGAGAGGTTTCTTGTACGCGCTTCAGTGAAGCGCAAAGCGCGCCAAATCGACCGCCTTGATCCAACCGGTCTCCGGATAGATCAGCAGGGCGCCAAGCGCGAGCGCGATGCCGTAGGGAATTCCCGTATCCTTGCCGTGCAGCCGGAGCAGCCAGTCCTGACTGTAAAATAGCGCCGGCAGAGGCCATTGCCGGAACTGGAGCAGCAGCAACGTCAGGGCTCCGCCGAACAGCGAGGCATAGACCAGATACTCCAGCAGATGTCCGAAGCCGAACCAAAGGGCGGCCGCGGCCGCCACTTTTGCGTCGCCGCCGCCGACCCAGCCCATCGCGAAACAGGTGAATGCGACAAGCAGGACAGCAAGGCCGGCGCCGGCATGTAACAGCATGTCGTGAAGGCTCATGCCGCTCAGGGCAGCCACCACGAGGAAGCCGGCCACCAAAAGCAGCGAGACCCGATTGGAGATCGTCATGGTGAGCAGGTCGCTGGCGGCCGCGAATGCCATCAGGGCTGGAAACAGCAGCAAGCGTGCGACATCGAGTGCCATGGTGATATGAGCCCCTGCAGCGCCATCCGTTACGAAGTTTGATCCTGGCCGGTCAAAGTGAACGTTCGGGAAACGGGAAAGGTCATGGCCAGACGGCGATAATCCGGGCTGTGACGGCAATCACGGCGAGGGTCAGTGCCATGCAAACGGTCTGGATGGCCTGTCTCGTTTGCTCATCGTCGGGCCGATAATGCGTTTTGGGCATGGAAGGCTTCAACATGATCATGGCGGCCCGGTTCAGCTTCTTGCGGACGAGCAGAAGCAGGAACAGAAAAGGCCCCGGCATACCGGGACCTTTTTTGAGCGCGAAACGGAAGACTTTCGCTTATGGCTTCGCCAGTTGGTCGCTGACCTGCGTGAACTTGCTGATCAGGTTGGTGCCGACGAGGTTTACGGCGCTGATGATCGCGACGGCGATGCCGGCGGCGATCAGGCCGTATTCGATCGCGGTGGCGCCGGACTCATCCTTGGCGAAACGCTTGACCAGATTCTTCATAAGAAAACTCCCTGTGCTCACGTGGCTTTCGAACTACCTGGTCCTAACGGCGTTCTCAGCACCGTGACCATGACACCACCGTAGGGTGGGAGAAATTGCAGCGCAGTTAATTCGATTGCAGAAACGCGGCCGTAACGGGCTGGTTCTTTCTCAGAGTGAATTTAGATTTAAGGGAGATGTATAAAAATGCATTCTACCTCGAAAGGATAGCTGCGGGGGGCCGTTTGCAGTTCGTTCATCAATTAACGGCAGATTTGCCATGTCGGGCGCCGGCACCGTTGCGTATCGCTTTTGCCGGCTGGTATGCGTCCCGGAGTACAGTATGTGGTTCAAGTTTTTGCGTGGTCGTTCGCGTGCTTCGGTCGTCGGCCTGTCGCTTGCAACGGCGATTTTGCTTGGTCCGACGGCGGCTCTCGCCGAGGTGACGAGCGACCCGATCTCGGTCAATGTGGACCAGGCGAAGCTGGTCAAGCTGCCCGGACATATCGCGACGATCGTGGTCGGTAACCCGCTGATCGCCGACGTCACCCTGCAGCCGGGCGGCCTCGTGGTCGTGACCGGAAAGGGATACGGCGCAACCAACGTGATTGCGATGGACCGCGCCGGGAGCATTCTGGTGGATCGCGTCATTCAGGTCGAAGGGCCGAGCGATCAGGTGGTGACGGTCTATCGCGGCGTGGAGCGCGAGTCGTATAGCTGCATGCCGGTTTGCCAGAAGCGCATCACCCTCGGGGACAGCGTCGCCTACTTCAAGGCGACGATGGACCAGGCCAGCAATCTAAGTTCGCAGGCCGGCGGTGCAAAATAATAAAGCCGATTGACCGTCCGGCAACCGATACCGGGACGCCTGGCGCGTGCGTTCCGCGACAGCGCGGCTAGAGTCTGATCCAACTCCGTTGAATCAGATTCTAGCCTTATCCTTTCGATTGAGCATGATCTTACCCGAAACCGGTTTCCACTTTTCGGGATCATGCTCTAGCAAGCCAATCCAGGAATGGTTGATATCGGGTATACGGCGAGGGGCATTCTGCTTCCATCGGGCGAAACACTTCAACAATCTGTTTCGGCTAGTCCTTGACGGTAGATAAATCCCGCCGTGCTCAAGGATTTTGCGATGTCGCCATTCCCCCGTTTCAGGACCGTAGCCGCAAGGGTGGCCGGCCGTTTCCGCGGCAATCAGCGCGGGTCCGCGGCGGTGGAGTTCGCTCTCGTCGCGCCGCTGTTCTTCGCGCTGCTGTTTGCGATCATCGAGACCGGCATGGTGTTCTTTGCGAGCCAGAGCCTGGAGACCACGTTGCAGGACTCGGCGCGCATGATCCAGACCGGTCAGGCACAGATCGCCAAGTACGACAAGGCGAGCTTTAAGAAAGACGTCGTCTGCGCGAATGCGAGCGTGCTGTTCGATTGCGAGAATGGAATCTTTGTCGATGTCCATAGCTACCCGTCCGGATTCGGAAGCGTAGAGATCGACGATTCGATCACCGCGGATCCGATCACCGGGGACAGAAATTTCGTCGATAATACGCAATACAGCGCCGGCGGTCCGGGAGATATCGTCGTCGTGCGGCTGTTCTATCAGTGGCCGCTGTTTGTCACGGGACTCGGCTACAACCTCGCCAACCTGAGCGGCAGCAAGCGGCTGCTGGCAGCGACGGTCGCCTTCAAAAACGAGCCCTATAGCTGAGGACGTGACGTCGATGTCCAGTATCTGGTCATGCATCAGGGTTTCGGCGGCAGCGATGCGGCGTGATTCGCGGGGCGTTGCCGCGATCGAATTTGCGATGATCGTGCCGCTGATGCTGGTGATGCTGTTCGGGACCATCGATGTGTCGTCGGGCGTGGCGGTCAAGCGCAAGGTCACGCTGGTCGCGAGGACGCTGTCCGACCTGACGTCGCAGTCCAAGGTGGTGGGCGACGCGGACATCACGAACTTCTTGGCTGCCAGCTATGGCATCATGTGGCCCTATCCGTCGGCGCCGGTCCAGGCCACCATTTCGGAACTCTACATCGATCCGGCGACGTCTGTGGCGCGGGTGCAGTGGAGCCAGGGATCGTCGCCGCGAGGCGTGGGCTCGACAGTCAGCATTTCGTCGGACCTCATCGGCAAGGATTCGTCGGACAAGACGCTTCCCGGTCAGTACCTGATCTACAGCGAGGTCAGCTATCTCTACCAGCCGATCGTCGGCTACGTGATGGCGAAAGCCGGCGTGACGCTGAGCGACACCGCCTATACGCGGCCGCGTCAGTCCATGTGCGTCACCTATCCCACGCCGCCTGCCGGCACCCCTTTTCCTCCTTGCCCGACGAATTGAAGCTACGCCAACACTTCGGGTATCGTTGCAAATAAAAAAAAGGCCGCGCTGACGCACGGCCTTCGGTAATCCGATCGTTTTCGATCTTAATTGCGCTTCGCTGAACGAAGCGTCTAGGTAGTGTTTAACCAGCGGCCCGCAAATTGTCGGCCGATGATTTGCCAGAGCGGCGATCAGCGACGATCTCGTAGCTGATCTTCTGGCCTTCACGCAGCGTTCCAAGTCCGGCGCGTTCAACGGCGCTGACGTGAACGAACACGTCGTTGCCGCCATCGTCCGGTTGAATGAAGCCGTAGCCCTTGGTCGCGTTAAACCACTTCACGGTTCCCATGCTCACGGGTAGTCCCTTTTCAAATACGTATGTCGAAGCCCGCTTTCGGCGGGTTGGCGAGATCGGATTTTTGGAAGGGTCGTCAGGGTCTAAACCGGCTGTACCGGTGGATAGCCAATGTCGTCCGGCCGAAAATCGCTAGAGCCCATATTATTCGAAGGCAGGCCGCAAAACAATCCTGACGTGCAGGATTTTTTAAGATGTGCCGAGCTGCCGGCGCGGCCGCCGGCCCTCGCCCTGATATCGGCGCACGGTCCTCCCACCGTCGGACGTCGGCTATCTGCGGCGGAACTGGCCCCCGCGCGGCGGTCCGCCACGCGGTGCGCCGCTGGGTCGCTCGTCCTTGTGCCGGAAGATCAGGCGACCCTTTTCGAGATCGTAGGGGGACATCTCGATGGTGACGCGATCGCCGGCCAGCGTCTTGATTCGGTTCTTTTTCATCTTGCCGGCGGTATAGGCCACGATTTCGTGCCCGGCATCGAGCTGCACCCGATAGCGGGCGTCGGGCAGGATTTCGGTGACCAGTCCTTCGAACTGGATCAGTTCTTCTTTCGCCATATGGTTCTCCGGATCGAGTGGCGCTTCACTAGAGCATTTTCCGGCTAAGTGGAAACCGGTTTGCGTGAAGAAAATGCTCTCAATCAAAAACTTGCGCGTATTCCTATCGCAAAACCGGTATCCACTTTTGCGGAACGCGCGCTAGATCACGATGATTTTGGAGCGAATCGATCCAAAATCATGATCGTGATCGATCCCAATATTTTAGAGCGGGATGCGGGCGGAAAACCGCTACGCACTTTTCCTCATTCCGCTCTAGTGGTCCGGCTCTAACATTCGCATCTCGTTTCAGCAGGCCCTTTTGCGAATGTTAGAACCACGGGACCACTAGCAACTATCAGGTTTCCAGTGGAGTTTTGAATTTGACATTCGCGTCCCGGACGCGCGGTCAGGTGGGTAGTGAATGTCAAATCCACTCCTAGCGTTGAGGACGTTGGCCGGGCTTTGCGCGCGCTGGCCGGCTTTGGCGGTGCAGGAAGGCAACGCCCTGCATCCCCTCGGCCTTGCCGCCCTGCGATGAACGGGAGGGCTCATGCCGGCCGGCTTCCGGCCGCTTCGTTTGCGGCACGCCGTTGCCATGACGGCTGCGGCGGCGCGGACCTTTCGCGCCGGGAGCGGCGTCGCCCGCTCTGGTCGTGTGACTAGGCTGTGCCGGGCGTCCGGCGCGATGCTGCTGATGGGCCGGCGCCGCCTCGCGCTGCCCCGGTGTCCGGCGATCTTCTCTCGGCAGTGCCACGCGGATCAGCTTTTCGATATCGCGGAGATAGGCCATTTCTTCGGCCCCGGCGACCAGCGAAATCGCTGCGCCGTCGGCGCCTGCGCGCGCGGTGCGGCCGATGCGATGGACGTAGGTCTCGGGGACGTTCGGAAGGTCGAAGTTGACGACGTGGCTGATGCCGTCGACGTCGATGCCGCGGGCCGCGATATCGGTCGCAACCAGCGTCCGGATCTCTCCGGTCCGGAAGGCCGCCAGCACGCGCTCGCGGTGGTTCTGCGATTTGTTGCCGTGGATCGCATCGGACCTGATGCCGGACTTGGCGAGGCTCTTCACGACCTTGTCGGCGCCATGCTTGGTCCGCGTGAAAATCAGCGCGCGGTTGACCGGCTCCTGCTTCAGAAGCTGGGCCAGAAACGCGGGCTTGCTGGCATGATCGACCTGGATGATGCGCTGGGCGATACGGTCCACGGTGGAGGCGACCGGCGTCACCGCGACGCGTGCCGGATCGCGCAGCATCTGCTCGGCGAGTTCCGCGATGTCCTTCGGCATGGTGGCCGAGAAAAACAGCGTCTGCCGTTTGACCGGCAGCTTGGCGACGACTTTGCGGATGTCATGGATGAAACCCATGTCGAGCATACGATCGGCTTCGTCCAGCACGAGAAATTCGACCTGACCGAGCTTCAGCCCGTTGCTTTGAACGAGATCGAGCAGGCGACCCGGTGTGGCGACCATGACTTCGACGCCTTGCATGACCGCGCGGACCTGACGCCCCATCGGAACGCCGCCGATCGCGAGAGCCGAGGTCAGGCGCAGGTGGCGGCCGTAGGCGTTGAAGCTCTCCAGGATCTGGCCCGAAAGCTCGCGCGTGGGGCTGAGCACCAGCACCCGGCAGCTCTTGGGTTGCGGCTTGATGCGGTTTTGCAACAGGCGATGCAGGATCGGGAGCGCGAAGGATGCGGTCTTGCCGGTTCCGGTCTGGGCAATTCCGACGATGTCGCGTCCGGCGAGGGCAAGAGGAATGGTTTGAGTCTGGATGGGCGTGGGCGTCAGATAGTTCTCTTCTGCGAGCGCACGTGTAATTGGATCGGCAAGGCCGAAATCCTGAAAGGAGGACAAAAGGTGGTTTCTTTCCATTATGCGACTGGGCGCCCGGCCACATCAGCCGGGGCGTGCCAAGGTGTCTGCGGACACCCGCGTGCTTGGGGCGTCGATTGAGGCTAGGTGAAGGGCAAGCCAGAAACCGTCGAACGGGCTCAGAACACGCGGCTCGCAGTGACCCGATCATTCTCAGGGTCGCGACACCATATGGAACAGGAACGCGGCAGATTCAAGGTATTTTGTCGAGGTTTAGCCTGGCAAAGGATTTTTGGAAGCGAAAACCGATCCTCGCCGTGCGCCTGGGCTTGTGATTCGCGGCGCGATAATTCTAGAGCGTTTTCGAGCGAAGTGGTCACCGGTTCGCGTGAAGAAAACGCGTCAAATCAAAATCATAGAGCCCCGCTTCTGATTCTATCAGAAGAGGAAAGGCTCTAACCGATCAGCCGCAAATGCTCAAAAAGTGGCGGCGGTTAGCCGTGCTGGCGGCGTCGCCGTCCTTACGCCGCGAATTACTCCCCATTCCACCCGCACGCCTTGAGTCGCGCGTGCAAATGCACGGGCGCGGATGCGGTGACGACGATGGGCGGTTTGTTCTTCGATAGGGGAATCGCGATCTCGCGCGCATGCAGATGCAGACTGGGTTCGCCGAACTGTGGGATATATTGTTCATTGCGCAGGCGGCGCAGACTTGCCTGCGTTCCGTAAATGTTGTCGCCGGCGATCGGCCAGCGCATCGCCGCACAATGGACGCGCAGTTGATGGGTGCGGCCGGTGACCGGCTCCAGCGCCAGCCAGGTGAGTTGAATTCCCTCCTCCCTTGCGCGGGGAGGGGGGTGATCTGGTGCAATGCCGTCACTGTTGCCCCTCGCGCCCGCCCCCTCAGGACGGGCTTCGCTCGTCTCGACCCCGCAAGGGGAAGGGGAGAAGCGATCGCTGGCCGCAGTGAAAATGCCGCGCCCCAGTACTTTCCATCTTGTCACCGACGGCAGCCCGTTCGGGTCCGGCTTCTGCCACCAGCCGCGTTCGTGGTTCAGCCGTCCGAGTGGAATGTCGATGGTGCCCTCGTCCTCAGTGGGGCCGCCCTCGACCACGGCCCAGTAGGTTTTTGAAATTTTGCCGTGCTTGAACAGCAGGCCGAGCGACGCCGTCGCCTTGCGATGACGTCCGAGCACCAGACAGCCCGAGGTGTCGCGGTCGAGCCGATGGGCAAGCACCGGCGGCCGCGGCAGGCCGAACCGCAGCGCCTCGAACGACGCCTCGAGATTGGCGCCGCCCTTGGGACCGCGATGCACGGGGATGCCGGCCGGCTTGTCGATCACCAGCATCAGCCCGTCGCGGTGGAGCACGCGGGCCTGGATTTGTTCGGCGCTGAGTTGGGGCGTATCCATGAATAGTTCAAGGCTTTCGCTTGGAGGTTGAAACGGCTAACACACCTCCACAATGAGCGACAGCACCGACGACAAACCGAAACAGAGCTGGTGGCGCAGGCTGTCCGGCGGCCTCAAGCGGACCTCGAGTTCGCTCGGCACGGCGGTGGCCGATCTCGTCACCAAGCGCAAGCTCGACCGCGCCATGCTCGACGATATCGAGGACGTGCTGCTGCGCGCCGATCTTGGAACCGCGGTCGCGGAACGGATCGCGGCGGCGGTCGGTGAGGGACGCTACGACAAGGCTATCTCCGCCGATGAGGTGAAGGCTGTCGTCGCGACCGAAGTGGAAAAAGTTCTCGCGGCGGTGGCTAAGCCGCTGGTCGTCGATGAAACGCACAAGCCGTTCGTCATCCTGGTGGTCGGCGTCAACGGTTCCGGCAAGACCACGACCATCGGCAAGCTCGCGGCGAAGTTGTCCGCCGAGGGACGCAAGGTGATGATGGCGGCCGGCGACACCTTTCGCGCCGCGGCGATCGAGCAATTGCAGGTCTGGGGCGAGCGCACCGGCTCGCCGGTCGTCGCCGGCGCGCAAGGATCGGACGCCGCAAGCCTCGCGTTCAACGCGTTGACCGCGGCGCGGGACGATAGACGCGACGTGCTGCTGATCGACACCGCCGGCCGCCTGCAGAACAAGGCCGAACTGATGAACGAACTCGAAAAGGTGGTTCGCGTCATCCGAAGGGTCGATGCGGCGGCGCCCCATGCGGTGCTGCTGGTGCTCGATGCCACCGTCGGACAGAACGCGCTGTCGCAAGTCGAGGCGTTTCATCGCACCGCCGGCGTCACCGGGCTGGTGATGACCAAGCTGGATGGCACCGCGCGGGGCGGCATTCTGGTGGCGCTGGCGGAGAAACATAAGCTCCCGGTGCATTTCATCGGTGTCGGCGAGGGGGTCGACGATCTCGCGCCGTTCACCGCGCACGATTTCGCAAAGGCGATCGCGGGGATCGAGGCTTAGTTTTTTCATGCCCGCGCAAGGCGGCATCCAGTATGCTGGCGCGTTGATCGGAATATCGGATCGTCCGCTTTCGCGGATGATGACGGTCACAACAGGCAGGACGATGGACAAGAAGCAACCGCACCCGCTGTTCAAACTCGCGACCGAACTCGGCCCGCTGCTGGTGTTCTTCGCCGCCAACGCCAAGTTTAACCTGTTCGTCGCAACGGCTGCGTTCATGGTGGCGATCGTGGCGGCGATGATCGCGTCCTATGTGGTGACGCGACATATCCCGCTGATGGCGCTGGTCACCGGCATTGTCGTCATCGTGTTCGGCACGCTGACGCTCGTGCTGCATGACGAGACCTTCATCAAGGTGAAGCCGACCATCATCTACTCCCTGTTCGCGGGCGTGCTCGGCGGCGGATTGCTGTTTGGCCGCTCCTTCATCGCGATCATGTTCGATCAGGTGTTCAACCTGACGCCGCGGGGCTGGCAGGTGTTGACGCTGCGCTGGGCACTGTTCTTTTTCGGCATGGCAATCCTGAACGAACTCATCTGGCGCACCCAGAGCACGGATTTCTGGGTCAATTTCAAGGTTTTCGGGGCGGTCCCGCTCACCATGATATTTGCGATGATGCAGATGCCGCTGACAAAACGCTATCATCTGGAGCCTGCCACGCTCGAGGCCAGCGATGCCAGCGAGGGCGATGTCAGGAAGTAGCTTCACCCAAACCGCTGGGGGTCTTACGGTTTATTCTGACGGTCTTCTCCATGGGTGCGCACGAGCCCCCCACACGTTATGCGGCGCAGCATTCCATTGAGTTTATTGGGACATGTACTCCTGAATGAATTTTCGCCAGCGGGTGACACCCAAAGCGCTCTGGCCAACGTTCCAGTCGAAATATCTTAAAAAATCAGATTTTCTTGTCGTTTCGGGGTAGTCAATGAAGTTTGAAATACCGGCGAAGAAGGTTCAAAAAGTATCTGTCGATCTGGTTTTGCTTGATCGTAAAAAATTGGAGCCTATCTTTGCCAGCGACGTATCGTTGTTGGCTCTCGCAAAAGAATGAATAATGAATTTAATGCTGACTATTGTATTTGGCGTCGCCGGGCTTGTTTTGAGCTTTGGATTTTTTGTTCCTTCAGAACTCTCAATGTTTCGGCTCATAGCAGCGGTTGGCGTGATGGTTGGATATCAAGCGGGGCAGCTTGTTGGCAGGTTCGTAAGACCGCGTCCTAAAAGGTTCCTGACGTTAAGCGTGAGCGCGCTGTTTTGCATTTACTTTGCTTTTGCTTACGCCCAAACGCTTCAAACGGGATTAGCCAATACATCAGATAAAGTGAACCTGGTGGTGCTGCTCGGTTTGTCTTTTTTCTGGCTGGGCTTTTTATTGCCCTTCACGCGTGTTCCGAACAAAATAAAGGCCCTGTGGGCAAGGGCTAAGTAAGGAACCTTTCGCAAGGCTCGGGATTAGAGCGTTTTCGAGCGAGGTGGATGCCAGTTCGCGTGAAGAAAACGCGTCAAATCAAAATCATGGAGCCAGCTTCTGATTTCATCAGAAGCGAAAACGCTCCAAGCCAACAAATTGGGGCGGTCGACCGCAATGCCGAGTCTCGGGGCTCTTTCAAACACATGAAAAGCGCACCGGCGGCGATGGCCGGTGCGTTTGATAATTTGACCCGCCTCATGAAGACGGTCGCAATAACTACTTCGACTGCGATGCGATGATCTGGCCGGCAATCTTCTTGTAGATCGCGGCGGGCAGGATGTTCTTCGAGACAAGCTGGTCCTTCTTGGCGTAGGGACGGCCGGCAATGATCTTGTCGGAATACTTGTCGCCGATGCCTTTGAAGGCCATCAGCTCTTCCTTGGTCGCGGTGTTGATGTCGAGTTTGGCCGCGTCGGAGTTGGCGGGCACCGTCTTGGCGGCGGGTGCCATTTTCCCCGCCGGCGCCATCCTGTCGGATTTGGCGGCAGGCTGTGTCGATTGGGCCATCGACGGCGAGGAGGCGAGCAGGCCGAGCGCAAGCGCGGCGGCGGTGATCGAGGCGAGCGTGAAATGACGCATGAAAAATTTTCCTCCAGGGCTGGTGCAGACGCGTATTCCGCAAAAGTAGACATCGGTTTTGCGATTAGAATACGCGCAGATTATTGATTGAGAGCATTTTCCTGCGGTTAACCAGATTAGAGCGTTTTCGAGCGAAGTGGGTACCGGTTCGCGGGAAGAAACCGCGTCAAATCAAAATTATAGAGCCCGCTTCTGATTCCATCAGAAGCGAAAGGCTCTAGACCAGCGCCAGCTTGCGGTCGATGACAAGCAGAACGCGGTCGAGTTCGTGGCCGCGCCGCAGGACCCGGCCGCTTGCCGACATCACACTATAGGCACCCTGCTTGCGCGCCAGCCGCGGATCTTTCTCGATACGGTAGATCGGAACCTCCGAGGCGCGGCGGAAGATCGAGAACACGGCACGGTCCTTGAGAAAATCGATTGCATAATCCCGCCACTCACCGTCGGCGACCATGCGTCCATAAAGATTGAGGATACGATTGAGTTCGAGGCGGGTGAACGTGACGCGGCCTGGAACGGGGAGCGCTGCGGGACTGCGGTCCGCCGCGCGGTTCTCGCTTGGATCAATGTCGCCCGATAGCGAACTCATCGGCGCCTCCTGTCAATGTCAACGACATGATCGCGCCGGATGCGCCTCGCCGCAAGAGGCCTTGGGCGTTCTCGAGAGGTCCCGCAGCAACCTCGTCCTGACCCGTCGCACCAGAGCCATTCCGGCTTTGGTCGAATTAAGCCGGGCTCCAGCTTTGACGCGTTTTCACCCCATCCTCGGGTCAAGCCCGAGGGGACATACTTTGCTCGAAAGCGCTATAGCTGCGTCCAAACGCCGCGATCAAAACAGCGCCGTCACAAGAACGTCAGTCAAAATCATAATGCAGCCCAATTTCCGTCAAGCAACCGCCCTGCTGGATTGCGAGAAAACAGTCACTGCGATGGCCCGGTCCTTTCGGTGCCGGATCCTCAGCCCCCAGCCCCCCGGGGCCATCAGGATCGGGCCTATTCGCGGGGAACTAAAACTCCAAGACCGCTCGGGACCGGCGAAAGCTGGTCCTTTTTCTTTTGCGAGACATGCCTCTTTTGCCTCTTTTGGGAGAAATCCCGCTGTTTGATTTGCGCATCGGGATTGCACCATGCGCGCAAACGCGTTGTGCCGGTCGGACAGGACGATCCCGAAACAACGATACTGCCTGGAACGACAATCCTGAAAGATTGAGGATGATTCAGTGCAGCGAGGTATAGGCCGCACCGAGCATCGGACCGGGCCTGTCGCGATTGCCGTCCTGAACGTAGACGACCGCGGCGTCGACGCCATCTTGCGCGATATTCTCCATCGGCACCGCCCAGGTCCCGGCCTTGCCGGTCCAGTCGCCGACCTTGAGCCAGCTTCGAACGACGTTGTGGTAGGTCACTTCGCGGCCGCCGTTCTCACCGCGCCCGATCGCAATCGGCACCGCCTTCGAGATCGCACATATCCAGACTTCGCCGTGATCGGAAGGATGATTGGCGCTGGCGGACGCAACCGACACATTGAGTTGCCGTCCCGACACCGCCATCGAGACCGGCACCGACATCACGTCATCGTTCTTCTTGGTATCGCGGACTGCGTTGTCGATGGCCGCGCGATCGCTGCCGATCACATGGGCCGATCCGTTGACGATCACCTGCGGCGTGTAGACGTCGCGGTCGCCGCGCATCTGCGAATAGGCCTTCTGGCGCGCAGTAAAGCGGTTGTCGGCCAGCGTATCTTTCCAACCGAGATAGTCCCAGTAATCGATCGGCATGCTCAGCGCGACAATCGAGGGATCCCTGGAGAGGTCGCCAAGAATCTTGTCCGCCGCCGGGCACGATGAGCAGCCCTGCGACGTGAACAGTTCGACCACCGCGCGCGGGCCCGCCTCGGCGGGACGAATGATCGCGACGAACACGCACACGCCGAGCGCGCCGGACAGGCGCGACAAACAACCATGAGTCATCATAGGGCTACACCGAAACCGCGACACAACGTGTGCCGGCGCCATGAAGGGAAGCACACCTCCGAACGCGAGGAACCGGCATTTTCATAGGCCGCCTTCCGCTTACCTGCCACTCAATTCGCGGTGAGGCCATCGCGAGACTGGAGGATTGGATCTGATATTCGCTAACCCCTGGACCGCGGCTTCCGCATGCGAGCATCAAATTCAAAACTCCACCGACAGCTTATATTTGCTTGCGGTCCTTTTGATTCCGGCATTCGCAAAAGCACGCGCTGGAACGGGATGCGAATGTTGGAATCGGACCATCAGGTCACGCCGCGAGCTTGCGCAGCACATAATGCAAGATACCGCCGTTGCGGTAATAGTCGAGTTCGTCGAGCGTATCGATGCGGCAGAGCAGCAAGACGCGACGGAGCGAACCGTCGCGGGAGACGATATCCGCCGTCAGCTTCTGGCGCGGTTTCAGATCGCCCTGCAAACCGCGAATCGTCACCGTCTCGTCGCCCTTGAGTCCGATCGATTGCCATGACGCGCCGTCCTCGAAGGTCAGCGGCAGCACGCCCATGCCGACGAGGTTGGAGCGGTGGATGCGCTCGAAGCTCTCGCAGATCACCGCACGAACGCCGAGCAGCAGCGTGCCTTTGGCCGCCCAGTCGCGCGACGAACCGTTGCCGTATTCAGACCCGGCGAACACGACGAGCGGCACGTTCTCCTGCTGGTACTTCATCGCGGCATCGTAGATCGACATCTGCTCGCCGTCCGGCCAGTGCCTGGTCAATCCGCCTTCCGGAATGTTGCCGTCGGCGCCCTTGAGCATGAAGTTCTTGATGCGGATATTGGCGAAGGTACCGCGCATCATCACCTCGTGATTGCCGCGCCGCGTACCGTACTGGTTGAAATCCGCCGGCCGTACCTGATGCTCGGTGAGGTACTTGCCGGCGGGCGAGGTCAGCTTGATGGCTCCGGCCGGCGAGATGTGGTCGGTCGTGATCTTGTCGCCGAACATAGCCAGGATGCGGGCATCGACCACATCGGCGATCGGCTCCGGTTCCTTCGTCATGCCTTCGAAATAAGGCGGGTTCTGTACGTAGGTCGAGCCCATGTTCCAGCGATAGGTCTCGCTCGTGACGGTCTGGATCTTGCGCCAGTTGGTATCGCCCTTGAACACGTCGGCGTATTTCTTCTTGAAGATCCTCGAGGTCACGAACTTCTTGATGAAAGCGTTGATCTCCTTCGAGGTCGGCCAGATGTCCTTTAGGTACACCGGCTTGCCGGCCTTGTCCGTGCCCAGCGGCTCGGTGGCCAGGTTCCTGGTCACCGACCCCGCCAGCGCATAGGCGACGACCAGCGGCGGCGAGGCGAGATAATTCGCCTGCGTGTCCGGCGAAACGCGACCCTCGAAGTTGCGATTGCCCGACAGCACCGCCGCGGCGATGATGCCGTTGTCGTTGATCGACTTCGAAATCTCCTCCGGCAACGGACCGGAATTGCCGATGCAGGTGGTGCAGCCGAAGCCAACCAGATTGAACCCGACCGTATCGAGGTCCTTCTGCAATCCGGAATTTGCCAGATATTCCGCGACCACCTGGCTGCCGGGCGCCAGCGAGGTTTTCACCCACGGCTTCGCGGTCAGCCCCTTCGCCGCCGCCTTGCGCGCGAGCAGCCCGGCGGCGATCAGCACGGTCGGGTTGGAGGTGTTGGTGCACGAGGTGATCGCCGCGATCACCACCTCGCCGTGCCCGAGATCGAAGTTGCGGCCTTCGACCGGCCAGCGCGCCGCAGCGTCGGTCTTCCGGTATTCGCTTGCGAGCGCTGCGGCAAAGCCTTCCGCTATCGCCGGCAGCGGCTGCCGGCCTTCGGGCCGCTTCGGTCCCGCGAGCGACGGCACGACCGTGCCAAGATCGAGCATCAGCTTTTCCGTGAATGCCGGATCTGGCGAAGCGGTGGTGCGGAACAGGCCTTGCGCCTTGGTGTATTTCGCGACCAGCGCGACGCGCGACGGCGCGCGGCCGGACGTCTTGAGATAATCGATAGTCGCGGCATCGACCGGGAAGAAGCCGCAAGTCGCCCCGTATTCCGGCGACATGTTGGCGATGGTCGCCTTGTCGGCGACCGACAGATGATCGAGGCCGGAGCCGTAGAACTCGACGAACTTGCCGACGACGCCCTGCTTGCGCAGCATCTGCGTGACGGTGAGCACGAGATCGGTGGCGGTAACGCCCTCCTTCAGCGCGCCCTTGAGCTTGAACCCGACGACGTCGGGCAACAGCATCGACAGCGGCTGGCCGAGCATCGCGGCTTCCGCCTCGATGCCGCCGACACCCCAGCCCAGAACGGCGAGGCCGTTGACCATCGTCGTGTGCGAGTCGGTGCCGACCAGCGTATCGGGATAGGCGACCTCGATGCTGCGGGTCTTCTTGCTGATGGTCAGTTTCTCTTTCTTCGTCCACACCGTCTGCGCCAGATATTCGAGATTGACCTGATGGCAGATGCCGGTGCCGGGCGGCACCACGGAGAAGTTCGAGAACGCCTTCTGGCCCCACTTCAGGAGTTCGTAGCGTTCCCGGTTCTGCCGGTATTCCTCGACCACGTTCTTGGCGAACGCCTTGTTGTCGCCGAAGAAGTTCACGATCACGCTGTGGTCGATGACGAGATCGACCGGCACCATCGGATTGATTTTCGCAGGCTCGCCGCCGAGATTCTGCATCGCGTTGCGCATGGCCGCGAGATCGACCACCGCGGGCACCCCTGTGAAATCCTGCATCAGGACGCGCGCCGGGCGGAAGGAGATTTCATGCTCGAGCTTGCGTTTCCTCAGCCATTTGGAGACCGCGACAATGTCCTCTTTCGTCACCGAGCGGCCGTCCTCGTTGCGCAGCAGATTTTCCAGCAGCACCTTCATGGAGTAGGGCAGCCTGGAGATGCCCTTGAGACCATTTTTCTCCGCAGCCGGCAGACTGTAATAGGCGTAGGTCTTGCCGCCGACCTTGAGGGTTTTCAAACATTTGAAACTGTCGAGCGAAGCCATGTGAGGAATCCCGATCCAAGAGTTTGGGGGTTAGCCGGTCGGGCGAGCCCTAGAGGTACTAAAACACCGCAGACGAGCCCGGCTCGCGGGGTTTCGTTGCGGGGCAGTTTGTGCTGCATCAAGTTCCGGATTTATAGAGTCTTTCCAGATCGTCCGCCACGCCAACAATGCTTGCTCCCCGCCTTTCAGCCATGCACAGAAGCCGCGCGACGGCTCCGCAAACAGGATCATCATGAAACTTTCAGGGCACGGCTTGCGGTGCGTACGAGGCGGACGGGAGGTGTTTTCCGGCCTCGATGTCGCGGCGGAGTCCGGCCGGGCGGTGGCGATCACCGGGCCCAACGGCGCCGGGAAAACCTCCCTGCTGCGGCTGCTGGCAGGGCTATTGGCGCTAGAGGGCGGGTCGATCGGCCTTGAGGGCGGCGATCCTGAGCTGACGCTGCCCGAGCAGGCGCATTACCTTGGCCATCGCGACGCCCTGAAACCCGCGCTCAGCGTCAGCGAAAACCTGTCGTTCTGGCGGGGGTTTCTCGGCGGCGCGTCGCGGGCGTCGGGCCCCGATGCCGCGCAAGCGCTCGCGGCGGTCGGGCTCGATCATGTCGCGCATCTGCCGGCGGCCTATCTCTCGGCGGGACAGCGGCGACGGCTGTCGATCGCGCGGCTGCTGGCGGTGAAACGCCCGGTCTGGCTGCTGGACGAGCCGACCTCGGCGCTCGACGTCGCCGGCCAAAGCGCCTTCGCCGCCATCATGACCGGCCACCTTGCGGGCGGTGGCATCATTCTGGCTGCGACGCACACGCCGCTGGGCATTGCCGCGCGGGAACTGCGGATCGGGGGAACGACGTGAGCGTGATTATTCTGGAGATGCCACCCGACGCGATTCTCACCCCCGACCCCTCCCCGCCATGTCGCTTTGCTCCGTGGAGGGAGGGGCGCGCGCCGTGCTCCGGGAATCCCTCATGACCGCGCTCGCCGCACTGGTTCGCCGGGATGTCAGCGTCGCGCTGCGCGTCGGCGGCGGCGCGCTGATCGGCGTGCTGTTTTTCCTCACCGTCGTGGTGCTGATGCCATTCGCGGTCGGTCCCGACCTCGCGCTTCTCAAAAAACTCGGCCCCGCGATTCTCTGGATCGGCGCGCTGCTTGCAAGTCTGCTGACGCTCGATCGCCTGTTCACCGCCGATCACGACGACGGCTCGCTCGATCTGATCGTCATGAGCCGCACACCGCTCGAACTGGCCTGCGCGGCCAAGGCGCTGGCCCACTGGCTGGCGGCGGGGCTGCCGCTGGTCGCCGCGACGCCGGTGCTGGGCCTGCTGCTCAACCTCGACGCCGCTGCGACCGGCGCCGTGGCGCTGACGCTGCTGGCGGGAACGCCCGCGCTCACGTTTACCGGCATGATCGGCGCCGCAATCGCCGTCGTCCTGCGTCGCGGCGGTCTGCTGCTCTCGGTGCTGGTGCTGCCGCTATCGATTCCGGTGCTGATTTTCGGCGTCGCCGCGTCCAACGCTGCGCTATCCGGACCATCGCCGTTCGGCACGCCGTTCTCGATTCTGTGCGCGCTGTCGCTGGCAAGCCTGGTGATCGGCCCGTTTGCCGCCGCGGCGAGCCTGCGGCATGGGCTGGATTGAGGCGTCCGATGCGGCCGATCAACTTTTGCTTAACGGAGAAGCCGGGGCCGAATCCGGATTGCCTGCGATGGCTTCGGCGACTATCAGTGGTGCCATGACCCTGATCGATCTCGCCAATCCCTCCCGATTTCTCGCGCTTGCCGGCCGGATTCTGCCGTGGCTCGTGGCCGTGACCGTGCTCGTACTGGCGATCGGCCTGTACCAGTCCGCGACCGCGCCCGACGACTACCAGCAGGGCGCGACCGTAAAGATCATGTTCATCCACGTTCCGAATGCGTGGCTGTCGATGTTCGTGTGGGGCGTGATGAGCATTGCTGCGCTGGGCACGCTGGTGTGGCGGCATCCGCTGGCCGACGTCGCGGCCAAGACCGCCGTCCCGATCGGCGCGGCGTTCACATTCCTCGCACTGTTGACGGGATCGCTGTGGGGCCGCCCGATGTGGGGCACCTACTGGGAGTGGGATGCGCGACTGACCTCGGTGCTGATCCTGTTTTTGATGTATCTCGGCCTGATGGCGCTGTGGCGCGCAGTCGAGGATCCGTCGCGCGCCGCGCGCGCCGCCGCGGTGCTGACGCTGGTCGGCTCGATCAACATTCCGATCATCAAGTTCTCGGTGGACTGGTGGAACACGCTGCATCAGCCGGCCTCGGTGATCCGCATGGGAGGCTCGACGCTCGACCGCGCCTTCCTGATTCCCCTGCTGGTGATGGCAATCGGATTCACGCTGCTGTTCCTGACCCTGCATATCGCGGCGATGCGGAATGAAATCCTGCGCCGTCGCGTCCGCACCCTGCAGATGCTGCAAGCCAGCAAGTCGGCGGCGTGACGATCATGACGCTCGGTCCCTACGCCTCCTTCATCGTCATGTCCTATGTCGCGGTCGCAGCCGTGGTCGTGGCGCTCGTTATCTGGGTGATCGTCGATTACCGCCGTCAGAAAGCGCGCCTGCGCGACCTTGAGGCCGCCGGCGCCGTCAGGCGGTCGGGACGCAGCGCGGCGGAGATCAAATGACCGATCCCGCAATTCCCGCCGCCGCACCGAAACGACGCTGGCTGATGGCGCTGCCGCTGGTGGTCTTTGCCGCGCTGGCGCTGCTGTTCTGGTTCCGGCTCGGCGACACCGACATTTCGCGAATCCCCTCGGCGCTGATCGGCCACGCCGCGCCCAGAACCACGCTGCCTCCGCTGTCCGGCCTCGTCGCGGACGGCAAGCCGGTACCAGGCCTCGACCCCGCATCGTTGGAGGGCAAGGTCAGTCTGGTCAACGTCTGGGCGTCCTGGTGCGTCCCCTGCCACGGCGAGGCGCCGCTTCTGACCGCACTTGCCAAGGACCGGCGGCTGCAATTCGTCGGCATCAACTACAAGGACGCGCCGGACAACGCCCGTCGATTCCTCGGCCGCTACGGCAACCCGTTCGACATCGTCGGCGTCGACGACAACGGCCGCGCCTCGATCGAGTGGGGCGTCTACGGCGTGCCCGAGACCTTCGTGGTCGGTCGCGACGGCACCATCGCCTACAAGCTGGTCGGGGCGATCACGCCCGAGAACATCGATGCGGTGCTGAAGCCGGAAATCGACAAGGCGCTGAAGGCGGGATCTTGACATCTGCTGTCGCCCCTGCAGACGCAGGGACCCATACGCCGTGTCGTCTCGCGTCGGCAGCGTAGCCTGGTTTGCTTGAACACGCACACAAGGGTTATGGGTTCCGGCTTTCGCCGGGACGACGCAAACCGGCATCCATCCTCGGGTCAAGCCCGAGGACATGCTTCGCTCGAAAACGCTCCAATATAACGCAGCGTCGGTCTGACTGGCCGTCGGACTAAAGCAAAAGCGGGATAAACCTCGATCCAGGGGTGACAAGGCAGCGATATTTCCTGAGAATCGGTCAATCGGGAGAGCGTTGGACGGGGTTGTTGGCGGTGGCTGGCGCGAGAAGACTTCTGGCCGGTTTTGCAATTGCTTGCGGCATGGTGCTGGCCTCCTCCCATGCAAATGCGGGATGGTGGTCGCGTACGCCGGCCGACTTCGAGGAATGCGCTGCGAGTGTGGAAAAAAATGCGACGTCCGCGGAGGACAAGGGCCAGCGGCTTACGGCGTGCGAGGCCAAATTTGCCGGCCGGCGCAACCCCGGTGGCGGCTACACCTATTACGACTTCATGCAGAACCGGCATTTCGACATCGCGGGGCCGAACCCGACGGCGGAAGAGCAGAAGCACATCGATGAGCAGTATGCCGCTTATCTCAAGGACCAACGGCGCGGCATCATTGCAGCGGCGTTTTTTCGGAAGCAGCAGGAGGTCGAGCAGGCCAGGGCGACGGTCAAGCCCAACGCCGGCTCCAGCAATGTCAGGCTGACGACAACGCCGAAAACGGCCGAAAAGCATGTAGCTGTACTGCCGCGCCCGCGCCCGAAGATTGCGCCTCATTGTGAGGAGGCGTTTTTCTCGACTTGCAGTTGGTCGCGAATTTCAACCGGCGTGCGCGACCTCAAAAAGGCTCTGTTCGGCTCATTCGTCCGCAAAGACGAGCGCAGCTAGAGACTTTTCGCTTCTGATGGAGCCGCACCCGTCAAATGAATCGTCGGCGATTAGCGGCCGTTGCGGCTTACCTGTCGCGGCTTACCTGTAATGTCCTCGCTCGCGGAAAGCGACGCGCGGATTGATGCCGCAATAGGCGTCGGTGCCTGATGCCGTGAGCATGCACTGCCGGTAGGTCGAGAACTGGCAGTTTCCCGGATAACCCCACTCCCTGCCTTGCAGGCAGTATCTGTAGTCATGAGCCGACGCCGGCGAAATCGGAGTGCTGATTGCCAGGATGGCTGCGGCTGACAGGGCCGCATAGATCAAATTGCGCATGATATTTCCTCCGGAAGGAGGAACGAATTGGTAGCCAAGGCGTTCCATCGCTCCGTCGGCCGCGGATATCGAACTGACCGCCTGCCGCGAGCACTGCCGGTCGGCAAGGCGGGCTGCGGCATTATTCGGCGCTGCTGACCAGCTTGATCTTCGGCGTCGCGGCCTCGATCAGGTCGTGATACGCATCGAGATAATCCAGCGCCATGCGCCGTGCCGTGAAACGCGCCTCGAATTCCTTGCGAACGATTGCGCGATCGAGCGACGCCAGCCGGTCGACGGCGGCGACGGCACTGTTTTCGTCCTCGACGATAAAACCGGTCCGGCCATCCTCGATGATTTCGGCAACCGAGCCGCGATTGTAGGCGATGACGGGCGTTCCGCACGCCATCGCCTCGATCATGACGAGGCCGAACGGTTCAGGCCAGGCGATCGGCACCAGCAGCCCGATAGCGCCGCTGAGGAAATCCGGCTTCTCGTGGTCGCTGATCTCGCCGATAAAGTCCACGAGGGGATGATCCATCATCGGGCGGACGACTTCATCGTAATAGTCCTGATCGGCGCGATCGACTTTTGCGGCGATCTTGAGCGGGATGCCGCATCGAAGGGCGATCCTGATCGCCCGGTCGACGCCTTTCTCCGGAGCGATGCGGCCGAGCACGGCGAGATAGCCCGGTGTGGTCGGCCGCGGCGTCAGCAGCTTTTCCGGGAGGCCATGATAAACGGTGCGGAGCCAGCGGGCCTGCGGCACCGGGCGGCGTTGCGCGTTCGAGATCGAAATCACCGGAATTGATGAAAATGCCGTGAATACCGGCTGATGCTCGGGAAGGTCGAGCCGCCCGTGAAGCGTCGTGAGAAAGGGCGTCGGCTGCCGCGAAAACAGCGAGAACGGATAGTAGTCGAGATGGAAGTGGAGGAAGTCAAATTCCTCGTCGTCGCATTTCCGGCGGACCCGTTCCAGCATCACCATGTGCAGGGCGTTCGGATCGCACACGGCGCCATCGAGCCGCAAGGCTTTCGGCCATGTCGCATCGAGCCGGGCCGAGGTGCGAGAATCGCCGCTGGCGAAAAGCGTCACGTCATGACCCAGCGCCACGAGTTCCTCTGTCAACCAGTGAACTACACGTTCAGTGCCGCCATACAGCTTCGGCGGAACAGCCTCCGTCAACGGAGCAACTTGCGCGATGCGCATCTAATCGCCTCCTGTCACATTTAAGTTGTCATGAATTTTAGAAAGCCCTCGATAGCGCCAGCATCGCTACTTCAAGGAACGTTTTTGTAACTGCGCAGTTCCCCACATCTACGAACTTCTTCACATTGTCGTCTTGCTGATGCCATCACATCCTTCCAGACAGGCTACGAAGTCTTTGCAACGAAGTTTCTGCGCATTGACGGCTTTTCTGAGGGTCTTGTGCGGCACTGCCGAACCGGATCCGAGGACGTAACGCTCCGATGAACTTTCAAAGCGCCTCGGTAGGAAATGCATGGACGATTTCTCGGGATACGGCGGCCGGCCCTTCGCATTCGTGATGCGCTATTGCCGCCAGCGATCGGCGTCGCATGTCGCGATTCTTTTTTGCGTCGTGGCGGCGGTGGCGTGTTCGGTGGGAACGCAATACGGAGTCAAATCCCTTGTTGATGCTCTCGCGGGCGGCCCTTCGCGCAGCGGCGGCGTATGGCTGGCATTCATCTTTCTCATGTCGCTGATTGCCGCCGATAACTTTCTGTGGCGGATCGCGGGCTGGGTCGCGAGCTTCACCTTCGTCGGCGTGACCGGCGACCTGCGCCGCGACATCTTCCGGCACCTGACCGGCCATGCGCCGAGTTACTTCGCCGAGCGGATGCCGGGGATGCTGACGAGCCGGATCACGGCGACATCGAACGCCGTGTATAGTGTCGAAAACATGCTGGTCTGGAATGTGCTGCCGCCCTGCATCGCGACAATGGCCGCGATCGCGCTGATTGGGACCGTCAGTCCGCCGATGGCGGCTGGGCTGACGGTCGTCGCCGGCATCATGGTCGTCGCGATGTTCAAAATGGCGGCGGCGGGCAAACCCTTGCATGAGGATTTCGCCGACAAGGCCGCGGCGGTCGATGGCGAGATGGTCGATGTCGTCAACAACATGCCGCTGGTCCGTGCTTTCTGCGGGATCGATCATGAACTGGACAGGTTCAATGCGACCGTGGGTCGTGAACTGAGCGCGCGTGGACGAAGTCTTCGTTATCTCGAGAAACTCAGGATCACCCATGCCGCCATCACCGTCGCGCTGACCGTTTCGCTGCTGGCATGGGCCATCACGCTCTGGCAGCGCGGCGGCGCCACCACCGGCGATGTCGTGCTGGTCTGCACGCTCGGCCTGTCGATCCTGCACGCGACCCGCGACCTGGCGGTCGCGCTTGTCGATATCACTCAGCATGTCGCGCGGCTGTCTGAGGCGGTCGCGACGCTGCTGGTCCCGCACGAATTGACCGATCACCCGGAAGCGGAGCCGTTGCGGAAAAACGGCGCGGCCATCGCGTTCAACAACGTTTCGTTTCGCTATCCCGGCGGTCGGCCGGTGTTCGAGCGTTTTAATCTTCGGCTTCAACCCGGGCAGCGCGTCGGTCTGGTTGGCGAGTCCGGCGGCGGCAAGTCGACTCTGTTCGTCCTGATGCAGCGGTTCTACGATCCCGAGCGCGGAAGCGTCACGATCGACGGCCAGGATGTTTCGCGGGTCACGCAACAGAGTCTGCGCGCCGCCATATCCGTGGTGCCCCAGGACATCTCCCTGTTTCATCGATCCATCCTCGAGAACATCCGCTACGGCCGTCCGACGGCGACCGACGACGAGGTGCTGCGCGCAGCGATCGCGGCGCGTTGCGATTTCGTCGAGGGCTTGTCGGATGGCCTTTCGACCATGGTCGGCGATCGCGGCGTCAAACTCTCCGGCGGCCAGCGTCAGCGCATCGCCATCGCGCGCGCGTTCCTCAAGGATGCGCCGATCTTGCTGCTTGACGAGGCGACCTCGGCGTTGGACAGTGAGTCCGAAGAAGCCATCCGCGAAGCGCTCGGCCGCCTGATGCGAGGCCGCACCGTGATCGCGATCGCGCACCGACTTGCGACCCTGCGTAATTTCGACCGCATGGTCGTGCTCAAGAACGGAAAGATCATCGAGGACGGTCAGCCCGGCCGCCTGATGCGCAAAGACGGACACTACCGGCAGCTTGTCGCCAAGGAGATGAGCCGCCTCGCGGTTCACGCGGCTTGAACGCCTCTCGGTTCACACGGCTAAAACGCCGTTTGACGTCGGGTGTCGGCCGGAGCCGTGCGATGGGGAATCCGGCAGGGGTCAGATGATGGCAATCAAGGCCACAGCTCAGATCACGACCACGCAGTTATCCGATGTTCTTGCGGCGGAATCGCCGTTCTACATTCCGATGACCGGGCCTTCTGCCCGCCCGCGCCGCACGTTGAAGCACGATGATACGTTCGTCGTGCTGGACAGCCATGGCGATATCGGAGCTTCCGCGGGAGGACCCGACGGGCTGTTCAATACCGACACGCGCTATCTTGCCCGGCTCGAGCTGGTTCTCAACGACATGCAACCGCTGCTGCTCGGATCCAATCTGCGCAACGATAATTCCGGCCTGACGGTCGATCTGACCAATCCGGATATCTACGACGGCGACAGGATCGTATTTCACAAGGATACCATCCATATCGTGCGCACGATCTTTCTCTGGCGCGGGACCGCGTATCAGCGGATCGGCATCCAGAACCACGGCGAGGGTACCGCGAGCTTCGATCTCTCCCTGCTGTTCGACAACGATTTCGCCGATCTGTTCGAGGTGCGCGGCGAGCGGCGCGCGCGCCGCGGCGTCGGCACCGGCGAACTGTCCGACCCCGCCACCGTCGCTCTCTCCTACATCGGTCTCGATGACATCATTCGGACCTCGCGCCTGCATTTCGATCCGCGGCCGACGCGCCTGACCGTCAACGGCGCGATCTATCACCTCGATCTGCCGCCGCAGCAGACCACCGCCATATTCCTCGCCGTGTCCTGCAACAAGCCGGCGACCGAGAAACCTGTTCCGTTCTATCGCGGATTGCTGGCGCATCGCCGCGAAATGCGGCGCGCCTGGTCCGGTGCGACCAACGTCGAAACCTCGAACAACATCTTCAACGAGGTGCTGTGCCAGTCGATGGCCGATCTGAATATCCTGATGACGCAGACGCCGCACGGCCGCTATCCCTATGCCGGCATCCCCTGGTACTCGACGACGTTCGGGCGGGACGGGCTGATAACGGCGTTGCAGATGTTGTGGATCGACCCCGGCATCGCCCGCGGCGTTCTGAGGAGGCTCGCAGCGTTTCAGGCGCAGGCCGTCGATCCCCTCGCGGACGCGGAGCCGGGAAAGATTCTTCACGAGATGCGCGGCGGAGAAATGGCCGCGCTACGCGAGGTGCCGTTCGCGCGATACTACGGCAGCGTCGATTCGACGCCGCTGTTTGTGCTGCTGGCGGGGCTTTACGTCGAACGCACGGGCGACGAGTCGATCCTCAAAGAGCTGTGGCCGGCGATCGAGGCGGCGCTGGGCTGGATCGACGGCCCCGGCGATCCGGACGGCGACGGCTTCGTCGAGTATCGGCGCGCGTCCGAACAGGGGCTCCCCAATCAGGGCTGGAAGGATTCGTTCGACGCCATCTTCCATGCCGACGGCGCGCTTGCGGAAGGCAATATCGCGCTCGCCGAGGTGCAGGGTTACGTCTTTGCCGCCAAGCGATCGGCGGCGCGGTGCGCGCGCGCGCTCGGTCTGACCGACCGCGCGAGGGAACTGGAGCGCGCGGCGGAACGCCTGGCGTCGCGGTTCGAGGAAGCATTCTGGCTGCCGGATCTGCGCACCTACGCGCTGGCGCTCGACGGAAAGAAACGGCCCTGCAAGGTACGGACATCGAACGCCGGACAGTTGCTGTTCACCGGTCTGGTTGGCGAGGAGCGGGCGCGGATGGTCGCCGCCGACCTGATGCGGCCGCCGCTCTTCACTGGATGGGGGATCCGCACCGTTGCCAGCGGCGAGGCGCGCTATAATCCGATGTCCTATCATAACGGTTCGATCTGGCCGCATGACAACGCGCTGATCGCGCTCGGGCTGGCGCGATACGGCCTCAAGCACTCTGTCGAGCATGTCTTCAAGGGCCTGTTCGATGCGGCCACCTACATGGATTTGCGGCGGCTGCCGGAACTGTTCTGCGGCTTCCGGCGCGAGCCGCGGCGCGGGCCGACGCTCTATCCCGTCGCCTGCTCGCCGCAGGCATGGGCGAGCGCGACACCGTTCACGCTGCTGGAAGCGGCGCTGGGTCTGGAGTTCGATGCCGCAAGAAGCGAGATCAGGCTGCGCAACCCGCGGCTTCCCGCATTCCTCAACGAGGTGATCCTGCGCGGGCTGCATCTTGGCGAATCCAGTGTCGATCTGCGACTGCGCCGTCACGATGAGGACGTGTCGCTCGAAGTGTTGCGAACGCGAGGCCACATTCAGGTGTCGATCGTGCTGACGCGCTAGAGCGGGATGAGGAAAAGTGTGTAGCGGTTTTCCGCCCGCATCCCGCTCTAAAATATTGGAATCGATCACGTTCATGATTTTGGATCGATTCGATCCGAAATCATCGTGATCGAGTGCCCCGATTCCGAAGTTCGCGTGGGCTTGCAGCAACCTTTGATGCGCTTGAGGAGCTTGCAGAGACAATGAAGCGAACGTCTAAACCACCACACTAGACGGCGCTCCGCGCGGCATGGCTCATTTGGCAGCGAGGATTCATGTTTCGACAAGGCTCGACCAATGCCGTTCTTTCGATGGCCGTCCTGGTTTTCGCCGCCACGCAGGTGATGGCCGACGACACGGCTCAGTCGCAGGCCGATCCCGCCCCCTCCAACCCGCCAGTGGCGGCAAAGCCCTCGGGCGGGACGACGGCGCCGCCGCCCTCGATCACCGTGATCAGTCCCGCCGATGCGCATGGCGTATTGGGACGCGACGTGCGGAGCATGAGCGGTCAGAACATGGGGCGGATCGTCGAGGTGATCGTGGACCGGGCGGGCGTGGTTCGCGCCGCCGTGATCGATTTCGGCGGCTTCCTTGGGGTCGGCAGCCGGAAGATCGCGGTCGACTGGAATGCGCTCCGCTTTGGCGGAGTGAAGGGCACCAACGACAGCATCAGCCTCGAACTGACGCAGGACCAGGTGAAGGCGGCGCCGGAATACAAGGAAGGCGCGCCTGTCGTGGTGCTGGGCGCGTCGGGAACCCTGCAGCCCCTCAATTTCGGTCCTTGATCAGAGAGGATATCCGATCTGCGCGACGGGCCCCGACGATCGTCCGATCCGGATAGCGCGCGCCAGCGGCGGCGGGCGAGCGCAGGGGATGTGAATCCGCCGCCGCCGGCCGCCGAGCAGGGCCGTTCTCCTTCGGCGCAAAGCCAGCGCGGCCTCGACTGGTTCATTTTCTTTCTTGCCGACGTGCAGACCGGGTTCGGTCCTTTCGTCGCGGTCTATCTCACCACGCAGAAGTGGACGCAATCCGAGATCGGCCTGATCCTGTCGATCGGCGGGGTCGTCGGCCTGATCGGTCAGATGCCGGGCGGCGCCGTTATCGATGCGGCCCGCTCGGAGCGTCTGGTCGCGGGGCTCGCCGTCGCCACGATCGGCGTCAGCGCGCTCGCCTACGCGGCCTGGCCGATCTTTCCGGTCATCGCGCTGGCCGCGATCCTGCACGCCGCGGCGAGTTGCGTGCTCGGGCCTGTGATCGCCGCCATCAGCCTCGGCCTTGTGGGACCGAGAGCGATCGGCGAGAGGCTCGGACGCAACGCGCGCTACGCATCCCTTGGCAATGGCGTGGCGGCGGGGGTGATGGGTGCCGTCGGATACCTGCTGTCGAGCCGTGCCGTGTTCGTGGTGAGTTTTGCGTTTGCGATCGCGACGCTGCTTTCGCTGGCGCGAATCCGCGACCGGGAAATCGATCCGGAGCACGCTCATGGGACGATTGCGTGCGCCAAGCCGGATCCCGATACGACCAGCATCGTCCATCTTCTGCATCAGCGGCCGCTGGTCATTTTTGCCTGTACGGTTTTCCTGCTCCAGTTCGCCAATGCGGCCATGCTGCCGTTGATGGCAGGCATCGTGACCGAACGTTCTAGCCAGGGGACGCCGGCGTTGATCGCACTCTGCATCATCGTCCCGCAGGCGATCGTCGCCTTGGTGTCGCCTTCGGTCGGCCGCAAGGCGCAGCTATGGGGACGCCGCCCGCTGCTCATGATCGCCTTCGCCGCGCTGGCGCTTCGGGGAGCCTTGTTCGCGACAATCCACGATCCGACGCTGCTGGTCGCCGTGCAGGTGCTGGACGGCATCACGGCCGCGGTCTTCGGCGTCATGACCCCGCTCATTGTCGCCGACGTCGCCTTCGGCTCCGGTCATTTCAACCTCGCGCAAGGCATCATTGGCACGGCCGTCGGAATAGGCGCGTCGCTCAGCACCGCGGTTGCCGGCTATGTGAGCGACCAGCTCGGACATGGCGTCGCGTTCATGGCCCTGGCCGCCGTCGCGTTAACGGGGTTGCTGGTGGTCTGGACCCTCATGCCGGAAACCCGCCTCGCGGAGGGACTGGAGCGAGGGTCGTAAGCTGAAAACCCGATCCCGCGACGGAGATGCTTTTCCAAAGCTGGCAAAGGGATACTTTTGGCAATAAGCCGTATGTCCCAGCCTTGTTTCCCTTGTTTACGGATAGCGCGGCGGCCGGCTTAATGGCTCCAGGGTTCTAAGCTGCGTTTCTCGAGCTCCTTGATCTGCGCTTCGTATTCTTCGGCAAGCTTAAGCAGGCGCTTTTCGGTAAACGGGTCCGTTCCCTTTGCGAGGCGGCGGCAGCGTTCAGCCTGTTGCTTGAGGAACTCGATATCCATGGTGCCATCGGATCTCATGAATTCCTGGGGTCCGGAGCCTTCAATGCTCGATTCATCCGCGGTGGCTGACTTGAAAGGCGTCAAAGGAAGGCGACTATCCACGACATCAAACGCGAATGCTTGCTAACACGCGCCGGGGCCTTGCGTTCTCGATTCTGCACAGGAGTTGCCGTGATTGAGGAACGGAAGCGCGTCCGGGTCATCTGTGTCTCGACAGATACCCAACCTGAGAGGCCGACGAAGCGCTGACTTGGCACGGCGATCACATGCTCTGCGAGACCGCGCCCTCGGGCCGGATCGTTGCGCCCACGGCAGGCGTACCCTGCGGAGCAGAGCCTTGAATCGGAAACGCCGCCGATGTTGTGTAATATCCGGGGTCCGGGGACCTCAGGGCCTGCAAACCGTTGCCGGGCGCGATACCAGATCATGGACGGTCATCGTCCTGCCGGCTCGCGGCGGATTTGTTTCAGCGAGGATTCATGGAAACGTTGCTGCTTCCCTTTTCGCCGCGCTTCATCGTCCTGACGATCTGCGCCGTGGTCACGGCGCTGCTGATCGGCCTCGGGGTCGCGGACCACGAAACCCTCACAGTGGTCGTCGTTCCGATCCTGATCTTCGGCGCGCTGACCGCGCTCGGTGTCCGCGACCTCCTGCAAAAGAGCCACGCCATCCTGCGCAACTATCCGATCTCGGCGCACATCCGGTTCCTGCTTGAGGAAATTCGCCCCGAAATGCGGCAGTATTTCTTTGAGAGCGAAAAGGACGGCATGCCGTTCAGCCGCGACACCCGTTCCGTAATCTACCAGCGCGCGAAAATGGTGCTCGACAAGCGTCCGTTCGGCACCCAGGAAAAGGTCTATGCCGAAGGCTACGAATGGATGCATCATTCGATGGCGCCGAAGCCCCATGCCGAGGAGACATTCCGCATTGCCATCGGCGGGCCGGATTGCAAGACGCCCTATTCGGCGTCGATCTTCAACATTTCCGCGATGAGCTTTGGCGCGCTTAGCCCCAATGCGGTGCGCGCGCTCAACGCCGGCGCCAAAATGGGTAACTTCGCCCATGACAGCGGCGAGGGCGGCGTCAGCCCCTATCACCGCGAGAATGGCGGCGACCTCATCTGGGAAATCGGCTCCGGCTATTTCGGCTGCCGTAACCGCGACGGCAGCTTCAATGCCCGCGAGTTCGCCCGCGTCGCGGCCGACGACCAGATCAAGATGGTCGAGCTCAAGATCAGCCAGGGGGCCAAGCCCGGTCATGGCGGTGTGTTGCCGGCCGCCAAGGTCTCGGAGGAAATTTCCAGGATTCGCGGCATCAGCATGGACGAGGACTGCATTTCGCCGTCCCATCACAAGGCGTTCTCGACGCCGGTCGGCATGATGACGTTCATTGCCGAGATGCGGCGGCTGTCGGGCGGCAAGCCGGCCGGGTTCAAGCTCTGCGTCGGGCACAAATGGGAGTTTCTCGCCATCTGCAAGGCGATGGTGCAAACCGGCATCTATCCGGATTTCATCGTCGTCGACGGCAATGAGGGCGGTACCGGCGCCGCGCCGCTGGAATTCATGGATCATCTCGGAATGCCGATGCGCGAGGGCGTCAATTTCGTCCACAATGCGCTGATCGGCATCGATGCACGCGACCGCATCAGGATCGGCGCGTCCGGCAAGATCGCGACCGCCTTCGACGTCGCGCGCGCCATGGCGCTCGGCGCCGACTGGTGCAATTCGGCGCGCGGCTTCATGTTCGCGCTCGGCTGCATCCAGTCGCTGAGCTGCCACACCGATCGCTGCCCGACCGGGATCACCACGCAGGATCCGACACGCAACCGCGCTTTGGTGGTGCCGCACAAGCTCGAGCGGGTCTACAACTATCACCAGGCCACGCTGCTGGCGCTGACCGAACTGATCGCGGCGGCGGGTCTGGAGCATCCGCGGGAACTGCGTCCGGTCCACTTCTCGCAGCGCGTGTCGAACACCGAGGTTGCGTCGTTCGACACGCTCTATCCGACGCTGCGGCCCGGCGAGTTGCTCGACGGCACCGCCGATCCGCGCTTCCGCGACGCCTGGGCGCAGGCGCAGGCGGGTTCGTTCGCGCCGGTGGGGTGAGCGATGCTTTGCCGCGACTGCGGCGTTATTGCCGGACTTAGCGCGTTTTCGAGCGAAGCATGTCCTCGGGCTAGACCCGAGGATGGATACCGGTTCGCGTGAAGAAACGCGTCAAATCAAAATCACAGAGCCCCGCTTCTGATTCCATCAGAAGCGAAAAGGCTCTAATCCGGCAATCCATCAAACGTTCATGAAAGATGGATGCCCGGGTCAAGCCCGGGCATGACGATCTTCAACGGCATGACGAGAGCCTTCAAAACTCCCCGTGCAGCCGTCCGGAAAACACGTGCACCGGGCCGCGGTCGGCGTTGTAGGCGGGGTTGGCAATGAACTGATAGTCCGCAGTCAGCGTGAACTGCTTGTTGAGCGCATAGGCATAGTAAGCTTCCAGCACGCGCTCGTGGCGGTAGTTGAGCTGGCCATCGCCGACGAGAACGCCGAGGCCGCCGGCGGCGATGAAGTCGCGATGATCCCGTGACAGCGCGTTGATCGCGCCGCCGATGCCGATCACGTCGCCCGGCCGGCTCCAGCGCGTGCCCTTGATCGAGGTCCCGAGCGCGAGGCTGGCATCGATATCGGTGAACGCCATGATCTCGGTCTTGCCGTCGTTCCAGCTCCAGCGGCCGAACAGTCCGATGTCGTCGGTGACCGCCTGCTCGATATTGACGACGTAACCGTACTTGATGCGGCCGGTGCGGGTCTGCGCGATGTCGAGATTGAAAGCGGGATTGTTCAGCGTGTCGCGATAACTGCCCATATAGGCGCTGTTGAGCCAGCCGATGGTGCGGAGCTTGCCGGGCTGGCCCAGCAGCGAATAGCGCGTTTCCAGTTCCAGCACATACTCGCCGCGCCGGAACAGGCGGGTGTCGAAGCTGTTCGCGTTCGATTCCGCGTCCATCAGAAAATAGCCGCCACGCAGCGCCCATTGTTTCTGGTTGAGCTCGGCGGTGACGCCGTAACTCAGTCCCAGCCTGTCGGCGGAATAGTCGAAGGCGCCGGGCGCCCACAGCGACCAGTTCATGAAGTCCGAGCGGGTATCCTTGGCATAGGCGTTGCCGTCGAACACGTCGGTGACAGCGAACTTGCCGGCCTGGATCGTCAGCCGCGAGATGTCGGCTTTGCCCGCGAGTTGCGCCGGCCCGCTCGCCAGTTCTTCCTGCTCGCCGCCGAAGCCGAAGGTCTGGCGCACGAACAGCCGCGAGGTGTTGTAGTGCGGATAGGGGAAGTTGGACTTTTGCGCCTCGCCGCTTGGGAAGCCCGCGACTCCGACGGTGTCGCTGAGGCCGAAGCCCTGAAGCAGTTCGGGGTTGTAGTAGACTTCGCCGCCGTCCCAGAGCCGCGCGTTCAAGAACAGGCTGTTGCTCCAGGTTGCCTGATACTGCGCGCCCGGCGTCAGGCTGTTGGCGCCGCTGTAGGGCGCGCGGAACGCCGGGTAGCCCTGGCCGAGATAGGTTGTCTGGCCATGAATCTCCCAGCGATCGGATTCAGGATCGGTCAGGGACTTCAGCGAGAGATCGGCTATGCCGGCCGACCCGCCGAGCTTGCGGTTGAGGCCGACGCGAATCGAATGCATGTCCATCGTCGCGGCGTATTGCGCGGCCGATGGAAACTGAACGTTCGTCTTGTCGAACCGGTAGTAAAGATATTCCAGCCGCGCGCTCCAACTTGGCGTGAAGGCGTATTCAAGCCCCGCGCCGGCTGCCCAGCCAAGGCGCATGTCCAGCGCCTTCTCCTGATCGCCCGACGGCAGATCGTTCAGGTAGCGCTCGCCGGCAAAGGCGAGACCGCCGCTGGCATAGGTCAGCCATGGACCCGTGGCGTAGCCGATCCGGCCGCGCGCCGATCCGATGAAATCCCACTGCTGCGTGACGGCGGAGCGTGCGGTCGCGAGCTTTGAGACGTCCGAATTGGACTCGATGTAGTTCGGAAACGAGATGTCGGCTTCGAGGCCGAGCAGCAGTCCCGAGGGAAGCTGGATGTTGTAGCCGGCCTGAACGCCACTGATAATGCCGCCGTAATCGTTGCGGCCGGTGGTCGACGCAGGATCGACGAGCGTTGCTGTGGATCGGCCGCCGCCGAACCCGGCATGGGCGCCAAAATAGAGGCCGGTCCAGTCGATCACCGGGCGGGGCATGGCTTTGGTCGGCAGGAGGGATGCGCCGACATCGGCGGCGACAGCCGAGCCGCCCAGCGCAAGCGCGCTCAAGGCCACGCCGGCCAGCACAACGTGCCTTCCGCGCCGCAGCCGGAATGGCCGGATGGCACTCATCGGACCGTCCGCTTGGACTGGCAAGTTCCCGTATTGGTCATCTATCGCACCGTTCGCTCGCAACGCGTCACCTGGTTCCCTCGGTCCGCACGGCGATCGCCGATCCGCGACCGTTTGATAGCGCCATTTCTCTCGTCCATCTGCCTCGGATCAGGTCCATGTGGGATTATTCCCGATTATTACTGCAACTAATTCGCAATTGTAACTGTGTGGACAGGAGGACTGCTCATCCCATTGCCTGATGACGCCAGCGCGACAGCGGTCGGATGGCTGTCGCGCCAGTACCTGCGAGGATCGCGTGAGGGACGTGGGCGAAACGACTTGCCCGAGGACGGGACAGCCCGGCCGCGGCGGCCGTAGTCGTCGGGATAGTTGCCGCGACGGTCAGGCGCGACCGCGTGGGCCGTCTGTCAGCACCGCCGGATCGAACCTCGCCATGTCGGCCAGTAATTCGCAGAACGCACGCGCGCCGTGCTCGAGCAGCCGCTCGCCCTTTTCCGCGGAGGCCTGTGTCGCATCGCCCACGGCGCCGCTCGGGTGAAGGTCCTGCGTCTGCCACGCAAACGGCGCGGGCCGTTGCGTGCCCAGCCAGCGATAGATCTTCTCGATCGCGATGCTCGCGGGGTGGAAGTCGGCGATGCTGTCGCGGCGCACTTGTTCCGGGTAGCGCGCCAGCATGATCGAGGTCTCAATGGCGCCGCCGTGAATGCCGTGGCGCAATTCCTGTGCATCGAACAGGCCATCCGGCACGCCGAAGCGCGACCATGCGGTGGTGACCGCGAGCATCCGATGCCGCGCGCGCAGATCCTGCGCCACCATCGTCATCGCCGCGCTGTTGCCGCCGTGACTCGACACCATCACGATCTTTCTGATTCCGGTCCGCGCCACGTCTTCACCGAGCGCGGTCCAGGCCTTGAGCGCCGCTTCGTTGGTCAGCGTTTGCGTGCCCGGAAAATCGGTGTGCTCGGTGGAAATGCCGATCGGCTGCACCGGCAGAAAATTCGCGGGGATATCCTGCGGCAGCAGCTCACGGACGCGCGCGAGATAGGCTTCCGCGATCAACACGTCGGTCGTGAGCGGCAGATGCGGCCCGTGCTGCTCGGTCGCCGCCAGCGGCAGCACCGCAATCCAGTTCGCGGCGGTCTCCGGCGGCACACCGGGCCGGTAGATGGCGGACCAGTCGAAAGGGGGCGTGCGGGTCATCGTGCGCAGCGTTTCATCGAGTCGAAATGCAGGTTATAGCGTTTTCGAGCGAAGTGGATACCGGTTCGCGTTAAGAAAACGCGTCAGATCAAAATCATAGAGCCCCGCTTCTGATTTCATCAGAAGCGGAAAGGCTCTAGGTTGTCGTGTCCGATTGACCGCGGCCGAATCTGAAGAATTCGCGCCGATCCGGTCGCTTCCTATCATGGGCCGGAACGATCGAGGGAGTCCAATGATGCGCCTTGCCCTTTCGCTGCGAACGTTGACGGCCGGACTGGTGCTGGCGCTCGGCCTTGCCGGACCGGCCACGGCCGAGCCGGCGCTGGACAAGGTCTCCTTTGGCACGAATTGGGTCGCCGAGGGCGAGCATGGCGGCTTCTTTCAGGCGCTGGCCGACGGCACTTACAAAAAATATGGTCTGGACGTGAAGATCGTGCCGGGTGGCCCCAACGTGAACAACCGGGTGCTCCTGATCTCCGGCAAGCTCGATTTCTTCATGACCGCGAATACCTTGCAGTCGTTCGACGCGGTGGCCAACAACGTGCCGGTCGTCGCGGTCGCCGCGATGTTCCAGAAGGACCCACAGGTTTTTCTCGCGCACCCGGAATCGAAGGTGACAAAAATCGAGGACCTGAAGCCACTCACGCTGTTCGTGTCAAAGGAAGGGATCGCGAGCTATTTCCAGTGGCTCAAATCCGAGTATGGATTCAGCGGGGAGAAGGTCAAACCCTACACCTTCAACGCCCAGCCGTTTCTCGCCGACAGGAAAAGCGCGATGCAGGGCTATGTCACCTCGGAGCCGTTCGCGGTGGAGAAGCGGGCGGGCTTCAAGCCGACCGTGATCCTGCTCGCTGATGCCGGATTCAACCCGTATTCGACCCTGATCGAAACCCGCCGCGATCTGGTCGAGAACAAGCAGGATCTGGTGCAGCGCTTCGTCGACGCCTCGATCGTCGGTTGGTATACCTACCTGTACGGCGACAACACCGCCGGTAATGCCATGATCAAGAAGCTCAATCCCGAAATGACCGACGACCTCCTGGCCTATTCGGTGGCGAAGATGCGGAAGTATGGCATCGTCGATTCCGGCGATTCCTTGCGTGACGGCATCGGCGCCATGAGCGATGCGCGCTATGCGAGCTTCTTCGACAAGATGGTGCGGGCGGGGGTGGTGCGCCGGGACATCGATTTTCGCAAGGCCTACACGCTACGGTTCGTCAACAAGGGCGTCGGCCTCGACTTGCGGCCCAAGAATTAGAAAGCAATAGAGCCTCGCGTCGATGACCGAATCCGCTTTAGCGCTGTCCAAAGCCGACACGGGTCCGCGCGCGGGAGACGCCGTGAGCCTGAAGGGTGTCACGAAACTCTATGATCGCGGCGTCGCGGCGCTGGGACCGCTCGATTTCAATGTGCGTGACGGCGATTTCGTGTCGCTGCTCGGGCCGTCCGGCTGCGGGAAATCGACCGCGCTGCGGATCATCGCCGGGCTGAGCGCGCCGACGTCCGGCACGGTTCGTGTCGCCGGCGGCGGGCGCTCCATCGGCTTCGTGTTTCAGGAGCCGACGCTGATGCCATGGGCCAGCGTGCGCGACAACGTGGCGCTGCCGCTGAAACTCGCGCACCGGCCGCGCACCGACATCGGCGGACACGTCGAGGCCGCGCTGGCGCGGGTGGGGCTCGCCGAATTCGCCGCGGCCTATCCGCGCCAACTGTCCGGCGGCATGAGGATGCGGGTATCGCTGGCGCGCGCGCTGGTCACAGACCCGGATATCCTTTTGATGGACGAACCGTTTGCGGCGCTCGACGAGATCACCCGCTTCCGCCTCAACAACGATCTGCTCGCGCTGTGGCGCGATTTGCGCAAGACCGTCATCTTCGTCACCCATTCGGTGTTCGAGTCGGTCTATCTCGCGCGCCGCGTAGTGGTGATGACGCCCCGTCCCGGCCGCATCAGCGCCGAGTACCGCATCGACACGGCCGAGCCGCGGGGCGAGGATTTCAGGACCTCGGCGGAATACGCCGCGTATTGCCGTGAAGTGTCGATCGGGCTGTCGCTGGCGACCGGCAAGGGAGCGCTCCGCCGATGACGGTATCCGGTTCATCGGCGGTGCCGATCGGCAGCGAGGCGTCGGAGCGCGATTCTCGAACATCGGCGGCACGCGTGCTGTTGCCGGTCGCCGTGCTCGCGGCCGGCGTTCTGGTGTGGGATCTGGTGGTGCGGATCAACGGGATTCCGCCCTATGTGCTGCCGGGCCCAATGCTGGTGGCGGCGACGCTGGTGCAGGACTGGCCGATCCTGTGGCAATCACTGCTGACGACCTTGCTGACCACGGGGGAGGGCTTTGCCGCCGCAACTGTGGGCGGCGTCGCGCTGGCGCTGCTGTTCAACCAGTCGAAATGGCTGGAACATGCGCTGTTGCCTTATGCGATCATCCTGCAGGTCACGCCGGTGATCGCGATTGCGCCGCTGCTTTTGATCTACCTGCCGCAGCAGACCGCGGTGGTTGTCTGCGCCTGGATCGTCGCGTTCTTTCCGGTGCTGTCGAACACCACGCTCGGCCTTAATTCCGTGGACCGCAACCTCGCCGGGTTGTTCCAGCTCTATGGTGCCTCGCGGATGCAGACGCTGCGATATCTGAAACTGCCGGCGGCCCTGCCGTATATTCTCGGCGGATTGCGCATCGCCGGCGGCCTGTCTCTGATCGGCGCCGTGGTTGCGGAAATCGCGGCGGGTTCGGCCGGCGCGGGGTCGGGTCTCGCCTACAGAATTGCGGAGTCCGGCTACCGGCTCAACATTCCGCGCATGTTCGCGGCGTTGTTGTTGCTCTCGGTGGCGGGCATCGTCATTTATATGTGTCTCGCGGCGGTATCGCATCTGATGTTGCGGCGCTGGCACGAAAGCGCGCTTGGGAAGGAAAACTGATGGCCGCGCCTGTCTCCCCGGAAAAGATCGACCTGCTGGTGTACGGACCGCACAGGCCGATCGTCGACAACGGTTTTACCGATCAGTTCGTGCTGCATCATTGCGAGAAGCAGGCCGATCTGGAACGCCTGACGCCCGCGGTCGCCGGGAAAATCCGCGGCATGGCCATCACCGATTCCGTTCCTTGCCGTAGCACGGCGCAGACGCGCTTTCCAAAACTCGAGATCATGTCCTCCTTTGGAGTCGGCTACGACCACATCGATACGGATCACGCGCGCGAACACAACATCGTCGTCACCAACACACCCGACGTCCTGACCGAGGAGGTCGCGGACGTCGCAATCGGCCTGCTGATCGCGACGTTGCGCGAATTCGTCAAGGCGGATCGTTATGTGCGCGAGGGATTGTGGGCCACGCAGGACTTCCCCTTGAGCGCCGGCTCGCTGCGCGACCGCAAGGTCGGCATGGTCGGCATGGGCCGGATCGGTCAGGCGATCGCGCGGCGGCTCGATGCGGCGCGGGTGCCGGTTGTCTATCATGCGCGCAATCCAGCCGCGGGCGTGTCCTATCAGCACTATCCGAACCTGATCGAGATGGCGAAGGCGGTCGACACGTTGATTGTCATCACGCCCGGGGGCGCATCGACGCTGAAGATGATCGATGCCGATGTCCTGGCGGCGCTCGGGCCGCGCGGCGTCATCGTCAACATGGCGCGGGGCTCCGTCATTGACGAACCGGCGCTGATCCACGCGCTGAAGTCCGGCATCACCCTCGCGGCCGGTCTCGACGTGTTCGCCAATGAGCCGGACGTGCCGGAAGAACTGCGCGCGTTGCAGAATGTCGTGTTGTTGCCGCACATCGGTTCTGCGTCGGTGGTGACACGCGATGTGATGGACCAGCTTGTGGTCGATAATCTCAGGGCGTGGTTCGCCGGCAAGCCGCCGCTGACGCCGGTTCCGGAGACGCCGGTGGAGGGACGCTAGTATGCGTTGTCCGGACGACAGCACGCAGGCATGGCGGAAACGGGGGGTTGTCCTCGCCACTGTGGTGATGCTGACGACCGGCGGATCGGTCGCATCGGCGCAGAACGCATCCACCTTGAAAAAGGACATGATCGGACAGTGGGAGCTGTCGACCACCGAACGCAGCAAGACCTGCGTCGTGACGCTCACCGGCGATCCATCGCCGCAGGGTCTCAAGCTCGATCTTGAACCGGGCTGCGCGGCGGCGCTGCCGTTCACGAAGGACATCGCGGTCTGGACTGTCGCCGGCCTCGATATCGTGCGCTTGCAGACCGCCAGCGGAGAACCAGTGATCGATTTCACCGAAGTCGAAAGCGGCATTTTCGAAGGCCGACGGGAAAATGAGGGCATCTACATCCTGCAAAATCTCGCCGAGGCCCGCTCGCTCGCTAGATCGATGGATCAGATGATCGGCGACTGGGCGTTCGTCCGCGGCAACGGTCAGGCGATATGCGGCATAACGTTGACCAATACCGAAGTCCCGCCTGACAATTTCCAGGCCTTCCTTAAACCGAAATGCGATCCGGCGATCGCCGGCTTCAAGCCCGAGGCCTGGCGGCTCGAGCGCGGCGAAATCCTGCTGATGTCGGCGAGCGGCGAAACCTGGCACTTCCAGGCCGACGACAACGCGCAGTGGCGGCTCGTTCCCGACAGTGCCAATCCGCTGATTCTTGTGAGGCAGTAAGCGCTGGCGCGTGCTGCGTTCGAATCCGAAAGCTCTACTGCCCGCCGCCAACCCGCTAAATCAGCCGCAGCCCTTTCAGGCTGGCGTGGCCGTTCTTGCCGACGATGATGTGGTCGTGCACGGAAATCCCGAGCGGCTTCGAAATGTCGATAATCGATTTGGTCATCTGGATGTCGGCCTGCGACGGCGTCGGATCGCCGGAGGGGTGATTGTGCACCATGATGATTGCGGTCGCCGATAGTTCGAGCGCGCGCTTGACGACCTCGCGCGGATAGACCGGCGTGTGATCGACGGTGCCGACCTGCTGCAATTCGTCCACGATAAGCTGGTTGCGTTTGTCGAGGAACAGGATGCGGAACTGCTCCTTGTCGGCGAAGGCCATCGAGGCCCGGCAATAGTCGATCACCGCGGTCCATGACGACAGCATCGTCCGCGGCTTCAGTTGTCCCTTGGCAACGCGGCTGGCGGTCGCCGCGATCAGCTTGATCTCGATGATCGCCGCTTCGCCGAGCCCGCTGATCTCGCGGAGCCGGGCATCGGGCGCATGAACCACCTCGGCGAACGATCCGAATCGGCCGATCAGGGACTTGGCCAGCGGCTTGACGTCGCGGCGGGGCAGCGCGCGAAACAGCACCATTTCGAGCAATTCGTAATCGCTGAGCGCATCCGGTCCGGCGTCGCGGAATCGTTCCCGCAGCCGCTCGCGATGGCCGTGATAATGCGGCGCTTCGGCAAATCCTGCGGGGTTGTCGGCATCTGCGGGCATTGGGCGCGGCGGACCATTTCTTGGCTCCCGCAACCTTGCCGCGGCCGGCGGCATTTGCAACCCCAATTCACCGGATGCCGGTTACGAAAGCCTGTGCGCTCCGGCGCGATCTTCGCCGGGGCTCGAGGTTCAGCCGCCGTAGGGCGGTTTGTCGAGCTTGCGCGGCGACAGCGTGAAGATCTCGACTCCGGTCTGGGTCACGCCGACCGAATGCTCGAACTGCGCCGACAGTGAGCGGTCGCGCGTCACGGCGGTCCAGCCGTCCGACAGGATCTTCACATGCGGCTTGCCGATGTTGATCATCGGCTCGATGGTGAAGAACATGCCCGGCCTGAGCGGCACGCCTTCGCCGGGCCGGCCGATATGGATGATGTTCGGTTCGTCGTGGAACATGCGGCCGAGCCCGTGGCCGCAGAAATCGCGGACCACGCTCATGCTCTGCGGTTCGACGAAGCTCTGGATGGCGTAGCCGATGTCGCCGGTCGTCGCGCCGGGCCTGACCGCGGCGATGCCGCGCATCATCGCCTCATAGGTCACCTCGATCAGCCGTTCCGCCTTGCGCGCGATCGGGCCGACCGGATACATCCGGCTGGAATCGCCATACCAGCCATCGACGATGAGCGTTACGTCGACATTGACGATATCGCCCTCTTTCAGGGTGCGATCGCCGGGCATTCCGTGACAGACCACGTGATTGATCGACGTACAGGTCGAGTAGCGATAGCCGCGATACATCAGCGTTGCCGGATAGGCGTCATGGCTGAAGGCGAATTCGCGCACGAAGTCGTCGATTTTCGACGTTAAAAGGCCAGGTTTCACCAGATCCGCGAGTTCGTCGAGGCAGCGCGCCGTCAGGGCGCCGGCCTTACGCATGCCGGCGAATCCGCTCGGGCCATGCAGTTTGATCTGTCCGGTCTTGCGCAGGGAGGTTTCGGAGGCTTCGACGTAGCTCATCAGACGATCTGGATTCTGGGAGGAAAGGAGTGGTCGGCCTCTAATCTAATGGATGGCGCTGTGAGCGCAAGCTGGAGCAGCTATTCGAAAGCCCGCTTACAGGCGGGATCGATGTCGTGCGGCCGGGTCGGCCCGGTGGCCGGCTGACGGGCAGAAATCGGTTGGCGCGCCGCGCCGGCGACGATAAGGATGAAAATGCAAGTGTTTACCGCTTCGGACCTCTAATGGCATCTCTGGATTCGGTCAGTCTGGCGATCCTGCTCGGCGCGATTCTGGTCATGGCCGGAATTCTGTCGAGCCTGCTGGCGCTACGGTTCGGCGCCCCCTTGCTGCTCGTCTTTCTGTTCATCGGCATGCTGGCAGGCGATTCCGGGCCCGGCGGCCTGATGTTCAGCGACGTCCAGAACACCTACCTTGTCGGGTCGGCCGCGCTGGCGCTGATTCTGTTCGACGGCGGTCTGAAGACACGATTCCAGAGCATCCGCACGGTCCTGGCGCCCTCCATGGTGCTCGCCACTCTCGGCGTGCTGCTGACCGCGCTGGTCACGGCGCCGGTGGCGAAATATGCGCTCGACCTCAACTGGACCGAGGCGCTGCTGATCGGCGCGGTTGTCGCCTCCACCGACGCGGCCGCGGTGTTTCTGCTGGTGCATGCGCAAGGGCTGAGGCTGCGTCCGCGCGTCGGTGCGACGCTGGAAGCGGAGTCCGGCACCAACGATCCCTTCGCGGTGTTTCTGACGCTGATGCTGGTGGAGCTGATCTCGGTGGGTGACAGCTCGGTCTGGCATGTGGTGCTGGAATTCCTCAGGGAGTCGATGCTTGGCGGTCTCGTCGGCGTGATCGGCGGGCGGCTTGTGGTCGCCGCGCTGAACCGTGTGGAGCTTCCCCAGGGGTTGCATGCGCCGTTCGTCACGACCGCGGCGCTCGTGATCTTCGGGGTGGCGCAGATATTCCACGCGTCCGGGTTTCTCGCGGTCTATCTTGCGGGAATTATCATCGGCAACCATCCGACCCGCGCCCACAGATCCGTTGTGACATTCCTCGATGCCGCTACCTGGCTGGCGCAGATCGTGATGTTCGTGCTGCTCGGCTTGCTGGTCTCGCCGCACCGCCTGCTGGACAGCGTCGTGCCGGCGGTGATCGTCGCGCTGGTGCTGATGCTGGTGGCGCGGCCGCTCGCGGTGTTTCTCTGCCTCGCGCCGTTTCGTTTCAACTGGCGGGAAAAGCTGTTCATCGCCTGGACCGGGCTGCGGGGCGCGGTCGCGATCTTCCTCGCCTCGATTCCGATGCTGGTCGGGTTGTCGAAGGCCTATCTGTACTTCGACGTCGCTTTCGTCGTGGTGATCATCTCGCTGTTGCTGCAGGGCTGGACGCTCGCCGCGGCCGCGCGGCGGCTGCATGTGGCGCTGCCGCGCGCCGACCGCGGCCCGCGCCGCGTTGAACTCGATCTGCCGGGACAACTCGAACAGCAGTTGGTCGGCTATGCGGTGAGACCGAAGAGCCTGTTCCTTCGGCGCGGGCTGATTCCGTCATGGTCGAAGCCGACGCTCGTGATCCGCAACGAGAAAATTCTGTCGCCGGCTGAAGCGGAGCCCATCGCGGCGGGAGACTACCTCTATCTGCTGGCGCCGCCGGAAAAGGCCGAGGCGCTCGATCGCTTCTTCGTCGAAATGCAGCCGATGGCGCCGCCGGACCCGCATCTGCTCGGCGATTTCCTGGTCTCGGGCGAAACCACCGTTGAGGATATCGCGCAAATCTACGGCATCTCCGTCGATCCGGCCGCCGCGCGGCTGACGCTGGCGGATTACTTCGACGTTCATCTCGACCGCGCGCCGAAGGACGGCGCGACCCTGCCGCTCGATACCATCGTCCTTGTCGCGCGCAACATCAGCGAAGGCCGCGTCAACGCGGTCGGACTTCGGTTGCCTGAAGACGAAGAGCAACCGCCGCCGCTGACACGGATCGGCGCATTCAGGCAGAAAATGGCGGAAGCCTGGTCGTCGATTGCGAGGATATGACCTGCAAATCAGGCGGGCAGGATGTCGATACCGCCGAATGCGGCGACCCGCCCGCGCTTCAGCATCACGATTTGCGACGCGAGCTGGCGTAACTCATCCGGATCGTGGCTGACGTAGACCATCGGCACGCCGGCTTCGTCGCGCAGCCGCATCAGGTAGGGCAGGATTTCCGCCTTGCGGCTGCCATCCAGCGATCCCAGCGGTTCATCCAGCAGAAGGAGTCGGGGCCGCGCCAGCAGCGCACGGCCGAGCGCCACCCGCTGCCGCTCGCCGCCGGAGAGCTGGCCCGGTCGGCGATCCAGCAGGTGACCGATATTGAGCATCTCGTTGAGCCGGGTTTCCTGCGCGGGGTCGGGGGTCAGGCGGTTCATCCGGCGCCCGTAGTCGAGATTCCGGCGCACATCGAGATGCGGAAACAGCCGCGCATCCTGGAAAACATAGCCGATGCGGCGGCGATGCACGGCGACATGGAGATTGTGCGCGGTGTCGTCGAGCGTGTCGCCATCGACGGAGATCATGCCACGATCCGGCTTTTGCAACCCCGCGATCATACCGACCAGCGACGTCTTGCCCGCGCCCGATGCCCCGAACAGTCCGGTGACGCGTCCTTCGCTCGCAAACGCGACATCGATCGAGAAATTGCCAAGCTGTTTCGATACCTCGACACGCAGCATGGTCAGCTCCCGTGAATGCGCCTTGTCGCGCGCCGCGCGAACACCTCGGAGGCGACCAGCGCCGCCATGGACATGACGATCGAGACGACCACCAGCCGTAGCGCCGCCGCATCGCCATCGGGCGTCTGGATCAGCGAATAGATCGCCGAGGAAATCGTCTGGGTTTCGCCGGGAATATTGGACACGAATGTGATGGTCGCGCCGAATTCGCCGATCGCTTTCGCAAAACCCAGCACCATGCCGGCCAGAATGCCGGGCAACGCCAGCGGCAGCGTCACGGTGGCGAAGACCTGCCACGGCGAAGCCCCGAGCGTGCTCGCGGCCTGTTCCAGCCGCCGGTCGATGGCTTCGATCGACAGCCGGATCGGCCGCACCAGCAGCGGGAACGACATCACGCCGCAGGCAAGCGCCGCGCCGGTCCAGCGAAATGCGAAAACGATCCCGAGGTGATCGGCGAGCCAGCCGCCGACCAGCCCGCGTCTGCCGAAGGTCAGGAGCAGCAGATAGCCGGTCACGACAGGAGGCAGCACCAGCGGCAGATGAACGGCGGCATCGATAAGCGATTTGCCCCAGAACTCGTACCGTGCCAGCGCCCACGCCAGCGTGACGGCGATCGGTGTGGCCACCAGTGTCGCGACCACGCCCACCTTGAGTGAGAGCAGGACGGCCGTCCATTCGGTGGGCGAGATATCGAACATGAGGTCTCGATAATGTTTTTGTCGCTACGAGGTCGGGACAAAATTGGCAAAGCCGATTTTCAAGAACGACGCGTAGCGTCGTCCCGGTAGCGACGGAGCAATTGCCCCATACTTCCCTCCCCCGCTTGCGGGGGAGGGAAGGAAGCGGGCCCTGGATTGCTTCGCGTCACGCGCAAACCGGCAACAGCCAGCTTTGTCGCGATCCCGCTATGACCGGAACCATTCAGGTCGTGGGGCTGACCAGAAACGAGAAGCCGTATTTCTCGAAGATTGCCTTGGCTTCCGAGCTGCGCAGGAAGGCGAGGTAATCGGCTGCGCCTTGATGAGCCGTGGAGGTCGCCGCGACCGGATAGACGATCGGCGGATGCGAGTTCGCCGGGAAGGTGCCGACGATCTTCACGCCGGGCTCGACCTTGGCGTCGGTGGAATAGACGATGCCGAGTGGGGCTTCGCTCCGCGCCACCAGCGCCAGCGCGGCGCGAACGTTTTCCGCCATTGCCATTTTCGGTTCCACCGCTTTCCATGCGCCGAGCTTTTCCAGCGCCGCCTTGGCGTATTTGCCGACGGGCACGGCCTTGACGTCCCCGGTCGCGACCTTGCCGTCGCCGGCGAGCTTGGCGAGATCAAACCCCTGTTCGATGGCGACGTGGTCGATCTTGGAATCCTTCGGGGCGACCAGCACGATGCTGTTGCCGAGCAGGTTGACGCGGGTCGATTCGTTGATGGACTTCTTGTTGTTCACATAGTCCATCCACGCCGTATCGGCTGATATGAAAACATCGGCCGGCGCGCCCTGTTCGATCTGTTTGGCCAGCGCCGAACTTGCCGCATAGCTCGCAACGATCTTGACGCCGGACTTGGCGGTGTAGGCCTTGTCGACATCGTCGAGCGCGTTCTTCATCGAAGCGGCAGCGAACACGGTCAGAATCTTGTCCTGCGCGGCTGCGGGTGCCATGGCCGAGGGCTTGGCGTCCTTGGCCGAGGCCGGCACGGCGAGAAAGGCACCGACCAGCAATGCCGAGAACAATGAGCGGGTGAATAACGTCATGGGGCGCTCCTAATCGGTCCGGCGCGAGCGATCGCGCGGACGATGCGAGGGATTGACAGGACGATCAGTGGAAGCGCCGTTCCACGGATTTCCAGCAGGCTTACGGCCAGCCGGAAAGATCGCTCGGGAACAATATCAGCCGCACGACGCACACGTAAAGGGCTGCGGCCACGGGTTTCAGTGGGTGGCGGGCGTAAAGGCGACGTTGATGGCGTCTTTGGTGACGCCGCTGACCTGTATGGTCACCGGGCCGGCCGGAAGATCGAACCGGACGCTTTTCCTGGCCCCGGGGCAGCCGGTGACGCCGCTAAATCCCGTTGCCTTGAGATAGGCGTCGTTCTGGACGGCGTCGATCCAGCCGTAGTCGGAGATTGTCACGGTATAGAGTCCCGCGGACTCTGCCGTGGCGCGAACGAAGCCTGCGTAGCTGTCCGGCTTCTGGGGCGCTCCGGCGGTTTGGGCAAATCCGCGTCGGCGATGGGACGCAGCGTCACCGTGACGGCGGCGGGCGCCGGAGGCGTTCCGCCCCCACTGTCAGCTTCGGCAAGGAAGGCGCGGTGAGCACGGCCAGTTCCTTGTCCATCGGCCATTTGAACTTGTCGCATCCGGCGGGATCGGCAGCAAAGGCCGACGTCGCGGTGATCAGGAGCAGCGCGACGGGCAGGGACGATCGCATCATCAGTTGACCGCGATCATGCCGGGTTCGTCGACGGCATGTTGGTAAATCGATGACGTCAGGATTGATCGTGTTGCGTGCACTGATGCGCATGATGGATCCTTCACAATGACATCCCCGCGGCGAAACGCCGCGTCGGCGAACGGGGATGAGCAAATGGGGAATGAAAAGGATCAGTCGCTCTGACCTGCAACCTCGCCAACGCTTACGGCACGGCGATGACTGACATTAGCAGGTCTTCTAGCGGGGCGAAACGGTCACGCGCGTGGCATTGCTATGGTCTGGCATCCGGCGCGGCCAGCACCTGACGGCAATCCGACGGCAGTTGCGCCAGCGTGAGCGGCGGCTTCGGCTTCGGCGGCACCTTCGGCGGTTTTGGATGCAGCACGGCATCGCTGAACCAATAGGCCAGATCGTGAGCGCTGCACCCCTCTGTTGGCTTTGGCGGAGTCTGCGATTCGCATTGACGGCTGCCCGGAGGACACTTGATGCGGATATGGAAGTGGTAGTCGTGACCGTACATGGGACGGACCTTGGAGAGCCAGCTACGGTCGCCCCTGGCTTCGCGACACAGCGCCTTCTTGATCGCGGCATTGACGAAAATGCGCTCGACCGACGGCTCCCTGGCTGCGGCGCGGATGACGCTGAGATGCCTTGGCGTCCAGGTATGGGGATCGATATCGAGACGGTCGCGACGCACCATCATGACCGCCGACATGTCCTCGCGCTCGTTGCGCGACAACAGCCGGTTCGGCATCGGCGTCAACCAGACGTCGGCATCCAGTCCGATCTGGTGGCTGGCGTGACCGGTGATCATCGGGCCGCCGCGCGGCTGTGCCATGTCGCCGATCAGAAGCCCCGGCCAGCCGGCATCCTTGTGCACCCTGGCCGACAGTCGCTCCAGCAGCGCGACCATCGCCGGATGCGCCCAGTTGCGGTTGCGCGACAGCCGCATCACCTGCCACGTCGGCCCGGTGATCGGCAGCGCCTCGGCGCCGGCGATGCAGCCCTTCGCATAAAAACCGATGACGTGCGGCGGTCCGGCCGTCGGAAGCATCTTGCGTCCGAACAGTTGCTTGGCGGCGAGCGAGGGATCGTCGGGATTGGTCAACGGCGGCAGCGGCTTCGGGTGCAGCGTGCCCTTGGTTTGCGCGAACGCGTCGGGCGCCGTCGCGGGTCCGCCCAAGACGGCGATGGCGGACACCAGAAGCAGGGGGAGAATCGCGCGAACGTTCATGAGAAGCGAGTGTAGCGGAATCCCGCTTTGAAATCAGCCCGACGCAAAGCCTTTGCGGCAACAAATGGTTGATCGTGCCGTCGCACCGCCGTCATAGCGGCCGCCGCAGCCTGGCGGCCATCCTTGCATGGATGACGGAGACGGGCAGGCGTGCGCCCTTGTGCCTTCTGCTATCGCTTGCGCGCTATTTTTTCGATGGAGAGCGTTTTGCTTTCGCCGGGGAGCGTTTCGCGGCACTGCGCTTGCGCGTCGCGGCGGCCTTCTTGGCCGAGAGCGACCGCGCGGCTGCCGGACGTTCCGCCGAGGGCGAGCTGTGGCCGTCAGCCATCCACCTTCAAGGCGGCAATAAAAGCTTCCTGCGGGATGTCGACCTTGCCGAACTGCCGCATCTTCTTCTTGCCTTCCTTCTGCTTCTCCAGAAGTTTGCGTTTGCGCGTGATGTCGCCGCCGTAACATTTCGCGGTGACGTCCTTGCGCAGCGCGCGCACGGTTTCGCGCGCGATCACCTTGCCGCCGATCGCAGCCTGGATCGGAATCTGAAACATGTGCGGCGGGATCAATTCCTTCATCTTCTCGACCATGGCGCGGCCGCGGCCCTCGGCGCGGGTCCGATGCACCAGCATCGAGAGCGCATCGACCGGCTCGCCGTTGACGAGAATCTGCATTTTCACCAGATCGGCCACCTTGTAGTCGGTGAGGTGATAGTCGAACGAGGCGTAGCCCTTGGAGACGGACTTGAGCCGGTCGTAGAAATCGAACACCACCTCGTTGAGCGGCAGATCATATCTCACCATCGCGCGCGAGCCGACGTAGGTCAGTTCCTTCTGCGATCCGCGCCGCTCCTGGCACAGCTTCAGCACGCTGCCGAGATAGTCGTCGGGCGTGAGGATGGTGGCCTCGATCCACGGTTCGGCGATCTCGGCGATCTTCACCACGTCGGGCATGTCGATCGGGTTGTGAATCTCGATCTCGCCGCCGTCGGTCAGCTTCATCTTGTAGATGACGCTCGGCGCGGTCGCGATCAGGTTGAGATCGAACTCGCGGGAGAGGCGCTCCTGGATGATTTCGAGATGCAGCAGGCCGAGGAAACCGCAGCGGAAGCCGAAGCCGAGCGCGGCGGAGGTTTCCATTTCAAACGAGAAGCTGGCATCGTTGAGGCGCAGTTTGCCCATCGCCGTGCGCAGCGTCTCGAAATCGTCGGCGTCCACCGGGAACAGGCCGCAGAACACCACCGGGATCGCCGGCTTGAAACCGGGCAGCATCTCGGTGATCGGCTTGCGGTCGTCGGTGATGGTGTCGCCGACGCGGGTATCCGCGACCTCCTTGATGGCGGCGGTAATGAAGCCGATCTCGCCGGGGCCGAGTTCGTCCACCTGCTGCATCTTCGGCGTGAAGAAGCCGACGCGCTCGACGTCGTAGGCCGCATTGGTGCCCATCATGCGGATGCGCGAGTTCTTCTTCATCACGCCGTCGACGATGCGGACGAGAACGACCACGCCGAGATAGACGTCGTACCAGCTATCGACCAGCAGCGCCTTCAGGGTGGCGTCGCGGTCGCCTTGCGGCGGCGGCAGACGGGTGACGATGGCTTCCAGCACATCGGGCACGCCGAGGCCGGTCTTGGCCGAGATCATCACCGCGTCCGACGCGTCGATGCCGATCACGTCCTCGATCTGCTGCTTGACCTTGTCCGGTTCGGCGGCGGGCAGATCGACCTTGTTGAGGACGGGTACGATCTCGTGGTTGTTGTCGAGCGCCTGATAGACGTTGGCGAGCGTCTGCGCCTCGACCCCCTGGCTCGCATCCACCACCAGCAGCGAGCCCTCGCAGGCGGCCAGCGAGCGCGAGACCTCGTAGGCGAAGTCGACGTGGCCGGGCGTGTCCATCAGGTTGAAGATGTAATCCTTGCCGTCCTTGGCATGGTAGTTCAGGCGCACCGTCTGCGCCTTGATGGTGATGCCGCGCTCGCGCTCGATGTCCATGGAGTCGAGCACCTGCTCCTTGCCCGCCATCTCGCGATCGCTCAAGCCGCCGGTCATCTGGATCAGGCGGTCGGCTAGCGTCGATTTTCCATGATCGATATGGGCGACGATGGAAAAGTTGCGGATGTTTGCAATTGGGGTCGTGCCCCGCTTCCGAAGTTCGTCAGACATCGCGGTAACCTCTAGAGCGTTTTCGAGCGAAGTGGATACCGGTTCGCGTGAAGAAAACGCGTCAAATCAAAATCATAGAGCTCGCTTCTGATTCCATCGGAAGCGAAAAGGCTCTAGTACGAACTTCGGAAGCAAAGGGGCACGACCAACTCCAATGAGCAGTGCCGGATTTTCGATTTGCAGTTCCTGAAAGGAAGCGCGTCATCTGCTGCAGGAACTGCAAATCGGCGGCACTGGTCGTCATGGGGCGCGGGATAGCACCGGCCCGAACGGCGGGCAAGCAAGGGTCATCTGCGGGAAGCGCTTTCTGGTCGTTCCCGTGCTACGGGCCGAGGCGACCGATGTCGGCTACTCTTCCTCGTTGAATCGGTCGCCGACGAGTTCGGCGATCGCCGCGACCGCCGCCTTGGCCTCGGGGCCGGTTGCGGACACGGTGATCGTTGTTCCGATCCCCGCCGACAGCATCATCAATCCCATGATCGAATTGCCGCCGACCGTCTCGCCGTTGCGCGTCACGCTGACCTCGGCGTTGAAGCGCTCGACCATCTGCACGAATTTCGCGGACGCACGGGCATGGAGGCCACGCTTGTTGATGATCGAAATTTCGCGGGAGACCGCGCCTGCGGGAAATGCTCCGCTCACCGCCGGAGCAGCGCTCGGGGAGGTTGCGTCGTCCGGCTTCCCGGTCATTTCCCGGCGAGCACCCGGCTGGCGATCGTCACGTATTTACGCCCGGCTTCCTGCGCCATCGCGATGGCGTCGGGCAGCGAGCGTTCCTCGCGTACCTTGGCGAGCTTGACCAGCATCGGAAGATTGATTCCCGCGAGCACCTCGACCTTGGGCCGGCTCATGCAGGAGATCGCGAGGTTTGAAGGCGTGCCGCCGAACATGTCGGTGAGAATGGCAACACCGTCGCCGCTGTCGACGCGGTTGACGGCTTCGATGATATCGCCCCGACACAGATCGGCATCGTCCTCGGCGCCGATGGTGATGGCTTCGATTTGCTTTTGCGGGCCCATTACGTGTTCGAGCGCTGCCTTGAATTCATCGGCGAGGCGCCCGTGGGTCACAAGTACCAGACCAATCATTGACAACTCCTCGCGGGTGCTTTTGGTGCACCGCACGAAAGGGCCACTTTGACCATCCGGAGCCCTCACGCAAGGGGGAGCGGTGGCTTTTTCCCTGAAAAGCGGGTCCGCTCCGCAAGTCGCGATGATCTACTCCGTGGCAATAGTGGGCTATATATGGTTACCAGATTCCTCCCGGCAATCGGCGGCGGAGCGTGGGTCGCTGCAGCCCGGAACGGTCGTCAGCGCAGCGATGGCTATCGGAAGTGGCGAAAAACCGGCTGCGACCGGGATTCGGGCCAGTTCGATCGCCAAAATGGTCGTCCGCAGCGCTTTTAGCGGGGGCAGGCGCTCGGCATCGGGCGCGTCGAGATCGATCACGAGGCCGACCGGCGCCTCCGCGACATAAGCGCACCGGCGAATGCCGAGCCCACGGATTTCCATCAGTCCCTCAAGTTCAGGCGGCGGTCTGACGAGGAGTCGATCGCGGACCGGCTCCAGACACAGGCGGTCATCGCCGACCAGCGTCGCTGCGGGAAGCTGACCGCTGCGGCCGGCCAGGATGAGATCGAAAGCGAGACGCGACTTGCCGGCGCCGGAGGGCCCGCGGATCAGAACGGCGCGATCTCCCACCAAAACCGCGGAGCCGTGGATCGTCGGAGCGGACGACGCGGTCATGGCGCGGGCGCGGGAAGCCGGACCACGAAGCGCGCGCCCGCGATCCGGGTGTCGCCATGGGCATCGATCGGGCCGGGGCGGTTTTCGGCCCAGATACGTCCGCGATGCGCTTCGATGATCTGCTTGGAGATCGACAGGCCGAGGCCGGAGTTCTGGCCGAAACCCTGATGCGGCCGGTCGGTGTAGAAGCGTTCGAACACACGCTCCAGCGCGTCGGGCCGAATGCCGGGGCCGTCGTCGTCTACCACGATCTCGATGTCGGATTTCAGGCGCCGGCACACGATGCGCACGCGGCCGCCGGATTTCGAGAACGATTGCGCATTGGTCAGGAGATTGGAGATCACCTGGCCGAGCCGCGAGTCATGCCCCGGTATCGAGAAGCTATCGGCCCGATTGCCCTCGAAGCGCACGTCGACGCCGATGTCGTGGCCAAGCTTGGTTTCGTTCGCGACCGAGGTCAGCGTGGTCAGCAGGCGCCGGATATCGATCTGGGCTTCGTCCTGGCGCTGCAATTCGGCGTCGAGACGGCTGGCGTCGGATATGTCGGAGATCAGGCGATCGAGCCGGCGCACGTCGTGCTCGATCACCTCGAGCAGGCGGGCGCGGCTGGCCTCGGTCTTCGCAAGCGGCAGGGTCTCCACCGCGGAGCGCAGCGAGGTCAGAGGGTTTTTCAGCTCATGGGAGACGTCGGCCGCGAAAGTCTCGATCGCCTCGATACGGTTGTAGAGCGCGTCGGTCATGTCGCGCAGCGCACCGGACAGGTGGCCGATTTCGTCGCGGCGGCGGGTAAAGTCGGGGATCTCGATGCGCGTCTTGATGCGGCGGCGAACCCGCTCCGCGCTGTCGGCGAGCCGCCGCACCGGCCCGGCGATGGTGCTGGCCAGCAGCAGCGACAGCACGATCATGACGACCACGGCGACGCCGAACACTTTCAGGATAGCCAGCCGTTCCGCCATGACCATCTGGTCGATGTCATCGCCCTGCGTGGACAGCATCAGCGCGCCGAAAATGGTGGCGCGGGGACGCTCCACCGGAACCGCGACCGAGACGATGATTTCGCCGCGGTCGTTGATGCGCACCATGCTGGACTTCTCGCCCTTGAGCGATTGCGCAACCTCCTGGTAGCCGTTGCCGTTCTCGGGGCCGAGTTCGCGGTAAAGCGGAAGATCGCCGCGATTGAGCCAGGTGCGGATCGCGATCGTGGTGCGCTCCACGAAGCCGGGCTTGACGTCGGTCGGTGGCGGCAGTTCGAAACGGATGACATCGCCGCGACGGAAAAGGCTGCGGCTGTCGAGGATCAGCACGCCGTCGCGATCGTAGATGCGCGCGCGGGTATTGGTCGGAGAGATCAACCGCCGCAGCACGGGAGCGACGCGCTCGGGATTGATCGGAAAGTCCAGCCCCGAAAATTCGTCCGGCGCGCCGAAGCTTTCGCCCGGCTTGAGATCGAGCAGGCGGTCGGGGTCGATGGTGATGGTGTTGGTCTCCACCGTTGCCGAGGCGGCAATGGCGCTTGCGATGATCTCGCCCTGCACCAGCAGGCTTTGCGCGCGCGCGTCGATCAGGCCGGCGCGAAATTGCGAGAGATACAGAATGCTGGCGACCAGCGCGATCAGGCCCGCCAGATTCAGCGACACGATGCGGCGGGTCAGGCTTGAAAAGCTCAGCGTGAAAAAAAACTGTCCGACGCGGCGCAGCCAGCCCAGCGGCCGCTGCCAGTAGGGCGTCGGCTCGACATGATCGGCAGGGGCTTCCGGCGCGAGGACCTGCGAGGTGTCCTCGGTATCCGGATCGAGATCAGGCTGCGTTCGATCAAGCAATGACTGGAACTACCCGGTTGTTGGTTTCACCCAACTCACTATCATCCAACTCACTATTATCGCCGTTCCCCGCGCAATCGCCTCCGCGTTTGTCGCTGGGGATGCGCCCAGGGCGACGAACGTTTCGCGTTCACGCCGGTGGCGCAGGCCTCGGATGTACTACCGCACATCGGGGAATCCATGCTCTCGGGCAATGGATTCGGCGGGCGGCGCGCCCCGAAAATGACAGTTTATCAGGTTTCCTTGAAGCGGTAACCCACGCCGTAGAGGGTTTCGATCATCTCGAAGTCGTCGTCGACGACCTTGAACTTCTTGCGCAGCCGCTTGATGTGGCTGTCGATGGTGCGGTCGTCGACATAGACCTGATCGTCATAGGCGGCGTCCATCAGCGCGTTGCGGCTCTTGACGACGCCGGGACGCGTCGCCAGCGCCTGCAGGATCAAAAATTCCGTGACGGTCAGGGTGACGGGCTCGTTCTTCCAGGTGCAGGTGTGGCGCTCCGGATCCATCCGCAGCAGGCCGCGATCGAGCGCCTTGGCGTCGCTCTCCTTGGGCGCGGCTGTCGGGTCCTTCGGGCAGGCGCGGCGCAACACCGCCTTGACGCGCTCCACCAGCAGCCGCTGCGAGAACGGCTTGCGGATGAAGTCGTCGGCACCCATCTTGAGACCGAACAGTTCATCGATCTCTTCGTCTTTGGAGGTAAGGAAAATAACGGGCAAGTCGGATTTCTGACGCAGCCGTCGCAGCGTCTCCATTCCGTCCATGCGCGGCATCTTGATGTCGAGGATCGCGAGATCGGGCTGGCTGGTGCGAAAGCCGTCGAGTGCCGACGCACCATCGGTATAGGTCATGATGCGATAGCCTTCGGCTTCGAGCGCGATCGAGACCGATGTGAGAATGTTGCGGTCGTCATCGACCAAAGCGATTGTGGGCATATGCCTGCTTTCCGAAGCGGATGGCGAGAGGCGAACAATTCGACCGTCTGCCGTTGGAGTGGCTTTAAGAACGCAGTCAACGAGCAATGCAAGCTGGGCTGAAGTGTGACCGAGTTCCCGGAAACGCGCGAAGGGCGCCACCGCTCCATGCCTCTTCGGCTGTCTATTTAGCCTGAGAGAGTGGTTTTTTCAAATAAATTGAGGACTTAAGCCATGCAGCCGACCGCCAACTTCACAGCCGCAAACCTTGCCCGATCGCTACTGCGCCGGAGTCGGCAGGGCGCGCTTGCCACCTTGATGACCGGCAGCGGCGACCCTTATTGCTCGCTCGTCAATGTCGCAAGTCACTACGATGGCTCATCAATTCTTCTCATTTCGCGGCTTGCAGTCCATACCAAAAATGTGATCGCCGATACCAGGGTGTCGCTGATGCTGGACGAGCGCGCCGAGGGCGATCCGCTGGAAGGCTCGCGGATCATGGTCGCGGGAACAGCCGAGGAGGCGGGCGGGGAACTCAGGACAACCCTGCGCCGGCGCTATCTGAACGCTCACCCATCGGCGGAATCCTTTGCGGATTTCAACGATTTTTCGTTCTTCCGGATTCGGCCGACAGGCGTTCATCTGGTGGCCGGCTTCGGGCGGATCGTCGATCTCAAGCCGGAAAAGATTCTGACCAGCCTAGAGGGCGCGGAGGCGTTGCTCGAGGCCGAGCAGAGTGCGATCGATCATATGAACGCCGATCATCGCGACGCCTTGAATCTTTATGCGACGCAATTGCTCGGTGCGGAGACCGCGGACTGGCGCTGCACCGGTTGCGATCCCGATGGCCTCGACATCAGTGCCGACAAGCATAGTGCGCTGCGGCTAGATTTTCCGCGGCGGATCGTCGCTCCTGCCGAGCTTCGCGTTGTTTTGAAGGAACTGGCGGAAAAGGCGCGCGCTGCGACCCGGCACTGACCTGGATTCGCCCTGGAATAAACCGGGTTTGCCGGGATCGGCCTGGCAGGACCGGCGTTCACCAATGTCGGGTCGCCGGACCGGGGCCGGATGGTTATGTTATAATGAGATCATTGCGGCCGAGGTGCGATTGGCTGGGATCGCGCCCGGCGATGTGCGGGTTCGAGGAGGAGTTTTTCCGTGCCTGAGACGGGCGTGCGTAACGGCGCCTTCGGCGCCGACAAGTTCGGCTTGAAAAATCTCGAGGCCGTGTACTGGAATTTCGGCGCGCCGCAACTCTACGAGCACGCGCTGCGCAAAGGCGAAGCGATGGTGAATGCCGACGGCGCGCTCTGTGCGGATACCGGCGTGTTCACCGGCCGCAGCCCGAAGGACAAATTCACGGTCCGCGACGCGACCACCGATCAAAGCGTATGGTGGGCCGGCAACCAGTCGATCACGCCGGAGCAATTCGCCGCGCTGTATGCCGACTTTCTCGATCACGCCGAAGGCATGACGCTGTTCGCGCAGGACCTTTATGGCGGCGCCGATCCGAATTTTCGGATTCCGACCCGCGTCTTCACCGAGTTGGCCTGGCACTCGCTGTTCATCCGCACGCTGCTGCGCCGGCCGGACACATCGGAGCTCGCGGGTTTCGTTCCCGAACTGACCGTCATCGACCTGCCGAGCTTCCGCGCCGACCCCGAACGGCACGGCGTCCGCTCGGAGAATGTCGTGGCTATCGATTTCGTCCGCAAGATCATTCTGATCGGCGGCTCTCATTATGCCGGGGAGATGAAGAAGAGCATCTTCACCACGCTGAATTACTATCTGCCCGACAACGGCGTGCTGCCGATGCACTGCTCGGCCAATGTCGGTCCCGAGGGTGACAGCACGATCTTCTTCGGCCTCTCGGGAACGGGAAAAACCACGTTGTCCGCCGACCCCAAACGCACGCTGATCGGCGACGACGAGCACGGCTGGAGCAAGGAGGGCATCTTCAATTTCGAGGGTGGCTGCTACGCCAAATGCATCAAGCTGTCGCAGGAGGCCGAGCCCGAGATTTATGCGGCCTCGAAACGTTTCGGCGCGGTGCTTGAAAATGTCGTGCACGACGAATCCACCCGCGTGCCCGATTTCGATGACGGCTCGAAGACCGAGAACACCCGCTCGGCCTATCCGCTCGAATTCATTCCGAACGCGTCGCTGACCGGCCGCGCGGGTCAGCCGAAAAATCTGGTCATGCTGGCCGCCGACGCCTTCGGCGTGCTACCGCCGATCGCGAGGCTGACGCCGGCGCAGGCGATGTATCATTTTCTCTCCGGTTATACCGCGAAGGTGGCCGGCACCGAGCGCGGGCTCGGTAACGAGCCGCAGCCGGAATTCTCCACCTGCTTCGGCTCGCCGTTCCTGCCGCGCGATCCCAGCGTTTACGGCAACATGCTGCGCGAGCTGATCGCGAGGCACAACGTCGATTGCTGGCTGGTCAACACCGGCTGGACCGGCGGCAAATACGGTACCGGCCGTCGTATGCCGATCAAGGTGACGCGCGCGCTGCTTGGCGCGGCGCTCGACGGCTCCCTGCGCGAGGTTCAATTCCGCACCGACAGGTATTTCGGGTTCGCGGTGCCGACATCGGTGCCCGGCATCGAGCCGCATATCCTCGATCCGATCAAGACCTGGGCCGACAAGGCCGAGTTCGACAAGACCGCGTGCGCTCTGGTCGGCATGTTCCAGAACAACTTCACCAGATTCGAGGGCGACGTCGATGCCGAGGTCAGGGCGGCGGCACCCGAGGTGAGGGCGGCGGCGGAGTAGGCCCGCGTATCAATTTCTTGAAATCAAAAGGGCGGCCCGATCAGCCGCCCTTTTTTATCCCGAGTCTTGTTATTAGAGCATGATCCCGAAAAGTGGAAACGGAGTTTCGGATAAGATCATGCGCAATCAAAAAATAAGGCTAGAGTCTGATTCAACGCAGTTGAACAGACTCTAGCGCTAAGTCTTGAGCAATGGATGTTTTGACGCAGCATCGTGGACAACTCGGCGCAGACGGCCATGAGGACGGTTCAAAAATGATCGGCAGACGACGATTGTTGCGCGCGGCAGGTGCGGGTCTGGTCGGGCTTGTCGTCATGAGTCGAGCCGGCCGGGTCCGGGCGGCTCCGGTATTGCAGGAGAGGTTTGTCGACGAATTGAAGCGGCTGGAGACCGAAAGCGGCGGACGGCTGGGTGTCACACTGCTCGATACCGGTACCGGTCAGTGCGTCGGCCATCGGATGGATGAGAGGTTTCCGTTGTGCAGCACCTTCAAGGTGCTGGCGTCGGGCGCCGTTCTTCAAGGTGTCGATGCCGGTAAGGAAAGTCTCGCGCGACGGATTTATTTCAATGAAGCCGATCTCGTGACGCACTCGCCGGAGACGCACAAGCGTGTCGGCCCGATCGGCATCACCGTTGCTGAACTCTGCAAGGCCGCCATCACGCTCAGCGACAACACCGCGGGCAATCTGCTGCTTGCCAGCATCGGCGGCCCGCAGGGCTTGACTGCCTTCGTGCGCAAGCTGGGCGACGACGTGACGCGCCTCGACCGCATCGAGACCGAGCTCAACGAGGCGGCGCCGGGCGATCCGCGCGACACCACCACGCCGAACGCGATGGCCTCCGACCTGCGCGCGCTGGCGGTGGGCGATGTGCTGTCGGCGAAATCGCGCGCGCAACTCGTGGGCTGGCTCGCCGCCAACACGACCGGCGGCAAACGCCTGCGCGCCGGTTTGCCGGCCGGCTGGCGTGTCGGCGACAAGACCGGCACGGGCGAGCGGGGAACGGCAAATGATGTCGCTGTGATCTGGCCACCGGACCGGGCGCCGTTTATTATAACCGCCTACCTCACCGGCGCCACGGTCTCGGCAGATCGGCAAAACGCCGTCATGGCGGCCGTCGGGCGCGCGGTCGCGACCGCCCTCGCATGATTTTCGCTAGAGCCCCGCTTCGGATAGAAACAGAAGTGGGGGCTCCATGATTTTGATTTGACGCGTTTTCTTCACGCGAACCGGTATCCACTTCGCTCGGAAAACGCTATACGGCGCGCCGCTTTCAGCTTCCGCCCGGCATCAGCGTATTGCTTGGGGTTGGACGGTCGGTGATCTGCTGTCCGAACAGGCTCGCGATCAATTCGACCGCGACCCGCGCGGTCCGCCCGCGTTCGTCGAGAAACGGATTGAGCTCGACGATATCGACCGAACCGACCAATCCGGAATCGTACAGCAGTTCCATGACGAGATGCGCCTCGCGATAGGTCGCGCCGCCGGGAACGGTGGTGCCGACACCGGGCGCGATGCCGGGATCCAGCACATCGAGATCGAAGCTGACATGCAGCACGCCATTGCGCGCCCTGACTCGCTCGATGACGCTGTGCATCAGCACCGCCACGCCGAACTCGTCGATCGCGCGCATGTCGGCAATGGCGATCCGCCGCTCATGCACCAGCTTCTTCTCGAGCGGGTCGATCGAATGGATGCCGAACAGGTCAAGATGCGCTGACGTGATCGACGCGCGCGGCTCTTCGCCGAGCAGGTCGTCGAGTCCGGGCTCGCCGCAAACAAATGCAGCGGACATGCCGTGCATGTTCGCGGTCATCGTCGTCAGCGGTGTGTTGTAGTCGGCATGGGCGTCGAGCCAGAGCACGAACAATTCGCGCCCCTGTTCAAGCCAGTAACGCGCGACGCCATTGATCGAACCCATCGACAGGCTGTGGTCACCGCCGAGAAAGATCGGTATGGCACCGGACTTCGCCAGATCATAAGCGCGCGGGCTGAGCGTGCGCGTCCATGCCTGGATGTCGCGGTAGTGGTTGGCGTTCGCGGGAATCTGATCGGTTGCCGGCGCAACTTGAGCGATGGAGATGTCGCCGTGATCCAACACGTCAATGCTCAGGCTTTCCAGCACCGGCTTGATGCCTGCGATGCGCAGCGCCGCCGGCCCCATCAAGGTGCCGCGTTGTGCTGCGCCCATGTCGATGGGAACGCCGAGCAGCGCGACCCTTCCGACCCGGCCGCCACCGGCGTCCGTCATCGGACCAGCTTTCCGATCGCAGCGGCCAGCGGACGCGCGGCCTCGTCGTAGCCCGACCAGGCCTTGCTCTTTTTCAGGAGGTCCGGCGCGGTGCGGAGCGTGAAGCGTTTCGGATCGAGGCCGGCTTTCACCTGCGACCAGTTCAGCGGCATCGACACGGTGGCGCCAGGGCGCGCGCGCGGCGACAGAGGCGCGACCGCGGTCGATTTGGTGTCGTTGCGAAGATAATCGAGAAAGATTTTGCCCTCGCGCTGCTTCTTCGACATGGTGATGAGATATTTATCGGGTGTATCGGTTGCCATTTGTTCGCAGACGGCCTGCGCGAACATTTTGGCTTGCTTCCAGTTCAACCTGTTCTTCTGCGTGATTGCAAGCGGCGTGACCACATGCAGGCCCTTGCCGCCGGTGGTCTTGCAGAAGGTTTCAAGCCCGAGCGTCTCGAGGCGTTGCTTCATCTCCTTGGCAGCCGCGATCACATCCGGGAATGCGACGTCCGGCGCCGGATCGAGGTCGAACACCAGCCGCCCCGGCACGTCATATTGATCGGGCGCGCAATTCCACGGATGCAGTTCGAGCCCGCCGATCTGCGCCACCGCGATCAGGCCTTCGACGCGGTCGATCTGCAGATAAGGCTTCCGGTCGCCGGACACCTTCACTTCGGTGACGAGATCGGACAGGCCCGGCATGGCGTGACGCTGGAAGAAGGTCTCGCCGCCGATGCCGTCGGGAGCGCGCACGATCGAACACGGCCGCCCGCGGATGTGCTGGATGATCCAGTCGCCGGCCGTTTCCATGTACGCGGCAAGGTCGCGCTTGGTGACCGGCTGCTTGTCGCCGGCATCCGGCCACAGCGCCTTGTCCGGGTGCGAGATCGCAACGCCCATGACCGTCGAGCGATCCCGCGCCGCAGGTGCGCGCGGCTGGCGCGATGTCGTCGTATCAGCGCGCGCTGCGGCCGCAGCGCTCGCGGCGAGCCTTGTCGCGTTGAGCCTTGGGACCGTCGCATGGGACGGCGCCTCCGCCTTGACCTCGCGGGCCGGCTTGTCTGCGCGCAATCCCTTGAAGGCCGCCTGCCGAACCATGCCGTCGGCGGTCCAGCCGGCGAATTCGATCTCGGCAACGAGTTCAGGCTTCAGCCAATGCACCTCGGGACCGCCCGGCGGTGCGTTGTTGCCGGAGAATGGACTCTTCGAGGCGGCAGCCGCCTTCAGCGCCGGCATGATGCGCTTGACAGTGTCGCGGCCGTAGCCGGTGCCGACGATTCCAGTATAGACAAGGTAGTCGCCGTTGTAGACGCCGGCCATCAGCGAGCGGAATTTTCCGCTTGTCGTCTTCCAGCCGCCGATCACCACCTCATGGCCGGCGCGGCTTTTGCTCTTGAGCCAGCTTCCGCCGCGGCCGGCGCGATAGGGCTCGTCGGCCCGTTTTGAGATGATGCCCTCAAGTCCCGCCTCACGCGCGGTGTCCAGGACCTGCGCGCCATCGGCATCGAAATGTTCGACGTAGCGGATCGACGCACGGGCTGATTTTGCAGAACGTCCCAGCAATTGACGAAGCCGTTCCTTGCGCGCGAGCAGCGACAGCGGGCGCAAATCCTCACCCTCGGCGAACAGCAGGTCGAAGGCAAAGAACACCAGTTCGTCGGTCTTGTCTTCGGACAGCGCGGCCTGCATGGCCGAGAAGTCCGGATCGCCATGTTGGTTCAATGCAACGATCTCGCCGTCGATGATGGCGTCGGGCAATTTCGTAGCCGCGCTTGCGATGGCCGGAAACTTGTCGGTCCAGTCGAGGCCCTTGCGAGTTTTGAGCGTCACGTCACCGTTCTCGATCCGCATCTGGATGCGGTAGCCGTCGAATTTGATCTCATGCACCCAGCCGTCCGCCGACGGCGGGCGCGTCGACGTCTTGCAGAGTTGAAGCCCGGCGAAGTCCGGCATCTCGCTCTTGATCGCGTTGGCCTTCGCCTTCGTTGGTAATCGCTTGCGGGCTGAAGCAGGTTTGGCACTCGTCTTTACCGCTGAATGTTTCGAGTTCCTGTCGCGCGCCTTGGCAGCAACGCCCTTGTTTGAATCCCACACCGCATCCGAACCGGCGATCCGTCTGGTCATCATGAATGGCTCCGGTGCCTTGCCCTTGCCCTCCGCGATCTGTCTGAGCGTTCGCCCCGACGCAACCGAGCGGTCGTGCTTCAGTACCTCCTCGCCCGTGCCGGGTTTGGCATAGTCGTCGCGGTGCTTGATCAGCAGCCAGTTGGTGCGCTTGCCGCCGCTGCGATCGTGCTTCATGCGCACCAGTACCCATTCGCCTTTGAGCTTCTCGCCCATCAGCGCGAATTTGAGGTCGCCCTTGGCGAGACCCTTCGCCGGATCGTCGGCATACCAATAGCCGCGGTCCCAGATCTCCACGGTGCCGCCGCCATACTGGCCTTTCGGGATGGTACCCTCGAAGTCGCCGTAGTCGAGCGGGTGATCCTCGACCTCCACCGCCAGCCGCTTCTCGGCTGGATCGAGCGAGGGGCCGCGCGTCACCGCCCAGGACTTGAACACCCCGTCATATTCGAGACGGAAGTCGTAATGCAGCCGGGTGGCGTCGTGCATCTGGATCACGAAGCGCCGCTGCTTCGAGACCGCGCCGCGCGCCTTGCCGCTCGGTTCGGCGGTTTTCGTAAAGTCGCGCTTGTTGCGGTAGGTGGTGAGTTTTCGGGAGGGCACGGCGTTGGTTCCAATGAGGGATCAGAGGTGTGCAACGTCCGAACAGGCGCGCGGGTGCCGCGCGGCCATGATTTTTTCTTTTTGACGCCCGCGCTCTTGCGCAGGGCGTCCTTAAGGTCGATCGGGATGCCGTGCTTTTTCAGAAGATCGGCGAAAGCCTCGTCGGCCAGATCCTGAAAAGTCGCCATGCGGTCGCGGCTGAGTTGCGTCAGCGCCGCCATGGTCTCGTCGTCGAAGGCGATCAGCTTGCGCATCGGCGCGGCCGGCTAACCGGCCTTGCGCTTCGCGGTGGAAGCCTTCGCAGCAGGCGTCTTCGTGGTAGATGTCTTCGCACCAGACGTCTTGGCCGGGCGCTTCGCGGGCTTCCGCTTGGTCTCCTTCGCGGCGGCCTTCTTGCCCTCGATCGGAAACAGCATCTCGCGCTGGCCTTCGACGCGCTTTCTGGATTTCTTGCCCTTCACCGGAGCTGCCTCGCCTGCGGCCGGTGCAGATCTGCCGCTCTTGAGGCTCTGCCGCAAGGCGTCCATCAGATTGATGACGTTGCCTTCGGTCCTGACCTTGGCTTTCGCGATCGGGTGCCCGGCCTTCTTCTGCTCGATCAGGTCGAGCAGCGCCGCCTCATAGTGATCCTCGAAAGCGGTCGGCTCGAAGTGGCCAGACTTCTGCTCGACGATATGCCTGGCGAGATCGAGCATGTCCTTGGTGATTTTCGCGTCCTTGATGACGTCGAAATAATCGGCCGCGTCGCGCACCTCGTAAGGATAGCGCAGCAGCAGGCCGACCAGCCCGTTGTCGCGCGCCTCCAGCGCAATGACATGCTCGCGATTGGTCAGCACCACCCGCGCCAGCGCGATCTTGCCGGTGGTTTTGATGGTGTCGCGGATCACGGCATAGGCGTCGTGGCCGACCTTGCCGTCCGGCACGAGATAATAAGGCCTGACGATATAGAGGTCGTCGATCTCGGCGCGCGGCACGAACTGGTCGATCTCGATGGTGTGGGTGGAGTCCAGCGCGATGTTGTCCAGTTCGTCCCTGGTCACCTCAAGATAGCTGTCGGTGTCGATCTTGTAGCCCTTGACGATGTCCCCGGTGTCGACGTCCTCGCCGGTTTCGGCATCGACTTTCTGATACTTGATGCGATGCCCGGTCTTGCGATTGATCTGGTTGAAGCTGACCTTCTCCGACTCCGAGGTCGCCGGAAACAGGGCGACCGGACAGGTCACGAGCGAAAGGCGCAAGAAGCCTTTCCAGTTCGCACGCGGGGCCATCGAACAAACTCCATACGCGACGGGCCGGAAACCGACAGAAGCGGATTCAACATCATCAGCGGCGAAACGTTCCGGGTCACGATGTGTTCTAGTTATGTTCCTGGCAGAGTCCGTGGCTGGTCGTGAAACGGGCTATTTGCTGTGTGGCGGCAAGCGGAGTCCACGCGGCGACCCTGAAAGGATTCAAGCGGCCGGGCCGGGCGTTTTTGCCGGATGCCGGCCGGCGATCACGATTTGAGGAATTCGCTCGCCTTGTACAGTGCGCGGAACTGCACCCCGGCCTGCGCGAAGGTTTCCGCCGCGCCTTCCTCGCGATCCACCATGGTGAAGACCAGCACGATCTCGCCGCCGGCCTCGCGCACCGAGTCCACGGCCTTGATGGCGGAGCCGCCGGTGGTGGTGACGTCCTCGACGATGACGACGCGCTTGCCTTTCAGGCTCTCGCCCTTGGCGAGACCTTCCACCGCCAGCCGCGCGCCGTGCTCCTTCGGCTTCTTGCGCACGAAGAACGCGGCGATCGGTTGATTTTTCAGCCACGACAACTGCGCGATGGCGCCGGCGAGCGGCACCGCGCCCATCTCGAGGCCGCCGATGTAGTCGAGCCTGTCGTCCTTGAGCGCCTCGAAGCTCAGTTCCGCGAGCAGCGCCGCACCCTCGGGATCGAGCATGGTCGGCTTCAGGTTGAAGTAGAAATCGCTCTTGCGGCCCGAGGCGAGTGTGATTTCGCCGCGCCCGAACGAGCGCGTGCGGATGATCTCGGCGAGGCGGGCGCGGGAGGTGGTGTGGGACACGGACAGACTCGAACGGTTGATGAGAGAAACACAATCTAGCGGCGATCGGGAGGGTGAACCACTATTCGGCGCGCCCATCAACACTTCAATGCGGAACGATTAGCGGCCGGTGCTGAGGGCGAACCAGATGGCGATGGCGGCAAGCGCCACCGCCAGCACGCGCCGGATGGTCCTGCGCTTGTCCGGCGTCTGGATCACGCTTTGCAGGCGCGAGGCCAGCAGCACAATGACGAGATGGACCAGCGTGGCGATGCCGACATAGAGCGCCGACAACATCAGCGTCTGCATCGCGACCGACCCTCTGCCGATCTGGATGAAGTCCGGAAGCACCGCGACATAGAATACCGCCGCTTTGGGATTGAGCAGATTGGTGACGAGGCCGCGGCGAAACGCCTGTCCGGGCCGGGCGTCGAGATCACCGGTGTTTTCCGGGGAAGTCTCCGCTTCGTTCGCCCACGCCTCCCAGGCGAGCCACAGCAGATAGACGACGCCGCCCCAGCGCAGCACCTCGTAAAGCAGCGGCGAATTGTCGATCGCCGCGCTGAGACCGAGCGCAGCCGCCGCGCCATAAACGGCGAGGCCGAGCGCGACGCCGATGACGGCGGCGAGGCCGGCGCGGATACCTTGCGACAGCGACAGCGCGGCGAGATACGCCATATTCGGCCCCGGCGTCATCTCGATGACGAGCGAGGTCAGCGCGAAGGCGGCGAGCGGGCTGGTGAAAATGCCGCCCATCGGTCAGGCCGTCGGCATGTTTTAATGCGCCTCGTCCCAGTTGTCGGCGGCGCGGGCGTCGACCTGCAACGGCACCGACAGCAGCATCGCCGGGAACGGCGCGTCCTGCATCACATGCTGGACGACCGGCAGTGTCGCGGCCACCTCGTCGTCTGGCACTTCAAAAATCAGTTCGTCGTGGACCTGCAGCAGCATTCGCGCGGACAGCTTCTTCGCCGCCAGCGCATCGTCCATCCGCACCATGGCGCGGCGGATGATGTCGGCGGCGGTGCCCTGCAATCGCGCATTGATCGCGGCGCGCTCGTTAAAGGCGCGGTGCGACGGGTTCGGCGACTTGATGTCCGGATAGTGACATTTGCGTCCGAACAGCGTTTCGACATAACCGTGCTCGCGGCAGAAGTCGCGGGTCGCGTCCATGTAGGCGCGGATGCCGGGAAAGCGCTCGAAATATTTCTTGATGTAGGTGCCGGCTTCCTCGCGCGGGATGCCGAGCTGGTTGGCGAGGCCGAACGCCGAGATACCGTAGATGATGCCGAAATTGATGGCCTTGGCGCGGCGGCGGATTTCGCCCGGCATGCCCGTCACCGGCACGCCGAACATTTCCGACGCCGTCATGGCGTGAATGTCGAGCCCGTCGCGGAACGCTTGTTTCAACACCGGGATGTCGGCGATCTCGGCGAGCAGCCGCAGTTCGATCTGGGAGTAGTCGGCCGAGACCAGCTTGTGGCCGGGCGTGGCGATGAAGGCGCGGCGGATTTTTCGCCCTTCCTCATTGCGCACCGGAATGTTCTGCAGGTTGGGCTCGTTCGACGACAGCCGCCCGGTGGTGGTGGCGGCGAGCGCATAGGTGGTGTGCACGCGGCTGGTCTGCGGATTGACGTATTCCGGCAGCGCGTCGGTATAGGTCGATTTCAGTTTTGAAACCTGCCGCCAGTCGAGAATCTTGCGCGGGAAGTCGTGGCCCTGCTCGGCGAGGTCGTCCAGGATTTGCGCCGAGGTGGACCATGCGCCGGTCTTGGTCTTGCTGCCGCCCGGCAAGCCCATCTTGCCGAACATGATCTCGCCGATCTGCTTCGGGCTGCCGACATTGATCGGCTCGCCGGCAAGCTTCTGGATTTCGGCTTCCAGTCGCGCCGCGGTCTGCGCGAATTCGCCAGACAGGCGCGACAGCACCTGCCGGTCGATGGTGATGCCGCGCCGCTCCATCCGCGCCAGCGTCGCAATCATCGGCCGTTCCAGCGTCTCGTAGACAGAATTCATACGCTCGGCGACCAGCCGCGGCTTCAACACCTGCCACAGCCGCAAGGTCAGGGCGGCGTACTCCGCCGCGTAAGTCGTGGCGCGATCGATCGTCACCTGATCGAAGGCAAGCTTGTTCCTGCCGCTGCCGATCAGTTCGCCATAGTTCAAGGCCGTGTGATCGAGCCAGCGCTGCGCCAGCGCTTCGAGATCGTGGGCGCCGCGTCCGGCATCGAGCGCGTAGGAAATCAGCTCGACGTCGTCGTTGTTCTGCATGACGATGCCGTGTTGCGCGAGCAGCACGGCGGTGAACTTGACGTTGAAGCCGACCTTCAGGTGGCCGCCGGATTCGAGGAGCGGCTTTAGCAGGTCGAGCGCGTCACGGATCGCGATCTGATCGGGCGCAAGGCCGGCGGCGAACAGACCGGCGCTGTCGCCGGCCTGCTTGTGGTTGAGCGGGACGTAGCACGCCGCGTTCGGCGCGAGCGCCAGCGCGATGCCGGACAATTCGGCCTGCATAGGGTCTATTGTCGGCGCCAGCGCTTCGACGACGAAACTGCCATGGTTCGCGATGCGGGCGATCCAGTGCTGCAGCCGGTCGAGCGTGCGGATGGTTTCGTATTGTGTGCGATCGACCGGCAGTTTTCGAACCGCTTCGAGGCGCGCCGCGGCGAGGGCCTGCGGCGTCTTGATCGCCGTGTCGCTCGTCGCCCTTGTCCTGCCGGCCGATGTCGCCTTCGCGACACCGTCGCTGCCGAACAAGTCGCTGGTGACGGCCTCTGCGGATGCCTTGGCTGCTGTGGAAGACGCGCCGCTGGCGTTTTTCCTGTCTGGCTCGATCTCGGCCGCGTTGACCTCGGAATAGTCGGCGACGCGCTTGGTCAGCGTGGTGAATTCCATCGCCTTCAAGAAAGCGATCAGCTTGCGTGCATCGGGCTCCTGCACGGCGAGGTCGTCCAGCGGCACGTCGAGCGCGACGTGGTCGTCGAGCAGCACCAGTTGCCGCGAAATGCGCGCCTTCTCGGCGTTTTCGATCAGCGCCTCGCGTCGCTTCGGCTGCTTGATCTCGGAGGCCTGCGCCAGCAGCGTTTCGAGGTCGCCGTATTCGGTGATGAGCTGCGCCGCGGTCTTGACGCCGATGCCCGGCACGCCCGGCACGTTGTCGACGCTGTCGCCGGCCAGTGCCTGCACCTCGACGACTTTTTCCGGCGGTACGCCGAATTTCTCGATCACCTCGGCGATGCCGAGGCGGCGGTCCTTCATGGTGTCGAACATGGTGACGCAATCGGTGACGAGCTGCATCAGATCCTTATCCGAGGAGACGATGGTCGCGGTTGCGCCGCGTTCGCACGCCTGCCGCACATAGGTCGCGATCAGGTCGTCGGCCTCGAACCCGCCCTGCTCGATGCAGGGCAGATCGAACGCCTTCACGGCCTCGCGAATCAGCGCGAATTGCGGGATCAGGTCGTCGGGCGCGGGCGGCCGATGCGCCTTGTAGGCGGGATAGAGCTTGTTGCGGAACGTCACCTCGGACTTGTCGAAGATGATCGCAAGGTGGGTCGGCTTGTCGTCCTTCGGCATGTCGCGCAACAGCTTCCACAGCATGTTGCAGAAGCCGAGCACCGCGTTGACCTGCAAGCCGTCGGATTTGCGGTTCAGCGGCGGCAGCGCGTGATAGGCGCGGAAGATGTAGGAGGAGCCGTCGACCAGAAAGACGTGCTTGCCCTGCATGTCTGACTTGGTCGCGGCCGCGGACTTCACGGTCACAGCTTCCGCGGCGGCGGGAGTGGGTACGGGCTTGGTGGCAGGGGTGGGCTTCTTGGGCATGGCCGCAACTTAAGGATTTTTGCGGCGAAAGACAGCCTCCGAGGAGGATCGCGATCGGTATTGTCGGGCATATCACCATAGGCTTTGAGTCATCGCCCGGTTTGACCGGGCGATTGCTGGTTCCCCGCTTTCGCGGGGATGACGTCCGTTGGCGCGGCGACCGTGTTGCCTTACTCGGCGGCCTGAATCGCGGCCGCGCGCTTTTTCGGCGCGATCCAGAAGGCGTCGGGACGCTCGAACAGGAAGTTCGCCCGTGTGTTGCGGCAGGCCCACCAGATCAGCACCGCGCCGATCACGCCGACGATGGTGACGATCAGCGAGATCAGGCCGATATCGTGGATGAGGCCCGCTTTCAGCAGAATCGTGCGCGAGGCGGCCATGGGCAGGAAGAAGGCGAGATAGATGACGATGGAATGCTCGCCGCAATAGCGCACGGCGTCCAGCCAGTGCATTTTGGCCAGCAGCGTGCCGATAGTGATGATGGCGCCGGCGCCCACCAGCCCGAGCGCGAGCGAGATGATGGGCCATTCGCTGGCGCCGGTATAGACGAGGCCGGCATTGGTGACCGCCCACAACGCCAGTGCCGCCAGCGCCCATGCCGGATAGGCGCGGGCGCGGTTCGACAGCGCGAACACATGGCTCGCGAACAGGTAGCCGGAATAGATGTAGACGAAGCGCGCGGCGAATTCGTCGATAGCGGTCCAGCCGGTGGAGATGTGCGCCATCTCGAGCGCCGCGGCAGCGCCCCAGATTGCCCATGGCGAGATCCGGCGCGTGGCCTTGATGACCACGAAGAACACCGGCAGCAGATAGATGAACCACAGCGTGCCGAACGGATCGATGAACGACATCAGATAGAGATGGATGACGCCCGGCCAGCCCACCTCGGCGGCAAAGTGGGGCGCCTTGAAGCCGAACTGGATCGCGGTCCACAGCAGGTAAAAGTAGGCAAAGTGCACGACCTTGCGGTCGAGATAGGTCCGCCAGTCGCGGTTAATGACGAGCGGCAGGAACAGGCCGGAAATCAGGAAGAAGTCCGGCATCCGGAACGGCTTTGCGAATTCGACCACCAGATGCATGAAGCCGTCCTGCCCGACGGCCTTTTCGACCCCCTGCACCGAATGCATCATGACAACCATGATGATGCAGATGCCCTTGGCGTAGTCGACCCAGTCGACCCGTTCGTTTTTCAGCGAAGCTGTGCCGTTTCCGGTCATGGGTGTCCCTTTTCGGCGCGATTGGCCGCGTTTACAGGAGGATCGGTTTCATTCTCCTTTCCCCAATCAAATAATGTGCCGGGTTTCATGGGATCGTGATCGGGTGGAGGACTTTGCCCGCGTGCTGGCCGTGCGCTAAGAGCGGGCGGCTCCTCCGTTAACCATGCCCGCGCCCCGGACCGATCCTTGACGAAAACGTTTGCCTCACCGCTTCCCATCGACGTCGTGCTCGACGAGCTTGGACGGACGCTTAGCGCGAGCAATACGGCGGTGCTGGTGGCGCCGCCCGGCGCCGGCAAGACGACGCGGGTGCCGCTGGCGCTGCTCGATGCGTCCTGGACCAAGAGCAAAAAGATCATCGTGCTGGAGCCGCGCCGGATCGCGGCGCGCGCCAGCGCGGAGCGGATGGCGAAGACGCTGGGCGAGCGCGCCGGCGAGACCGTGGGCTATCGCGTGCGCTTCGGCTCGAAAGTCTCGCGCGCGACCCGCATCGAGGTCGTCACCGAGGGAATCTTCTCGCGGCAGATTCTCGACGATCCCGAACTGACCGGCGTCGCCGCGGTGCTGTTCGATGAGTTTCACGAGCGCTCGCTCGATGCCGATTTGGGGCTTGCGCTCGCGCGCGACGTGCAGACCGGCTTGCGGGAGGACTTGCGCATCCTCGTGATGTCCGCGACCATCGACGGCGCGCGGATAGCAAAGCGTCTCGGCGATGCGCCAGTGATCGAAAGCGAAGGCCGCGCCTTCCCGGTCGAGACGCGCTATCTCGGCCGCAAGCCGGATGCGCCGCTGGAGCGGCAGATGGCTGACGCGATCGCGGTGGCGCTGCGCACTGAAGCCGGTTCGGTGCTGGCGTTCCTGCCGGGCGCGGCCGAAATCCGCCGTACGCAAAATATGCTCGCCGAGCGGGTGCACGACGCATCGGTCGAGATTGTGCCGCTGTTCGGCGCGCTCGACGCAGCAACGCAGGATCGCGCCATCGCGCCGGCCCCGAAAGGCCATCGCAAGGTGGTGCTGGCGACCTCCATCGCCGAGACCTCGCTGACCATCGAGGGCGTCCGCATCGTGGTGGATTCCGGGATGGCGCGGGTGCCGCGCTACGAGCCGGACATCGGGCTGACGCGGCTTGAGACGATCCGCGCCTCGCGCGCCGCGGTGGATCAGCGTCGCGGCCGCGCCGGCCGCACCGAGCCCGGCGTCTGCTATCGGCTGTGGGACGAGCCGCAAACCGCCTCGCTTGCCGCCTACACGCAGCCGGAAATCCTCAGCGCCGATCTGTCGACGCTGGTGCTGGATCTCGCGCAATGGGGCGTCAGCGATCCGGCGGCGCTGACCTTTCTCGATTCCCCGCCCGCGCCGGCATTGAACGAAGCGCGGAGCCTGCTGCGCGAGCTCGGTGCGCTCGATGCCGACGGCCGCATCACTGATGAGGGCAAAAGCCTGCGGGCGCTGGCGTTGCCGCCACGGCTGGCTCGCATGATCGTGGATTCGCATCGTCTCGGCGCGGGTCGCGAGGCCGCCGATATCGCAGCGGTGCTGACCGAGCGCGGACTCGGCGGCGACAGCGTCGATCTCGAGGCGCGGCTCGACAATTTCCGCCGCGACCGTTCGCCGCGCGCCGCCGGCGCAAGGCAACTCGCGGAGCGGTGGGCATCGCAGGTGGCGGCTCCTTTGACCCCTCCCCACCAGAGGGGGCAGGGAGAAGCCATTCCGTCCACCGGCGTTATGCTGGCCTTCGCGTTTCCCGATCGCGTGGCGCGCAATCGCGGTAACGGCTCGTTCGTGCTCGTTAACGGCCGCGGCGCGTCGGTCGATCCGGCGTCCGCGTTGGCGCGAAGGCCCTATATCGCCGTCGCCGAACTGACCGGCACCGCCGCCAGCGGCCGGATTCTGCTGGCCGCGCCGATCACACAAACGGACATCGAATTGCGCTTCGCGAACCAGATCGAGACCGACGACGAGGTCGTGTTCGACCGCGCGGCGATGGCGTTGCGGGCGCGGAGACGGAAGCGGCTGCACGCGATCACGCTCTCCGAGGCGCCGCTGGCGGTCGTTCCGTCGATGGCGGCGGCGCGCATCCTCGCGGAAGGCCTGACGGGTGCGGGGCTGGATCGCCTGCCCTGGTCGAAACCGCTGAAGCAGTGGCGCGACCGCGTGATGTTCCTGCGCGCGGCGCAGCGGGAGGGGTGGCCCGATCTCTCCGATACGGGGCTTGCAGCCGAAATCGAAACCTGGCTGGTGCCTGCCCTATCAGACGCAACGTCGTTGAAGGATTTTTCCCCCGGCGATCTATCGGACGCGCTGATGGCGCTGCTGCCGTGGAATTTGCGCGCGCGGCTGGAGCGCGAGGCGCCGACTCATTTCGAGGCGCCGACCGGCACGATGCTGGCGATTGATTATCAAGCGGAGCAGGGGCCGACCATCACTGTGCGATTGCAGGAGCTGTTCGGCCTGACGGCGCATCCGTCGATCGCGCAAGGCAGGGTGCCGCTGGTTCTGGAATTGCTGTCGCCGGCGCATCGCCCGGTTCAGGTGACGCGCGACCTGCCGGGCTTCTGGCGCGGCAGCTATGCCGCCGTTCGCTCCGATCTGCGCGGACGCTATCCCAGGCACCCCTGGCCGGACGACCCGGCGAACGCGCCGCCGACGCGACGGGTCAAGCCGCGTGGGACCTGAGGAGCGTTGACGTCTCGCCGCCTGTTTTCGCCGGGAACCTGTACCGGCCTCGCAGCGTTAACAAGGGTCTCGCTCCGAGGCCTCTCCCCATGGACATGCCGTTGCAACCGACCTGGTCCGACATCGCGATCCGTCTCGCCTTGACGATGATTGCAGGCGGCATCGTCGGTTTCGATCGGGGCGCGCGGGGGCACGCGGCGGGATTTCGCACCATCATTCTGGTCGGACTTGCCGCCTCGGTCGCCATGATCCAGACCAACATCCTGCTGTCGACGAGCGGCAGGACGCCCGAGTCCTTCGCCGTGATGGACGTCTTGCGTTTGCCGCTCGGCATCCTCACCGGCGTCGGCTTCATCGGCGCCGGGACCATCGTCAAGAAAGGCGATCTCATCACCGGGATCACCACCGCGGCAACGTTGTGGCTGATGACGGTGATCGGCCTCTGTCTGGGGGGCGGTCAACTGGTAATTGGCATGATTACCACCGTGCTGGCCGTCATCACCCTGTGGGCGCTGCAATGGGTGGACCGCGCGATTCCCCGCGAGCACCGCGCCAGATTGACCGTGACGGCCGACACGGAGATGCGTGCGATGATTGAGCTGCCGCGCCTGACCGGCGGACTCGGCTATCGCGCGCGCTTCGCGGAGGTCGAACGGCGCGATGACGGGTCGATCGATTGCTCATTCGATATCTCGTGGCGGCGCGCCGAGCGATCGACGCCGCCGGCCGATCTGCTGGCGCTGATCCGGCAGCACTATGAGGTCAAGGTGTTCGCCCTGACCACCGAAAACGGCCGCTAGAATTTTCTCGATTGCGTCACTGCCCCGCGTCAAAGACTCCCGCGTTAACGCTTCGCTCATCGTTTTCCCAAATAACGAACGTCGTCGTCGTGTATCAGTGAGTATGCGCCATGCGTAATCTGATGATTTTTGCCGCGCTTCTGATCGGTGCCGGCACCTATATGGCGCAACTGGCCGACAAGATGACCGCAACCGCGGCGGCGCGGGTCACCACCCCCGCGCAGCAGACGGCATTTACCGCGATTCAGGATAACACCCAGGCCGATAGCCGCAGTGTCAGCATCGCACGCGACGGCCGCGGCCACTTCCAGACCGAAGGCCGGATCGACGGCCAGCGCATCGGCTTCATGGTCGATACCGGTGCGTCGGTGATCGCGCTCAACGAAACCTCGGCGGCACGGATCGGCGTGCGGCCCTCGCAAAACGACTACACCACGCAGGTGACCACGGCCAACGGCAAGGTCAAGGCGGCGCGCACCCGGCTCGCCATGGTTGACGTCGGCGGTCTCATCGTGCGCGATGTCGATGCCATGGTGCTGCCTGACGAGGCGCTGTCGGAAAACCTGCTTGGCCTGTCGTTTTTATCCAGGCTCAAGCGCTTCGAATTCGCGAACGGGCGGATGCTGCTGGAACAATAGACCGGCGGCGCCGTTGATTTCAGCTGCGGTGCCGCGCGCTGCTGTGCCGTTGCGAATTATGCCGCAATTGCCGCTCAAACCGGCCCCCCGCACAAGGCTGCACTTTCGTTGTAGTCACGTCCTTTCCCTAACGAGGCCATCTGCATGTTTCCGAAGCCGAAACCCGTTCTGGCGCCGAACACCTATGCCTATGAATCCGAGCCGATGGTGAAGGCAACCGGCTTTCGCGAATACGACGCGCGCTGGCTGTTCGGCAAGGAAATCAACCTGATGGGCATTCAGGCGCTGGGCATGGGGCTCGGCACGCTGATCGGCGAGCTCGGGCAGAAGAAGGAAATCGTCACCGGTCATGATTTCCGCAGTTATTCGTCGTCGATCAAATACGCGCTGATCTCCGGCCTGCTGGCATCCGGCTGCAAGGTCCACGATATCGGACTGTGCATGACGCCGACGGCGTATTTTGCGCAGTTCGAGCTCGACGTCCCCTGCGTCGCCATGGTGACGGCGTCGCACAACGACAACGGCTGGACCGGCGTCAAGATGGGCGCCAACCGGCCCCTGACCTTTGGCCCCGACGAGATGACGCGGCTGAAGGAGATCGTGCTCGAAGCCGCCTTCGCCAACACAATCGGCGGCGGCTATCAGTTTCACGAGAATTTTCCGGCGCGCTACATCGCCGACCTGACCAAGCGCCCGAAGCTGAAGCGCAAGCTCAGGGCGGTCGTGGCATGCGGCAACGGTACCGCCGGCGCCTTCGCGCCTGCCGTGATGGAGGCGATCGGCTGCGAGGTGATCCCGCTCGATACCGAGCCCGATTACACCTTCCCGAAGTACAATCCGAATCCCGAAGACATGAAGATGCTGCACGCGATCCGCGACGCGGTGCTCGAACACAAGGCCGATGTCGGCCTCGGCTTCGACGGCGACGGCGACCGTTGCGGTGTGGTCGACAACACCGGCGAGGAAATCTTCGCCGACAAGGTCGGCGTGATGCTGGCGCGCGACATGTCGGCGATACACAAGGATGCGCATTTCGTGGTCGATGTGAAGTCGACCGGCCTGTTTGTCACCGATCCGGTGTTGCAGCAGCAGGGCGCCAGCGCGACCTACTGGAAAACCGGTCATTCCTACATGAAGCGGCGCACCAATGAACTCGGCGCGCTCGCCGGTTTCGAGAAATCCGGCCACTTCTTCTTCAACGCGCCTATGGGCCGCGGTTACGACGACGGCCTGATCTCGGCGATCGCCGTGTGCGACATGCTCGATCGCGCCGCCGGCAAATCGCTGGCCGATCTGAAGAACGCCTTGCCCAAAACCTGGTCGTCACCGACCATGTCGCCGCATTGCGCCGACGAAGCCAAATACGGCATCGTCGACAGCGTGGTGAAGCATTTCGAGGCGGCCAAAGCCAACGGCGACAAAGTGGCCGGCCAGCCGACCCGCGATCTCGTCACCGTCAACGGCGTCCGGGTCACAGTGGAGGACGGAAGCTGGGGGCTGGTGCGGGCTTCGTCGAACAAGCCCGAACTGGTGGTGGTGGTCGAAAGCCCGGTCTCCGAGCAGCGGATGCGCGACATGTTCGAGGCGATGGACAGCGTGCTGCGCACCCATCCGGAAGTTGGCGAATACAATCAGAAGATCTGACAGAGGCGTCATTGCCGGACTTGATCCAGCAATCCATCAGATGACGGATGCGCGGATCAAGCCCGCGTATGACGATTGAAATCGCTACACCGCGCTTGCTGCCGGCACCGGCAGCGCCGTCACCGATTTGATCTTTTCCATCGCGAATCGCGAAGTAACGTTCTTCAGCGCCACGGCGCTGATCAGCTTCTTGTAAAAAAGGTCGTAGCTGGCCATGTCGGCGACCACGACGCGCAGCATGTAATCGACGTCGCCCGCCATGCGGTAGAGTTCCATCACCTCGGGCATCGCGCTGACCGCATCGGCGAACGTCTTCAGCCATGCGTCGGAGTGGTCGCCGCTTTCCACCGACACGAACACCGAAATGCCGAGCCCGATCTTGTTCTGGTCGACCAGCGCGACCCGGCGCAGGATGATGCCGTCCGCTTCGAGCCGCTGGATCCGTTTCCAGCAAGGAGTCGAGGACAACCCGACCCGATCGCCGATCTCGGCCACGGACAGGGACGCGTCCTCCTGGAGCACGGTCAGGATCTTGCGGTCGATGGCGTCGAGGCGACGGCCGGACTCAGGAGGCTGGAGGGCGATGTCGCTCATGATTAGAACATTGTTCCAATATTGAAGTTGTTCAACCTCATATATAGACAAATATTCCAACGCAAGAGCGGTCAGCCCGGACTATGCGGAGGTCGAGGCCGCCTGTCGCAAAAGCGCTTCCACTTCAGGACGTTGCGGGCAGGCGAAGGCCCCGCCGAAGCGGGTACATTTGATAGCGGCTGCGGCGGAGGCAAACCTGAGCGCCTCCTGCACGTCCTGCTTTTCGGTGATGGCGAGAACGAACGCACCATGGAAGACGTCCCCGGCGCCCAGCGTGTCCACGGTGTGGACCGGAAAGGCTGGAGTCTGCCGGAGAGCGCCGTTCGGATCGAGCCACACCGTGCCCTGCGCCCCGCGCGTTCCGGCAAGGAATGACGAGGTGGCCCTGGCGAGCTTCTGCAGCGCCGCCGCATCGTCGGCGACACCGGCCGTGGCCTGGAGCGCTTCGCTGGAGAAAATCAGATGTGACGATGCGGTCAGCAGACCCTCCCGCATCGACATGGCGGAATCGACATCGACCACGACGGGGATACCGCGCCGGTGCGCTTCGGCACAGAGACCGGTGCAAAATGCGGCGCAGCGATTCTCTGTCAGGATCGCGTCACAGTCCTCAAGCAGCTTGTCGGGGTCCGGCAGTCGCACCTTCCACAATTCCGGGTCGCGGAAGGTGATGATGGTGCGCTCGCCGCCGGGATCGATCATGACAGTGGAGATCGGTGTCACCAGACCCGGCATGTGGACGATGTCCCGCATCCCGATGCCGAGTTCCGCGGCCTTGTCGAAGATGTAGCGGCTGGATGTTTCGCCGGCGTCGCCCATCGGACCGCAGAACGCCGCGAGGCCGCCGAGTCTGGAGATGGCGATGGCCGCGTTGAGCGCGTTGCCGCCGGCGATTTCCTCGAAATGCTCGGCGCCGACCTTGAAACCGCGCGCCGGCAGGCCCTGTACGCGAAAGGTCATGTCGCGCACCGGAATGCCAATACACAGGATGCGTGGTTTTTTTATCATGCGGGAATCCTTGCCGATGAGGAAGGTCGAGACAAGCGGTTAAATCGGCACGTTTTCGCTCACGCTCCGCCGGCCAGAGCCTTTCCGCTTCTAATAAAATCAGAAGCGGGGCTCTATGATTTTGATTTGACGCGTTTTCTTCACGCGAACCAGTATCCATCCTCGGGTCAAGCCCGAGGACATGCTTCGCTCGAAAACGCTATAGAGTCCTGACAATTGGTCTAACCCAGCCCTATCCTGCGCCGGATCGCATTGATGAATGCCTCAAGCCCTGCCGCATCGTATTCGCGCGCGGGCACAGCGCCCCAGACCGGGCGCGGCCACGCGGCGTCGCCTATGCGACGCGCGATGACGTGGACATGGAGTTGCGGCACCTGATTGCCGAGCGCGGCCACATTCAGCTTGTCGCAACCGGTGATGTCCTTGAGCGCTTCCGAGACCTGACCGATCTCGGTCATCAGACGCGTACGCGCGTCCGGATCGAGGTCGATGATCTCGACCGCGTCGGGCTGTCTTGGGACCAGGATGAGCCAGGGATAGTTGGGGTCCTTGCTGAGCAGCAGCCGGCAGAGCGGCAGATCGCCGATTGCGACCGTGTCGCTGTCGAGCTGCGGGTGAAGCGACCAGATTGCGGACATTGTTTGCGAACACTTTAATCAAGGCGTGCCGGTGCAAGCTGGCCCGGCGACCTGCACAGGTCAATGGCCGGAACCCGGATGGCCGGATACCTGCGTGCCGCTTGCTTTCCGGTCCTTTTGGCCCCAAATAGGGATCGGGAGATTGGCGGTGGACGAGCCACTCGCCAATCGGGTCAGGTCCGGAAGGAAGCAGCCCTAACGAGGTCCGGATCGGGTCGCTCGTCAGTCTCCTACCTGTTTTTTGGACGAGCCATGCCAGCGCCGGATTCCGGCCTGGCCCGAAAGGCCGCTCCAGTTGTTCCGCAAGCCGGCTTCGAGAGAGAAAAATTGCGGATCGCTCAATGACCGATGCTGGCAATCCCGCGACTTCCACCGATGGCGCCGCCGGCCAGAGCGGATTCGATCTCGGCGTGGGGCCGTCCGAGTCTGGTGCCGCCTACCGTGTGTTGGCGCGCAAATACCGTCCCGCCAGCTTTGACGATCTCATCGGACAGGAGGCGCTGGTGCGCACCGTGTCCAATGCTTTTGAGACCGGACGGATCCCGCAGGCCTGGATCCTGACTGGCGTACGCGGCGTGGGGAAAACCACCACCGCGCGTATTCTCGCCCGCGCGCTGAATTACGAATTGCCGGACGGTTCGGTGAAGGGACCGACCATCCGGATGCCGAAGCTTGGCGTTCACTGCCAGGCCATCATGGAAAGCCGGCACATCGATGTGCTGGAAATGGACGCTGCCTCCCATACCGGCGTCGACGATGTCAGGCAGATCAACGACAGCGTGCGCTATGCGCCTTCAAGTGCGCGCTACAAGGTCTACATCATCGACGAAGTTCACATGCTGTCGACGGCAGCCTTCAACGCGTTTCTGAAGACGCTGGAAGAACCGCCGGAGCACGCCAAGTTCGTGTTCGCGACCACCGAAATCCGAAAAGTGCCGGTGACGGTGCTGTCGCGCTGCCAGCGCTTCGATCTCAAGCGTGTCGATGCGGATGTCCTGGTGACGCACCTCGGCAACATCGCGGCGAAAGAGAATGTCGAGGTCGAGCCGGAAGCGCTCGGCATCGTGGCGCGGGCGGCCGAAGGCTCGGTGCGCGATTCGCTGTCGCTGTTCGACCAGGCCATCGCTCACGCCGCCGGCGTGGTCCGGGCCGATGCTGTCCGGCAGATGCTGGGCCTCGCGGACCGCACCCGGGTCATCGATCTGTTCTATTCGCTGGCGCGGGGCGATATCGCGAGCGCGTTCCGCGAATTTCGTGACCAGTACGATACCGGCGCCGATCCGGTCGTGGTGCTCAGTGATCTCGCCGAGTTCGTCAACTTCGTGACTCGCATCAAGATCGTTCCGGCGCTCGCCGACAATATTGCATTCGGCGAAACCGAACGCCTGCGCGCCCGCGATTTTGCCGCAAAACTGTCGATGCGCGTGCTGTCGCGGATGTGGCAGATGCTGCTGAAAGGCATCACCGAAGTCCAGGGCGCGACGCGGCCGGCGGCGGCAGCCGAAATGGTGTTGGTGCGCATCGCCTATGTGGCGGATCTTCCGACGCCGGATGAAGCGATCCGGATGCTGGATCGGAACGGCGGCGAATCGCCGGTTGTCCCGAACAACGCCGCGCCGCAAAGGCCGGCTCCCGGATCGATGTCGTCGGCCCAATCGTCGGCCGCGCGTACCTTGTCGGCGCCGCGCGCCGCCGCAGAGCCGGCGTCCCGCCCGCAGGCGATCACGCCGATGGTCGATCCGACGGGGGCGGTGCCGGCGGTGCGGCTCGAGAGTTTTACCGAACTCGTGGCGCTCGCCGGCGAAAAGCGCGATCTGATCATCAAGGCCGCGCTCGAGGCCGACATGCGCCTTGTCCGCATGGAAGACGGCCGGCTCGAGGTCGCGCTCGAACGCAGCGCGGCGCGCACGCTGGTGAACGAACTCGCGCGCAAGCTGGAGCAGTGGACGGGCCGGCGCTGGACCGTGATCGTCTCCAACGAGCCCGGCCAGCCGACGCTGCGCTCGCAGGCGCTGCTGCAAAAGAACGAGCGGGAGCGCGCCGCCGAGGCCGATCCGCGCGTGAAGGACGTGCTGGCGCGTTTTCCCGGCGCCAAAGTGGTCGAGGTGCGAAAGCTCGCTTTGTCGCCGCCGGATTCCGATACCGTTCCTGACGATCAGGCCGACGGCTTCGACGGCGGCGACGAATAGCAAAAGGAACGTTTGATGGCTGACTTTCTTGGCATGATGAAGCAGGCGGCTCAATTGCAATCCAAGATGAAGGCGATGCAGGACGAGCTCGACCACGTCGAGGTCGAAGGCGCTTCCGGCGGCGGTCTCGTCAGCGTGCGGATGACCGCGAAGATGGAAGTCAAGGCGATCTCGATCGATCCGTCGCTGATGAAGCCGGACGAACGCGAAATCCTCGAGGACCTTGTGGTGAGCGCACTCGGCGATGCGCGCCGCAAGGCGGAGGTCGCGATGCAGGAGAAGATGCAGGCGTTGACCGGGGGGCTTGGTCTGCCGCCCGGCCTGGGTCTTGGCTAATTCCTCATCAGATGCGGCAAACTCGCTGGATTTCTTCGCCAGGCGAAGGGCGATCGACAACATGCGCAGGGTGTGACGACCGATGGCCTCCGTTGCCGGACCCGAGATCGATCGTCTGATCCAGTTGCTGGCGCGGCTGCCGGGGCTTGGGCCCCGCTCGGCGCGGCGGGCAGCGCTGCATTTGATCAAGAAGCGCGAGGCGCTGATGACGCCGCTGGCGAGCGCGCTTCAGGTCGCGATCGACAGGATCCAGATCTGCGAAATCTGCGGCAACATCGATACGCGCAGTCCATGCACGGTGTGCACGGACATGCGGCGCGATCCCTCCATCATCGTCGTGGTTGCGGATGTGGCTGACCTCTGGGCGCTGGAGCGCGCCGGCGCCACTAACGGATTCTATCACGTGCTCGGCGCGACGCTGTCGCCGCTCGACGGCGTCGGCCCTCAGGACCTCACCATAGATGCGCTGGTGTCGCGGGCGCACGATCCGCGTGTGACGGAAATCGTGCTGGCGCTGAATGCGACCGTCGATGGCCAGACCACGGCGCATTACATTACCGACCTGCTTGGCGAGGCCAACGTGAAGGTGACGCGGCTCGCCCACGGCGTTCCGGTCGGAGGTGAACTCGACTATCTCGATGAAGGGACGCTGTCGGCTGCGATGCGGCAGCGCACGCCGTTCTAGAGCTACTCCGGCCTTGATGGAATCAAAGCCAGGCCAAGCTTTTCGTTTTGACGCGTTTTCTTGACGCGAACCGGTAGGCCATCCTCCGGTCAAACCCGAGGACATGCATCGCTCGAAAACGCTATAGCTAACCCAGTTCGAAGCCGGAGAATTCAAACCCCGGCGCCACCGTGCATCCCACCAGTGTCCAGTCGCCGCTGCTCTGTGCCGTCTGCCAGGCATAAGCGGGCACCAGCGCTTGAGGTACTTCGCCCGCCGCGAGATTTGCGCCGAGACATATCGTGCGCATGATGGCGCCGTCGTCGATCTGCAGTAGCAGCGGGCTGCCGGCGTAGTAGTGCCAGACCTCCACCGCATCGATGCGATGCCGGCGCGAGCGTTCGCCGCGCGCCAGCAGGAAATAGATCGCGGTCGAGGCGGCGCGGCCCTGGTCGTCGGTGCGGACGTCGCGAAAGGTCTCGCGATAGTGGCCGCCTTCCGGGTGCGGTTTGAGACCCAGCCGCGCGATGATGTCGGCGGCGGAGAGCGCCATATCCATCAGAGCGCCATAAGCTCAGGACTTGTTCTTGCGTTCGCGCAACTCGCCGAAAACATCGGCCCCGCTGGCTCCCTTCATGTGCACGCCGGCCGCCACGGCCGGATCGTCGGCGCGCAGGAACACGTTGGCCTTCTTCTCCTCGCCCATCAGGGTCGGCACCGTCGGCTTGTTCTCGGCGCGCAACCGCGCGACGTCCTCGGCACGGGCCTTGAGGGCTGCGTTGTTCGGCTCCACGGTGAGCGCGAATTTCACGTTCGATGCGGTGTATTCGTGGCCGCAATAGAGTCGGAAATCGTCCGGCAGCGCGCGCAGTTTCAAAAGCGAGTCCCACATCATCGGATAGGTGCCCTCGATCACCCGCCCGCAGCCGATCGAGAACAGGGTGTCGGCGGCGAACACCACCTTCTCGTCGTCGAACACGTAGCTGATGTGGTCCAGCGTGTGGCCCGGTGTTTCCAGCACGCGTCCCAGCAGCGTTCCGACCTTGACGATATCGCCCTGGCCGACGCGTAGGTCCACGTTCGCGATCGGGGCTTTCTTGTCATGCGGCGCGACCACCCTGCATTTGTACTTCTGCTTCAGTTCCGCGATGCCGCCGATATGATCGGCGTGGTGATGGGTGACCAGAATATCGGTCAGCGTCCAGCCCTCACGATCCAGCGCCTCGATGATCGGCCCGGCCTCCGGGGCATCGATCGCGGCGGTCGCATCGGTCGCGGGGTCGTGAATCAGGACGCCGAAATTATCGGTGAGGCAGGTGAACAGGCGAATGTCGGCGGTCATGTCATCTCCGTGAACCCGAGAGGTCGAGGCTAGAGCTATTCCGACTTTGATGGAATCAAAGTCGGGCTCCAGCTTTTTATTTTGGCGCGTTTTCTTGATGCGAACCGGTACCTACTTCGCTCGAAAACGCCATAGCACAGGCATTTGTGGTAAAACACGCCGTTAACGGTGGTTCACGATTGCACAAATCGGGGCGGGCAGGGGTGCCGTGTCTGCCGGCAACATGGTAGATGTGGGCCATGGCGATCGACGTCATCGACCTTCGCGATTTCTATGCGCAGCGCCTCGGCATCGTGGCGCGGCGGCTGATCAATCGCGGCATTCATGCGCATTGGCCGAGTATGGAAGGTCAGTGCGTGGTCGGCCTCGGCTACCCGACGCCTTATCTCGGCCTGTTCCGCGAGGACTGCGAACGCTGTATCGCCTTCATGCCGGCGGCGCAGGGCGTACTGAAATGGCCGACGGCGCGGCCGGCGCTGGCGACCCTGGTCGACGAGCTTTCGTTGCCGCTGCAGGATGCGGTGGCGGATCGCATCCTGCTGGTTCATGCGCTGGAAATGTCGGACGATCCGGAAAGCCTGCTGCGTGAAGTGTGGCGCGTCCTCTCGCCGTCGGGCCGTATGATGGTGATCGTTCCCAATCGCCGCGGTATCTGGACCAGGACCGATGCCACGCCGTTCGGCTACGGCCGACCGTATTCGCGCTCGCAGATCACCCAACTGCTGCGGCAGACATGGTTTACGCCGTCGGCCTGGGGCGAGGCGCTGTTCGTCCCGCCGATCAATGGCGGCTGGTTCCTGCGTTCGGCCGCGGCATGGGAGCGCGTCGGCGCGGCGCTGTCGCTGCCATTCGCCGGCGTTCATATCGTAGAGGCGACCAAGCAGGTCTATCGCCCCATTGCCGCAAAGCGGCAGCACAGCCGGTTGATCCCCGCCTTGCCGCCTGCGCTCGCGCCGTCGTCATGCAGCGCTGAGGAGTGATATCCGATCGCGGATTCCGAGGCTTTCACCCCATCCGAAAGAGGGTGAAACGCATTGCTATTCGTTGCCGGAGTTGAAGTCCTCGCCGGGGACGGGTGGCTGCACCATGCCGTCCGGGCGCGGACTATGCGGGCGCCGGCGCCGGCGCGGCGGGAAGCGGTCGTTGCGCTCACTGCCCTGATGGCCGTTGCCTTCGAACCGGCTGCCGCTCGCCTGCGGCTGCGCTCCCGTGATGAACGACGGCAGGCGATCGACGCCGCCATCGTCGGCGGGCTGCATCGCTGGTTGCGGCTGATATTGCGGCTGCGGTTGACGGTGCTCGCGGGGCTGCTGCTGGTCGCGCTGAAAGGGTTGCGGGTCGCGCTGATGATGGTCGCGCGGCTGCTGAACCGGAACGAAGCCCGGCTCCGCCCCGAAATTCGAGTAGCTTTCGCTGTCGTCATCGCCGCCCGCATCGTCCGGCGTGTCGACGTCGATCCGGGGCTGTTGCTGCGGCTGGCTCTGGCGAAACTGTTCCTGCGCCGCGGCGATCAGGCGGAAATAGTGCTCGGCGTGCTGATAGTAGTTCTCGGCGGCCACGGGGTCGCCGGATGAGCGAGCGTCGCGGGCGAGCTGGACGTATTTCTCGGCGACGTGAGAGGCGGTGCCGCGGATCTTGATGTCGGGACCATTGGACTCGAAAACCCGCGTCATCGGATTCTGGCCGCGCCGGTTGTTATTGTTATTATTGCTATTGTTCCGGTTACGCATCCGCTTGTTGTTATTCTGACCGTTTCTCATGTCCCGCCTTCGGTTATCAGCCTTGAAGTTTCCAGCCTTGAAGTTCCCAGCCTAGGGAATCGCCTTAGCGTTTCGTCATAATTGCCGCCGCCAACGCGGCCCCGCGCAACGCGCATCGGCGCCGCTCATCTCCATAACGGATTCGTTGATCGTCGCGCTCAGCAAACACGCGTTCCCAGGTCGCCGGCAGGCGCATCGCACCGGCACGGCCAGATCATTCAGCCAGAGACACCAAACTCAGGTTTTCTCGCGTGAGTCTTCAAGCGCAATATAGGCTTTCGTTCGCTTCGCGGTCGCAAGCAGCGCAGCTCTCGCCCATCGCGCTCGATATGACCTGCCCTCAAGAACCGTTCACTCGGGCCGGTTCTCGTCCCGGAACTCTAGGCTCACCTGCAACAATGCTGCGGGGCCAGCAACCCGGGACCAATGTTATACACGAAACGTAATCGCTCCCGAGAGATATTCCAAGTGGTTTTTTATGGCTCAATCGGGCTTTAAAAGGGCAATTTCCGGGCTGCGACGGCGCGGCCGATGCCCGCGAGGTCGGCCCTCGCGGGCCCGGCGACCGTTAACCCTGCGGCGGCCACCAGCCGGACGACGTCGCCGTCCTGACCCTGCCCGACCTCCAGCACGAGGAGTCCGCCGGGCGCTAGCAGCCCCGCCGCCTGCGGCGCGATCCGGCGATAGGCTTCGAGCCCGTCGCTGCCGCCGTCCAATGCGAGATGCGGATCGTGGTCGCGCACCTCCGGCGCGAGAGACGCGATATCGGCCGAGCGGATATAGGGTGGGTTCGAGACGATCAGGTCGAACGGATCGGACAGGCCCCCCGCATAGTCGCTGACCGTGAAGTCTGCGCGCGGCGCGAGACCGAGGCGTTGCGCATTGGCTTTCGCAGTGTCGAGCGCCGCTGCGCTCAGATCAGTGCCGACGCCGGTGGCGTCCGGCAGTTCGCTCAACAGCGCGAGCAGGATCGCACCGCTGCCGGTGCCGAGATCGGCGATGCGGAGCGGCGTCCGGGTCCGGCCTTCGGCACGGAGGATTTCGAGCGCAGCCTCGACCACGGTTTCGGTATCCGGCCGCGGCACCAGCGTGTCCGCCGACAGCTTGAGCGGCAGCCCCCAGAAGTCCTTCGTTCCGAGAATGCGCGCCACCGGCTCGCCGGCAAGACGGCGTCGCGCGAAAGCGTCAAGGCACGCCGCGTCATCCGCGGTGAGCTGGCGCGGGCCTTGCGCGATCAGCCCGGTGAGATCGAGGTGCAGCGCTGCGCCGGTCAGCATTCGAGCGTCGAGCGCGGGGCTGTCGATCCCGGCGGCCTCGAGGCGTGCCGTCAGCAATCGTCGCGCGGTCTCTATTGTCTGTGCGGCGAATGATTCGGTCACGCGCGTTGCCTCAACAAGCCCGGCGTCGTCCCCGCGCAAGCAGCGACCCATACGCCTTGCCCGGTTCATTTGAACACCGCTGAATCGATCGTGCAAAACCACGGATGCGAGAGGTATGGGTCCCGGCCTTCGCCGGGACGACGAGACGCGGACTCACGCGCCGCCGCCTTCGGTTGCGAGCTGCGCCGCCTGATGTTCGGTGGTCAGCGCGTCGATCAGTTCGTGCAGCGCGTCGCCGGCGATGACTTGCGGCAGCTTGTAGAGCGTCAGGTTGATGCGGTGATCGGTGACACGGCCTTGCGGAAAATTGTAGGTGCGGATTCGCTCGGATCGGTCGCCCGATCCGACCTGATCCTTGCGGTCGGCCGAGCGCGCGGCATTGATGCGCTGGCGCTCGGCGTCGTAGATGCGCGAGCGCAGGATGTTCATCGCGGAGGCGCGGTTCTTGTGCTGTGAACGGCTGTCCTGCATCATGACGACGATGCCGGTCGGGATGTGGGTGATGCGGATCGCCGATTCCGTCTTGTTGACGTGCTGGCCGCCCGCGCCCTGCGCGCGCATGGTTTCGATGCGCAGATCATCGGTCTTGATGTCGACGTCGACCTCCTCGGCTTCCGGCAGCACCGCCACTGTCGCCGCCGAAGTGTGGACGCGTCCCTGCGTCTCGGTATCGGGCACGCGCTGGACCCGGTGCACGCCGGATTCGAACTTCAGCTTGGCGTAGGCGCCCCGGCCCCGCACCTCGGCGACGATTTCCTTGTAGCCGCCCATGGTGCCTTCGCTCGCGGATATCGCTTCCACCTTCCAGCCCTGCAAGCCTGCGAAGCGCTCGTACATCCGGAACAGATCGCCGGCGAACAGCGAGGCTTCGTCGCCTCCGGTGCCGGCGCGGATCTCGAGCATCACGTTGCGCTCGTCCATGGCATCCTTCGGCAGCAACGCGACGCGGATCTTCTGCGCGAGCTCGTCGCCGCGCGCCCCCAGCGCCGGACGCTCGGCTTCCGCCATCGCCCGCATCTCGGCGTCCGTGGCCGGATCGGCGATCATCGCGTCGATGCCGGCGATCTCGGTCTTGACCGCGCGCCAGTTCTTCACGGCTTCCACGACGGGATTGAGCTCTGACAGCTCGCGCGTCATCTGCACGTATCGTTCGGCACTGATCTGGCTCAGCAGCTCGTTTTCGAGCGCGGCGTGACGGGCGAGCAGGATATCGAGTTTGGCTTCGGGCAGTGAGGACATGGTCGAAATTCCGGAATGCAAAGGGGGCGATGCGCGGCAAGAGCCTCGCTACAACGTCAGTCCCTCGGCATCGGCGAAGTTCCTGAGCTTGTCGCGGATCGAAATGCTGCCGGAGGGCGCGTCGAGCAGCGGCATGATCGTCGCTTCCGCCTTCTTCGCGTCGAGATCGAGAATCATGGCCTTGACGGGACCATGCGCGGTGGCCGACAGCGACAGCGAGCGGTAGCCGAGCGCGATCAGCACCAGCGCGCCCAGCGGCTGCGACGCCATTTCCCCGCACAGCGAGGCGCTTTTTCCCGCTGCCTTGGCCTTGGTCACGATGTCGCGCAGCGCCCGCAGGATCGGCGCCGATAGCGTATCGAAGCGGTTCGACACCTTGCTGTTGCCGCGATCGACCGCGAACATGAACTGAAACAGGTCGTTCGACCCGACCGAGACGAAATCGACCTTCCTGAGCAATTCGTCGAGCTGGTACAACAGCGCCGGCACCTCGACCATCGTGCCGACGTCCACGCGTTCCGGCAGCGCGTGGCCGTGCTGGCGCAGATATGTGAGTTCGCGCTCGATGATGGCCTTGGCCTGATCGAATTCGGCGACCTCCGAGATCATCGGGAACATGATGCGCAGCGCGCGTCCGCCGCCGGCGCGCAGCAGCGCGCGGACTTGCCCGCGCAGCAGACCGGGACGGTCGAGCCCGAGCCGGATCGCGCGCCAGCCCAGCGCCGGATTTTCCTCCGCCACGGTTTCCATGTAGGGCACCGCCTTGTCGCCGCCGATGTCGAGGGTGCGGAAAGTCACCGGCTTGTCACCGGCGGCGTCCAGCACCGCGCGGTACAGCGCAAGCTGCTCGCTCGTGCGCGGCAGGTTCTGTCCGACCATGAATTGCAACTCGGTCCGAAACAGGCCGATGCCCGAGCAATTGGTGTCCTCGAGATGCGGCAGGTCGATCAAGAGGCCGGCATTGATCATGAGATCGACCGGCTGGCCGTCTTTGGTGACGCAGGGCTTGTCGCGCAGCGCGATGTACTGCGCCTGCCGCCTAGCGCGAAAGCGCACGCGCTCGGCGTAAGCCGATTCGATTTCCGCCGACGGCCGCACGTAGATCGCGCCCGAGGTGCCGTCGACGATGATGGCGTCGCCGGGGTCGGCGATTCCGGGCGCGTTCGGCACCTCGCCGACGGCGGGGATGCCCAGCGCGCGCGCGACGATGGAGACGTGCGAATTCGCGGTGCCCTCCTCCAGCACCAGGCCGCGCAGCCGCTTGCGGTCGTAGTCCAGCAGCGCCGCCGGCCCCATGGCGCGCGCGATCAGGATCGCATTCTCCGGGAGTTGCTCGCGGGAAGGCGCGTGGTCCTGTCCGACCAGTTGCCGCATCAGGCGGTGGCCGAGATCCTCGAGGTCATGTAGGCGGTCGCGCAGATAAGGGTCGGTCGAGCGCAGCATCCGCGCGCGGGTGTCCGATTGCACACGCTCGACGGCGGCTTCGGCGGTGAGGCCGGTTGCGACCGCCTCCTGCAGCCTGTGCGACCAGCCGTGATCGTTGGCGAACATCCGGTACGCCTCGAGCACCTCGCGATGCTCGCCGCCGTCTACAACATCGCCGCGCTCCAGCATGCGGTCGAGGTCGGCGCGCAGCTTGGCGAGCGCCGCTTCCAGCCGCCTGATTTCCTTCGGCAGGTCCTCGGCGATGTAGTTGGTGATGACGACGCGCGGTTCGTGTAGCACCACATGGCCGAGCGCGATGCCGTCGGACAGGATCGCGCCGGTCTGGCGGATCGAGTGGCGCGCGGCGGGCTCGAGGCCGGGCTGGGCGAGGGCGGCCAGTTCGCCCGAGGCGATCATCTCGGCGACCACCATCGCCGTGGTCTGGAGCGCTTCGACTTCTTCCTCGACGTAGGTGCGCCTGGCGCGGTTCTGCACCACCAGCACGCCGAGCGTGTTGCCCGCGCGCAGGATCGGCACGCCGAGGAACGAATTGTAGATTTCTTCGCCGGTTTCCGGGCGGAACGAGAACGCCGGATGGCTCTGCGCGTCCGACAGATTAAGTGGCGTCGCTTCGCTTGCGACCAGGCCGACGAGGCCCTCGTGCGCGGTCAGCACCGTGCGATGGACGGCATCGCGATTGAGGCCTTCGGTGGCGTAGAGTTCCAAAGTGTTGTCGACGCGCAGCACGTAGGTCGAGCATACCTCCGCCACCATGTTGGCGGCGATCAGCACCACGATCTTGTCGAGACGCTCCTGTGCGCTGACCTGCTCCGCCATGACTTCGCGGAGCCGTCTCAACAAGACGCGGGGGCCGCTCGACGCGCTCCGCATGTCCCGGTACCCTTCCCTGCGAGGCCGTTTCGTTAAGCCTCAGAAAAACAATGACTTTACCGCGTCCGAAGCACAGCCGCGCGGTCAACGACCGAATTGATTGTCTGAAGCCGTGGCGCCAGCCGCAACGGCCACGTCATGAGGCCGTATAACCAATCGACGTCCGTTTTGCCAAGCAAAACGCCTGCCATCGAGGGGCGGCGGTTTGGAAAAGCCGCAACCGGCGTGCGTGTCGCGACGGATGAGGCCACGACCGCGTTGCGCCGGCTCAGCCGGAGGATGATCGACGCTGCATCCCCTCAGGTGTGATCGAGTCCGTACAGCGTGTGCAGGGTGCGCACAGCGAGTTCGGTATAAGCGGTGTCGATCAGCAGCGAGAACTTGATCTCGGAGGTGGTGATGGCGCGGATGTTGATGCTCTTCTCCGACAGCGCCTTGAACGCCTGCGCCGCGACGCCGGCGTGGCTGCGCATACCCGAGCCGATCACCGAGATCTTTGCGAGATCGGTGGCGCTGTCGAGACGCGCATAGCCGATCTTGTCTTTGGCGCGGGTGATGGTCTCCCTGGCGCGGGCATAGTCGGCCGCCGGCACCGTGAACGTCAGGTCGGTGGTCTTGCCGTCCTCGGAGACGCTCTGCACGATCATGTCGACATTGATATTGGCGTCGGCGAGCGGGACGAAGATCGAGGCGGCGACCCCCGGCTTGTCCTCGATCTGGCGCAGCGAGATCTGGGCCTCGTCCTTGGAGAAGGCGATGCCGGTGACGACGTGGCTTTCCATGATTTCCTCCTCGCCGCAGATCAGCGTACCCGGCGGTGTGCCATGGGGGTCGATGTCCTCGGGTTTGTCGAAGCTGGAACGGACAAAGATCGGCATGTTCTGGGTCATGCCGAGTTCCACGGAACGAACCTGGAGCACCTTGGCGCCCTGCGACGCCAGCTCCAGCATCTCCTCGAACGCGATCCTGTCGAGTCGGCGGGCTTTCGGAACCACGCGCGGATCGGTGGTGTAGACGCCGTCGACATCGGTATAGATGTCGCAGCGGTCGGCATGGATGGCGGCGGCGATCGCCACCGCCGACGTATCGGAGCCGCCGCGGCCGAGCGTGGTGATGCGGCCGGTCTGCGGGTTGATGCCCTGGAAGCCGGCGATCACGGCAACCTCCTTGCGCTCCGTGAAGCGGTTGACAAGCTCGCTGCCGTCGATCCCGAGGATGCGCGCCGAGGCGTGGGCGTCGCTGGTCCGGATCGGGATCTGCCAGCCCTGCCAGGAGCGCGCCTGAATGCCGAGCGCCTGCAGCGCGATGGCCAGAAGCCCCGAGGTGATCTGCTCGCCGGAGGCCACCACGGCATCGTATTCGCGCGCGTCGTGCATCGGCGAGGCGTCCCTGCACCATGCCACCAGATCGTTGGTCTTGCCCGCCATCGCCGATACCACCACCGCGACGTCGTGGCCGGCATCGACCTCGCGTTTGACATGCCGCGCGACGTTGCGGATGCGGTCGAGATTGGCGACGGAAGTGCCGCCGAATTTCATCACAAGCCGGCTCATGACGGATGGTGCGTTCCCAAGGCTAACTGGATACAAAAAAGGCTAACTGGATAAAAGGGCTAACCGGATAAGATATCGTGCGAAAAGCGGGGCGCACGAGCGAGAAGGCGCGTATACATACCGGCGCGGTTGCGGGCAGGCAACCCGGCTTCCGGCCGTTCTGAGGGCGGCCGGATGATCCAGGGAAGGCGCGTGAGGCAGGCCGATGGCGCGTTATATCGACGATATTCTGCAACCGGGCGAAAAGGTGTTGTATTCAACCAACGTGCACTGGATTTTCTATCTGCCGGCCATCGCCGCCTGGATCGTGGCGGTTGTTCTTCTCATGGTATCGCGGATGTTTGTGACCCAGACGCCGATGCTGCTGTGCCTGGCGCTGGCCGTCATTGCGGCGCTTGTGGCATTATACTGGATGCTGGGGGCGTGGTTTCACCGCTGGACCACCGAGACCGATGTGACGAATTTGCGGGTCGTGCACAAGACCGGCTTCATCAAACGGCGGACCTTCGAAATGAGCCTGGACAAGGTCGAGAGCGTGGACGTCAATCAGAGCATTCTCGGCCGTATTCTCAACTACGGCGACGTGACGGTGCGCGGGGTCGGCGAAGGGGCTGAGAGGATCAGATCCATTGCCTCGCCGTTGGCGTTCCGCAGCCACATCACGGCGCGATAGGAGCCGCGCGCAGCCATGGCCATGCAAGTCAACCCTTCCGCGAATTCTTCAGCCGCTCCGGGATCGACGGTCGATCCCGCCGAGATCGCGAAGTTCTCGAAACTGTCGCAGGAGTGGTGGGATCCCAACGGTAAGATGGCGCCGCTGCACAAGATCAACCCGCTGCGGCTCCAGTTCATCCGCGACGCCGCCTGCCGCAAGTTCGAGCGCAGCGCCCGCAGCCTGAACTGCCTGGCGGACCTGAGACTGCTCGATATCGGCTGTGGCGCGGGCCTTCTGTGCGAGCCGTTCACGCGGCTCGGCGCCCAGGTGATCGGCGTCGACCCCTCCGCGACCAACATCGCCGCGGCGAAACTCCATGCCGAGAAAGCCCATCTGTCGATCGACTATCGCTGCACCACCGTGGAAGACATGGATGTGCGCGAGCGCTTTGACATCATACTCGCGATGGAGGTGGTGGAGCATGTCGCCGACGTCGGCCTGTTCCTCGACCGCTGCGCCGCGATGCTGAAACCGGGCGGCATGATGGTGGCCTCCACCCTTAACCGCAACTGGAAGAGTTTCGCGCTCGGCATCGTTGCGGCGGAATACGTGTTGCGCTGGCTGCCGCGCGGCACCCATCAGTGGGACAAGTTCGTCACCCCCGATGAACTCGCGCGTCACCTCGAGCGCAACAGGCTCGGCATCACCGAGCAGAGCGGCGTAGTCTACAGCCCGTTCGCGGACAAGTGGAGCCTGTCGTCCGACATGGGCGTCAACTACATGGTGGTGGCGGAGGCGATCGGGTGAGGTTGCTCGACCTCGCGTTGCGCGTCATTGCCGGGCTTGACCCGGTAATCCATCGCTCTTTTTAAAGGTGGATACGCGGGTCAAGCCCGCGTAAGGCGACTTTTAGCAGGCCGCCGCATCCCCGTCATGACGTCGCTCCGGTTGACCCCAAGGACGGAGACCGGCACCGTGCGCCGCCTTCAGTGGTTCAAATTGCCGACATCTTTCATGCTCACCGTCGCCTCGCTCTGGATACCCTTCACCGTCACGGCTGCGTTTGGACAGGTCGCGCGCAACGCGATGCAGCGGTCGCTGACCGGACCGCTCGGCACCTGGGGCGCGACCAACATCCGCTTCCTGTTCGGCTTCCCGTTTGCGTTGATCTTTTTCGCGCTTGTGATCGCGTTCTCCGGCGACCCGGTCCCGTGGCCGGTCGCTGCCTTCTGGCTGTGGCTGTTGCTCGGCGCGCTCACGCAGATCGTCGCCACCGGCTTGATGCTGCTCGCGATGAACGACCGCTCGTTCGTGGTGACGACGGCGTATCTCAAGACCGAAGCGATCCAGACCGCGATCTTCGGATTTGTTTTTCTCGGGGATCACCTCACCGTGCTGAAAGTGGTCGCGATTCTGATCGCTACCGTCGGCGTGGTCATCACCGCGCTCCGGCCCGGCGGCGCCAGGGGCTTCGCCGACCTCAAGCCGACGGTGCTGGGACTGGTCGCGGCCGCCAGCTTCGCCCTGTCCGCGGTCGGCTTTCGCGGCGCCATCATCGTCGTGCCCGGCGTATCCTTCGTCACCGCGGCGTCCTACACGCTGGTGTTCGGGCTGTTCGTGCAGACGGCCGTGCTGACGGCGTATCTGCTGCTGCGCGCGCCGGACGTGCCGAAAAAGATTCTCGGCCTGTGGCGGCCGTCGATGGTCGCGGGCTTTTTGGGCGCGTTCGCCTCGCAATTCTGGTTCCTGGCGTTCGCGCTCACCGCCGCCGCCAACGTCCGCACGCTGGCGCTGGTCGAGGTGCTGTTCGCGCAGGCGGTGTCGTATTATTCGTTCAAGCAGCCGTTCTCGTTCCATGAGATCGGCGGCATCGTGCTGATCCTGATCGGCGTCGGGCTGCTGGTCGCGGTATAATCAGCGTTTGAGGGCAATGACGACTGCGCCGGCTGCGATCAGGGCGATTCCAATCCAGCCGTTCAGCGATGGGCGCTCGCCAAGAAAGACGACGCCGAACAAGGCCACCAGCACGACGCTCAGTTTGTCGATCGGCGCGACCAGCGTCGCCGGACCGAGCTTGAGCGCCCGAAAATAGCAAAGCCACGACGCGCCGGTGCCCAGTCCCGACAGCACGAGAAAAATCCAGCTCCGGGTCGGAATTGGGCCGGGGTGGCTGAACTGTCCCGTCGCCAGCAGGATCAGGCCGAGACTGACGAGGACAACGATGGTGCGAAGGAAAGTGGCGAGATCGGAATTGATGCCCTCGACGCCGACCTTGGCAAAGATGGCGGTCAGCGCTGCGAAGGCTGCCGACAGCAGCGCCCAGAACAGCCAGGACGGAAATGTGTCCAGCGTCATCGCCCGTCAGTTCCGGTCGTCCGGCAGCACCGGCAGCGACCCGACCTCGACGCCTTCCTCGATCAGGGATTTCGCTTCCTCCGGCGACGCCTCGCCGTAGATCGGGCGATGCTCGATATCGCCGTAATGCATTTTGCGGGCTTCTTTGGGAAATCGCGTGCCGACGTTGTCGGCGTTTTTCACCAGATGGTCGTGCAGTTCCCTGAGCTCGGCGCGTAGCTCGCGCTCCTGCGCCATCGTCGCCGGCATGGACGAATCCGCAGGCACAGGCCCGCCGCGCTTTTTGGAGCCGGCGATTTGCGGCGCCATGATCGCCTTCTCGACCTTCGTCGAGCCGCAGACCGCGCAGGTGACGAGCTTGCGCTTGACCTGCGAATCGTAGGCCGACGAGTTCTGGAACCAGCTTTCGAAGCTGTGGCCGCGGTGGCAGCGAAGGTTGTAGCGGATCATGCCGAACCTCGCTCGGGAGGGTCGTCCACCATGAATGCGGGAGCGGCCGCGAGCCTCGGCGTGCGGCGCTTTTTGGAGCCGGCGATTTGCGGCGCCATGATCGCCTTCTCGACCTTCGCCGAACCGCAGACCGCGCAGGTGACGAGCTTGCGTTTGACTTGCGAGTCGTAGGACGACGAGCTTTGGAACCAGCTTTCGAAGGTGTGGCCGCGCTCGCAGCGCAGGTTGTAGCGGATCATGCCGAGCCTCGCACAAGATGCAAATGGTCACTCGCCGCCTTATGATCGACGATGGAAAAGCGTCGCCCGTGCTGCAACGAGGGTACGGTCTTACGCGCGGTCGCGACTTTGGCCGGGTCGATCGTCGCCAGCACGATACCGGGTTCGGTGCCGCCGCCTTCGGCCAGCACCGTGCCCCAGGGATCGACGATCAGCGAATGGCCGAACGTTTCGCGGTTGTTCTCGTGCAGCCCGGCCTGGGCGGCGGCGAACACGAAGCAGCCGTTCTCGATGGCGCGGGCGCGCAGCAGCGTGTGCCAATGCGCCTCGCCGGTCTTTTTGGTGAAGGCCGAGGGCACGGTGAGGAACGATGCGCCGGCTTCCGCCAGCGCGCGGTACAGCGCCGGAAAGCGGACATCATAGCAGATCGTCATGCCGAGTCGGCCCCAGGGCAGATCGGTTATCACGGCGGTCTCTCCGGGCTGATAGTTGGCGGACTCCCGATAGCTTTCGCCGCCTCCGAGATCGATATCGAACATGTGGATCTTGTCGTAGCGCGCGAGGATGTCGCCGGACGGTCCGATCAGGAACGAGCGGTTGACGGCTTTCTCGGGCGTGGCCTGTAACGCCAGCGAGCCCACGTTGAGATGGATTCCCAATTCGCGCGCCAGATCGCGATAGCCGGCGAGCGAGCGGTCGTCATCCTCGCTCCGGAGATGCTCGAATAATGCAACGCGATTGGTCTGCATCATGTTGCTGACTTCGGGGGTCTGCACGAAGCTTGCGCCCTGCGCCGCTGCCTCGCGGATCAGCCTTGCGCCCTGATCGAGATTTGGCTCCGGCAAGAGACCGGCCCGCATCTGAACCATCGCCGCGATGAACGTGGTCTCGGTGTCCATGTCGTTGCCTTTCGCCCGCGAGCAGGAACAAGGCTTCGGGTCCGAGCCTCAATTATATGGGAGCTTTCATGGTGTCGACAACCCGGGCGAACACCAGCACGTCCACCTGTGCGGCTTTAGCGCGCAGCAGGACGCGCGCGCAGGCATCCACCGTCGCGCCCGACGTCAGGACATCGTCGATCACGATGACCCGGCGGCCCTGGATCCGACTGGTGCGCTCGGTCGCGATCTTGAACGCGCCCTGCACATTGCGGGCGCGGTCGTTTTTCGACAATCCGACCTGTTGCCGGGTCGGGCGGATGCGCCGCAGCGCGTCCGGCACGATCGGAACGCCGGACTGTCCGGCGATGATGCGCGCCAGCGCACCGGACTGGTTGTAGCGGCGGCTCCAGCCGCGCCGCCAATGCAGCGGCACCGGGATCAGAACGTCGGCGCCGTCCAGCAATTCGGTGCCCGCGCGCGCCATCCAGCGGCCCATCGCGGGCGCGAGGTCGGTGCGGTCCTGATACTTCAGGGCATGGACCAGCACCTTGGCGACGTCGTCGTAGCGGACCGCGGCGCGGGCACGCTGATAGGCCGGGGGATTGGCGATCGCCTCCATCGACAGCATGTTTGTGCCGGGATCATAAACAAAGGGGGTGCCGAGACGGGGACAATAGGGCCGTTCAATGAACGACAGTTTGGTCCAGCAATCCGCACAGACGCCAACGCCCGCGACCGGTTCGCGGCAGGCCACGCAGAGTGTCGGCAGCGCGACGTCGAGCGCCGTTCGCGCCGCGTGGGAGACGACACCGTAGCAGGCCAGCAATGCGGCGCGCAGCGGATTGGCTCGGGGCGGCGCCTGGCCGTCCGTTGAGGCATCCATGGACGAAAGGCTAGCGCGCGATTTGACCGCGCTCAAGCAATCTCGCGCGTCATGTCGTCCAGGCCAGCGAGCGTTTGCGAGCATGCGCCGGGACCCATACGCCGAGGATTTTCGGCTTTGCAGCGAGGCAAACGCATTTCCGTAGTCGCAAAGGGCAGGGTGTATGGGTCCCTGCGTTCGCAGGGACGACCGTTGGCGAATGCTTCCGATTGCCAGTGGCGGGGAGATCGGCGTACCAAGCCGCATGGCTCCGAACCCGTCATCGCCGCCCGTTCTGTTCGACCGTGCTTTGCTGCGCGTGCGCCAGCGCCGCGCCGCCAAAATCGGAGCGGTGCCGTTTCTGCTCGACCGCGTCGCGGAGGATATGGCGGAGCGCCTGCAGGCCGTATTGCGGGTGTTTCAACACGCGGCGGATATCGGCACGCCCGGTGATCAGGTGCGCGGCGCGCTCGCGGCGCGCGTCACTGACACCGCGTCCGTCGATCTTCCCGTCGACGAGAGCGATGCCCTGGGGTTGCCGCCGGAATCGCTCGATCTCGCTGTCTCCGGACTCGCATTCCAGTTCGTCAACGATCTGCCGGGCGTGCTGGCACAGATTCGCCGCGCGCTGAAGCCGGACGGATTGCTGCTCGCCGCCACCATCGGCGGCGAGACGCTGACCGAACTGCGTCAGGCGTTCGCCGCCGCCGAGTCCGAGCTTGAGGGGGGCATCTCGCCGCGCGTCGCGCCGTTCGCCGACCTCCGCGATGCCGGTGCGCTGCTGCAACGCGCCGGCTTCGCGCTGCCGGTGACGGACGTCGATCGCGTCGTGGTGCGCTATGACGATGCCTTCGGGCTGATGCACGATCTACGCGGCATGGGTGCGACGAATGTTCTGGCCGAGCGGCGGCGGACGCCGTTGCGCCGTGCGACGCTGCTGCGGATGGCGCAAATCTATCGTGAGCGCTTCACTGACCCCGACGGCCGCATCCGCGCGACCTTCGATATCGTCTGGCTGTCGGGCTGGGCGCCGCATGAGAGCCAGCAGAAGCCGTTGCAGCCGGGCTCGGCGAAGGCGAGTCTGGAGGAAGCGGTGAAGGGGCGCGGGCCGAAGCAGGATTGAGCGTCATTGCCGGACTTGATCCGGCAATCCACCCCTCTTCTTCAAGGTGGATGGATACGCGGGTCACAGGCGCGGGAAACGGCGCTTCGCGCCTATGCCCGCGTATGACGGCAACAGCGTTGCGGCGCCAACTTACATCAGCAAATCGATCAGCGGCGGGATCAGCGGGATGTCCGCCGGCGGCATCGGATAGTCGCGCAGCTTGTTGGCGCGCACCCACTTCAGCGCCTGCCCCTCTTTCGGGGTCACATCGCCCTGCCAGCGCCGGCAGATGTAGAGCGGCATCAAGAGATGGAAGCTCTCATAGGCATGGCTCGCGAAGGTCAGCGGCGCGAGGCAGGCCTCCTGCGTTACGATCCCGAGTTCCTCGCACAGCTCGCGGATCAGCGCCTGCTCGGGACGCTCGCCGGGCTCGAACTTGCCGCCGGGAAACTCCCACAGGCCGGCAAGCTGCTTGCCCTCCGGGCGCTGCGCGATCAGCACGCGGTTGTCGACATCGATCAACGCGCAGGCGACGACGAGGGTGAGTTTCACTTTACCCTCCTCTGGAGGGCGAGGGGGAGAGTCGACCCAATCCTGCGTCATGCCCCGCGAAGGCGGGGCATCCAGTATACCGAGAAATCAAGGTCGAGTGCCGAGCTTTGGCGACATTGAATACTGGATCGCCCGCCTTCGCGGACGATGACGGAAAGCGATGCTGCGGAGACCGAATCCTCACGACCGATAATCGCCGTTGATGGCGACATACTCCTTGGTGAGGTCGCAAGTCAGCACGCGATCGCGGCCCTTGCCGAGGCCGAGCGCCACCTTGATCTGGATGGTCGGGCTCTTCATCGCCGCCGAGACCTCCGCTTCATCATAGGATGCGTCGCGCGCGCCGCGGGTCGCGACGCGGATGCCGTTGAAGGCGATGGAGAGCTTGTCGCGATCGGCCGGCTCGCCGGCTTTGCCCACGGCCATCACCACGCGGCCCCAGTTGGCGTCCTCGCCGGCGATCGCGGTCTTCACCAGCGGCGAATTGGCGATCGATTTGGCGATCCTGCGCGCCGACTGCTTCGAGGTCGCACCCTCGACGATGACCTCGACCAGCTTGCGCGCCCCTTCGCCGTCGCGCGCCACCTGTTCGGCCAGATCGGCCAGCACGCCGTGAAACGCTTTGGCAAAGGCTTTCAGACGCGGATCGCTGGCGCGGGAGATTTTCGGCGCGCCGTGGGCGCTCGCGGCCCCGGTCGCGAATGCCAGCAGGGTGTCGGAGGTCGAGGTATCGCTATCGATGGTGACGGCGTTGAAGGTGTCCTCGACGCCGCTCTTCAACAGCGATTGCAATGCCGCTGCCGAAATCGGCGCGTCGGTGAAGACGAACGACAGCATGGTCGCCATGTCGGGGGCGATCATGCCGGCGCCCTTGGCGATGCCGTTGATGGTGATGGTCGCCCGCCCGAGTTTCACCCTGGCGGTCGCAACCTTGGGAAAGGTGTCGGTGGTCATGATGGCGCGGGCCGCGTCCATCCAGCGATCGGGCGCGGCGTCGCGCGCCAGTGTCTCCAGCACACCGTTGAATTTTGTGGCGTCGAGCGGTTCGCCGATGACGCCGGTCGAGGCGAGATAGATATCGGTTGCCTTGCACCCGGCCGCTTTGGCGGCGATGTCGGCGGTCAGTTTGGTCGATTGCCGTCCGGTCTTGCCGGTGAAGGCGTTGGCATTGCCGGAATTCACCACCAGCGCCCGCGCACTCCTACTGTTCAATAGCGCGCGGCACCACTCCACCGGCGCCGACGGACATTTGGATCTGGTGAACACACCGGCCACCGTCGTGCCCTTGTCCAGCAGTGCCAGCAGCACGTCGGTGCGGCCCTTGTAGCGGATGCCGGCCGCGGCGGTCGCCAGTCGAACGCCTGCGATCGCGGGCATGTCCGGGATATCGGTCGGAGCGAGGGGGGAGATGGCGGTGGACATGGCTTTCTCGTCATTGCCGGACTTGATCCGGCAATCCATCAAATGAGATGGATGCGCGGGTCAAGCCCGCGCATGACGAAATCGCAGATTTACTTCTTCGCCGGCGCCGTTTTGCCGTTGGCGGGTTTGGCGGGGCCGGTTTTGTCCCCGCCGGCCTTCGCTGGTTCGGCCGGCTTGTCCAGGCGCTCGATCTTGGCCGTCTCGCGCAGCTTGGCGACGTAGTCGGCCTGCGCCTTGCGCGTCACAAACTGCTCGATCTGCGGCTTCACCTGATCGAAGGCGGGGGCCTTGCGGGCGCGCTTCTCCTCGACCTTGATGATGTGCCAGCCGAACTGGGTCTTGACCGGATCGGAAATCTTGCCAGGCTCCAGCGCGAAGGCGACCTTGGAAAATTCCGGCACCATCTGCTCCTTGGTGAAGAAGCCGAGGTCGCCGCCGTCGGAGGCGCCGGGATCCTTGGATTCCTTCTTGGCGAGTTCGGCGAAGTCCGCGCCCTTCTTCAGTTCGTCCTCGACCTTCTTGGCCTCCTCCTCGGTCGGCACCAGGATGTGGCGGGCATGCACTTCCTCTTCGCTGGTGATCTGCTTGGAGGCGTCCGCATAGACCGTTTTCATGGCCTCGTCGGTGATCGCCGCCTTGCCTTCGGACGCCAGCAGCTTGTCCATCAGCAGACGGTCGCGGGCGAAGGCGAGCCGTTTTTTGAAGTCCTCGCTGTTCTCAATCTTCTTGTCCTCGGCGGCCTTGGCGATGATCTTCATGTCGATCAGGAACGACAGCACGTTCTCCTGTTTGGCCGCCGGGTCCATCTGCGCGAGGCCCGGGCCCAATTCCTCTTCGGCAACATTGACGTCGCTCTGGCGGATCTCCGAGCCGTTGACCTTTGCCAGCACGGGATTCAAATCATCTGCGCGGACCGGCGTGCCGACGAGCAGGGTCAAGGCCAGGCAGCCGCCGAGGGCAGACAAGGCCAGGCGAACGCGCAGGCTGTGTTTCGTTGCGGGCAATGAGGTGGTCATGGGAAGTCCTTGATCTCCAGGAGGAGGGTTTTTTGGGACGGCGGACACTCGCTCAATCATCCGGCCTTGGCAACGCGAAAACTCTGTCAAAATCATGAATTCCCTGACAGGCGGGCGGACGCGGTTTCCGCCGTGGGCGCTTCGGATCGGCGGTCCGGCGACCGTTGACAACCCACGGGGTGGGCCATATCTCTGCCGAGCCGGGCCGACAGCAAAGGCGGGTTTTGGCTGTGCTTTTGCGATTGAGCCCCGGGTCGCCGAAACCCAACCCATGACGCGGATGCTCGGCTTCCGGGATTTTCAGCCCTGATGCGTCACCCAGCCCTGATGCGTCACGATGAGTTGAGTTGATAGGCGGCTAGTGTGGTGTTCCGAAGTTCGCTTCGTGGGTCGCGGCGAGTTCTGTAAGCGGACTTCTGAACCCAAACCGCACTAGAACCACAAACTTGCCAGTGTCCCTATGAATCCGAAGTTCGCTACGGAAGGCGCTGCAGAATAAGGCGAACTTCGGATTCGGGATACTTAGGAGACCACCACATGGCTGCAACGCCGAACCGCGAAGACAGGAATTTGGCATGATCGGCGCGCTTGCCCGCAAGTTTTTCGGTTCCGCCAACGATCGGCGGGTCAAGGGATACCAGGCCCGCGTCAAAGCCATCAACGGCCTCGAGCCCGAAATCGCCGCGCTGTCTGACGAGGCGCTGCGGGCGCGCACCGCCGAATTCAGGCAGCAGCTCGCGGACGGCAAGACCCTCGACGACATCCTCGTTCCCGCTTTCGCCACCGTGCGCGAGGCCGGCAAGCGAACCCTCGGTCAGCGCCACTTCGACGTGCAGTTGATCGGCGGCATGGTGCTGCACGAGGGCGACATCGCCGAGATGAAGACCGGCGAAGGCAAGACGCTGGTCGCCACCCTTGCGGTCTATCTCAACGCGCTCGCCGGCAAGGGCGTCCACGTCGTCACCGTCAACGACTATCTCGCCAGCCGCGACGCCGGCTGGATGGCGCAGATCTACACCTTCCTCGGGCTGACCACCGGCGTGATCGTCCACGGTCTCGACGATGTCGAGCGCAAGGCGGCCTACGCCTGCGACATCACCTACGGCACCAACAACGAATACGGCTTCGACTATCTGCGCGACAACATGAAATACCGGCTGGAGGACATGGTCCAGCGCGAGCACTTCTACGCCATCGTCGACGAGGTCGACTCGATTCTGATCGACGAGGCGCGGACGCCGCTGATCATTTCCGGCCCGCTCGACGATCGCTCGGAATTCTACAACACCATCGACACCTTCATGCCGAACCTCGAGAAGGTGGCTGACTACGAGGTCGACGAAAAGCAGCGCACGGTTGCGTTGACCGAAGCCGGCATGGAGAAGATCGAGACGCTGTTGCGCGACGCCGGCCAGCTCAAGGGCGATTCGCTCTACGACGTCGAGAACGTCTCCGTCGTCCACCACATCAACCAGGCGCTGCGCGCGCACTCGCTGTTCACGCGCGACAAGGACTACATCGTCCGCGACGACGAGGTCGTCATCATCGACGAGTTCACCGGCCGCATGATGCAGGGCCGCCGCTATTCGGAAGGCCTGCATCAGGCGCTCGAAGCCAAGGAACACGTCACGGTCCAGCCGGAGAACCAGACGCTGGCCTCGATCACGTTCCAGAACTATTTCCGGATGTACAAGAAGCTCTCCGGCATGACCGGCACGGCGCTGACCGAGGCCGACGAACTGGCCGACATCTACAAGCTCGAGGTCGTCGAAATCCCGACCAACCTGCCGATCGCGCGCCTCGACGAGGACGACGAGGTCTACCGGACCCAGAACGAGAAGTACGCCGCGATCCTGGCCGAGGTCGAGCGCGCCAACGCCCGGATGCAGCCGGTGCTGGTCGGCACCGCCTCGATCGAGAAATCGGAAGTGCTCGCCGATTATCTGAAGAAGAACGGCTACAAGCTGATCGACTTCGGCGATCCCAAATCGATGCGGAAGTTGTACGCGGCAGCCCGCGCCGGCAAGCCGGCAAAACTGTTCGCAGTGCTGAATGCCCGCTTCCACGAGCAGGAAGCCTATATCGTCGCCGAAGCCGGTGTGCCCGGCGCGATCACCATCGCGACCAACATGGCTGGCCGCGGCACCGACATCAAGCTCGGCGGCTCGCTGGAGATGCGCGCCCAGTTCGAGACCGCCGACCTCGCCGACGAGGCCGAGAAGGACGCGAAGATCGCGGAAATCAAGGCCGATATCGAACGCTTCCGGGACATGGTGCTCAAGGCCGAGGATGTCGTCGAGATCGAGCCGGCCAAGGGCTCAAAGCCGGCCAAGACCGTGACCCGGCCCGGCGGGCTCTACATCATCGGTTCCGAACGTCACGAGTCGCGCCGCATCGACAACCAGTTGCGCGGCCGCTCCGGCCGCCAGGGCGATCCGGGCCGCTCGAAATTCTTCCTGTCGCTGGAAGATGACCTGATGCGGATTTTCGGATCGGACCGGCTCGACACCATGCTGCAGCGGCTCGGCCTCAAGGACGGCGAGGCGATCACGCATCCCTGGATCAACAAGGCGCTGGAGAAGGCGCAGCAGAAGGTCGAGGCGCGCAACTTCGACATCCGCAAGAACTTGCTGAAATACGACGACGTGCAGAACGACCAGCGCAAGGTGATCTTCGATCAGCGGGTCGATCTGATGATGAACGAAAGCGTCGCGGAAACCGTCGCCGACATGCGCCATGCGTTCGTCGACGACCTCGTCACCAAGCACGTGCCGGAAAACCAGTATGCCGAGCAATGGGACGTCGCCGGCCTGAAAGAAGAGCTGAGGCGCGTGCTCGACATCGATCTGCCAGTCGACGAATGGGCCGCGGAAGAGGGCATCGCCGACGAGGAGTTGTTGTCGCGGATCGAGAACCGCGTCGACGAGCATATGGCGGCCAAGGTCGGGCAATGGGGTCCCGACGTCATGCGCTACGTCGAGAAAACCATCCTGCTGCAGACCCTCGATCACCTCTGGCGCGAGCATCTGGTGATGCTCGATCATCTGCGCCAGGTCATCGGCCTGCGCGGTTACGGCCAGCGCGATCCGTTGCAGGAATACAAGTCGGAAGCCTTCTCTCTGTTCGAGGCCCTGATTGCCCATCTACGCGAGGCGGTGACGGGACAACTGATGCGCGTCGAGATCGTGCCGCCGGAGGAGGAGCAGCCGGTGCTGCCCGCGATGGAAGTTCACAAGCTCGATCCCCATACCGGCGAGGACGAGATGGCGTTTGCTCAAGGTAATTTTGCCCAGGCCTCTCTGGCGCCGGTGGTGAGTGCGGACCGTTCCAGCCGCGATCCGGGCAATCCCGCGAGCTGGGGCAAGGTCGGCCGCAATGAGGATTGTCCCTGCGGCTCGGGCAAGAAGTACAAGCATTGCCACGGCCGCTAAGCCTGAGGGCGGGCGGTTCCCCCTAGAGCGTTTTCGAGCGAAGTGGATACCGGTTCGCGTGAAGAAAACGCGTCAAATCAAAATCATAGAGCCTCGCTTCTTATTCCATCCGAGACGAAAAGGCCCAAAGCGAAGCGATTGCTGCGCCAAATGGGGAGGGGCGGCACCAGTGCATATCGATGTCGTCATCATCCGCGAAGGCGGATGATCCAGTACATCGTGATATCTGCGCCTATTATCTGTGCTCTGGAATACTGGATGCCCGCTTTCGCGGGCATGACCGCCATCAGTTACCGGAATGCCGAGAAGCGGCTGTCGAACGAACCCGTTGACGCCACCGGCGCTGCACCCGGATTGGGGGTCGGCGCATCCGTGGCGGCCGCGGGCTTGGACGGCGGCCGCGCGGTCGCGACGTGCTCGGGCCTGGCCACCTTGCCAGCCGCCGTTTCGGTCGTCTTCCTGGGCGCAGCGTGCTTCGCCGCAACGGTCGGGCCATGCGGAGCGCTGCGCGCCGGAGTGGCCGTCTTCGGCTTGGCGGGAGCGGGCTGCCTGGTCGTTGCGGTGGTGTCGGCGGCTCCGAAACCGATCTTGCTGGCGAGGTTAGTGAAGATGTTGTTGGGTGGGGAGGGAGCGAGCAGCGATGACGACGGCCTCGTCACGTCGGCCTCCGGTTCGAATGAGGTCGCGACCGTTGCCGCTGCCGAACCGCGCGGCGGATTGACGGTCGGCGGAATAGTGCCTGGCGCCGGCGAGAAGGCCGTGTTTTTCAGGCCGGGTTCAACCGGATCCGACAGCCCCGTCTGCCCCTCCGGGAGCTTGGCGGCGAACACGCGGTTCATGCCGCCGTCGATCCCGGTGTTGAGCTTGGCCACCGGCGTTCCCTTCGAGATCAGCTTGGCGAGCTCGGCATTGTCCCGCTGCTGCTTCTCGCGCACGGCGCTCGCGATGTCGTCGGGGACCACATAGGCCGGGCACGCCGCCGAGGCATTGAACTCCAGCGGCCTGGTGGAGCCGGGCGGCGGTGCCGGATCGAATACGTATTTGTGCTCGCAGAACTCGACCTTCGGCGCCTGATGCGTGACCTCGAAGTGATCGCTGCCTTCCTTGATCATTTTCCAGAACGGCATGTTCGGATTGTTGCGGTGTTTCGCAAGATTCACCGGCGTCATGTGGAACGGATAGGCCTGAAACTGGAAGGCGTGCTGGCCGCCGAAGAACGACTCGCGGCCGAGCGCGTAGATTTCCGCGATCTGCTCGTCGGTCATGGCATAGCAGCCGCGCGAGGAGCAGTCGCCGTGCACCATCAGCTCGGACCCGGTGCGCCCCAGAGACTTGTCGAAGGCGTTGGGATAGCCGGTATTGAATGAGAGATAGTAGGCGGAGCGCGGATTCATTTGCGCCGGCGAGATGCTGTAGAACCCTTCCGGCGCCTGGCGGTCGCCTTCGCGCGTCTTCGGGCCGAGATCGCCGGACCAGCGGCAGATCGGGTAGGTCTTGAGCAAGGCGAACTTGCCGGAGCGGTTCTGCTTCCAGACCTCGAGCTCGGCTTCCTGCTTGAACAGGCGGATCAGGATCGGCGACTGCAGCTCCATGTCCTTTTCGGTCATGGCGGCGACGAGTTTTGGCGGAACGGGCTGGTTGGCCTTGGCGTTGCTCGCAAGTGAAGCGTCGTTGCCATTGCAGCCGGCAAGAAACGCGCCGGACGCCAGCACGGCCGACATCATGACCGCGCGAACGATCGTGCGCCGGATCAAAGCAAAGCTCCGCAAGCAACGGGCAAAACTGTACCCCAAATCCATGGCGTCCGTGCCCCAAGCCATTGAATCAAATATTATCCTTAAGCCTGCGGCCCTGCAAGCCGGGTCAGCCGGGACGACAGGGTCCAAGGCGGAGATGGTGAACGGAGGTTAAATATTCCGGGCGGGGCTGAATTAGGGCGGTCGGGCAGGACCCGGAAAAAGTCCTGATTTGCGGCGACCGCCAAAAAATGCGGCGTTTCTCAGCCCAGTTTGCGCCCGATGTCGAGGAATTTCTGGCGGCGCTGCTTGCGAAGCGTGTCGCGGTCGAGATTGCGCAGATCGTTGAAGGCCTCGGCGATGGCGTCGCCGGTGAGCGCGACGGTCGCTGCCGGATCGCGATGGGCGCCCCCCGGCGGCTCCTTGAGGATGGCGTCGATCACGCCGAACCGCAGCAGGTCCTGCGCGGTGATTTTCATGTTGGTCGCGGCTTCCTGCGCCTTGCTGCTGTCCCGCCAGAGAATCGACGACGCCGCTTCCGGCGAGATCACGCTATAGATCGCATGTTCCAGCATCAGCACGCGGCTGGCGGTCGCGATCGCGATGGCGCCGCCGGAGCCGCCCTCGCCGATGATGACGGCGACATTGGCGACGCCGAGCGACAGGCAGGTATCGGTCGAGCGCGCGATAGCCTCGGCCTGACCGCGCTCCTCGGCGCCGATACCGGGATAGGCCCCGGCGGAATCCACCAGCGACAGCACGGGAATGTCGAAGCGGTCGGCCATGTCCATCAGCCGGACCGCCTTGCGGTAGCCTTCCGGCCGCGCCATCCCGAAATTGTGCTTCAGCCGGCTCTCGGTGGTTGCACCTTTTTCCTGGCCGATGACGCAGATGCTTTCGCCGCGGAAGCGGCCGAAGCCGCCGATCAGCGCCTCGTCCTCACCGAACTTGCGGTCGCCCGCCAGCGGCGTGAACTCGGTAATCAGGCCCTTGATGAAATCGGAGAAGTGCGGCCGCTGCGGGTGGCGCGCCACCTGGGTTTTCTGCCACGGCGTCAGGTTGGCATAGAGATCCTTCAGCGCCTGCGCGGCCTTGTCCCCGATGCTCGAAATCTCCTCGCCGATGTCGCTGCCGGAGGCGGCGAGCGCACGGAGTTCGTCGATCTTGGAATCGAGTTCGGCGACGGGTTTTTCGAAATCGAGGTAACTGCGCATGGGGTCCGGCATTCCAGCAATATAGGGCGAAGACGCCCGGGGGCGAAATCTATCGGCGAGGGTGGGAAAAAAACCTTTAATTCAAGCGTTTAGGAGATTTTGCGGCGGGCACTAGGGTCGGTCGCGGGCGGGACTGCGCAGCGCTCTTTCGCGGCTGATCGCGCTGGTGTCAAGGCAGTCCGAAGCGACTGGAAGAAGAATTGGGCTTGCTGTGACGGCGCCATCAGGCCTCCGCCAGCGGGTGCAAATCGCGCACCAGGCTTTTCAGCCGCTCTTCCACGACGTGCGTGTAGATTTGCGTGGTCGAGATGTCGGTGTGGCCGAGCAGGGTCTGCACGATTCGCAGGTCCGCGCCGTTATGCAGCAGGTGGCTTGCGAAGGCATGACGCAGCACGTGCGGCGAGACCAGACGGGGCGCGAGACCGGCCGCCGCCGCGAGTTCCTTCAGCTCGCGCGCAAAATGCTGGCGCGTCAGGTGGCCGCTTTCGCCGAACGACGGAAACAGCCACTTCGGCTGCACTGCTACGGCCTTGTCCGCACCGCGCCGATCGGCCATCGCGGCGAGATAATCGGCCATCGCCTGCCGCGACGCCTCGTTCAGCGGCACCAGCCGTTCCTTGTTACCCTTGCCGCGCACCACGATCATGCGGGCATCGCGCCGCGCGGCCGATAGCGGCAGCGAGACCAGCTCAGACACGCGCAGGCCGGTGGCGTAGAGCACTTCGAGCAGGCAATACAGTCGCGCGGCGCGCAATCGCCGGGCGGGTGAGGCGTCCGGCGTTTCCATCGCGGCTTTCGCGCATGCGAGCAGGCGGTCGACATCCGCTATCGACAGCACTTTCGGCAGGCTCCGTCCGCGCTTCGGACCCGACAGGATGGCCGCGGGATCGTCGCTTCTGATGCGTTCGCTCAGCAGAAAGCGAAACAGATGGCGCATCGCCGACAGACGGCGTGCGACGCTCGATGACTTGAAGCCCCTGACGTCGAGATCGCCGAGATAGTCCCGCAGCGTCTGGGTGCCGGCGGTGACGAAGGTCTGCCCCACGCGCGTGAGGAACGCCGAAAGATCCTCAAGGTCGCGGCGGTAGGCGTCGAGCGTGTTGTCGCCGGCGCCCTGCTCGGCCGCCAGCATGTCGAGGAACAGATTCGTCAGTTTGGCGTCGGAGGTTTTGTCGGTTTTCATGCCGCAAGCGTAGCAGCTATTTCTTGAGAAATTTGTCCGGGTGGATGGTCACGGTCATTTCCCGCGGGGTTGGGTTGACGAAATTCGCCAGCGCGAAAATCACGCCGTAGCCGATCGCGCCGAGCGCCGCGACGACAGTCAGAAAGCGGAGCAGGCTGGGCATTTGCGGTCCCGGGGCGCGATATTAACCTTTGGGGCGAACGCAACGAGTACCAACATGTTCGAAGGCCAGGTGCAAGAGTCTCTGGCAACCCCCTCGACGAGGGTAGTATAGCTGGTGAGGAGGAGCGGTCCAATTCCGACGCAGGCATCAGCGAATGTCCTTATCGGGTGTCGGAATTAGAGGAACCGCTGGAAAGTTAAATCTTGCTCGTGGAGCTTTGGATTTGACATTCGCGTCCGGAAGTCGCGGACGGGGGTGCGAATGTCAAATCCATGTGCAACCGTGTTCCGACAGGTGTCTTTTGACGTCAGAGACCGTTTCACCGGCCGGTGCCGGCACACCCACGGAGGCCGCGATCGTCGCGGCGCTCGGCGGGCGTTCGCTGGTGCTTGTCGGCATGATGGGGGCCGGAAAGTCCACGATCGGGCGGCGTCTGGCGACGCGTCTGGCGATGCGGTTCGTCGACGCCGATGCCGAGATCGAACGCGCTGCCGGAATGTCGATTCCCGAAATTTTCGAAACTCACGGCGAGCCGCATTTCCGCGACGGCGAAGCGCGGGTGATCGCGCGGCTGTTGAGCGGCGGTCCGTTGGTGCTCGCGACCGGCGGCGGTGCCGTGCTGCGCGAGGAGACCCGCGCGCGCATCCGCGAGCGGGCGATCTCGATCTGGCTCAAGGCGGACGCCGAGGTGATCCTGCGCCGGGTTAGGCGCCGCGCCGATCGGCCGCTGCTGCAAACGGCTGATCCCGCCGCGACGATCGGGCGTCTTATCGCCGAGCGCGAGCCCGTCTATCAACTGGCGGATATCATGGTTGTCTCGTGTGACGTGCCGTATGAAAGAATCGTCGATGAATGCATCGACCTGCTTCACGGCAGGCTTTGTCGCGGCGGAACCACGGAGCTGAAACCGCCAGGGGCTCGCGACGAACGACCTGACGAAGGATTTGACACCAAAGGATTTGGCACCACGCGATGAGCGCTCCGCTGAAAAATTCCGACCCGGTCACGGTCGATGTCGCGCTCGGCGACCGATCCTACGACATCGTCATTGGCCGGGGCATCTTGCCGTCGCTCGGCGAACGGATCGCCGCGCTGCGTCCCGGCGCGCGGGTGGCGATCGTCACCGACGAATATGTTGCGACCCATTGGCTGCGCGCGACCGAGGCGTCGCTGCTCGGTGCCGGCATCGCAACCTCGCGGATTGTCGTCGACGAAGGGGAAGTCTCGAAGAGCTACGAGGGCATCGAATTTGTCTGTGAGGAACTGATCAAGGCCAGGATCGAGCGCAACGATCTCGTCGTCGCGCTCGGCGGCGGCGTGGTCGGCGACCTCGCGGGCTTTGCCGCCGCGATCGTCCGCCGCGGCGTGGATTTCGTGCAGGTGCCGACATCGCTGCTGGCCCAGGTGGATTCGTCGGTGGGCGGCAAGACCGGCATCAATTCGCCGCAGGGCAAGAACCTGGTCGGCGCCTTTCATCAGCCGATCCTGGTCGTCGCTGACACCGCGGTTCTGGATACGCTGTCGCCGCGCCAGTTCCGCGCCGGCTACGCCGAGGTCGCCAAATACGGCTTGCTCGGCGATGAGGCGTTTTTCGCGTGGCTGGAAACCAACCATGCGGACATCGTCAAGGGCAGCGCGGCGCGCGAGTCCGCGGTCGCCGCCAGTTGCCGCGCCAAGGCGGCCATCGTCGCCCGCGACGAACGCGAGACCGGCGAGCGTGCGCTGCTCAATCTCGGCCACACCTTCGGCCACGCGCTGGAAACCGCGACCGGATTTTCCGACCGGCTCTATCACGGCGAGGGCGTGTCGATCGGCATGGTACTCGCCGCCGAGCTTTCGGCGCAGCTCGGCATGATCGCGGATGCCGATGTGGCCCGCATCCGGCGGCATCTGGCGACGGCGGGTCTGCCGACGCGCTTGCAGGACATCGCGGGCTTCAGGCAGGAGGGCCTGGCCGACGCGGACGGGCTGATGGCGCTGATGGCGCAGGACAAGAAGGTGAAGCGCGGCCGGCTGACCTTTATCCTGCTGCAGGCGATCGGTCAGGCGGTGGTGTCATCCGATGTCGAACCATCGACGGTGCGCGATTTTCTTGCCCGCAAGCTCGCCGACGCGCCGGCCTAGTGTCCCGATTTCGAAGTTCGCATGTCCTTGCAGCAACCTTTATGATGCGAACTTCGGAATCTAACGACCACTAGCAACATAAGTTGCTGGTGGAGTTTTGAATTTGACACTCGCGTCCGGGACGTACGGCTAGGCGGGTCGCAAATGTCAAATTCATTCCACGAGTTTGGCATGGTCATGGGACCGCAATGAGTTCGACGCTCTTCCAGATACTGCTCGCGGTGCTGCTGCTTGCCGCCAATGCATTCTTCGTTGCTGCCGAATTCGCGCTGGTGAAGAGCCGTGGTTTTCGCGTCAAGGCCATGGTCGAACGCGGCGCGTTCGGCGCGCGGCTGGTGCGCGACATCATGGGCAACATCGAGGCCTATCTCGCCTGCTGCCAGCTCGGCATCACCATGGCCTCGCTCGGCCTCGGCTGGGTCGGCGAGCCGGTGGTGGCGGCGCTGCTCGAACCCCTGCTGCGGCCGTTCGGCATGCCGCAATCGGCGCTGCATTTGATCTCGTTCCTTACGGGATTTCTTGTGTTCTCGTCGCTGCACATCGTGATCGGCGAGCAGGTACCGAAGACGCTGGCGATCCGCCAGCCGGAGCCGGTGTCGCAATGGATCGCCTATCCGCTCCACGCGTCCTATGTCCTGTTCTATCCGCTGAACTGGCTGCTCAATTCGGCCTCGCGCGCCATCCTGCGCGCGCTTCGCGTCAAGGAACTCTCGCAACATGAGGTGTTGAGCGGCGCGGAGATCGAAGGACTGGTCGGCGAATCCGCCGAATACGGTGGAATCGAAAGCGGCGAGGCCGAATACATCCAGAACGTGTTCCGCTTCGGCGATCTCGCGGTGTCGGATGTGATGGTTCACCGCACGGCGATGGTGACGGTCAATGCCGACCTGCCGCCGGAGGAATTGGTGCGCGAGGTGCTGGCCAGCGAATACACCCGCGTTCCGCTCTGGCGCGACAAGCCGGAAAACATCGTCGGCGTGCTCCATGCCAAGGATTTGTTGCGGGCGATCTGCGCCAGCGAAGGCGATATCGCGCGCATCAACGCCAGCGCGCTCGCGTTGCCGCCGTGGTTCGTGCCGGAAATGCGTCCGGTCTCCGATCAGCTCAAGGCGTTTCGCCGCCGCAAGACCCACTTCGCGCTGGTGGTCGACGAATACGGCGAGGTCGAGGGCATGGTGACGCTGGAAGACGTTCTGGAGGAGATCGTCGGCGACATCTCCGACGAGCACGACGTGGTGGTGGCCGGCGTTCGGCAACAGGCCGACGGATCGGTGGTGGTGGACGGTTCGGTGCCGATCCGCGATCTCAACCGCGCCATGGACTGGCATCTTCCAGACGAGGAGGCGACCACGATCGCGGGCCTCGTGATCCACGAGGCACGCTCGATCCCCGAGCGCGGCCAGAATTTTACGTTTCACGGTTTTCGCTTCAGGGTTTTGCGGCGCGAGCGCAACCGCATCACCGCGCTGCGCATTCAGCCGGTGCCGCGCGAAGCGGAGGCGATGGAGAACAGGCCGAGGCGGGCGGGAACGGCGTTCTAGTCTAGAGCGGTTTCGAGCGCAGCATGTCCTCGGGCTTGACCCGAGGATGGATATCGGTTTTGCGATCAGAATACGCGGATCGGATACCGCTTAGCCGGAAAATACTCTAACGGTCCTGTTGCGGTGTGCGAACGTCGGATTGGGATCGCGGAGGCCGACCTGATCACGAATCGGATCTGGCGAGCGCGCGGCTTTTCTTCTTGCCGGCCTTCTTGGCGGGAACCCTGTCCTCAGCGAATTTGACGCCGATCTCGTCGCCATTGACGCGGACGAGCTCGCAGCGGCGAAAGGCGAGGCCGGTCGAGGATAGCAGCAGGAAGAATTCCCTGAGGTTCAGTCCTTCGATCGAATCCTTCACCTGAAGCAACGCGCCGCTGTTCGAGATGTCCAGCAGGGTGCAGGGCCGTTGCCATGTTCCGTCGATCCCCATCATCAGGACGGAGTAGCCGGTGGCGAACGTCACCCGATCCGCTTTTCGGTTGTTCCAGCCCATGGCTCAGATATCCGAAATGGCAACCGCCGTATCCGGCGCATCGGCTTTCCTCGCCGAGCCGCGCGCGGACCAGAACCGGATCGTGCGTTGCGCTGACGACAGCGAGAGTGTGTCGAACACCTCCCGGCCATCATCGAGTTCCTGCCTGGTGAGGGGACGACAATGCGGGCGATTGCGCAGGATCATGTTGGCCGTCGACCAGTCCAGCCGGGAGGCCTTGCAGGCAACGATCAATCCGTCGGGACGGGGATTGGCGATCAGCGGCTCGATCGCTTCGATTTTCACCGAGGTCAACAGCGAGAGCGCGGCAACGATGTGGGTATACTCGCCCTGGGTCGCAAATCGGTTGATGGTCTGATCGCCGAGCTTTCCCGCCCGGTTCAGGGCAAGCACCATCGCCTCCGATTCCGTGTAGTCGATCGGCGCGAGAGCCGGGGCGACGATTTGCTCGACGACCGACTGGATCGCCTCCTGAATCTTCGCTCGCAGCTCCGGCGGCGCGGCCTTGAGCAGGCGGTCGCGAACCGCCGCGCCGGCTCTGGACAGAAGCTCGCGCAGCACCTTGATCGGAATGTCCATCCGCAGTCCGAGCTTCTCGGCGAGCGCGTCGTCTTTTGCGGAGCTTTCGACCAGGGTGGCGTAGCCGAATTCGGAAAAGCGGGCGCCCGTATTCCTGGCCAGTGCGTGGGAGACGTGCGAGTCGCCGCGCTTGAGCAGGACGTCGGTCACGCCCTCGCTCAAGGCGTTCCGGCTTGAAATCGCCAGCAGGTGCTGCGGTCCGCGCAGATTCGCTATCGCGATCAGGTCGCCTTCGGACAGTCTGGCGGACTTTGACAGAACCGGCGCTGCGACGGACACTTCCTGATGATATGCAAGCTGCCGGACGGTCTCCTTCGGAGCATGACTTGATCCCGAAAGTGTGGTGCTGAGTTGCGCCAGCGCGCGCGCCTCCATCTGCTCCGTGAGCCGGACGAGGACGTCGTCGAAGACGCCGATCTGGTTTTCGTTGAGCCGGTCGGCGTCGGACAGGAACAGGTCGGTGACCTGGCGAAGCATCTGGAGCCGACGCTCGGATGTGCCGCCCTTGACCGCACTTTCCAGTTCCACGATGAGCGCCGTTGAGGCTGTTTCGGACATGATGATCCCGCAAGTCAAATCCGAGCGCGCGTAACGCTTCGTTGCGTTCGCGTTTTGCCGTAACGGCGGAGGTATTTCGCTCCGATGTTCTTAGGCGCAGGTTAATATCCGATAAAGCGAACTCGAGATTCTGCAATTGCACGGGTTTCAGCCGTGAGCTTTGGGTAAGCGGGAGGCAGACCGTCGGCGGTATACGTTGGGCGCGGGACTCCGACGAGCCTTGCCGGCCAGCCTCGGACATCCAGGTTTCAGCGATATCCAGTTTCCAACGAAGAGCTTGCGCGCGAGGTCGGCTGTTTCCGTGCCGGCGTGGTGACGTTCAATCGGGAAATCCGAAGGGCGTTGCGCTGCCCCGCGTTCAGCGCCCCTGTTCGCCCGGCGTCAGCGCCCGGATCGCCAGCGCGTGGACGCTGCCCGCCAGTTCCTCCGCCAGCAGCATATTGATCATGCGGTGGCGATCGACCCGGCCCTTCCCTTCGAACGCCCGCGATACAATATTAATTCGGAAATGCGTTCCGCCGCCTGGCCGATGGCCCGCGTGTCCCTCGTGGAGATGTGATTCATCGGCAACGTCGAGGCTCTCTGGCGTGAAAGCTTCGCTTAGCTTCTTTGTGATGCTATCCTTGAGGCTCATGGCGAGCGACTTAACGCCCATCGCTCGCGTCCGTCAATGGAGCGCAAGCCCGACGGAATAAATGCGATGTCAAGACTTGAAGCGTGGAGCATTGCGTAGTCAAACATGGTCATGCCGATCGATGCATCGAAATTCTTCGACAGTATCCGCATCAAGCCCACCCGGGCCGGTGCGAAGCAGCCGCGCGTGCGCGAGGAAGCGGTCGGCTGCGAGTGGCCGGACTGTCAGAACAAGGGATCGCACCGCGCGCCGAAAGGCCGTGGCAACGAGCGCGAGTATTTCCACTTTTGCCTGAACCATGTCCGCGCCTACAACCAGTCCTACAATTTCTTTCAGGGCATGAACGCGGACGCGGTCGCGCGCTATCAGAAGGATGCTCTGACCGGTCACCGCCCGACCTGGAAAATGGGCGCCAACGGCACCAAGGGCAAAGGCAAGACCGGCGACATCGATCTCGAGGGCATGGCCGATCCCTTCAGCGTGTTCGGCGAACTCAATGGCCGTGGAAAGTGGCGTCCCGGTCCGGGGTCGGGGGCCGAAGCCAAACCCGAGACGCGCAAGATCTTCAACGCCGAGCGTAAAGCGCTGCAGGTGATGGGACTCGGCGCCGACGCCACGCTCGAAACCGTCAAGGCGAAATACAAGTTGTTGGTGAAGCAGCATCACCCCGATGCCAACGGCGGCGACCGCTCGACGGAGGATCGCCTGATCGAGATCATCAAGGCGTATAATTACCTGAAGACGGTGGTGCGCGGCGCCTGAGCCGCCATGATCAGGCTTGTCGCTTCACCGGCGCATTGATGCCGCGCCGGCGGCGGACGTACCAGACCACGAGTCCTGCGATCAGTCCGGCGCCAAGAACGGTCGGCAGCCAGTAGTGGCGCACCAGCGCCGCGGGGTGATCGATGCCGCCATAGCGGTGCAGCACCGACACCGCCACTATCCCGGGCAGGATATGGGCCGAAGCCCAGAGGACGATTGCGGCGATATTCACGCCGTAGAAGCGCTGCGGCGGCATCCCCAGCGCGCCGGCCGTCAGCGGCACGAAGGCGCGGACCGGCGCTACGAAGCGGGCGAGGAACACCGCGAGCGTGCCGTAACGATTGAAAAAAGCCTCGCTTTGCGCGACCACGCCGGGATAGCGCGCCAGCGGCCAGGCGCTGAGGATGTCCCGCTGCGAGCGATGCCCGATCCAGAACGCGCTGCCGTCGCCGATGACCGCCCCGATGATAGCGGCCAGCATGACCGGCAGGAATTCCAGCTCGCCGCCGCCGATCAGGGCGCTCAGCGCCAGAATGATCGTCGATCCCGGGATCACCGAACCGAACACCGGGATGGCCTCGAGCAGCGCGGCAAGAAAGACGGTGAGATAGGCGAGCCCGGCGTGGGCGGAGACGAGGCCGGTCAGTTGCGCTACGTAGTCAGTCACGAAATCGTCCTCGCGCAGTTCGCTGACGCCTGAGTCAAATGCCGTCGGTGATCTTCGGTTCAATCGCTTGCCGCAGCAAATTTTGCCCGAACGCGCCCTGATTCGCAGGGCAGCCTTTCAAAATCCGCAGTGTGTGCCTATCTTGATGATATCCCAGCGGAACTTTGATTGTGCGATGGGCTTCTGCCGGCCGCCGCTCTCTGCTAGTTTCGTGTGAGCCCCTCATCCGCAGCCATGCGCAGTTCTGGTTTCGGGAGCGCGCCCCGAACCTCGGAGGATCGATGACGACCGCCGCCATGCCCAAAACTGAAACCCCCGCCGGTTTGCCAGACATGAAGGTGTCGGTCCGGCAGGTGTTCGGGATCGACAGTGATCTCGAAGTCCCCGCCTATTCCGAAGCCGATCCGCATGTGCCCGATGTCGATCCGGACTACCGCTTCGATCGTGCGACCACGCTCGCAATTCTCGCCGGCTTCGCCAGGAACCGTCGCGTCATGGTCACCGGCTATCACGGTACCGGCAAATCGACCCATGTCGAGCAGGTGGCGGCGCGGCTGAACTGGCCCTGCGTGCGCGTCAATCTCGACAGTCACATCAGCCGTATCGATCTCGTCGGCAAGGACGCGATCGTGATCAAGGACGGCAAGCAAATCACCGAATTCCGCGACGGCATCCTGCCGTGGGCCTACCAGAACAATGTGGCGCTGTGCTTTGACGAATACGATGCCGGCCGTCCGGACGTGATGTTCGTGATCCAGCGCGTGCTGGAATCCTCGGGCCGCCTGACGCTGCTCGACCAGAGCCGGGTCATCAAGCCGCATCCGGCGTTCCGCCTGTTCTCGACCGCCAACACCATCGGTCTCGGCGACACGTCGGGCCTCTATCACGGCACCCAGCAGATCAATCAGGCGCAGATGGATCGCTGGAACATCGTCACCACGCTGAACTATCTGCCGCACGACAACGAGGTCGAGATCGTGCTGGCCAAGGCCAAGCACTACCGTACGTCGGCAGGCCGCGACACCGTCGGCAAGATGGTGCGGCTTGCGGATCTTACGCGCAACGCCTTCGCCAACGGCGATCTCTCCACGGTGATGAGCCCGCGCACGGTCATCACCTGGGCGGAGAACGCCGAGATCTTCAACGACCTGGGCTTTGCCTTCCGCGTCACGTTCCTCAACAAGTGCGACGAACTCGAGCGCCCGCTGGTCGCCGAGTTTTATCAGCGCTGCTTCAACGTCGAACTGGCGGAATCGGCGGTCAACGTGGCGCTGAGCTGAGTTTATCTTCGCTCTCCCCCAGGCGCAGCAACTGCTGCGCAGGGTGGGAGAGGGTGCCTTCGCGAAGCGAAGGCGGGTGGGGGTGAGACCCTCGCTCGAAGATACCCCTTCATCCGGCACGGACTTCGTCCGCGCCACCTTCTCCCGAATGGAGAGAAGGAAAACGGCCAACGCATTCATGAGCACCACACCGCCGAGCAACAGGTTCCGTACCGGGCCGAAGGAAGCGCCGAGCGAGCCGTTCAAGCGCGCGGTCGCGTCCTGCCTGCGCGCCATCGCCCGGCAATCCGAACTTGAGGTGACGTTTGCCGCCGAGCGGCCCGGCCTGTCGCCGGGCAAGGCGCGACTGCCGGAGCCCGGGCGCAAAATGAGCAAGCGCGACGCCGCCGTCGTACGGGGGCATGCGGATTCCATCGCGCTGAAGATCGCCTGCCACGATCCGAAGGTGCATCGCAGGCTGATGCCCGGCAATCCGCAGGCGCGCGGCGTGTTCGACGCGGTGGAGCAGGCGCGGGTCGAGGCCGTCGGCTCACGCCGGATGACAGGCGTAGCAAAGAATCTGACGGCGATGCTCGACGACCATTTCCATCGCGGCAAGTATGACGAGATCACCGATCGCGCCGACGCGCCGCTGTCGGATGCGCTGGCGATGATGGTGCGCGAGCGGCTGACCGGTCTGCCGCCGCCCGCCGCCGCGCGCAAGATGGTCGATCTGTGGCGTCCGTTCCTGGAAGACAAGATCGGCACCCGGCTGGATCGGCTCTGCCACCTCACCGAGGATCAGGCGAAGTTCGGCGACGTCGTGCACGACCTGCTGGCGGCGCTCGATCTCGGCGGCGACACCAACGCCGAGGCCGACAAGGACGAGACCCAGGACGACGACCGCGAAAGCGAGAGCGATCAGTCCGGGGCGGAGGGTTCGGCCGACAGCGACGCCGTGCAGGAGATGAGCGCGGATCAGGCGCAGGAGACCACCGACGAGATGTCGGACAGCGCCATGGAAAGCGCGCAGGCTTCTGCCAGCGATAGCTTCGACGATGGCGATCTTGGCGACGACGAGACGCCGGGTGAGGCGACGCGGCCCAACGCCAGGGGCGGCAACGAGCCGCGCGGCCCGGAATATCACGCTTTCGCGCCCAAGTTCGACGAGGTGATCGCGGCGGAGGACCTCTGCGATCATGACGAACTGGAGCGGCTGCGCAGCTATCTCGACAAGCAGCTCGCGCACCTGCAGGGCATCGTGGCGCGGCTCGCCAACCGCCTGCAGCGGCGCCTGATGGCGCAGCAGAACCGCGCCTGGGAGTTCGATCTCGAGGAAGGCATTCTCGATCCGGCACGGCTGGCGCGCGTGGTGATCGATCCCTATCAGCCGCTATCGTTCAAGCACGAGAAGGAGGCGACCTTCCGCGACACCGTGGTGACGCTGCTGCTCGACAATTCCGGTTCGATGCGCGGGCGGCCGATCACGGTGGCCGCGACCTGCGCCGACATTCTGGCGCGAACGCTGGAGCGTTGCGGCGTCAAGGTGGAGATTCTCGGCTTCACGACGCGGGCGTGGAAGGGTGGGCAGTCGCGCGAAGCGTGGCTTGCCGCCGGCAAGCCGGTCGCGCCGGGGCGTCTCAACGATCTCCGCCACATTATTTACAAGTCGGCGGATGCCCCCTGGCGGCGGGCGCGGAAAAACCTCGGGCTGATGATGCGTGAGGGCCTGCTCAAGGAGAACATCGACGGCGAGGCGCTGGACTGGGCGCACAAGCGGCTGCTGGCGCGCGGCGAACAGCGCAAGATTCTGATGATGATCTCGGACGGCGCGCCGGTCGACGATTCCACGCTATCGGTCAATCCCGGCAACTATCTCGAACGCCACCTGCGCTGGGTGATCGAGGAAATCGAGACTCGCTCGCCGGTCGAACTGATCGCGATCGGCATCGGCCACGACGTCACGCGCTATTATCACCGCGCGGTAACCATTGTGGATGCGGAAGAACTCGGCGGCGCCATCACCGAACAGCTTGCCGAACTGTTCAGCGAGACGCACGATCCGCCGGAGCCTCCGGCGCGGCGGCCGCGCAGGCTGCATTCGTAGCGGCAGGTATTTAGAGCGTTTTCGAGCGAAGTGGATACCGGTTCGCGTGAAGAAAACGCTTCAAATCAAAATCATAGAGCCCGCTTCTGATTCCATCAGAAGCGAAAAGGCTCTAGCGGCAAGCCGTCGTCATGCGCGGGCTTGACCCGCGCATCCATCTCATTTTGAAGGATGGATGGCCGGGACATCTGCGCGAAGACGCGCTTCGCGCTTTTGCCCGGCCATGACGGCTTGGGGTAACGGGGGCGTGCAAAAGCGAGTGTCGAGTCAGCCCGGTCGCCGCGCCGTTCTCAAATGGGGCGCAACCATCGCCTCTTTCGCGATTAATCCTGCCGCCCGCGCGCAATTCGCAACGCACCCGCGGAAGCAGCCGGCGCCGGACGAACTAACGCCTCCGGCGCCGGTGTCTATCACCGTCAACGCGCGTCCGATTTCCTCCTTCGATCTGCGCGACCGCTCGCGCACCCGTTTTGGCGCGCTCGCCTTTCGGAGCGGCCTGATCCTGACCTCGTCATTTCGCGGCTTCGGAGGGCTGTCGAGCCTGCGGCTCGACCCGAAAGGGCAACGATTCATTTCCGCCAGCGACAAGGGCACATGGATCACCGGCCGCATCGTCTATGGGGCCAGGGAGATGACCGGGCTCGCCGATGTCGAGGCCGCGCCGATGCTGGGTCACGACGGTAGGCCGATAACCGCGCGCGGCTGGTTCGACACCGAGTCGATCGCGCTCGACGGATCGCTGGTCTATGTCGGCATCGAGCGGGTCAACCGGATCATGCGGTTCGATTTCGGCAAGGGGTTTACGCGGGCGCGCGGCGAGGATGTCGAGGTGCCGCCGGCCATTCGCAAGCTGCCGTTCAACCGGGGGCTGGAGGCGATGGTGGTCGTTCCCTGCGACAGGCCGCTCGGCGGCACGCTGATCGCGATCTCCGAGCGCGGCCTCGACGCCGGCCGCAATATCGTGGCGTTCCTGATCGGCGGGCCGTCGCCGGGCCGGTTCTCCATCCGCCGGACCGACAATTTCGACATCAGCGATGCCTGCCTGCTGCCCTCGGGCGACCTGTTGATCCTCGAACGCAAGTTCTCGCTGATCGGCGGCATCGGCATCCGCATCCGGCGCATCGCGATCAATGCGATCGCGCCCGGCGCGCTGGTCGACGGCCCCTCGCTCTTCGAGGCGGACCTCGGGCAGGAGATCGACAATTTCGAAGGCCTGGATGCGTTCGTGAACGATAACGGCGACATCGTCCTGACGCTGGTGTCCGACGACAACTTTTCGCTGATCCAGCGCACGCTGCTGCTGCAGTTCACACTGGTCGAGGATTGACGCGGCGGCGGCCTCGTGCGTCCGCGCGCGGCCGGTTTCGGGACCGATCCGGATTGCGCGGGCTTAGGCAGCGTTGATATACAGCGCCAGCCGCGGACAGCCTGTTGCTGCGGCGCAAGAGGAGCTGCGGGATCGTTGTCAGTCTTAATGTCTTCGTCCGGCAATTCATCCCGCAAAACCGCCTTCGTGTTCGCGGGCGGCGGCAGTTTCGGCGCCATCCAGGTCGGCATGATGCACGCGCTCGCCGCCCATGGCGTGGTTGCGGACATGGTGGTGGGATCGAGCGTCGGGGCCTTGAACGGCGCCTATTACGCCGGCGTCCCGACCCTCGACGGTGCGAAGCATCTCGCGGACATCTGGCGCGGCTTGCGTCGCGAGGACGTGTTCCCGGTGTCGATCTGGACCCTGCTTGAATTTTTCTGGCGGCGAGATTTTCTCATCTCCCACGATGGCGTGCGCAAATTGATCGACGATCACTTGCCGTACAAGAATCTTGAGGATGCGAAGCTGCCGGTGCATATCGTCACCACCAATATCGTGACCGGCGGCAGCGTCGTGCTGTCGGATGGTCCAGCGGCAGAGGCGATCGTGGCGAGCACGTCGATTCCGGGGGTATTCGCCCCGGTCCTGCACAAGGGCATGTATCTCGCGGACGGCGCGATTTCGAGCAACACGCCGGTCAACGTGGCGATCGAGAAGGGCGCGCGGCGGCTCGTCGTCCTGCCGACCGGGTTCGCCTGCGCGGGCGATGCGCCGCCCAAGGGGGCGGTTGCCAACGTGCTGCACGCCGTGACGCTCTTGATCTCGCGGCAGGTGATCGACGATCTCGAATATATCGACCCCTCGGTCGAATTCCATGTGGTGCCACCGCTGTGCCCGCTGGTCGGCTCGGCCTATGATTTCTCGCGCACCGACGAGCACATCGAGCGGGCGATCAGGAAGACCGAGCAATGGATCGCAGGGGGTGGGCTCGAGCAGCACGGCATTCCCGGCGAAATGCGGCCGCACGCGCATTGAGATTCGATGCGCGCGAGGAGGGATCGCGCCCGGCGGCAATGCACAAATAAGAAATACAAATAACAAATAAGGACGTGCGTCAGACGCACCGCCAGCACTACCAAAAGTAAAGGCCGGGTTCGGGGTGTCCGATCCGGCCTTGCTGTTCTCGGTGGCGGCGATGAGTTCGAGCGAACCACAAGCGCGCCGTTATCAGCCCGCGTTGGCGGCCTGCTTCTTTTCGATCCGGCGCTTGATCTCGATCGCTTTTGGCGACAGCTCCGCGTTCTTCGCCTTCAGCAGGAAGGCATCGAAACCGCCGCGATGGTCCACGCTCTTCAGCGCATGGGTCGACACCCGCAGCCGCACCGGGCTGGCCAGCGCTTCGGACAGGAAGGTGACGTTCACCAAGTTCGGCAGGAAGCGCCGCTTGGTCTTGATGTTGGAATGGCTGACCTTGTGGCCCACCATGGGAGCCTTGGCCGTCAGTTCGCAGCGCCGGGACATGGCGAAAATCCTCTGTCGTCCCGAGCAATCGGCCCTTAAGAGCAGGCTCGGGGTTCGAAAATCGTGTCCATTTCAGGAACCGCGGATGTATAGGAGGAGTGCGGCGGGGCGTCAAGGCATGGACAGCCGTAGTCGGGTTGTTTGCGGCGCAAAATCAACGCCAACTGCTTCATTCCGGCCCGTTTTCGACGAACCGCCGTCCGGTCCCTTCATCATATAAAGGGCGCAATCCGTACTGACATCATGGCGTTCGATCGGCCGTGCGCCCGGCGGGGCTTGGTTGGAGAGCCGGATTAGCCAGTGCGCGAGCCGGAGAGGCGACCATATGGGTTTGACGCGCTCGCCGACCTGCTGCGGTTACTCATATGCGATTTCCGCTTAGATTGAGTCTCTATAATCGGCCGCCACAAGACAATGACCCGCAAGCCTGATTATAAAGCCGCGTGAGCCCGAACCGTGACGTGCAGGACCACCCTTTAAGTGAGCTTCTCCCGAATGACGTTGCCCCGGTCGATGCTCGCTTCGCTTCGGACCCTGGCTGGCGCATCGCTCGCACTCCTTGCCGCGATGTTGGCGATGACGGGTCCGGCAGCCGCGCAGGGCAAGCTCGAAGCTCACTATGACGTCACCCTGGCCGGGATTCTTGTCGGCACCGGCACCTGGGCGGTCGACATCCTCGATGATCAGTATTCGGCCGCGGCAGACGGCGGCGCCACCGGAATTCTCAAGGCGTTTGCTCATGGCACCGGCACTGGCACCTCGCAGGGCCGCGTCGTCAACGGCGCGCTGGTTCCCGCGAACTATACCGCGACCATCTCGTCGTCGAAGAAGTCCGAGACCATTCGCATGTCGCTGGCCGGCGGCAATGTGAAGGATTTCGTCATCGAGCCGACCCCGCCGGTCGATGCCAAGCGCATTCCGGTCACCGATGCGCACAAGCGCGGCGTGTTCGATCCGATGAGCGCAACGCTGCTGCGGGTGCCCGGCACCGCCGATCCGCTCGGTCCGGAAGCCTGTCACGCTACGACCGGGATCTTCGACGGCCGCATGCGCTACGACCTGCGCCTCGACTTCAAGCGCATGGAAACGGTGAAGTCTGAAAAGGGCTATCATGGCCCGGTCGTGGTCTGCTCGATCTATTTCTCGCCGATCTCCGGCTACGTCCCCGACCGTTTCGCGATCAAATATCTCGCCGCTCAGCGCAACATGGAACTCTGGCTGGCGCCGATCGCCGGCACGCGCGTTGTGGTACCCTATCGCCTGACGATTCCGACACCGCTCGGCATAGGCAAGCTGGAAGCGACCCAGTTCATCACGACCGCCATGCCGCCGCGCGCCGCTGCCAAGGCCCATTAGCCGCGGGTTTCGGCGCTCGTGGTCGGCTTCGTGCACTGCTTTGAGTTTGGGAATCCTGTTGACTCCTGCTGCATGATCATGCGTCCGGTGGATTCATAATTTAGGAGAAATAACCGCTCTTGTTGATGTCGTCGGAACTTGATCTAGTGCCGCCTGTCGATCCGAACGCGAGATATTGCGGTGAACGAAGCCGGAGATATCGGGAGTCAGCGATTCGGGCGCGATTCGTTCCGGACTCGTTCCAAAGCTTAAGCCGCGGCCCTGCAAGCGTCGCATTGTGAAACACATCTGATCGCCAGCGCCGCGAAAACCCTCGGAACACATGGCCTTTTCGTCTTCGATATCCCCGCCCGGCAACGGTCGCGCGCCCGGTACGGGCGTGACGGCGGTGCTCGGTCCGACCAACACCGGCAAGACCCATCTCGCGATCGAGCGGATGCTGGCGCATTCCTCCGGCATCATCGGCCTGCCGCTGCGGCTGCTTGCCCGCGAGGTCTACAACAAGATTGCCGACCGCGCCGGCCCGGACTCCGTCGCGCTGATCACCGGCGAGGAGAAGATCAAGCCGGCGCGGCCGCGCTTCTGGGTTTCGACTGTGGAAGCGATGCCGCGCGACCTCGACGTCTCGTTCCTCGCCGTCGACGAAATCCAGATCAGTGCCGATCTCGAGCGCGGCCACGTTTTCACCGATCGCATTCTGCACCGGCGCGGCCGCGACGAGACGCTGCTGCTCGGCGCCGCGACCATGCGTCCGATCATCGAGCGGCTGCTGCCGGGCGCGAGCATCGTCACCCGCCCCCGGCTGTCGCAGCTTGAGTTCGCCGGCGACCGCAAGATCACCCGACAGCCGCGCCGCACCGCGATCGTCGCGTTTTCGGCGGACGAAGTCTACGCCATCGCCGAACTGATCCGCCGCCAGCACGGCGGCGCGGCGGTGGTGCTGGGATCGCTGTCGCCGCGCACCCGCAACGCGCAGGTCGCGATGTTCCAGTCCGGCGACGTCGATTATCTCGTCGCCACCGACGCGGTCGGCATGGGCCTTAATCTCGACGTCGATCACGTCGCCTTCGCCTCCGACCGCAAATACGACGGCTACCAGTTTCGCAGGCTGACGCCGGCGGAGTTCGCGCAAGTTGCCGGCCGCGCCGGCCGCGCCACCCGCAACGGCACCTTCGGCACCACCGGGCGCTGCGCGCCGTTCGAGCCCGAACTCGTGAATGCGCTGCAGAACCACACGTTTGAGGCCGTCAAGACGCTGCAGTGGCGCAACTCCGATCTCGATTTCTCCTCGCTCGGCGCGCTGCAGGTGTCGCTGGCGCTGACACCCCCGCACGAGGCGCTGACCCGCGCGCCGATCGCCGAGGACCTGCGCGTGCTCGATCACGCCGCGCGCGATGTCGACGTGCGCGCCATGGCGCATGGCGCGGCGGCGGTGGAGCGGTTATGGGATGCCTGCCAGATTCCGGACTATCGCAAGATCGCGCCGGCCGCCCACGCCGAACTGGTCACGACACTGTTCGGTTTCCTGATGCGGAAGGGCCGGGTTCCTGACGACTGGTTCGCGGCCCAGATAGCCCAGGCCGACCGCATCGACGGCGGTATCGACACCCTGTCGGGGCGGATTGCGCAAATTCGGACCTGGACCTTTGTTGCCAATCGCCCCGACTGGCTGGCCGATCCCGAGCACTGGCAGGGAATTTCGCGCCAAGTCGAAAATAAATTGTCAGATGCGCTGCACCAAAGGCTCACGGAGCGTTTCGTTGACCGTCGGACCAGTGTATTGATGCGCCGCCTGCGGGAAAACACGATGTTGGATACGGAAATTGGCAAGACCGGCGAAGTGATCGTAGAGGGCCATGTGATCGGCCGTCTCGACGGATTTACTTTCGCGCCGGATGCGGCAGAGGCCGGCTCGGAGGCCAAGGCCTTGCAGGCGGTCGCGCAAAAGGCGCTGGCCGGCGAAATCGAGGCGCGCGCCGAAAAACTGTCCGGCGCACCGGACGATCAGTTCGTGCTGACCTCGGACGGCACCATTCGCTGGACCGGTGATGCCGTGGCGCGACTGGCCGCCGCGGACGACGTGCTGCATCCGCGGCTGCGGATCATTTCCGATGAACGGCTGACCGGTGCACCGCGCGATGCGGTACAGGCGCGGCTCGATCTGTGGCTGAAGACCCATATCGAAAAGCTGCTCGGGCCGCTGTTCGAGTTGTCCAAGGCGGAGGATGTGACCGGCATCGCGCGCGGCATTGCATTCCAGTTGATCGAGGCGCTCGGCGTGCTGGAGCGCTCGAGGATCGCCGCCGAAATGAAAGATCTCGATCAGCCGTCGCGCGCCAGCTTGCGCAAGTACGGCGTGCGCTTCGGTGCCTACCACATCTACTTCCCGGCGCTTCTGAAACCGGCGGCGCGGTCGCTGGCCTCGCTGTTGTGGGCACAGAAGCAGGACAACTGCGATCTGTCGGCGTTGTCGAGCGCGCAGCATCTGGCAGGCAGCGGCCGCACCTCATTCCCGGCCGACAAGCTGCTCGATCGCGACGCCTATCGTACCCTCGGCTATCGGCAATGCGGCGAGCGGGCCGTCCGCGTCGACATCCTCGAAAGGCTGGCCGATCTGATCCGTCCGGCGCTTGCTTGGCGGGAAGGGGCGCCCGGCGAAAAACCGGCCGGCGCATTCGATGGCCGCGGGTTCGTCGTGACCCAGGCCATGACATCGCTCGCAGGCACCGCCGGCGAGGATTTTGCCTCCATCCTGCGCGCGCTCGGCTACCGCATGGAGCAGTGCCTGCCCCCGCCCGTTACAGAGACCGGTCCTGCGCCGGATGCCGCCGCGGAAACGGTTTCCGCCGAAGCGCCGGAGAGCACGCCGCCGGGATCGGCCGCGCCGGACGCCATGCCCGAGGGGCAGGAACCTGCGCCGGATAGCGCGGTTGCGCCCGATGCTGGATCGGCTGAACCGGCGTCTGCCGCGGATGCGGGTTCATCGGACGATACCGCCACGGCTACCGAAGTCTTGGCGACCGAAGCCTTGGCTGAGGTGGTCGAGGAAACGTCGCCGTCGGCGGTGTCACCGCCCGACATCGCAGACTCGGCGGCTTCCGACGATGCCGTCGAAACCGCACCCGCCGATGCCACGCCGGATCAGTCCGTGCCGGCCGATGCCGAGGGTGTGGCATCCGCCGAGATTGCCGCAGCGGATGCCTCGTCGGCTCATGCTACGGACGCAGCGCCCGCAACCGTCGAGGTTTGGCGGCCGGGCGGCCGGCCCGCCGATCGGCGTCCGCGCCACGACCGCAGCCGTCATCGCCGGCAACAGCCTCGGCAGGATGGTGCGCAACCGGCGGTCGCGGACGGCGAAGCGGGCGAGGGGGCGCAGAAGCGCGAGCGACATGGGCGGGGGCGGCGCGAGCGTCAAAAGGAGGCTCGTCGGCCCTCCACTGGTGTGGCCGCCGAAGGCGCGTCCGCCGGGAGCGAGAGCGCGCCCGGCCGTGAGCTGCGCGAGGGCAAGGGGCGTCCGCAGCGCGATCCCTTCCAGGGCAAAGGCAAAAACAGGGACAGGGATCAGGACAAGGGCCGGTTCCAGGGCTCACGCAAGGGCGGCCGCGAGGGACGTCCGGACGCCGGACCGTCGCACCGCCCCTACGCCAGCAGCGCGCCGCGTGAGCGCGAGCGTCCGATGGACCCGAATTCGCCGTTTGCGAAACTGGCCGCGCTCAGGGAGCAGCTTGCTGGCCGCAAGGACTGAGGCGGGGCGAACGATCCGGTGTCTCGCGGGTTGGTTCGCTATTGATGTGACTTGGTTGGGTGTCTTGTTTGGTGTGTCTTGGAGCGCCAGCGTCTCGACAAATGGTTATGGCACGCGCGGGTGGTCAAGGCCCGGACCCATGCTGCGGCACTGGTCGAGGCCGGCCATGTCCGCATCAACGGCATCCGCGAGAAATCTCCGGGGCATCCGCTCAAGGTCGATGACGTGCTCACGATCGGACTGGACCGTTGCGTCCGTATTCTCAGGGTCACCGGATTTTCTGAACGGCGCAGTAACGCGGCCGACGCAAAAGCGCTCTATGACGATGTGTCGGATGCTGCCGGCAGAAGCTAGAGCGCTTTCCGTTCTGACGGAATCAAAGCCGCGCTCTGGCTTTTTGTTTTGACGCGTTTTCTTGACGCGAACCGGTACCCATCCTCGGGTCAAGCCCGAGGACATGCTGCGCTCGAAAACGCTATAGCAGTCGCTGTGATAGTCATAGCCCTGCACAGGTACGTGTCTGCACCGCTTGCGGCAGCGCTGTTCCTGCGCTAGGCCAGCCTGCAAAACTCATCCTGCTGGAGCCCTGGATGACTTACGTCGTCAACGATGCCTGCATCAAATGCAAATATACCGACTGTGTTGAAGTTTGCCCTGTCGATTGCTTCTACGAAGGCGAGAACATGCTCGTCATTCATCCGGATGAGTGCATCGATTGCGGTGTCTGCGAACCGGAATGCCCGGCCGAGGCCATCAAGCCGGACTCCGAGCCGGGGCTGGAGAAGTGGCTTGAATTGAATGCGGATTACGCCAAAAGCTGGCCCAACCTTACGCAGAAAAAGGACGCTCCGCCGGACGCCAAGGAATTTGAGGGTCAGGAAGGGAAATTCGAGAAATATTTTTCTCCAAATCCCGGTACCGGAGACTGATTTCGACGGCATTCGACGCGTGCCGGGGCCAAGACCGATGCCCGGCTTTTAACCCTGTTTGCCACCAGGGTCGCCAAAAGCCCGCCGTCCGCGGGCTGTTGGGTATAAATCATTGATTTTTGCGGAAAATGTGCTATATTGAGCACGTTTTCGAAGCTGGACTATGTTTTACCCGCTTCTGGCCCGGAAGGGTTCCCGTGAAAACATCCAACAGGGCGTGGCATGTCCACGCGCAGGCTGTGTCACAGAAAACGCGTAAAAAGAATACATCCAGGGCGTCTGCGGCTAGCCGCGGCGCAAAAAGAACTCGTGCCCGGACTGCCACCCGGGTCACCCGAACGGCTGCTAAGGGCTCGGCCGCAAAATCCTCAAGAACTAAAAGAGGCGAGATGCCAAGCAAGACTGCCAGAATTCCCGCCAAAGCCACTGCTTCGAAGACCGCCGCTTCGAAGACCGCTGCTGCCTCGAAGGCAGGTTCCAGAACCGCGACCAGGCCGGCTGCAAAACCCGCATCGAAAACTGCGGTGGCCGGCAAGTCTGCCGTCAAGGCTGGCGCGCCCCGTGTCGATGAACCGAAGAAGGTTCTGACCCAGCGCCAGGGGTTCAGGACCAACGAGTTCGTGGTCTATCCGGCGCATGGCGTCGGTCAGATTCTGGCGATCGAAGAACAGGAGATCGCGGGCGCCAGGCTCGAACTGTTCGTCATCAATTTCATGAAGGACAAGATGACCCTGCGGGTGCCGACTGCGAAGATCGCGAATGTCGGCATGCGCAAGCTGTCGGAGCCGGGGTTGGTCAAGCGGGCGCTCGAAACGTTGAAGGGCCGTGCGCGCATCAAGCGCACCATGTGGTCGCGGCGTGCGCAGGAATATGAAGCCAAGATCAATTCGGGGGACATCGTTGCGATCGCCGAAGTGGTCCGCGATCTCTATCGCTCGGAATCGCAGCCGGAGCAATCCTACAGCGAACGTCAGCTCTACGAAGCCGCGCTCGATCGCCTGTCGCGCGAGATCGCCGTCGTCCAGCACGTGACGGAAACCGAGGCGGTCAAGGAAATCGAAGGGCAGCTCGCCAAGAGCCCGCGCCGCGGCGCCAAGGCGGAGTCGGACGCCGAGACCGATGCCGACGCCGATGGCGACGACGCGACGGTGGCCGATGAAGCTGCGTAGCCGGGTTTTGGCGGACAAAGGACAAAAAAGCCCGGCCGAAAGGCTGGGCTTTTTGCTGTCGTCGTTTTCCTGAAGCAATTGTCCTGATGCGCAACTGTCCATCTGCGCGGACGGGTATTGCAGTAAACTGACTTATCATTTCGTTGACCAGCAAGCCTGGAGCTATTCCGGCTTTGATTCCATCAAAGTCGGAATAGCTCCAGTTTCTAATGCGTTTTCTTGACGCGAACCGGTACCTGTTCCCAGGTCAAGTCCGAGGACATGCTTCGCTCGAAAGCGCTATGGAAGGCGCTTCGCGTCAGTCCACCACGATCTTGACCCGACTGCGCACCTTGACCTGCGCATGCGGATCGAGGCCATTGAGCACGCGAAAACGCTCCGCGGGATGATCGACGCCCGCCATGCGGTGCGACAGCGATTCGACGGTATCGCCCGGCTGCACGGTGATGACCTTGATCCGCAGCGGCCGCGCCGCCTGAATCTCGTCGAGCGTCAGACGGCGGAACGAGGCGACCGTTTCGCGGGCGTTGCGCTCGCTTTCCGTCGTCTTGTGGCGGGTTGCGAAGATAAAGCGATAGACGTCGCTGCCGAAGCGCAAGGCATAGACCCGGAACTGCCACTGCTCGCCGCTGGCGACCGCCGAGGCGGCCGGAAAACCGTTGATGGTCAACTCCTCGGTCGAGGCCTTGTCGACGTTCTCCATCCAGCCGGAGTTGAGATACTCGGTGAGCTTCTGTTCCGCGGGCACCCGGACGACGTCGAAGCGCATGGCCTGACTGCCGCCCTCGCGGACGCCGATCACTGCCTGAGCCGTATTGTCGAGCGCAAAACCTTCCGGCGCCTGGAACGTAAAGCCGAGCTTCGGATGCAGGAAGCGCCGGCCGCGAACGAAGCCCTCGCTCGGATCCTCGCCGTAGACGATGTTGTCGATTGCGTCGAGATAGATTTCGCGATCACGCTCGCCATGCGCGGGAGCACTGTATTGCCGGGCATTGGCTTGCGCGTTCTGGACGCGCTCCGGCGTTGCGGGATGCGACGACAGGAAGTCCTGCGAGCGCGGGTCCAGCGACGGTTTGCCGGCCTTGAGCGCCGCATTGCGCTCCATTGCCGCCAGGAAGCGCGCCGCGCCATAGGGATCGAAATGGGCTCGCGCGGAAATCCCGACGCCGATGCCGTCGGCCTCGAATTCCTGGGCGCGCGAAAAGCTCGCCAGCGTCAGTTTGGACTTGGCGAGCGCCAGCGCCGTCAAATCCGGGTCGGTGCCCATCTCGGTGACGACGTGGCTGACAAGGGCGGCCTGCCGCGCCTGATCCTCGCGGATCGCTGCGTGCTTGGCCAGCACGTGCGCCATTTCATGCGACAGCACCGAGGACAGCTCCGAGGTGTCGTTGGCGAGCGCGACCAGGCCGCGCGTCACGTAAAGCTGGCCCGTCGGCAGCGCGAAGGCGTTCACCGCGCCTGAATTGAGGATCGTGACCTTGTAGGCGAGGTCGGGCCGCTCGGACACCGCGACCAGCCGCTCGACCGTCTTGTTGATCAGCGCTTCGAGTCGGGGATCGTCGTAGGCGCCGCCGTAAGAGGCGAGGATGCGCTCATGCTCGCGTTCGGCCGCCGGGGTATGGACCGCCGTCCGCGCCGGTTTTGCAGGCGTGGCGGCGGATGGGTGGGACGCGGTCTGGAACCGGCTCATGTCGCCGCAGCCGGCGAGGGCGAGCGCCGCGCACAGCACGGCAGGCGCAGCCAAAAGGCGGCGGCTCACTCCCGTCCCGCGCCGTTCCGCGCTCACCGCCATGGTCGTACCATCTCCGCCCGGCCAGTGTTTTGATTCTAGCATTCTTTTCCGCAGGCAACTTTGCGAATGTCGGAATCAAGGACCACTAGCAACTTTAATGATTCCAGTGCGGCTTGGGTTTACTAGTCGCCGACCACTTCAATCTGTCCCACCCGGAGCACTTCGATCCGTGGTCCGCCGCGTCGTTGGACCCAGCCGCGGACGCGAACCCGCCGATTTTCGAACGACGCCGGGACGACACCCGCAGCCTCGAAAGATGGCATCATGCGCCTTGAAATAGTCGCGGCAAAGTCTCGTGTCCAGCGCCGGCCGAAGTTGACATAAAACGTTCCGCCGGCCTGCCTGACAGACAGGACTTTCCCCTCGACGACGGCGAATTGTCCGATCCGGGTCAAAATATCGTCCGGATTGTCGGCATTTTTTACAACGACCGAACTCGCCCAGGTTCCACGCCGGGTCTGCCGCGCCGCAGCTTCAGCAGTCGCAAGTTCGGCCGCGCAGGCTTTATCGGCGACGTCGGCAGATGCTAACGCCTCGCCGCGCCCCAGAAGCTCGCTCTGTACCGAACTTGCGGAGGCATCGAGATATATGAAGGCGGATTGCCGGCCATAGCGATCCGGATCGTCGCGCTCGCCGCGCAGGATCACGTGCCGGCCGATCAACGCCGCGAGCGCTGCCAGGCTATCGTGCGAGTCTTCTGCTACGACTTCGACGCCGGCGAGGCGGACGTCACGGCCATCGTCGAGACGCAGCGTCCGCGCGTCGATGACGGCGCTCACGACGCCGGCACCCTGAATGGCGAATTGGCACCCGGCCGCGATCGACGGCGCCGCGCCGCCGAACGATAGTCCGCAGAGCAGCGCTACGGCAGCAAAACGTCGCGCCGCTTGCGAGCGTTCGGATCGTTGGGACCCTCGGAGCATGATCCGAGGGCCGGGTTGCATTATTTCGATCCGGGACCGGAAATCGCGCGGCGTGCAACCAGTCTGTTCCAGATGAAAAGCACGACTATCGCGCCGATGGTCGAGGTGATGAAGCCGGCGCCCTGATTAGGGCTGTAGTGGCCGATCGACTGCCCGATAAAGGTGGCCAGGAACGCGCCGCCAATGCCGAGCGCCGTGGTGAGGATGAATCCGCTTGGATTGTTCGGTCCGGGAGATAAGAATTTTGCGATAACCCCTGCGACGAAGCCGACGAGAATGATCCAGAGAATGCCGCTCATGATGAAAGTCCTCCCTCGGAATAACCGTGTCGAAGCCTCCGCGAGATCGGCCGGTTCGGGCGGCTACCCCGCGGCGAGCAGCAATTCTAAAGCAGTCGCGACAGTTCGCTCTCGGTCGGCACGCGTCCGTCGGGCGTCAGATGGTTGACGACCTCGGGCAGATGCCGGCTCAATCCGGCGAGCAACTCGTCCCGCGACAGGCCGGTCTGTGCTGTCAGGGCGTTGATCTGGTCGGCACCGAGCGCGTCGGCGAGATCGCGCGGCGCGATCTGCTTGTTCGGTCCCGGATTGACCCAGGAATTCGCGGTCTCGCCGTGGCCTTTCTGTTGAAGCTGATTCAGCAGGCTGCCGAGGCCGCCGCTCAGAATGCTTCCGGCGGCGCCACCGGCCAGCAGGCCGCCAAGCCCGCCCTTGAGCAGGTCACCAAGGCCGCCGCCGGCGCTACCGGGCAGGCCGGCATTGACGGTGCTTCCCGGCGCGGGAGCTGGAGGCGCGGACGGGTTGGCTTCAGGCTGGCTTCCGGTGAAATGTTTCAGCGCCTTGTAGCCCAGCACAGCGAGGATCGCCATTGTCATCGGCGACATGCCGCCGCCTTCGCTTGGTGCATTGGGATCACTTGGACCGCGGGGGCCGTTCTGCATTCCGTTGAGGACGTCGAGCAAACCCATGATCGTCTCCTGATTGCATACCAGCCCGCGGCAAAAGATAACGTCGCCACATGACGGTCACAAGGCACATCTCGCAGGCGTGAGGCGTCGCCGCTCTATTTGCTATCGAAAGGAAAATGACTGCGGGATGAATGACGGGGCCGGGGTAAGGGGCGCGAGGCGCAGGGTTAGCAAGCCTCGAGGCCACGTCGATATGGCCCTGTTTCGGGGTGCCGCATCTGCCGCGAGGTATCCGGCCGCGAAGCTCGACCCGACAGGGTGACGGTCCGATCGGATGCTCTCAAAACGCGATTCGGGTCATAGTCGGATCGTGCGCTTGGGGCTTGCCCGACGCGCCTGAGTACCGGATAAGTACCGAGGCCGCGTGGCGGCTCAGTCCCGGTAGCTCAGCTGGATAGAGCACAGGTTTCCTAAACCTGGGGTCAGGGGTTCGACTCCCTTCCGGGACGCCATTTTACCTTATCGAAGCCATTTTTTTGCCAGCCGCGCGGACGCGGTTGGCGCGGCAGAATGATCCGTTCATTGCGACCCGCTAGAGCCATTCCGTTTCTGACGGAATCAAAAGCGGGCTCTATGATTTTGATTTGACGCGTTTTCTTTACGCGAACCGGTATCCATCCCCGGGTCAAGCCCGAGGACATGCTTCGCTCGAAAACGCTCTAGCAGGCTGTTGAAGAAGTTTCCCACGGAGACGGATATGGAATGGAGTCAGCGTGATCTGCGGGCGGCGCCACCATCAGGGTCCTGATCGAGCATCTTGACGGTGCACGACTTGTGTTTCACGCGGCGGCTGCCAGGAGTTTGGGCAAGCGGATCAGGTTGTAGGCCGCCAGCGCCAGGGTGAAGGTGGCGTTGACGCGGTCGCGGCCTCGCAGCTTGATCTTGGCAAGTCCGGCGGAGGCCTTGATCCAGCCGAACACCTCCTCGATGCGCTTGCGACAGCGTTGGCTGACGGCATATCCGGCATGACGGAGAGTCCTCTGGTCGATCGCGGTCTTGCGCGGCTTTCCGGTCTTGCTCAAATGCCCGTCGATGGCGATGTGCGGCGTGACCGAACGCCGTCTTAAGTCCTCGACGAATGCGGTGACGTCATAGGCCTTGTCGGCGCCCAGCGTGATCCGCCGCTCGCTTTGGCCGCGGTGGCAGTCGATCAGCGCCAACGCCTGATCCCGCTCCGCCGTTCCGGTCGCCCGGCTCACGCCACCCAGCACCGCCAGTCCGTTGCGGTTCTCCATCAGGGCATGGCCGATGTAGCAAAGCTTCGCCGGCTGGCCGCCGCCCTTCTTATAGAGCCGTGCCTCGGGATCGGTCGTGCTCTGATGCGTCTCGTTGCAGCGCTTCTCGTTGTGGAAACTGCGCTCGGCGTTGCGTCCCGGTCCATCACTGTCCTGGTCACCGCCGTCCTTGCGCCGGAAGCTCTTGATCGATGCCCACGCCTCGATCAGCGTGCCGTCGACCGAAAAATGCTCGCTTGATAACAGCCGCTTGACCTGGTGCTGCCCCATCAGCGCGTTCAAGAACTTCGCGGCGATCTCACCTTCAAGCAATCGGTCGCGGTTCTTCGAGAAGGTCGAGTGGTCCCACACCGGGTCGTCCACGCCCAAGCCCACGAACCAGCGCAACAGCAGGTCGAACTCCAGCCGCTCCATCAACTGCCGTTCCGAGCGGATCCCGTAGAATGCCTGCAGCAGCATTGCCCGAAGCAGCTTCTCCGGTGCGATCGAGGGACGGCCGAACGCCGTGTAGAGCTTGTCAAAGTCCCTCGACAGATCATTCAACGCCGCGTTCGCGATCTGTCGGATCGTTCGCAGCGGATGGTCGGAGCGAATCCGAGCCTCCAAGTCCACATAGCTGAACAGCGAGCCTGACCGTTCGTCGCTTCCCCGCATCGCTCCCCCCTCGACGCATCCGCATCAAGAGAATCATGCCCAGAACCGCTGCGCCAGAGACTTCTTCAACAGCCTGCTAGCTTTCGGAGGCCTCCGCGGTTCGTCGCAATCAATCGCGCTTTTGTTGGCGGCCACTATGGCAAGTCAATCGCAAAAACTGTAAAATAATATAACAATATCAATGTCATTTGGCGGAGAGGGAGGGATTCGAACCCCCGATAGGCTTGCACCTATGCCGCATTTCGAGTGCGGTGCATTCGACCACTCTGCCACCTCTCCTAAGGTGCCACGCAGGCGGCGGACCGCCTTTAGCGCGTTTTCAGGCGAAGTGGAAACCGGTTCGCGTAAAGAAAACGCGCGCATTGATACATGGGCGCGCACTCAAACGCAAAACCGGAGCCGCTTTTGCTGAATGCGCTCCGAGTCAGGCCGTGTTCTAGGTGAGGATGCCAGGGCAGACAAGGCGCGGGGCGAGGAAATTCCGAATCCCCAGAGCCAGAATCTGAGCCTGTGTGGTCGCGCCGCCGCCAAAAAAGGGTGGGACCGCCGGACGCGATAATAACCGGCGGTCCCGTGCCGCGTCATTGAAATCGTGGTCGGAAGTGCGGCTTCGCGGACCACCTGCGCGACAATGCAACCGTAGCGGTCTTTGCGAAACCGGCAACGCGATCCCGATTTTAACCTCACCAATCAAGGTTACTTCGTCGTGAAAACCGAGCCCGTTCGCGGCGGCGCTACAGTGACGGAACCGCGGCGGATCGCATGCGGGGAGGGGACCTGGCGCCGGACGACCGCTTGGGCATTTTAAGTTGAATCCGGTTCGCGTGAGGAAAATGCTCTCGATCAATCACTTGCGCGTATTCCGATCGCAAAACCGGTATCCGCTGTTGTGGAATAGGCGCTAACGGTCAGTCCCTGGTTTTCCTGTCCTTCTTGTCTTTGTTCTTGTCCTTGCCGTCGTCGTCGGGCTTCTTGTCTTTCTTGTTATCTTTCTTGCGGTTGGTGAACCGCGCGTTGCCTAGGCCGGTGCCGATGGTCAATACGCCCCAGCGGCTGACGTCCTGCATGTAGGGCATTTCGCTCAGGCCTTGCGCCACGCCGTCATTGTGCATCAGCACGGTGGTGTCGTGACCGCCGATCTCCGGAATGGCCTCGACCAGCGACCCCGGCAGGTTGAACTTGCTGCTTTCCCAGTTGCCCGGAAGATTCTGCGCGCCTTTCTCGATCGATCCGTCCTGCTCGATCACGCCCGGACAGGAAATGCCGATAAACGGCGCGAGCTTCAGCCCCTGCTTTTCCGCCTGCGAAATGAGGTCCTTCAGCATCTTCACGAGCTTCTTCACCGCGCTCTCGCGGGTCGGCTCGTCGTTGGCGTGGCGCCATAGCTCGGACTTCCACACCCCGGCCTTGGAGAGGTCGGCGGCCTTTTTCCAGCGGGTCTCGACCACGCCGCAGCGGATGTTGGTGCCGCCGATATCGACCGCCAGGATGCTGTCGAACGCCTCGAAGATCCACGACGGCGCCAGATGCAGGCAGCCGATCAGTCCGGCCTCGTCGGGATCGAAGCGGATCGGGATCAGATGGACCTTGTGGCCCTCGCTTTTCAGCAACAGGTCGGCGCGCGCGATCGCGATTTCGCCGACCCGGCTCTTGCGAAAGCCGCCGCCGACCACGATGCATTCGGTGTCGGCCCATGCCTTGGTCTTGAGGAAGCGTCCCGTCACATAGGCCAGTTCCTGCGCGAACTCCTCGATGGCGCCATGCACCAGGGCGGCGGCCTCGATGTCGTCGCCGACCAGCGCCTCGTCGAGCGAGCCCTTGGCGATCTCCTCCGACGGAGTGTCGCCGAGCGGATCGTCGCCGTTTTTCTTCAGCGGCTTGCGCAGGCCGTCGAGGATTTTCCGGAATGCGCCCTTGCTGGCGCGGTCGCCAAGGAAACCGTCGTCGTCCTTCAGTTCGATGTTGTAGCTGTCGACATCCACCGACGGCAGCCGCGGAACGCCGTGCTTGCCGATGCCCGACGTCGTCAGGGTATCTTCCGCCATGATGTGTGGTGCCCCTCGTCCGTGTGTTTCTGCCTGCAACAACGGCGGGGGAACCCATTGGTTTCGCGATCGATGGCGGCTGGCCGACCCTCGGGCGAAATCGGTCCGGAAACGCCGGTATTGCTGACGGTTGGCCGCTTCAGGACCGCTTCGCCTTGACTCCCGGTCTTCGGCGGCTATAAGTCCCGTAACCGGCGCGGGGATTCCCAGCGCCGCTTGTTTTTGCGCGGCCGGCGGGCGATTTCCCCTCGAGAGCGCGGAAATTAAACCCGGTCAGCATTTTCAGGCAGAGTGGAAACCGGTTTGCCGTTGGAAGATGCTGCGATTTAACGACTGACCAAAAAGCCGGTCCGGACCTGTCCGAGGCCGGGATCGAACACGAAGGAATAAAACGATGTTCGCAGTCATCAAAACCGGCGGCCGGCAATACCGCGTCGTTCCGGATGATGTGCTTGAGATTGGCAAGATCGCCGGCGATGTCGGAACGATCGTGCAGCTTGGTGAAGTTCTGGTGCTCGGCGGCGATACGCCGGTGCTCGGCCTACCCACGGTGGCCGGCGCCTCGGTCGCGGCGGAGGTGCTGCAGCACAAGCGCGGCCCCAAGGTGATCGCGTTCAAGAAACGCCGCCGCAAGCATTCCAAGCGCAAGCGTGGTTATCGCGACGAGATCACGGTGCTGCGCATCACCGAAATTCTCGCTGACGGCAAGACCCCGACCGTCGGTCCACGCCCCAAGAAGGAAAAGGTCGTCGAGCCCGCCGAAGGCGAGGGTGACCACTAGCGCGCCGACCACCGCAAGGGTGGGGGCCGATAAGTAAGAGCGATTAAAAATATCCGTGAGAAAAAGTGAATGATTCCGTCACGGAATTGATCTAGAGATACGGACGAGGTTGGAGACGGGCCATGGCTCACAAAAAAGCAGGCGGTTCATCGCGTAACGGTCGGGATTCGGCCGGCAAGCGTCTTGGGGTCAAGGCGTTCGGCGGTGAGCACGTGATTCCCGGTAACATCATCGCCCGTCAGCGCGGCACCACCTGGCATCCCGGCCTTAATGTCGGCATGGGCACCGACCACACTCTGTTCGCCAAGGTCGAAGGCCGCGTCGAGTTCCGTGCGAAAGCCGGCGGCCGCACTTTCGTATCGGTCCTCCCGATGACGGAAGCCGCGGCCGAATAAACGGTGGATGACATCGCGTCCGCCGGTCCCTGTTGAACCGGCGGAGCATCGAGGCTCCACGGGGAGGCGGGAAACCGGCCTCCCTTTTATAGTTTTTGCGTTTGCAGGCGTACCCCGCGTTCGCATCACGGAGCCCGACCCATGTTGCAGGATATCCCAACCCCGACGCCCCTGCTGCGCGAGACGCGGCCGTTCGTCCTCGAGACCGAGCGCCTGAGCCTGCGCAAGCCGACGCTCGCGGACGTCAAGGGCATCGCCGCTCTCGCCAACGACCGCCGTATCGCGGAGATGACGCGCCGCCTGCCGCATTCCTATACACAGGACGACGCGGTTCATTTCGTCAGAGTCGTCGCCGGCGACAGCAGCGAGACGGTGTTTCTGATCGAGCACTGTCATACGCCCGTCGGGGTGGCCGGCGTTGACTGGAGCGAGCCGGATGCGCCCGAACTCGGCTACTGGTTCGGCGTCGATCATTGGGGCCTGGGTTTCGCCACCGAGGCCGCGCGCGCGGTGATCGACTATACCTTCGAGACGTTCGCGATCGACCAGATGATTTCCGGCGCGCGCGTCGTCAATCCGAAGTCGCGCAACGTGCTGGAGAAGTGCGGCTTCCAGTGGAGCGGCGTCGAGTTGCATCGCTTCAGGGCGCTGGGATCGTCGACGCCGGTCGACCGTTTCCGGCTGTCGCGCGGCGTGTGGTCGTCGCTGAAGAACTGGAGCAACGCCGCGCGCCGCGAACGGTAACTCCCGAAACGAACACGTCGTTGTCCGGTCCGGGCGGCGGAGCGAACGCCGAGCTGGTATTGCCCGGCATCATCTGGCAACAGCGCAATCTCCGCGCTGGACGACCCGATGACCCGTCCCTCATATATGCCGGATGGAATGGAGTGCCCGGGTCAAGCCGCCGATGACACGCCACGGTGCGCGTCGCGGCGGTTGCCTCGCGGGCGCGCGTACCCTACCTATCTCCCATGAAATTCCTCGATGAAGCCAAGGTCTATATCCGCTCCGGCGACGGCGGCAACGGCTGCGTGGCGTTCCGCCGCGAGAAGTTCATCGAGTTCGGCGGCCCCTCCGGCGGCAATGGCGGACGCGGCGGCGACGTCATCGTCGAGGTCGCCGACGGCCTCAACACCCTGATCGACTATCGCTATCAGCAGCACTTCAAGGCGCCGAAGGGCACCAACGGCATGGGCTCGGATCGCCACGGCGCCAACGGCAAGGCCATCGTGCTCAAGGTGCCGCTCGGCACCCAGATCATCGATGAGGATCGCGAAACCCTGATCCACGACTTCACCACGGTCGGCGAACGCTTCGTGCTGGCCGAGGGCGGCAACGGCGGTTTCGGCAACGCCCACTTCAAGTCGTCCACCAACCGCGCGCCGCGCAACGCCAATCCTGGCCAGCCAGGGGAGGAGCGCTGGATCTGGCTGCGGCTGAAGCTGATTGCGGATGCCGGCCTGGTCGGCCTGCCCAATGCCGGCAAGTCGACATTCCTGTCAAAGGTCAGCGCGGCGAAGCCGAAGATCGCCGACTATCCGTTCACCACGCTGCACCCGCAACTCGGTGTGGTGAATGCCGGTGACCGCGAATTCGTGCTGGCGGATATTCCGGGGCTGATCGAGGGCGCGCATGAAGGCACGGGGCTCGGCGACAGATTTCTGGGCCATGTCGAGCGCTGCCGCGTGCTGTTGCATCTGGTGGACGCCACCTGCGAACATGCGGGCAAGGCCTACAAGACCGTGCGCGGCGAACTGGAAGCCTATGCCGGAACGCTGGCGGAGAAGGTCGAGATCGTCGCGCTCAACAAGATCGATGCGGTTTCAGTCGAAGACCTGAAGAAGCAGCGCGATCGCCTCAAGCGCGCGGCGAACAAGATGCCGCTGCTGCTGTCGGGCATCACCGGCAAGGGTGTGCCCGAGGTTTTGCAGACCCTTGCCGCTGTCATCGGCGAGGCGCCGGTGTCCGACAAGGCGAAGGGCGCTGGGGCTTCGGCTGCGCAAGCGGTCGTGCCGCCGGTGGCGCAGGCCAAGCCATGGTCGCCGTAGGCGTCAGGCTTGTCCGCCATTCCCGGAAGCATTCATTCCCGTAAAGCCGCGAGCGCAACGGGTTCGCGATGTCCCTCCCGGCATTCCGCTTTCCACGGCGCCGCATTCATGTGATGAAAGCGGCGCTTTCGTCTCGATTGACCGCCGACCGCCATGACCAGCCTGCATCTTAAGAAATTCCGACGTATCGTCGTCAAGGTCGGCTCGTCGCTGCTGATCGATTCCGATGCCGGCGAGGTGCGCGCGGCGTGGCTGTCGGCGCTGGCCGACGATATCGCCGGGCTTCATGGCGAGGGGCGCGACGTGCTGATCGTCTCGTCCGGCTCGATCGCGCTCGGCCGCAGCAAGCTCAAGCTGCCGCGCGGCCCGCTGAAGCTGGAGGAGAGTCAGGCCGCCGCCGCCGTCGGACAGATCGCGCTGGCGCGGATCTGGTCGAAGGTGCTGGGCGATCACGGCATCGGCGCGGGGCAGATTCTGGTGACCTTGCAGGACACCGAGGAACGTCGCCGCTACCTCAATGCGCGCTCGACCATCGCAAAACTGCTCGACTGGCGCGCGGTCCCCGTCATCAACGAGAACGACACGGTGGCCACCAACGAAATCCGCTACGGCGACAACGACCGTCTCGCCGCGCGCGTCGCCACCATGGCGAGCGCCGATTTGCTGATCCTGTTGTCGGATATCGACGGGCTCTACGACGCGCCGCCCCATCTCAATCCGGATGCGAAACTGATTCCGGTGGTGAAGCGCGTCACCGCCGACATCGAGGCGATGGCGGGCAGCGCCGCGTCCGAACTGTCGCGCGGCGGCATGCAGACCAAGATCGAGGCGGCGAAGATCGCAACCACCGCCGGCACGCACATGCTGATCGCCTCCGGCAAGATCGAGCACCCGCTGCGGGCCGTCATGGACGGCGGCCGCTGCACCTGGTTTATGACGCCGGCAAATCCGGTCACGGCGCGCAAACGCTGGATCGCGGGGTCGCTGGAGCCGAAGGGCACGCTGACTATCGATGCCGGAGCGGTTGCCGCGCTGCGCGCCGGCAAGAGCCTGTTGCCGGCCGGCGTGATCCGGGTCGATGGGCAATTCGCACGTGGCGATGCCGTCATCGTGCGCGGTCCCAATACGCATGAGATCGGCCGCGGCCTCGTCGCCTACGATGCCGTGGACGCGGAGAAGATCAAGGGACGCTCGTCCTGCGATGCGGCGCAGATCCTCGGCATCAGCGGCCGGGCCGAAATGATCCATCGCGACGATCTCGTGGTTGGCGGGCCGCGCGGCGGTGCCGGCTAGAGCCGGCTTCTGATTGAATCAGAAGCGGGCTCTATGATTATGATTTGACGCGTTTTCTTCACGCGAACCGGTACCCGCTTCGCTCGAAAACGCTCCAGATGCGAGCGGATCAGGTGATTGAATCGTCAAGCCCGGCTTTTATGCCGGGCCATGACGCGTGCTGGTTCTGGCTAAGCGGAATGCATTTTACGTGAAGAAAATTCATTCAATCAATAACTTGCGTGTACTCTAATCGCAAATCCAACAATGATTCGAGCGCACCGGAAAACGTATTAGCTCATGATCGCGTAGATAATTCCCATCACCGTCATGAGAGAGGCGGCAGCCGCAATCGGTAGCAATATCTCGGTCGCCGCCTGCGCGGCGCTCTGCTGGCTGCCCCAAACCGCAAAATTGCCCGTGCTCCAATCCCGGAACGGGACCTCGTTCGGGTGCCTGCCGTAGTCCGGTTGATGTCTGTACGACACCAGAAACGACCCGCTGAAACACAGGCCGACCACCAGAAACAGCACGGTGATGAAGGCCAGCGGAAGTGCGACGACGCTCTGTCTGTCAAAAAAGATCCATGCCATCAGCACGAACCAGATAACAAGGCCGGCGGCAATCTTTGGGATGCTGGAGTGAAGCTGAGTGTACGTCTCGTTCGCCGGGTGATTATGAGCGACAAGTTCTCTGGACATGGAAGTTGCCTTTCTTGAGAGGGTGCGCGATGCGTGATTGCCGGTTTGAAATGGCGAGGCGCCACACCGCGGCATTGGGGGCTGGTACCAACCGCATTGAGCCAACCAGCCGTACAGAAAGGAAACCGCTTCGATCGAGGCGGGTTTCAGGGTCACGGAGAATTGTGTGATGTTGCTTACCGGCATCGAATCGTGCCCCGGCATCATCTGATGTTTTCGATGTTTTCACAGGCGCGATACGACGCGCCATGCGCGGGCAAAACCGTTCGAAGAACGGCGTTGCTCCGTTCGCCTGCGTGCCTTCCGCAAACCCATGCTCTTTTCGGAAGGATGGATGCTTTCGAACCAGGGACCAACGCCTCGCCGGACACGGATTTCTGTGCTAGGACATGATCTTAAGAGAGCATGGAACGCCGGACTGTACCCTGACATGACTGCCTCCCTGAAGGCGACCTGCGCCTCGGCCGATCTTCCGGTCCTGATGAACGGCCTTGCAACGCAGGCGCGCTCCGCTGCGCGCGTGCTCGGTCTGGCCTCGACCGCGCAGAAAGATCAGGCGCTCGATGCGATGGCGCGCGCGATCCGCGCCGCTGCGGCTGCGATTCTCAATGCCAATGCCGAGGATGTCGCTGACGCGCGCGCCGGCGGCGCCACCTCTGCTTTCGTCGATCGTCTGACGCTCACGCAAGCGCGCATCGATGCGATGGCCGACGGCGTCAAGGTGGTGCGCGCCATCGACGATCCCGTGGGCAAGGTCACCGAGCGCTGGCAACGTCCCAACGGCATGACCATCGAGCGCGTGCGGGTGCCGCTCGGCGTGGTCGCCGTGATCTTCGAGAGCCGCCCCAACGTCTGCGCCGACGCCGGCGCGCTGTGCCTGAAGTCCGGCAACGCCGTGATCCTGCGCGGCGGCTCGGACAGTTTTCGGTCGTGCCGCGCGATCCATGAGTGTCTGGTGCAGGGATTGCGCGAGGCGGGACTGCCCGAAGCGGCGATCACGCTGGTGCCGACGCGTGACCGCGCCGCGGTCGGGTTGCTGCTGAGCGGGTTGGACGGCGGCATCGACGTGATCGTGCCGCGTGGCGGCAAGAGCCTTGTCGCGCGCGTCGAAGCCGAGGCGCGCGTGCCGGTGTTCGCGCATCTGGAAGGCGTCAACCACGTCTACGTCGATGGCGCCGCCGATCTGGCCATGGCGAAGGCGATCGTGCTCAACGCCAAGATGCGCCGTCCCGGCGTCTGCGGCGCGGCCGAGACGCTGCTGGTCGATCGCGCCGGCGCGCCGAATACCCTGAAACCGCTGGTCGACATGCTGATCGATGCAGGCTGCGAGGTGCGCGGCGATGCCGCCGTGCAAGCCGTCGACGCGCGCGTCAAGCCCGCGACCGATGACGACTGGGACACAGAATACGAGGACGCGATCATTGCCGCGCGCGTGGTCGATGGGGTCGGAGAGGCCATCGACCATATTCAGCGCCACGGCTCGCACCACACCGATGCGATCGTGACCGACGATTCGAATACCGCCGCGCGGTTTCTCGACGAGGTGGATTCGGCGATCGTGCTGCACAACGCCTCGACGCAATTCGCCGACGGTGGCGAATTCGGCTTCGGCGCCGAAATCGGCATTGCGACCGGCAAATTCCACGCGCGCGGACCGGTCGGCGCCGAGCAATTGACCAGCTTCAAATATCGCGTACACGGCACCGGGCAGACCCGGCCGTGAGCGTAACCTCATTCAAGCGCGCATGATCTTATCGCCAAACCGCACACACGTTAGCGGATCATGCGCCCGGTTGCGCGGAGACTGATTTGGGGCCGCGTTCAGTCGCTTCGTCCAGCGCCATCCCGCTTCATTTCGACGGCATGCGTATCGGTCTGCTCGGTGGCTCGTTCAATCCGCCGCACGCCGCGCATCGCGCCATCAGCCTGTATGCCCTGAAGCGGCTGCAACTCGACCGGGTCTGGTGGCTGATATCACCCGCCAACCCGCTCAAGGATGCGCGCGCGCTGCGCGATCTCGGCGAACGCGCTGCTGCGGCGCGGGCGATGGCCAGCGATCCGCGGATCGACGTCAGTTGTCTCGAAGCTGTCATCGGAACGCGCTACACCATCGATACCATTACCTATCTGCGGCGCAGGTGCGCCAACGTGCGCTTTGTCTGGATCATGGGCGCTGACAATCTGGAGCAGTTCCATCGCTGGGAAAACTGGCAGCGGATCGCCGCCGAGGTGCCGATCGCGGTGATCGATCGCCCGCCGCACAGTTTCCGTGCCCTCGCGGCGCCTGCCGCGCAGGCGCTTGCGCGGTGGCGTCTTCCTGAAGTCGGGGCCAACCGGCTGACCGCGCAGCGCCCGCCGGCCTGGGTCTTTCTCACCGGGATGAAATCGAGGCTGTCCTCGACCGGGCTGCGGAACCGGGATGGAACATGGAAAGGCGGAGCCTGAAAACATGAAGCCGCCGCATCACTGGAATATTGAAACCATCAACGCTACATGCGTATTATACCCGTCGGGCGCCAAGGATTCGGCGTTCGCTGTATAGCGAAAGGAAATGGTCCCTGACCGCACCTGTATTGTCCAGGTTTGCTTCGTCCTCTGCGTCCTCGTCGGCGCCGAAGAGAACGACATCGAAGACCGTCAGGTCGAGAGCACCCAAGACTTCGGCGGACGCTACTTCGACAGACGCCGCTTCGACAGCCTCTGTGGTTTCGAAGGCGAGGCCCGACGTCGAAGAGACCCTCAAGCTGGTCCTTTCCCGCCTCGAGGATATGAAGGCGGAAGAGACGGTCACCATCGATCTTCGCGGCAGATCGGCGTTTTCGGACTACATGGTCATCGCCACCGGCCGGTCCAACCGGCACGTGGGGGCGGTCGCTGAAAACGTCGCCAAGGGCCTCAAGGAAACCGGAGTCAAGAACGTCCATATCGAGGGTCTACCCAATTGCGACTGGGTGCTGATCGATTCCGGCGATGTGATCGTGCACGTGTTCAGGCCTGAGGTTCGCGAATTCTACAATCTCGAGAGATTGTGGATGCAAAACACGGCGACGGCGAAGTCGGTCTGAACCACCATACTAAAGCGTTTTCGAGCGAAGTGGATACCGGTTCGCGTGAAGAAAACGCGTCGAATCAAAATCATGGAGCCTCGCTTCTGATTCCATCAGAAGCGAAAAGGCTTGAGCTTGCGCGGATGCGACTCGTCGTCATTGCCATTGGCCGTCTCAAGCAGGGCCCGGAGCGGGAGCTCGCCGACCGCTATCGCGGACGCTTTGACGATATCGGTCGCAAGCTCGGCTTTCGTGGCTTCGACGTTCATGAAATCCCGGAAAGCCGCGCCCGCGATGCCAAGCAACGCATTCGCGAAGAGGCTGCGGCAATTCTTGCTTTGGCTCCTGAGGGAGCGGTCCTGGTGGCGCTGGACGAAAAGGGCAAAAACATCGACAGCGCCGCGTTCGCGGATCATCTTGGTCGCTGGCGGGATGAGTCGGTGACGAGCACCGTTTTCGCCGTGGGCGGCGCGGACGGACTTTCGCCCGAATTGCGGCGCAAGGCTAGATTAAGCGTCGCGTTCGGCGCGGCCACCTGGCCGCATCAGATCGTGCGCGTGATGTTGCTGGAGCAGATTTACCGGGCCGCGACCATCCTGGCCGGCCATCCTTATCACCGTGGTTAGCGCACCCTGCGGATGCGCTAACGCGATCGGGTCAACATGGTGCGAACAAACGGGCGCCGATCACCTGACATGCGAATGAACCAGGACCATGGCCTTCGTTCGCGGTCCGCGGAGGTGCGAGGCGGACAACCGCCGCCGGCTTCCATGCTTGTCATCTCGGCTTGCCTGCTCGCGGGCTTTTCATCCGCGGTTTCTTCGTCCGTGATGGCACAGGCGGCCGGGACACCTTCGCCGGCTGCCGCCCCGTCGGCGGACGACATCAAGCATCGCGAGCAGGAACTGGAGGCGGTGCGGGCGCAGCAAAAGAGCGCGGCCGAGCTGCAGGAGCGACTGAAGGCCGATATCGCGGCGATTGGTCAGAACCGCGCCAAGCTCAATCAACAGTTGATCGATGTTGCCGCCGGGGTCCGCGCCATCGAGACCAAGATCGCAGAGGCGGAAGCCCGCCTGCTGCCGCTCGACGCGCGCGAGCGGGAAATCCGCGGCTCGCTCGATTCGCGGCGCTCGGAAATCGTGGAAGTGCTTGCCGCCTTGCAGCGCGTCGGCCGGCGCACGCCGCCGGCTTTGCTGGTGCGGCCGGAGGATGCGCTGCAGTCGCTGCGCACCGCGATGTTGCTCGGCTCCGTGGTGCCGGAGATCCGCGCGCGCGCGGAAAAGCTTGTGGCTGATCTCGAGGAACTCGTCGGCCTACGCAAATCAATCGCCGCCGAACGTGATCTGATGGCGGCCGATCGCGACAGGCTCAAGGACGATCAAACCCGCCTGGCGACGCTGGTGGACGAGCGGCAACGGCAGCAAAGCAGCATCGAAAAGGATATGGCCGCCGAGGGCGCGCGCGCGATTGAACTGTCGCATCAGGTCGACAGCCTGCAAGGCCTGATCGCCAAGATGGAGCAGGACCTGAAGAGCGCGGCCAAGGCGGCGGCGACAGCCAGCCGGCAAGGCGCTCCCGCCAAGCCGAATCTGGCCGCTCTCAAGGATCCCGGCCGTCTCAGTCCGGCGATCGCCTTCGCGTCCGCCAAGGGCTTGTTGGCGTTTCCGGTTAACGGCACGAAGATCCGTGACTTTGGCGGTTCCGACGGCGTCGGCGGTGCGGAAAAAGGCATTTCATTGGCGGCCCGTCCGGGCGCGCAGGTCACAACACCGTGTGATGGCTGGGTCGTGTATGCCGGACCGTTCCGCAGCTACGGACAACTCTTGATCCTCAATGCCGGGGGCGGGTATCATGTGCTGATCGCCGGGATGGAGCGTATTTCGGTTAACATCGGCCAGTTCGTGTTGACCGGAGAACCGGTAGCGACGATGGGGTCGACTTCCCGTGTCGCCTCGATTCTTGCGGCTAACGCGAGTCAGCCCGTTCTCTACATCGAGTTCCGTAAAGACGGCACTCCCATTGATCCTGGCCCGTGGTGGGCCGCAAATAAAGGCCAAAAGGTTCGCGGATGATGCGCAAGGTTTCCCTTATTCTTCTCAGCGCTGCCGCGGGTGCGGCGCTGACGCTGTTCGTGACCCAGCCGCGGTCGGTGCTGATGGGATCGAGCGCGCGAGCCGCGACCTCGGATACCTATCGCCAGCTCAACCTGTTCGGCGATGTGTTCGAGCGGGTCCGTAGCGACTATGTCGAGAAGCCCGACGACAGCAAGCTGATCGAATCGGCCATCAGCGGAATGCTGTCGGGTCTCGATCCGCATTCGAGCTACATGGACGCCAAGAGCTTCCGCGACATGCAGGTGCAGACGCGCGGCGAGTTTGGCGGCCTTGGCATCGAGGTCACGATGGAGGACGGCCTGGTCAAGGTGGTCTCGCCGATCGACGACACGCCGGCATCCAAGGCGGGAATCCTGGCGAACGACATCATCACCAATCTTGACGATGAGGCGGTGCAGGGGCTCACGCTCAACCAGGCCGTCGACAAGATGCGCGGCCCGATCGGCACCAAGATCAAGCTGAAGATCGTCCGCAAAGGCCAGGACAATCCGATCGACGTGACGCTGGTGCGCGACAACATCCGCGTCCGCTCGGTGCGCTCGCACGTCGAGACCGACGACATCGCCTATATCCGCATCACCACCTTCAACGAGCAGACCACCGAAGGCCTCAAGAAGTCGATTTCCGACCTGCAAGGCCAGATCGGCGACAAGCTCAAGGGTTACATCATCGATCTGCGCAACAACCCCGGCGGATTGCTCGAAGAAGCGGTGACCGTTTCCGACAGCTTCCTCGACCGCGGTGAGATTGTGTCGACGCGCGGCCGCAACGCCGAGGAAACCCAGCGTCGCAGCGCGCATCCCGGCGACCTCACCAAGGGCAAGCCGGTGATCGTTCTGATCAACGGCGGGTCGGCATCGGCTTCCGAAATCGTCGCCGGTGCGTTGCAGGACCACAAGCGAGCGACACTGATCGGGACCCGCTCATTCGGCAAGGGCTCCGTGCAGACCATCATTCCGCTCGGTTCGGGCAACGGCGCGCTCCGCCTGACGACGGCGCGCTATTACACGCCGTCGGGCCGTTCGATTCAGGCCAAAGGCATCGTTCCGGATATCGAGGTGCTTCAGGATGTGCCCGATGAACTGAAGTCGCGGACCGACACCAAGGGAGAGGCTTCGCTGCGCGGCCATCTGCGCAACGGCACCGACGAGAAGACCGGCTCGCAATCCTACGTCCCGCCGGACGCCAAGAACGACAAGGCGCTCAAGATGGCCGACGACCTTCTGCACGGCATCAAGGTCAACGCCTCGTCGCCGGCCCCCGGCGACAAGGCGGCGATCGAGAAGCCCGCGAAAAAGGCAACGAACTGAAATAAGTCGGGTTTTCCGGAACCGGGCGTCCTTTGGACGCCCGGTTCGTTTTCATGCCGAGGTCGATGGCCGGCGTGAACCCCTGATGGTGGCCTGCCGCCTTTGCGAGCGTCCATGGTATCTTTGGATCGGATGATTCGGGGAGCTCGATGGCCGACACGACGGACGATCTCAGTACGCCGCTCGGACAGAATCCTGCGCCCAAGCGCCGTTTCCGGCTCCCCTTCACGCTGCCACAGGCTGCGGCGGTTTTGCTCGGATCAATCCTTGTCGTCTTCGTTGGCTTTGTTCTTTTCAACCACGATCCGCTGGGTGGCGAGCCCGCGGCGCGGATCGCGATCCGGCAAACCGTGGCCCCCGAGGACAAATCTGCGGCCGTCCCACCTGCGTCGCAGCCGACCAGCGCTGCCGCCGTTACCGCTCAACCCGAGGCGGGTCGCAAGACCATCACTATCATCGACGGCTCCAGTGGCTCGCGTCAGGATGTCGTTGTCGCGGGCGCGGATTCCGACACGGCTGGCGGCGGCGCCGCGCCGGTGACGATGGCCGGAATCGATCCGCGTCTGTTGGAGAAGTCGCGTTACGGAATGATTCCGGCTGTCGCCGCCGATGGATTGAAGCCCTTCAAGGCCTACGCAACGGGCACCGATGCCGATCGCGCGAAGGCGGCAACGATGCCGGTGATCGCGATCGTGGTCGGCGGTCTCGGCGTCGGCGCGGCCAAAACCGCCGATGCCATCATGAAACTGCCGCCGGCCGTGACGCTGGCGTTCACGCCTTACGGGTCCGATCCGGGCAAGCTGGTGGAGCAGGCTCGCGCGCAACGTCACGAGATTCTGCTGCAGGTCCCCATGGAGCCCTATGACTACCCCGATAACGACCCCGGACCGCAGACCCTGCTGACGACGCTCGGTACTGAACAGAATATCGATCGCCTGCATTGGCACCTCAGCCGTTTCCAGGGTTATGTCGGTCTCGCCAATTTCATGGGGGCCCGGTTTGTCGCCGCCGCTACGGTCATGCAGCCGATCATTCGCGAAGCAGCCAAGCGCGGCCTTGGCTATCTTGACGACGGCTCCACTCCGAGGAGCGTGGCGGGTCAGCTCGCGGAGGGTCAGGCGATGCCGTTCGCCAAGGCCGACCTGACCATTGATGCCGTCCCGACCTCGGTGGAAATCGACAAGGCGCTCGCAAGACTTGAAGACCTGGCGAAGGAGCGGGGGGCTGCCATCGGCATGGCTTCGGCGCTTCCTGTTTCCGTCGAGCGAATCGGCGCCTGGGCCAAGGGTCTCGAAAGCCGTGGCGTGATGCTTGTGCCATTGACAACCGAGATGCTGAAATCAAAATCAGGTTGAAATCCGAATTCCGGGTCCCGTCCGTTGTCAGAGCGGGGAGGCGCGAAAGGCATTGACGCAATGGCGCGCTACGACGATCTACCCTACCGCACTTGCGTCGGCATGATGCTGATCAACGAGAGGGGACTCGTCCTTATCGGTCGCCGCGCCGGCGGCATCGAGCACGTCGACGACGAGTATGTCTGGCAGATGCCGCAAGGCGGCGTCGATCCCGGCGAGGACACATGGCTCGCGGCGAAACGCGAACTCTATGAGGAGACCAGCGTTCGCTCGGTCGAGAAGCTCGCCGAGGTATCCGACTGGCTGATCTATGATATTCCGCGCACCGTGGCCGGACGGGCCTGGAAGGGCCGCTATCGCGGACAGCGCCAGAAGTGGTACGCGATGCGCTTCACCGGCAAGGACAACGAGATCGACGTCGTCAATCCGGGCGGCGGTCACAAGGCGGAATTCATCGGATGGCGCTGGGAGCCGATGCAGAACCTGCCCCGGTTAATCGTGCCTTTCAAGCGCCCGGTCTATGAGCGCGTGGTCAAGGAATTCGCGAGCCTCTCGGGCGGTTAGAGCGCTTCTTGACGGGTATGGAATCGATCTGTGTTCCGGTGTCATGCGGGCGCTTAGAGCGTTTTCGAGCGAAGTGGATACCGGTTCGCGTGAAGAAAACGCGTCAAATCAAAATCATAGAGCCCGCTTCTGATTCCATCAGAAGCGAAAAGGCTCTGGCCGTTCGAGGAACGGCGTGGCTTCTGCTCGCCTCTGACCCGCGCATCCAGCTTCTTTCGAAGATCAATGGATTGCCTGGTCAAGCCCGGCAATGACGGAAGTGCGCTGCATCCGAAAATGATGCTCAGCTATGCGGCTCAGTGCAGCGCCGTAGTATTGAGCTGGCTCTGAATGCTCTTGAAATGATCCAGCCGCTCGATCGCCTTGTCGAGTTCGGAGCCTTCCTTTTCCGCCAGCTTGGCCTCCATGCTCGCAATCGTGTCGGCGAACTGCGCACGATCCAGCTCCTGGATCGAAGTCGCCACGTCGGCGAGGACGGTCAGGCCCTTCTCCGATACTTCGGCGAGACCGCCGAGCACGATGATTTTCTGAGGCGTGCCGCCAGTGGTGATGGTCAGGATTCCCGGACGGATCGCCGCGACAACCGGCGCATGGCCGGCAAGGACGCCGAAGTCGCCCTCGACGCCGGGAACGTCGACCTGATCGACGTCACCGGAGAAGGTGAGCTTTTCAGGCGACACGAGATCAAAGTGGAAGGTAGCCATGATCAATTAGCGAATAGCGAATAGCGAATAGCGAATAGCTCGCACTTCATTCTTCACTGTTTCCTACTCGCTACTCCCTATTCGCTATTTCGCTGAACTAGAGCCCGCTTCTGATAGAATCAGAAGCGGGCTCTATGATTTTGATTTGACGCGTTTCTTCACGCGAACCGCTACCCATCCCCGGGGCAAGCCCGAGGACATGCTTCGCTCGAAAACGCTCTAAGCCGCTTCGGCCGCGAGCTTCTTGCCCTTCTCGACGGCTTCCTCGATGGTGCCGACCATGTAGAACGCCGCTTCCGGAAGATGATCATACTTGCCGTCGCAGATCGCGCGGAAGCCCTTGATGGTATCGGCGAGGTCGACGAACTTGCCCGGCGCGCCGGTGAAGATTTCGGCGACGAAGAACGGCTGCGACAGGAAGCGCTCGATCTTACGGGCGCGGGCCACGGCGATCTTGTCCTCTTCGGACAGTTCATCCATGCCGAGAATGGCGATGATGTCCTGCAGCGATTTGTAGCGCTGCAGCACCTGCTGCACCATGCGGGCGGTCTGATAGTGCTCCTCGCCGACGATCAGCGGCGACAGCATGCGCGAGGTGGAGTCGAGCGGGTCCACCGCCGGGTAAATGCCCTTTTCCGAAATCGCGCGGTTCAGTGTCGTGGTCGCGTCCAAGTGAGCGAACGAGGTCGCAGGCGCCGGGTCGGTCAAATCGTCGGCCGGCACGTAAATCGCCTGAATCGAGGTGATCGATCCCTTGGTCGTGGTGGTGATACGCTCCTGCAGCGCTCCCATGTCGGTGGCCAGCGTCGGCTGATAGCCCACGGCCGAAGGAATACGACCGAGCAGCGCCGACACTTCAGAGCCAGCCTGGGTGAAACGGAAGATGTTATCGACGAAGAACAGCACGTCCTGGCCCTGGTCGCGGAAATGCTCGGCGACGGTGAGGCCCGACAGTGCGACGCGGGCGCGCGCGCCCGGAGGCTCGTTCATCTGGCCGTACACGAGGGCACATTTGGAGCCTTCGCCGCCACCCTTCTTGTTGACGCCGGATTCGATGAACTCGTGATAGAGGTCGTTGCCCTCGCGGGTCCGCTCGCCCACGCCGGCGAATACCGAGTAACCGCCATGCGCCTTGGCGACGTTGTTGATCAGTTCCTGAATCAGCACGGTCTTGCCGACGCCGGCGCCGCCGAACAGGCCGATCTTGCCGCCCTTGGCGTAAGGCGCCAGCAGATCGACGACCTTGATGCCGGTTACGAGAATTTCGGCTTCCGTCGACTGGTCGGTATAGAGCGGCGCTTCCTGATGGATAGCACGCATGTCTTCGGCCTTGACCGGGCCTTGTTCGTCGACCGGCTCGCCGATCACGTTCATGATGCGGCCGAGCGTGCCCACACCAACCGGCACGAGGATCGGGTTGCCGGTGTCTTTCACTTCCTGACCGCGAACCAGGCCCTCGGTGGTGTCCATCGCGATGGTGCGAACCGTGGATTCGCCGAGATGCTGGGCGACCTCGAGGACCAGGCGGTTGTCGCCGTTCTTGGTTTCGATGGCGTTGAGAATGGCCGGCAGGTGGCCTTCGAACTGCACGTCGACGACGGCGCCGATGACTTGCGTGATGCGTCCGGTCTGATTGGCGGGGGATGCCATTAGAAATATCTCCTGAGAACTCGTTTTTAGTTGGCGCGTGATCTGATCCGAAAACCGGTTTCCACTTTTCAGGATCAGGCGCTTTAGACGGCGGTCAATTTGACGGGTACATTACCCTTGGTCGCCTTGGAATAAGGACAGATGGTGTGAGCATCTTCGATCAGCGCTTGCAGCTTGGCCTTGTCGGCACCGGGCAGCGCGACCTTCAATTCGGCAGCGAGCGAGAATGCGCCGTCATTGATATTAAGCGTGACTTCGCAGGTCACCTTGGCGGCCTGCCCGTCGAGGCCGTGCTTTTTCGCGAGAACGAGAATGGCCTGTCCGAAGCAGGAGGACCAGCCAAGCGCGAACAACTGCTCCGGATTGTGGCCGTCTCCGGCCCCGCCGAGATCCTTCGGAAGCGCCATCGCCAATGCCAGCCCACCGCCGTCGAGGACGGCGCGGCCGTTGCGGCCGCCGCTCGTTGTCGCCTTCGTGACGTAAGCCATGAACGCTCCTGCTGTTAGATGGCCTCGGCGCCGGAGATGATCTCGATCAACTCCTTCGTGATCATCGCCTGGCGGGTCCGGTTGTAAACCAGCGTCTGCTTGCGGATCATGTCGCCCGCGTTACGCGTTGCGTTGTCCATGGCGCTCATCTGCGCGCCGTAGAACGACGCGTTGTTTTCCAGAAGGGCGCGGAAAATCTGTACCGCAAGGTTGCGCGGAAGCAGCCGGGTGAGGATTTCATCCTCCTCCGGCTCGTATTCGTAGAACGGCGCAGGACCGGCATTCGCGGCCGGCGCTTCCACCTCAAGCGGGATGATCTGCTGTGCGGTTGGAACCTGCGCGATGACGGACTTGAAGCGCGAATAGAACAGCGTGCAGACATCGAATTCGCCGGCGTTGAACCGCGCGATGACCTTCTTGGCGATGGCTTCGGCATTGACGAAACCGAGCTGGCGCACGGAGCGCAGCTCGACGTTCTCGACGATCTGCTTTTCGAAAGTGCGGCGCAGCTGTTCGTATCCCTTGCGCCCGACGCAGAAGAACTTGACGTCCTTGCCCTGATTCATCAGCGCCAGTGCGCGCTCGCGGGCGAGCCGCACGATCGAGGAGTTGAAGGCGCCGGACAGGCCGCGCTCGCCGGTGCAGACCAGCAGCAAATGCACCTGGTCCTTGCCGGTGCCGCCGAGCAATACCGGCGCACCGGGCGAACCCGCGGCAGCGCTGGCGATGTTCGAGATCACCTGATCCATTTTCTCTGCGTAGGGACGCGCGGCTTCGGCGGCGCTCTGCGCACGGCGCAATTTCGACGCCGCGACCATCTGCATGGCCTTGGTGATCTTCTGCGTCGCCTTGGTCGAGGCGATGCGGACGCGCATGTCTTTAAGACTGGCCATCGGTAACTCTGTCTATCCTCTTGCTCGGCCTTTTCCCTCTCCCGCGTGCGGGGGAGGGTTAGGGAGGAGGTCAGACGCGATTTGTATCGCCGCCCCCACCCGACCAGCTGCACCGGTCGACCTCCCCCGCAAGCGGGAGAGGTGAAGAAAGATCAAACGAACGTCTTGGCGTAACCGTCGACCGCGCTTCTCAGCTTGGCCGCAGTGTCGTCGCTGAGATCGCGGCTTTCACGGATGGTGTTGAGAATCTCGACGTTCTTGCCGCGCAGCAGCGACAGCAGGCCGTCCTCGAAGGCGCGCACCTTGCCGAGGGGGAGCTTATCGAGATAGCCGTTGGTGCCGGCCCAGATCACGCAGACCTGCTCTTCCATCTTGAGCGGCGAGAACTGCGGCTGCTTCAGGAGTTCGGTCAGGCGCGAACCGCGATTCAGCAGGCGCTGGGTCGAGGCATCGAGATCGGAGCCGAACTGTGCGAACGCCGCCATTTCGCGGTACTGCGCGAGTTCGCCCTTGATCTTGCCGGCGACCTTCTTCATCGCCTTGGTCTGCGCCGACGAGCCGACGCGCGACACCGACAGACCGACGTTCACCGCCGGACGGATGCCCTGGAAGAACAGGTCGGTCTCGAGGAAGATCTGGCCGTCCGTGATCGAAATAACGTTGGTCGGAATGTAGGCCGACACGTCGTTGGCCTGGGTTTCGATGACCGGCAGCGCCGTCAGGGACCCGTTGCCGTGATCGTCATTAAGCTTGGCGGCGCGCTCCAGCAGGCGCGAATGAAGATAGAACACGTCGCCGGGATAGGCTTCGCGGCCTGGCGGGCGGCGCAGCAGCAGCGACATCTGGCGGTAGGCGACGGCCTGTTTCGACAGGTCGTCATAGATAATGACGGCGTGCATGCCGTTGTCGCGGAAATACTCGCCCATGGTGCAGCCGGTGAACGGCGCGATGTACTGCATCGGCGCCGGATCGGACGCAGTCGCGGCAACGATGATGGAATATTCGAGCGCGCCCTGCTCCTCGAGCACCTTGACGAACTGGGCAACGGTCGAGCGCTTCTGTCCGATAGCGACGTAGACGCAATAAAGTTTCTGGCCCTCGGGCGCGCCGGCGACGTTCAGCGGCTTCTGATTGAGAATGGTGTCGAGCGCGATCGCGGTCTTGCCGGTCTGGCGGTCGCCGATGATCAATTCGCGCTGGCCGCGGCCGACCGGGATCAGGGCGTCGATCGACTTGAGGCCCGTCGCCATCGGCTCGTTGACCGACTTGCGCGGAATGATGCCGGGCGCCTTGACGTCGACGCGCTTGCGTTCAGTCGCCTGGATCGGACCCTTGCCGTCGATCGGGTTGCCGAGCGCATCGACGACGCGGCCGAGCAGGCCCTTGCCGACCGGCGCATCGACGATGGCGCGGGTGCGCTTGACGGTCTGGCCTTCCTTGATCTCGCGGTCGGCGCCGAAAATCACGATACCGACGTTGTCGGTTTCGAGGTTCAGCGCCATGCCGCGCGTCCCGTTTTCGAATTCGACCATCTCGCCGGCCTGGATGTTGTCGAGGCCATAGACGCGGGCAATGCCGTCGCCGACGGACAGCACCTGTCCGACTTCGGAAACCTCGGCCTCCTGGCCGAAATTCTTGATCTGGTCCTTCAGGATCGCGGAAATTTCCGCGGCGCGGATGTCCATCAGCCTGCCTCTTTCATCGCGTGCTTGATCGAATTGAGTTTGGTGCGGAGCGAACTGTCCACCATGCGGCTGCCGAGCTTGACGACAAGCCCGCCGATGATGGACGGATCGACCTTCACGTTGAGCGTGATGTCCTTGCCCGTCACTGATTTCAGCGCGGTCGTCAGCGCGTCCAGATTCTTCTTATTGAGCGTTTCGGCGACGGTGACCTCCGCCGTGACCTCGCCCTTGAACCTCGCGACGAGCGCGCGGAATGCCCGGATCACCTCAGTGACCGCAAACAGCCGGCGGTTGGCGGTCAGGACTTTCAGGAATTTCGCGGTCGTGCCGCCGAACCCGGCCTTGTCGAGCACGGCGGCGAGCGCCTTGGCCTGCGTATCGGCGCTGAAAACCGGGCTGCGCACCAGGCGGGCCAGTTCAGGGCTGTCCGCCAGCATGGCATCGAACCTGTCGAGGTCGGCCTTGACGGCGTCGATCGATTTGTCTTCGCGGGCCAGTTCGAACAGGGCCGTCGCATAACGGCCGGACACACCAGAAACCGAGGAATCTACAGCAGCCACCTGAGCGCTCTTCAAGCTGTCAAACTCGCAAGGGAAAAGCCGTCGCCAAACAAGCGGCGCCAAAGCGGCCAAGTCCTTGGAATTCAAGAGGGACTTCGATTTCCGACCGACACAAAGCGTGTCGGCAGCGTTAAAATCGCGGCTTTGCTAACATAGCGCGCGCGCAGGTGCAACATGACGACAGCGTGCGGCGATGCCTTGTCGCAGGGCCGGAATTCACCAGGCTGGAAATTCAGCCGAACGATTGGAGCGCGCGAGGGCGCGTTTCAGCCGCGCAGTAATTCAGGCGGGCATACAGGCGTCTGAAGAAGCGCAAGTTAGTCCTGTGCCGCAACGGTTTTCTCTTCGGCGTCGGATCGGCCTGGTGTCGAAACGCGCTGTAATACTTGCTGAATGATTACCGATGCCGTGACATGGCTTTCTTTTACAGTACAGACAAATATATTGTGGTGCATTCCCTATTAAAATAAGTATTTGTGCCATTAGTTGGCCGTTCCGTGCCGATCAAAAGATATTTCAGCCGAGTCATGAAGCAGTTTCCTGCCAATTTTACGCCTTAGTTGGAGGTTTAACGCTGCGGCGACTCAATGGTTAGGGGTTTCACTTGTCGCAGGAGCGGCAATACTTTTAAGGGGTCTTTCAATATGTTGCACTCGCAAAAATCGACGTTGGGGTTTTTAATCCGGCCGCGTACGGTGGCCGCCGTGATCGCCGCAACCGTTTTGATTGCGGGGAGCGTGACCGAGGCATCGGCCCGCTCGCGCAACCATCATCGGCATCATCACGACCGGGCACATCATGCCGCGAGCCACGGCACAGCGGGGTCGTCCTGGCTGAACGCCAACGCGTCCGTTGGGCGTTCCGCCGGTGCGGGCCGCTCGTTCTCCGGCGTGGCCTCCTATTACGGCAGTGAATCCGGCAGCCGCACCGCGTCCGGCCAGCGCTTCAACCAGAACGCCATGACCGCCGCCCATCGCAGTCTACCGTTCGGGACCAAACTGAGGGTCACCCATGGCAGCCGCAGTGTGGTCGTCACCATCAATGATCGCGGCCCGTTCATCCGCGGCCGCGTGCTGGATCTTTCGAAAGGTGCCGCCCGCGCGATCGGGTTGACCGGCCGCGGCGTCGGCCGCGTGGTCGCCGAGGTGATGTAGGCGCCGCCGCGTCAAGGCGTTTTCCAGCGAAGCGGGCGCCAGGGTCGGGTAAGGCCCGTGATCGCCCGCTCACGGCGGCGTCCGAAATGGCGGAGCAGCCTCAGAGAAAGCTCTGGGGATCGACGTCGATCTCCAGCTTGAGATTGCCTTTGGTCTTCGGTCCTGCAGCGAGCCATTCGCGCAAATAGCCGGACAGATCGACGCCGCGCGCCGACTTCACCAGCAACCGGAAACGATAGCGGCCCTTGATCACAGCGAGCGGTGCCTCGGCCGGCCCGAGCACCTGAATGCGCTCGTCGATCGGCGCGATCGCCGCCAAGCGGCGGGCAAAACTCTCCGCGGTCGGGCGGTCGCCTGCGGAAATAATCAGGCTCGCCAGCCGGCCGAACGGCGGATAGCCCGAGCGCTCCCGCGCCTCGATCTCGCTGGCGTAGAACGCCTCGCGGTCGCTTGCGACCAGTGCCCTCATCACCGGATGTTCGGGCTGATGGGTTTGCAGATAGCCGACGCCGTGGCCCTGCTCGCGGCCGGTGCGGCCGATCACCTGGTTGAGCAGTTGGAAGGTCCGCTCCGCAGCGCGGGGATCGCCGTTGCCAAGGCCGAGGTCGGCGTCGATGACGCCGACAAGGTTGAGACGCGGAAAGTGATGGCCCTTGGCCACCAGTTGCGTGCCGATGATGATATCGACGCGGCCCTCCGCGATATCGTTCAGTTCCGAGCGCATGGTTTCGATCGAGGTCACCAGATCGCTCGACAGCACGAGGGTGCGGGCATCGGGAAAAAGCGCGGCAGCTTCTTCCTGCAAGCGCTCGACGCCGGGGCCGACCGCCACCAGCGTTTCTTCCGCCGCGCAATGCGGACATTGATGCGGGCGCGGCATCGAGAAGCCGCAGTGGTGGCATACCAGCCGCTGACGGAAGCGGTGATCGACCAGCCACGCATCGCAGATGGTGCAGGCGAAGCGATGCCCGCAGGCCCGGCACAAGGTCAGCGGCGCGTAGCCGCGACGGTTGAGAAACAGCAGCGCCTGCTCCCGCCGTTCGATAGCGGCGCGGACTTCCCCGGCGAGACGCGGAGAAATGAAGCGGCCGCGCGGCGGTCCCTCGCGGCGCAGATCGATCACCTCGATCTGCGGCATGTGCTGACCGCCGAACCGGGACGTCAGCGCGACGCGCTGGTAGCGTCCCTTGCGCGCATTGACCTCGCTCTCCACCGATGGGGTCGCCGACGCCAGCACGATCGGGATTTTCGCGATATGCGCGCGCACCACGGCCATGTCGCGGGCGTGATAGTGTGTGCCCTCGTCCTGTTTGTAAGCCTGGTCGTGCTCCTCATCGACAATGATCAGTCCGAGATCGGCGTAAGGAAGGAACAGCGCCGAGCGTGCGCCGACCACGACCTGCCCCTCGCCTGCCGCGATCGCGGCCCAGTTGCGCGCGCGGGTGCGCGGCGTCAGTTCGGAATGCCACTCCAGCGGCCGCTCGCCGAAGCGGGCGGCGAAGCGGTCGCGGAACTGCCCGGTCAGCACGATCTCCGGCATCAGGATCAGCGCCTGCTTGCCGCGGCGGATGGTTTCTGCGACCGCCTCAAAATAGACCTCGGTCTTGCCCGAGCCGGTGACGCCGTCGAGCAACGCGACGTGGAACGTGCCGTTCGACGCCAGCGCGCGCATGGCGTCCACGGCGGTCCGCTGTGATCGGGAAAAATCCGGCACGGCGAAATCCGGATCGGGCGGCGGTGGCGGCGGTGGACGCGGCATCGGCTCGACCGTCAACGTCCTCTCGTCGACGAGGCCGTCGACCACGCCGGCACTGACGCCGGCTTCTTTCGCCGCATCGGATTTTCCGTGCAGCAGACCATCGGACAACACCGCGATCAGCCGCTGTCGCGCCGGGGTCATGCGCTGCGGCGGCGCGCCGGTCAGCCGCACACCCGGCCGCACCCGCTCCGGTCCGAGTTGCTCGCCCATTCGCAGGCTCATGCGCATCACCATGCCGCGCGCCGACAGCGTGTAGTTGGCGACCCAGTCGACCAGCGTACGCAGTTCATCCTTAAGCGGCGGCAGGTCGAGCTTTTCGCCGATGTCTTTCAAGCGGTTGTGCAGGCGCGGATCGGGCGCCGGGTTCTCGGCCCAGACCACGGCGATCACCTCGCGGGGTCCGAGCGGTACTGTCACGAGGTCGCCGGGCGCAACCTCCATGCCGCGCGGCACGCGATAGGAATAGGCCTGATCGATCGCAACGGGAACCAGCACATCTACGACGCGTGTCGTCGATGACGGTGTTGAAGACGTGCCGTTGCGCGAAAAATGATCCATCCGGAGAATTCGGGCTCGAGTGGGAGTCGCCGTCGTAAAGTTAGCAAACGATAAACGAAAGCGGCGCGATATAATCGCCGGAATCGTCATGACGGTACGAAACATGGTCAAGCCCGCCCCGCAGCCGCTTCCCGATCTCGCCTGCGCGGCCCCGGATCTGGGGCAGCAAATGGTACGATGGCTGTCGCATCTGCGCGCCGAGCGCCGGCTGTCGCCCAAGACGTGCGAGGCCTATGCGCGGGACGCCCGGCAGTGCCTGATGTTTCTCAGCCAGCACTGGGGCGAGTTGGTGACGCTGAAACGCTTCGCCGCGCTTGAGGCGAGCGATGTCAGGGCCTTCATGGCCGCGCGCCGCGCCGATGATATCGGTGGCCGGTCGTTGATGCGGGCGCTGGCGGGCCTGCGCTCGTTCGCGCGATTTCTGGAACGGGAAGGGCTCGGCAAGGTCGGCGCACTTAGCGCGATCCGCGCGCCGAAGGTCGGCAAGAGCCTGCCGAAACCGATCCAGATGAGCGCGGCGAAGCGGTTCGCCGATGCATCCGAGCGGGCCGGCGAGGATCGCGAGCCATGGATCTGGGCGCGCGATGCGGCGGTGATGGCGCTCTTGTACGGGTCGGGCCTGCGCATTTCCGAAGCGCTCGGGCTGAAGCGGCGCGACGTGCCGCAGCCCGGCGCGGGCGACGTTCTGGTCGTCACCGGTAAGGGCAACAAGACGCGGATGGTGCCGGTGCTGCAGAATGTGCTGGCGCTGGTCCATGAGTATGTGGCGGTGTGTCCGCATTCACTGCCGCCGGAGGGGCCGATCTTCGTCGGCGCGCGGGGTGGACCGCTCAGCCCGCGTATCATCCAGCTTACCATGGCGCGGATGCGCGGCGCGCTCGGCCTGCCCGACAGTGCGACGCCGCACGCGTTGCGCCATTCATTTGCGACGCATCTCTTGAGCCGCGGCGGCGACCTGCGCGCGATCCAGGAACTGCTCGGCCACGCCTCGCTCTCGACCACCCAGATCTACACCGGCATCGACAGCGAGCGGCTGTTAGAAGTCTATAAGACTGCGCATCCGCGCGCCTGATGGCGGACCCGCAGCATCACATGTGGATGGCGCGTTTTCCGACGGCGAGGGCGGCTTCCTTGATGGCTTCCGATCGCGTCGGGTGAGCGTGGCAGGTGCGGGCGAGGTCTTCCGCCGAGCCGCCGAATTCCATCAGCACGCAGGCTTCGTGGATCATTTCGCCGGCCTCGCGGCCGATGATGTGAACGCCGAGCACGCGGTCGGTCTTGGCATCCGCCAGAATCTTCACAAAGCCGTCGGTGGTCTGGTTGACCTTGGAGCGGCCGTTGGCGGTGAACGGAAACTTGCCGACGGTGTAGGCCGTGCCCGCCTGCTTCAACTCCTCCTCGGTCTTGCCGACCGAGGAGACCTCGGGCGTGGTGTAGATCACGCCGGGGATCACATCGTAGTTCACATGGCCTGCCTGGCCGGCCAGGATTTCCGCGCAGGCCACGCCTTCGTCTTCGGCCTTGTGGGCGAGCATTGGTCCCGCGACCACGTCGCCGATGGCATAGACGCCCTTCACGTTGGTCGCGAAATGCGCGTCGATCTCGACGCGGCCGCGATCGTCGAGCGCAACACCCGCCTCCTTCAGGCCGAGACCGTCGGTGTAGGGGGTGCGACCGATCGCGACCAGCACCACGTCGGCCTCGATTGTCTCGGCCGCGCCGCCCGCGGCGGGCTCGACCTTTGCCGTCAGCGTCTTGCCTGATGTATCGACGCCTGTGACCTTGGCGCCGAGCTTGAATGCGAAGCCTTGCTTTTCAAGCATACGCTGGAATTGCTTCGCCACTTCGCCATCCATGCCGGGCAGGATGCGATCGAGGAATTCCACCACCGTGACCTGCGCACCGAGGCGGTGCCACACCGAGCCGAGTTCGAGGCCGATCACGCCGGCGCCGACGATCAAAAGTTTGCCCGGCACCTTGGCGAGCGATAGCGCTCCGGTCGAGGACACGATGCGCTTCTCGTCGATCTCGATGTCCTTGAGCTTCGCGACATCGGAGCCGGTGGCGATAACAATGTTTTTCGTTTCCAAGGTTTGCTTCTTGCCATCGTTACCGGTGACTTCGACCTTGCCTGCGCCAAGAATCCGGCCAGTGCCGCTGATGACGTCGATCTTATTCTTTTTCATTAAAAACTCGACGCCCTTGACGTTGCCGTCGATGCCCTGCTGCTTGAAATTCATCATCGCCGCGAGGTCCAGCCTCGGCGCGGAGACACCGATGCCCATCTTTGCGAACGAATGCCCGGCTTCCTCGAACATTTCGGAGGCGTGCAGCAGCGCCTTCGAAGGCATGCAGCCGACATTGAGGCAGGTGCCGCCCAGCGTCGGGTTTTTCTCGACCACCGCGACCTTCATGCCGAACTGCGCCGCGCGAATGGCGCAGACGTAACCTCCGGGGCCGGTGCCGATAACGATGAGGTCGTAAGTCGCCATGGTCTCAAATCTCGTGTTGTCGTCTGGTAGTTTGGCCATGTTATTGACCAAGACACTGACCTAACCGCTATTTCACTGGCTTGCTCTTGGGACAAGTAAAGAAGCATTTTTTGGAGCTACGGTCATGACTCTTTTTATATGGGTATCCAACAACTCAAGGCTCGCTGTTTTTGCCGCAACCTTCAACATCTGTACAATATTGTCATCGCTCTCGCTGTTCAGCAATCGGTCGTAAGCGCTCATCACTTCTGGGTCTTTCGCGAAGTAGATTGAAAATAACGACATTGCGGTGTTGAAACTTTTGACGTCGCTTTCGGTGGCGGGATATCCCTCCATCAACACATATCTTGATCCAAGAAGTTGATAGATAATTTCGACCCTCTTCTTTCGAATTTCGTCGTATTCGAGCGACACATTTGTAGATCGCTGAATCCGAAACATCGCCCATATGGTGATTAGGCCGCCGATAGCGCCTCCTAAAACTCCACTAAGAGCGCTGACTATTTGCTGTTCCATTTAGTTGCCCCCCAATACCAGCCGCGCCGGGTCTTCGAGCGGTTCCTTGACGCGCACGAGGAAGGTGACCGCCTCCTTGCCGTCGATGAGTTTCGTCCATGGTGCCGCCGCGCTGCGGTCAACACGAAGCTCGAACTGCCTGGTTTCAAGAGCGCCTCTCAACCCGTTTGGTCCGGTCCGGGGAGCAATTTTGCACGCTGGTCGAATAGCAATCCGCCGACTAGTCGGTTGACCTCGTCGGGGTCGGCTCCGTCGGTGATCAGCTTTCGCCTCAAAGAGTGCGCCTTGTCGAGGTTGCCGAGCTTTTTCTCGATCGCCGGTTGATGCTTTTCTTCAGCTTTCGCGTTTTCCGGATCGGCCTTCGCCCGTCGCCTCTGGTTGTCATGGTAGAACAGAGCTCGCGACAAGACCCAGTCCGCGGATTTCTTCGAGATGTTTTCGAAAGATCCCAGAACATCGAAGGGATTTTCATAGGCGATGCTTTTAATTTCCCCGCCGTATTCGGAGGCGTAAATATGTGCGGCGGATTGGCCATGCTCAAAGCTCAAACAAGCCAAATAAAACAACTCTAGAATTACTGCATTCAACTCCAAATCGATTGAGGTCAAATGACCAAACTCGGTGGTTTTGGTATCGGACTTCAGCAAGATTTGCGTCATGGGGTTCCCCCTTAGCTTGAACTACAGATCCAGCACCAGCCGCGCGGGGTCTTCGAGCGATTCCTTGACGCGCACGAGGAAGGTCACGGCGTCCTTGCCGTCGATGACGCGGTGGTCGTAGGACAGCGCCAGATACATCATCGGGCGGATTTCGACCTTGCCGGCGATCGCCATCGGCCGTTCCTGAATCTTGTGCATGCCCAGAATGCCGGCCTGCGGCGCGTTCAGGATCGGCGTCGACATCAGCGAGCCGTAGATGCCGCCGTTGGTGATGGTGAAGGTGCCGCCCTGCATCTCATCGATCTTGAGCTGACCGTCGCGGGCGCGGCGGCCATAGTCGGCGATGCTCTTCTCGATCTCGGCGATCGACTTGCGGTCGCAGTCGCGCACCACAGGCACGACGAGCCCCTTGTCGGTGCCTACCGCAATGCCGATGTGGTAGTAATTCTTGTAGATCAGGTCGGTGCCGTCGATTTCGGCGTTGGCGGCGGGAATGTCCTTCAGCGCCTGGACGCAGGCCTTGGTGAAGAAGCCCATGAAGCCGAGTTTGACGCCGTGCTTCTTCTCGAACACCTCCTTGTAGTGCGTGCGCAGCGTCATGACGCCGGTCATGTCGACCTCGTTGAAGGTCGTCAGCATCGCGGCGGTGTTCTGCACCTCCTTGAGGCGGCGCGCGATGGTCTGGCGCAGCCGCGTCATCTTCACGCGCTCCTCGCGCGCGGCGTCGTCGGCGGGCGAGGGCGCGCGCACCTGCACGGCGGCGGCCGGCTGGTTGACCGGGGTCGCCGTGGACGCGGCCTTCTCGATAGCGGCCAGCATGTCGCCCTTGGTGACGCGGCCGTCCTTGCCGGAGCCCGGCACGGTCGAGGCGTCGACGCCGCTCTCGGCGGAGAGTTTTCGCACCGAGGGCGCAAGCGGCGCGTCGGGGGGCGGCGATTTTTGCGCGGGGACAGGGGAAACCGCGGCAGCGGAAGCTGGAGCGGCGGCGGCAGGCTGCGCCGCCGGCGCGGTCGCCTTCACGGGTGCCGCGCCCTCGGAAATCTGACCGAGCAGCGCGCCGACGGCAACCGTCTCGCCGTCCTTGGCGACGATCTCACTGAGCGTGCCGGCGGAGGGCGCGGGCACTTCGATAGTCACCTTGTCGGTTTCGAGCTCGACGAGCGGCTCGTCGACCGCCACGGCGTCGCCGGCCTTCTTGAACCATTTCCCGATGGTCGCCTCGGTTACCGATTCGCCGAGCGTCGGAACGCGTATCTCAGTCATGATCCTCTTCCTTTTTCGTCATGGCCCGGACTTGTTCCGGCCATTCACGAATTCATTCGGTCATCGGAAAGACAAGACAGGGGTGCCCGGAACATCTGCGGGAAGACGCGCTTCGCGCAGCCGAGGTATGACGGTGCATCTCAGTCCAACGCTTCGTCAAGCAACGCCTTGAGTTGCGCAAGATGCTTCGACATCAACCCGGTCGCGGTGGCCGCGGCGGCGGCGCGGCCGGCATAACGCGGGCGCTTGTTGGGTGCGTCGATCTGGTTGAGAACCCATTCGAGATAGGGCTCGATGAAGTGCCACGCGCCCATGTTGCGTGGTTCTTCCTGGCACCAGACGATCTCGGCCTTGTTGAAGCGGCCGAGGACCTGCACCAGCGCCTTCAGCGGCACCGGATACAACTGCTCGATCCGCAACAGGTAGACATCGGCGATGTCGCGCTTCGCGCGCTCCTCGTAGAGGTCGTAGTAGACCTTGCCGGAGCACAGCACCACGCGGCGGATCTTCTCGTCCTCCACCAGCCTGATCTTCTGGTCCGGCAGTATTGTCGCGTCGTCGTAAAGGATACGGTGGAACGCGGTGTCGGCGCCGAGTTCGTCGAGACGCGATACCGCCCGCTTGTGACGTAGCAGCGACTTCGGCGTCATCATGATCAGGGGCTTGCGGATCTGGCGCTTCAACTGCCGGCGCAGCGCATGGAAATGGTTGGCCGGCGTGGAGATGTTGACCACCTGCATGTTGTCTTCCGCGCACATCTGCAGGAAGCGCTCCAGCCGCGCCGAGGAATGCTCCGGCCCCTGGCCCTCATAGCCGTGGGGCAGCATGCAGACGAGGCCCGACATGCGCAGCCACTTGCGCTCGCCGGAGGAGATGAACTGGTCGAACAACACCTGCGCGCCGTTGGCGAAGTCGCCGAACTGCGCCTCCCACAGCGTGAGCGTGTTGGGCTCCGCGAGCGAATAGCCGTATTCGAAGCCGAGCACCGCTTCTTCCGACAGCAGCGAGTTGATGACCTCGTAGCGGCCCTGATCCTTGCCGAGGTGGTTGAATGGCGTGTAGCGGCTCTCGTCTTCCTGGTCGAACAGCACCGAATGCCGCTGCGAGAAGGTGCCGCGCTCGCTGTCCTGGCCGGACAGCCGGACGTTGTGGCCCTCCAGCACCAGGGTGCAGAACGCCAGCGCCTCGGCCGTTGCCCAGTCGATGCCGACGCCGCGATCGATCGCCTTGGCGCGGTTATCGAGAAAGCGCTGCACCGTGCGATGCACGCGGAAACCGTCCGGCACCCGGGTTATGCTGCGGCCGATCTGCTTTAGCGTCGCGATGTCCACGCCGGTGACGCCACGGCGCGGCTCCTCGTCCTGATCGGCGAGCTTGAAGCCCGCCCACTTGCCGTCGAGCCAGTCGGCCTTGTTCGGCTTGTAGCCGGCGCCGGCCTCGAATTCGGCGTCGAGCCGTGCGCGCCAGTCGGCTTTCAGTTTTTCGATCTCGCCATCGGTTATGACACCTTCGGTGGACAGCCGCTTCGCGTACAGTTCGAGCGTCGAGGGGTGCGCCGCGATCTTCTTGTACATCATCGGGTTGGTGAACGACGGCTCGTCGCCTTCGTTGTGACCGTGACGGCGATAGCAGAACATGTCGATCACGACCGGCTTGTGGAACTTCTGCCGGAATTCGATCGCCACCTTGGCAGCGAATACCACGGCTTCCGGGTCGTCGCCGTTGACGTGGAAGATCGGCGCATCGATCATCTTCGCAAGGTCGGACGGATAGGGCGACGAGCGCGAGTAGCGCGGATAGGTGGTGAAGCCGATCTGGTTGTTGACGATGAAGTGGATCGAGCCGCCGGTGCGGTAACCCTTGAGGTCCGACAGCGCGAAGCATTCCGCCACCACGCCTTGCCCCGCGAAGGCGGCGTCGCCGTGCATCAGCAACGGCAGCACCGAGTCGCGCTGGTCGGGCGGATCGCCGTGCTGGTCCTGCTTGGCGCGCACCTTGCCGAGCACCACCGGATCGACGATTTCGAGGTGCGAGGGGTTGGCGGTCAGCGACAGGTGGATCCGGTTGTTGTCGAACTCGCGGTCCGACGACGCGCCAAGATGATACTTGACGTCGCCCGAGCCCTCGACCACGTCGGGATTGGCCGAGCCGCCCTTGAATTCGTGGAACAGCGCGCGATGCGGCTTGCCCATCACCTGCGTCAGCACGTTCAGCCGCCCGCGGTGCGGCATGCCGATCACGATTTCCTTGACGCCGAGGTTGCCGCCCCGCTTGATGATCTGCTCCAGCGCCGGAATCAGCGATTCGCCGCCGTCGAGACCGAAGCGCTTGGTGCCGGTGAACTTGACGTCGCAGAACTTCTCGAAGCCTTCCGCCTCGACGAGCTTCTTCAGGATGGCGCGACGGCCCTCCGGCGTGAAGCTGATCTCCTTGTCCGGCCCCTCGATGCGCTCCTGTATCCAGCCTTTCTGCGCGCCGTTCGAAATGTGCATGAACTCGACGCCGAGCGTCTGGCAGTAGGTCCGCTCGCAGATCGCAACGATCTCGCGCAGCGTGCCGTATTCGAGGCCGAGGACGTGGTCGAGAAAGATCTTGCGATCCATGTCGGCATCGGTGAAGCCGTAGGCGCGCGGGTCGAGTTCTTCATGATCGCGCGCAGGTTCGAGACCGAGCGGGTCGAGCCTGGCATGGAAATGCCCGCGCATGCGATAGGCGCGGATCAGCATCAGCGCGCGAACCGAATCGCGAGTGGCCTGGTTGACATCGACGCCGGCCAGCGCCGAATCCCTCGCTTGCGCCTCCCCCTGCGCCTTAGCCTGCAGCTTGGCGCCGACGGCCTTCTCGATCTGCGTCCAGTTGCCGTCGAGCGCGGAGATAAGGTCGTCCTGCGGCGCCAGCGGCCAATTCGCCTTCTCCCAGGACGGGCCTTTTGCGTTCTTCCGGACGTCGTCGGGAGCGTCCTTCAGGCTTTTGAAGAACTCCTGCCATTCGGCATCGACCGAGCCGGGGTCTTTCTCGTAGCGGGCGTAGAGACCGTCGATATAAGTGGCGTTCGCGCCCTGCAAGAACGAGGAAAGGGCAAATGCTGCATTCGCGTTCTGGCGAGACATATCGCGTCCTGACGAATTTTGGCCTTGCGCGTGACAGACGGCGCGTTCGCCGATTCCGAGCCGGGATCAGCGCGAATTCGAACTTTTTACCTTATTTGGGGCGAAACTTCGCGCCGAAAAGACCCAAAGTTTGAATCAGGACTTCAATTTTTCGACAAGAGTCTTTCCGAGCCGCGCCGGGGACGGCGAGACGGTGATGCCGGCCGCTTCCATGGCTGCGGTCTTGGATGCGGCATCGCCTTTGCCGCCGGAAATGATCGCGCCGGCATGGCCCATGCGGCGGCCGGGAGGCGCGGTGACGCCGGCGATAAAGCCGACCACAGGTTTGCTGCGACCGCGCCTGGCCTCGTCGATCAGGAACTGGGCGGCGTCTTCCTCGGCCGAACCGCCGATCTCGCCGATCATCACGATCGAGTTGGTCTTCGGGTCGGCCAGGAACATTTCCAGAATATCGATGAACTCGGTGCCCTTGACGGGGTCGCCGCCGATGCCGACCGCCGTGGTCTGACCGAGGCCTTCCTGGCTGGTCTGGAACACCGCCTCGTAGGTCAGCGTGCCCGAGCGGGAGACGATGCCGACATTGCCCGGCTTGAAGATGTTCGCGGGCATGATACCGATCTTGCATTCGCCGGCCGTCACGACGCCCGGACAATTCGGTCCGATGAGCCGCGATTTCGATCCCGACAGCGCACGCCTGACCCGCACCATGTCCAGCACCGGAATGCCTTCGGTGATGCAGACGATCAGCGGGATCTCGGCGTCGATCGCCTCGCAGATCGCGTCTGCGGCGCCCGGCGGCGGTACGTAGATGACGCTGGCGTCGGCGCCGGTCGCCTCGCGCGCGTCCCGGACGGTGTCGAACACCGGCAGGTCGAGGTGCTTGTTGCCGCCCTTGCCCGGCGAGGTGCCGCCGACCATCTTGGTGCCGTAGGCGATGGCGGCCTCGGAGTGAAACGTGCCGTTCTTGCCGGTAAAGCCCTGGCAGATGACCCTGGTGTTCCTGTCGATCAGAATGGACATGCTGGGATTGCTTTCACGAAACGGTCTTTAGAGGACTTGCGGAGCGGATTTGACGTTCATCGGCTCGCCGGTTCCTTGGCTGGCGAGTGCCGCCTGCGGTGTTCTTCAAGCGGCGGCGGCGCGGCGAGATGATCCGCGGACATCGGCCTAGCCCTTCACCGCCTTGACGATCTTCTGTGCCGCGTCGTCGAGATCGTCGGCGGGCAGCACGTTGAGGCCGGATTCGCGGATGATCTTTTTGCCGGCATCGACGTTGGTGCCTTCGAGGCGAACCACCAGCGGGACATTGAGGCCGACCTGCTTCACCGCGGCGACGACACCCTCGGCAATGACGTCGCATTTCATGATGCCGCCGAAAATGTTGACCAGGATGCCTTTCACGTTCGGATCGGCGGTGATGATCTTGAAGGCGGCAGCGACCTTGTCCTTGGTGGCGCCGCCGCCGACATCGAGAAAGTTCGCAGGGCTCATGCCGTAGAGCTTGATGATGTCCATGGTCGCCATGGCGAGGCCGGCGCCGTTGACCATGCAGCCGATCTGGCCGTCGAGCGCGACGTAGCTCAGATCAAACCTCGACGCCTCGATTTCCTTGGCGTCCTCCTCGCTCTCGTCGCGCAGCGCCACCGCGTCGGGATGGCGGTATAGCGCGTTGTCGTCGAACGACACCTTGGCGTCGAGCACGCGCAGTTCGCCCTGCCTGGTGACGACCAGCGGATTGATCTCCAGCAACGCCATGTCCTTGGCGATGAAGGCGTTGTAGAGTTGCGCGACCAGCTTCTCCGCCTGCTTGCCGAGATCGCCGCGCAGTCCCAGTGCCTTGGCGACGGTGCGGCCGTGGTGGCTCATCACGCCGGTGGCGGGATCGACCGAGAAGCTCACGATTTTCTCAGGGCTGGTGTGGGCGACGTCCTCGATGTTCACCCCGCCCTCGGTGGAGACCACGAACGCGACCCTTGAGGTTTCGCGGTCGACCAGCGCCGAGAGATAGAACTCCTTGTCGATGTCGGAGCCTTCCTCGATATAGAGGCGGTTGACCTGCTTGCCGGCGGGTCCGGTCTGCACCGTCACCAGCGTCGCACCGAGCATCTGGCTGGCGAACTGCTTCACCTCGTCGATCGATTTGGCGAGGCGGACGCCGCCCTTGTCGCCGGCGGAGGCTTCCTTGAACTTGCCCTTGCCGCGGCCGCCGGCGTGGATCTGGCTTTTCACCACCCAGACCGGACCGCCCAGCGTTTCCGCCGCGGCCTCGGCTTCCGATGCCTTCAGCACCGGCACCCCGCGCGAGACCGGCACGCCGAATTCGCGCAGCAACGCCTTGGCCTGATATTCGTGGATGTTCATCTGGATGCCCCTTATGGCGTCATTGCGAGCGAAGCGAAGCAATCCAGAAACCACGAAATTAAGAGCTGGATTGCTTCGTCGCGTTGCTCCTCGCAATGACGGATCGATGAAATTCCTATTTCGGAAATGTCACTTCCCCAGCAGATCGGGTGCGATCTTCTTGCAGGCATCGATGAGCCCCTGAACCGCGCCTACCGATTTGTCGAAGGCCTCGCGATCCTTGCCCGCCAGTTCGATCTCGACAATGCGCTCGACGCCCCTGGCGCCGATCACCACGGGCACGCCGACATACATGTCCTTCACGCCGAACTCGCCGTTGAGATAGGCGGCGCATGGCAGCACGCGCTTCTTGTCGCGCAGGTAACTTTCCGCCATCGCGATCGCGGAGGCGGCGGGCGCATAGAACGCCGAACCGGTTTTCAGCAGGTTGACGATCTCGGCGCCGCCGTTGCGGGTGCGATCGACGATCTCGTCGATGCGCGCCTGCGAGGTCCAGCCCATCTTGACGAGATCCGGCAGTGGAATGCCGGCCACGGTCGAGTACTTCACCAGCGGCACCATGCTGTCGCCATGGCCGCCGAGCACGAAGGCCGTGACGTCTTCCACCGACACGTCGAATTCGTCGGCGAGGAAATAGCGGAAGCGCGAGGAGTCCAGCACGCCCGCCATGCCGACCACCTTCTTCGCCGGCATACCCGAGGCTTTCTGAAGCGCCCACACCATGGCGTCGAGCGGATTGGTGATGCAGATGACGAAGGCGTCGGGCGCATATTTCTTGATGCCGGCGCCGACCTGCTCCATCACCTTGAGATTGATGCTCAAGAGATCGTCGCGGCTCATGCCTGGTTTGCGCGGGATGCCGGCGGTCACGATGCAGACCCTGGCGCCCTCGAGTGCTTCATAGGAATTGGCGCCGGTCAGTTTGGCGTCGAACCCGTCCACCGGGGACGACTGTGCGATATCGAGAGATTTGCCCTGCGGAATGCCTTCCGCGATATCGAACATCACGACATCGCCGAGTTCTTTCAGTCCGATGAGATGAGCGAGCGTTCCTCCGATCTGACCGGAGCCGATCAAGGCAATCTTGTCGCGCGCCATGGAAATCTGTCCTTTGATGACAACAGAGGCGGAAGGAAAATCTCGACAAGATCGTGGTTAGACCTTTCGCCTCGCTCGTTCAAGCCGGGCTGCTCTCAATTGTCGGCCAGCTTCGATCAGATTGCCACTCCAATGACGGGATAAACCTCCTATGTCTCCACCAGTCCGGTGCTCGAACTGCTGGCGGCGGAATCGCTGCGGCCGTGGGCCTGCGCCAGATAGGATTCCGAGCCCATCTCGATCAGACGCGAGGAGGTGCGCTTGAATTCGTTCGCCTCATAGCCGTCGGTGGCGCGATAGAGCGACAGCGGATCGGTATCGCTCGACGCCATCAGTTTCACGCCGGTGTCATAGAGCGTGTCGATCAGGGCGATGAATCGCTTGGCGGCATTGCGGTCGGCGTAGTCCATCACCGGGATGCGGTCGATCATAAGAGTGTGATAGTCGTGCGCGAGCCGTAAGTAGTCGGAAGCCGCAAGCGGCTGCTCGCAGAGATCGGCAAAGGAAAACCGGGCGACGCCGTGGGCCGAGCATGGCACATGCAGGATGCGGCCCTTGATCGCGATGTCGCGCGGCCTGCAGGGCGCACCGCCGGTCATGAGCGCCCAGGCCTTGTCGAGCGCCGCTTCGGCGGCGGCATCGGCGGGTGTCAGCCACATCGTGACGCCGGCGAGTTTTTCCATGCGGAAGTCGGTGCGGGCATCGAGACGCAGCACGTCCATGCTCTCCTCGATCTGTGCGATGAACGGCAGGAACAGCACGCGGTTGAGGCCGCCCTCATAGAGGTGTTCGGGCGGGACGTTGGATGTCGCCACCACGACCGTGCCAAGTTCGAACAGCCGCGCGAACAGGCGGCCGAGGATCATGGCATCGGCGATGTCGGTGACATGGAATTCGTCGAAGCACAAAAGCCAGGCTTCCTCGAAGATCGAGACCGCGGTGAGATGAATGACGTCGGCGTCCGCCATCTCGCCGCGCGCGATGGCCTGGCGAAAGACGTAGATGCGTTCGTGAACGTCGGCCATGAACTCATGGAAGTGAACACGGCGTTTGTGGGCGACGGCGCTCTCCTGGAAGAACAGGTCCATCAGCATGGTCTTGCCGCGCCCGACCTCGCCATAGATATAAAGTCCCTTCGGAGCAGGTTCGCCGTCGGAATGGAACAGCTTGTCGAGAAAGCCACCCTTGCCCGCCGGCTTGTAGGCCGTGAGCCGCTCGTCCAGCGTGGCGAGAGCTTCCACTGCTTGCGCCTGCGCAGGGTCCGCCTCGATCGCGCCAGATGCGACGAGGGCTTGATAGTGATCGCGAAACGAGGTGGTCGAGACCGAATGCATCGAATACCTTACGGTCCCATACGCGCCTAAATGCAAGCCGTGAATTGGTTGAAAAGCTGTGCAAATCGGGCGGTCACGCGCTGAGCGCGTAGGAGTCCTCCACCACGTAGGGGCCGCCGCCGACCGACGCGCGCGAGGAGAACAGCACGAAGCGCTCGGCGGTGAACGCCCGGGCCGGGAAATAGCCGCGCACCGACAGATAATCCGCGACGTCCTGGTTGGACGCATCGCGCAAGCGCGCCAGCGTGACGTGGGGCGTGAACTTGCGGCCCTCGGGATCGAGTCCGCAGCGCCGCATCAGCCGTTCGAGTTCGCCCTGCAATTCGACCAGCGGGCCGCTCGGCTCCACCGAGGCGACGACGGCGCGCGGTTTCTTGCCGCCGAAACTCGACAGGCCCCGCAGCGTCACCTCGAACGGCTTGCGGTTGACCCGGAACAGCATCGACGCGATCTCGTTGGCGGACGCGCCGTCGATATCGCCGATGAAGCGGAGCGTGAGGTGGTAGTTTTCGGGATCGATCCAGCGGGCGCCCGGCAGGCCGCCCCGCAAACTCGACAGCGTGCGGCCGATATCGGGCGGTATTTCCAGCCCGGTGAACAAACGCGGCATCGCAAAACCCTCGATGCTTAGGCTCGCCCCCGAAAAGAGCTCGGCGAAAATCGAGCCTCGAAATCAGTCCGGTGACGAATCACCGATACCCGTTTTTATCGTAGTTCCGTGACGGTACAAGGGCGAGGCCCGCGTATGGTGTAACACCTATCCTTTTTCTCAGCTTTTCGGCGCATGGATGGTGCCGAGAAAGGCTTCAACCGTGGGCAGGATATGGTCGACGATCACCGCTACGCCGTCGGCGGTCGGATGCATTCCGTCGGCCTGATTGAGCCTTGTATTCGCCGCGACACCGTCGAGGAAAAACGGATAAAGCGGCACGTCGTATGTCTTGGCGAGATCGGGAAAGATCGCATTGAACCGGGTGGCATACTCGGCGCCGTAGTTCGGCGGCGCGACCATGCCGCACAGCAGGACCGCGATATCGCGCGCCTTCAGCCGCTTCAGGATTTCTTCCAGTGCGGCGCGCGTCACCTTGGGATCGATGCCGCGCAGGGCATCGTTTGCGCCCAGTTCGAGGATCACGCCTTGCGTGCCGACAGGCACCGACCAGTCGAGCCGGTCGAGACCGCCGGACGCGGTGTCGCCGGAGACGCCGGCATTGTTGATCGCGACGTTCAGGCCTTTGTCTTTCAACGCCGTTTCCAGTTGTGCCGGAAATGCGGCGGCGGCCGGAAGTCCGAGGCCGGCGCTCAAGGAATCGCCGAGCACCACGATCTTGACGGGGCCATCGGCCGCCTGTGCCGGCACTGCCATGGCGATGCCCGCGCCAAGCAGCAGCCACGCAAACGTGCGCATCCACCTCTCGACCGCGGTAAAGAAAGTGCCATATGAGATTTGCATGGACAGTCTCATCGAACGCTCGTCACCGGCCGGTTATTCCGAAATTCCGGACACCATCGCCATCTCCAATGTCAATCTCTCGCTCGGCAGCGGCGCGGCGCGGGTCCACATCCTAAGGGACATCGATCTCCGTATTGCCCGCGCCGAAGCTGTCGGTCTGATCGGCCCGTCGGGGTCGGGAAAATCCACGCTGCTCATGGTGATGGCCGGGCTGGAACGTCCCGATAGCGGAGAGGTAGTGGTCGACGGCACCGCTTTCAATGCTCTCGACGAAGACGCTCTGGCGCGATTCCGCGGCCGCCACGTCGGCATCGTGTTCCAGTCCTTTCATCTGATTCCGACCATGACGGCGCTGGAGAACGTCGCGGTGCCGCTCGAACTTGCAGGCATTGTCGACGCATCAAAGCGCGCCGCGCGCGAACTGGAGACTGTGGGTCTCGGCGAGCGGCTGCATCATTATCCGGCCCAGTTGTCGGGCGGCGAGCAGCAGCGCGTGGCGCTGGCGCGAGCGCTCGCGCCCGATCCTGCGATTCTCGTTGCCGACGAGCCGACCGGCAATCTGGACGAGGCGACCGGTCAGCAGATCGTCGATCTTCTGTTCACCAAGCATGCCGAGCGTAGCATGACGCTGGTGCTGGTTACGCACGATATCGCGCTCGCGCAACGCTGCGACCGCGTGGTGAGGCTGCGCTCGGGACGCATCGACGGAGCGGCTCGATGAGTCGTCGCCATCATCAGTCATTCCACGATGCGCAGTGCGCATCTGTGGGCGCGGTCGGCAGGCCACGAACCCGGAATCCATCCGCCCGGTCCGTGTTCACGGCTTCCAGGATTGTCCTCAGATGCGCAGTTGCGCATTCGCAATGACAGCGAAGATGACCCGCACGCCGCTCCTTCCCCTGCGTCTGGCATTGCGCGAACTGCGCAGCGGGCTGCGCGGCTTCTATGTCTTCATCGCCTGCATCGCGCTCGGCGTCATGGCGATTGCCGGCGTCGGCTCCGTGGCCTCGAGTCTGTCGGATGGCCTGGCGCGCGAGGGCCGCACGCTGCTCGGCGGCGATGTCGCATTTTCGTTGATCCAGCGCGAGGCGAAACCGGACGAGATCGCATTCCTGCGCGCGCGAGGAACGGTCTCGGTGGCGGCGACGCTGCGCGCGATGGCGCGCGTGCCGGACGGCAGGCTGGCGCTGGTCGAGCTCAAGGCGGTCGATCGGGCCTATCCCATGCTCGGCGCGCTGACGCTGGCGCCGACCATCCCGATGGCCGATCTGCTCGCCGAGCATGATGGGGTATTCGGCGCGGCCGCCGATCCGGCCCTGCTGGCGCGGCTGGATCTCAAGGTCGGCGATCGTGTCACGGTGGGCAGCGCCACCTTCGAGATCCGCAGCGCGGTCGACGCCGAGCCCGACAAGCTGGCCGGCCGTCTTGGATTCGGTCCGCGCTTTCTGGTCAGCATCGATGGCTTGCGCGCCACCGCCTTGCTGCAGCCCGGCAGTCTGGTGCGCTGGACTTACAGGGTGCGGCTTGCCGGCGACGGTGCCGACGACAAGGCGGCGACGGCGTTGGCCGACGATGCGCGGGCGGCGCTGCCGGAGGCGGGCTGGGACATCCGCAGTCGCAACAATGCCTCGCCGCAACTCGAGCGGACCATCTCGCGGTTCACGCAGTACCTCACCCTGGTCGGGCTCGCCGCCTTGCTGGTTGGGGGCGTCGGCGTCGGCAATGCCGTCAAGAGCCACATCGACCGCCGCCGCGATGTTATCGCGTCGTTCAAGGCGCTGGGCGCGACCGGGCGCGATGTGTTTGCGATCTATCTGACGCAGGTCATGGTGCTGGCCGCTCTCGGATCGCTCGCCGGTCTGGTTGCCGGCGCGGCGCTGCCCTTCATCATCGTCGGCGCCTTCGGACACCTTCTGCCGTTGCCGGTGGTCCCGGCGCTGCACCCCGAGGCATTGGCGGTATCGGCCGTATATGGCCTGTTGACCGCGCTGGCGTTCGGCATCTGGCCGCTGGCGCGGGTCCATGACATTCCGGTCGCGGCGCTGTTTCGCGATACCGTCGCACACGAAGTCCACCGGCCGCAGACCCGCTACCTGGTCTGGATGGCGCTCCTGATCGCGCTTCTGGTCGGGGTCGCCATCGGCCTTGCCTACGACAAGCGCGTGGCTTTGGTGTTCGTGGCGGCGTCGGCGATGGTTTTTGCGTTGTTGCGCGGCATCGCCTCCGCCCTGATGGCGCTGGCGCGCCGGCTGCCGCGATCCCGGATCACCATGGTGCGGCTTGCGATCTCGAACATCCATCGTCCGGGAACGCTGACGCCGTCGGTGGTGCTGTCGCTCGGCCTCGGGCTTGCCGTGCTGGTCACGATCACCCAGATCGACGGCAATCTGCGGCGGCAATTCCTGGCGGCGCTGCCGGAGCGCGCGCCGTCGTTTTATTTCATCGACATTCCCTCGTCGATGGCGGATCGGTTCACGGCATTCCTTAAGCAGCGGGCGCCGCAGGCAAAGGTGGAGGACGTGCCGATGCTGCGCGGACGCATCGTCGCAGCGCGCGGCGTCAGGGCCGAAGACCTGAAACCCTCCCACGATGCCGCATGGGTGCTGCAAAGCGATCGCGGCCTGACCTACACCGGCGAGGTGCCGAAGGGGTCGAAGGTGGTCGAGGGCGAGTGGTGGGGATCGGACTATGACGGGCCGCCGCTGGTGTCGTTCGAGAAGAAGGTCGCCGACGGGCTCGGGCTTAAGCTCGGCGATACCGTCGTGGTGAATGTGCTCGGCCGCGACATCACGGCCACCATCAGCAACATGCGCAGCGTGGACTGGCAGAGCCTCGGCATCAATTTCGTGCTGGTGTTCTCCCCCAACGCCTTTCGCGGCGCGCCGCACACCCATATCGCGACCCTGACCGAGATAGATGCCAGCCCCGCCCACGACGTCGCCATCATCAAGGCGGTTGGCGATGCTTTCCCGATGGTGACAAGCGTGCGGGTCCGCGAGGCCATGGAAACCATCGGGACCGTCGTCACCAACCTGGTGCTGGCGATCCGCGGCGCCAGTTCCGTCACCCTGATTTCGGCGATTCTCGTCCTCGGCGGCGCGCTGGCCGCCGGCCATCGCCATCGCGTCTACGACGCGGTGATCCTGAAAACCCTCGGCGCCACCCGATTGCGGCTGCTCGGCGCCTATACGCTGGAGTACTTGATGCTCGGCGCGGCCACCGCGGTGTTCGGTGTGGCCGCCGGTTCCATCGCGGCGTGGCTGATCGTGACGCGGCTGATGACGCTCGGCTTCGAATGGCAGGCGGGTAGCGCGGCCATGGTGGTGGCCGCAGCGCTGCTGGTCACGGTCGTGCTGGGGTTGGCCGGCACGCTGATGGCGCTCAACCAGAAGCCGGCCTCGGTGTTGCGGAATTTATGACAAAATTAATGACAAGATGTGGCAGGCGTCACGGCGATCGTATCGATGATGCCAGCCATGAGGCGGGATCAAGGATTCCCTTGCGGGTTTGGCGCTTTTGGCGCATCGGTCTGCCGCGGATGGGGCCGATACCCTTGCCGGAGGGCGACATTCAGCCGCGCGTGGAAGCTTGCACCGATTGTGCTAGTTTCCCACATACAGCTTGGGTCGGACACTGGCCTGATGACCAAAAATCAATATCACCAGGCCAACGCATCCGAGACAGATTCGAACTGGCGCGTAAATCCTTTGCGGCGCCAGACAACCAACGGGAATTCGACCATGTCGGACTTAGACCGTAACTATACATCTCCGTTTGGCCGGGCCGCAGGGCGCGTTGATCGCGCGGCCGTCGACGCCGGTCTGCGGTCCTATATGCTCAAGATCTACAACTACATGTCGATCGGTCTTGCCATCACCGGCCTGGCCGCGCTCGGCGTCTACATGTTCGCCGTGACGGGTGACGCTACCCTTGCAGCCAAGTCGGCGACAGGTGCTTCGCTCGCCCTGAAGGGCGGCCAATACCTGACGCCGTTCGGCTTGGCGATGTATGCCAGCCCGCTGAAGTGGGTGTTCATTTTTGCGCCGCTGGCGATGGTCTTCGCCATCTCGTTCGGCATCAACCGGCTGAAGCCTGCAACCGCGCAAATGCTGTTCTGGGCTTTCTCGGCGCTGATGGGCGTGTCGCTGTCGTCGATCTTCCTGGTGTACACCCACACCTCGATCGTGCGGGTGTTCTTCATCACGGCGGCCTCGTTCGGCGCGCTGAGCCTCTACGGCTACACCACCAAGCGTGACATGACCGGCATGGGCTCGTTCCTGATCATGGGCCTGTTCGGCGTCATCATCGCGAGCGTCGTCAACATCTTCGTGGCGAGCTCGATGCTGCAGTTCGTGGTGTCGGTCGTCGGCGTGCTGGTGTTCGCCGGCCTCACTGCCTACGACACCCAGCGGCTGAAGAACGACTACATCTACGGCTACGCCTCGCAGGGCGGCGAGATCGCGGAGCGCGCGGCGATTACCGGTGCGCTATCGCTCTACCTGAACTTCATCAACCTGTTCACGCTGCTCCTGCAGTTGCTCGGACAGCGCGAGTAGGCATGATCCCGAAAAGTGGTCTTCCGGTTTTCGGATCAGATCATGCCTCAATGAACAACCAGACGATCTGACACGCGAAGCCCCGGCCAAGGCCGGGGCTTTTTCTTTGTGCCCGGATATCGTGGAGCGCGGGGACTCGAACGACTCCCGCGCCCGCTTATATCTCCGGGATGCGTCCGCAAGACATCCTGATGCCCGTCGCCGCCGGGCTGTATTGTAAGCCCGGCGACTTCCATATCGATCCGGTGCGGGCCGTGGACCGCGCGGTTATCACCCACGGTCATTCCGATCATGCCCGTCCGGGTCACGGGGCGGTGCTGGCGACGCAGGAAACGCTCGATATCATGCGGCTGCGTTACGGCGATGATTTCGGGGGTTCTGCGCAGGCGATTTCCTATGGCGAGGAGATCAAGCTCGGCGACGTCAGGGTCACATTCCACCCAGCCGGGCATGTGCTGGGCTCGGCGCAGGTCGCGGTCACGCATGGCGGCGTCCGGATCGTTGCCTCCGGCGACTACAAGGATGTCCGCGACCCGACCTGTACGCCGTTCGAGGTGGTGCCGTGCGATGTCTTCATCACCGAGGCCACGTTCGGACTGCCGGTGTTTCGTCATGGCGATGCGGCGTCGGAAGTGAACAAGCTGCTGGCCTCGGTCACGCTGTTTCCGGAACGCGCGCATCTGGTCGGCGCTTATGCGCTTGGCAAGGCGCAGCGCGTGATCGCGCTGATCCGCGAGGCCGGCTACAGCGCACCGATCTATCTGCACGGCGCGATGGACAAGGTCACGCACTACTATCAAAGCCGCGGCATCGCACTTGGCGACTTACGGACGGTCAAGGGGGTGAAGAAGGCCGACCTCGCGGGCACCGTCACGCTGGCGCCGCCATCGGCCACCGCGGATCTCTGGGCCCGGCGCTTTCCTGATCCGGTGACGGCGTTTGCGTCGGGCTGGATGCGGGTGCGCGCGCGGGCGCGCCAGCGCGGCGTCGAACTGCCGCTCGTCATATCGGATCATGCCGACTGGGGTGGCCTGATCCGCACCATCGCTGCGACAGGGGCCGGCGAGATCTGGGTGACGCACGGCCAGGAAGATGCGCTGGTGCATTGGTGCACGACGAAAGGCCTCGTCGCGCGCCCGCTGGCGCTGGTCGGCTACGGCGACGAGGACAGCGGAGAGGATGCAGCGCCCGCCGCTGAGGCGCGCGACGAATGAACCGCTTCGCCGAACTGCTCGATCGCCTCGCCTATGAACCCGGCCGCAACAACAAGCTGCGGCTGATCACGGCGTATTTTCGCGATACGCCGGATCCGGATCGCGGCTACGCGCTGGCTGCGCTCACCGGCGAATTGTCATTCAAACACGCCAAGGCCGGTCTGGTTCGCAATCTGATCGCCGCGCGCGCCGATCCGGTGCTGTTCGCGCTGTCCTATGATTATGTCGGCGATCTTTCCGAGACGGTGGCGCTGATGTGGCCGCAAACTCCCTTCCCCCCGCGAAGCAGCGGGGAGGGAGAAAAGAGCTGCCACAACAACCTGCCCCCTCCAACTCTCACGGACGTTGTCACCACGCTGCGGACGCTCGGCAAGGCCGACCTGCCGGCGCAACTTGCGCACTGGCTCGACGAACTCGACGAGACCGGGCGCTGGGCGTTGCTGAAACTCGTCACCGGCGCGATGCGGATCGGTGTGTCCGCGCGGCTCGCCAAGACCGCCGCGGCCGCGCTAGGGGATAAGGACGCGCACGATGTCGAGCTGATCTGGCCCGGCCTTGCGCCGCCTTATCTAGACCTGTTCGCATGGCTCGAAGGTCGTGGCGACAAACCGGTCAATCTCGATCCCGCGCCGTTCCGCCCGGTGATGCTGGCGCACGCGATCGAGGATGCCGATTTCGCGAATCTCGATGCCGCCGATTTCACCGCCGAGTGGAAATGGGACGGCATCCGCGTGCAGGCAGTCAGCGGCCGTGACGAGCATGGCGATGTCGCGACCCGGCTCTATTCGCGCACCGGCGAGGACATCACCACCGGCTTTCCGGATTTGCTGCCGTCGCTAAGGTTACCCGGCGCGGTAGACGGCGAGTTGCTGGTGGTGCGTGACGGACAAGTGCAATCGTTCAACGTCCTGCAACAGCGGTTGAACCGGAAGGCGGTGACGCCCAGGCTGATGAAGGAATTTCCGATCCACCTGCGCGCCTACGACCTGCTCGACGACGGCGATAGCGATCTGCGCGAGTTGCCGTTCGACGACCGGCGGCGACGGCTCGTTGATTTTATCGCAGCGCTTGACGACTCGCGTATCGACCTCTCGCCGCAGGTGCCCTTCGCCACATGGGGCGAACTCGCGGCAGCCCGCGCCGACCCGGCCGCAGCCGGTGCGGATGCCGACGCCGTCGAGGGCATCATGCTGAAGCGCCGCGACGCGCCGTATCTGCCGGGTCGCCCCAGGGGCCTGTGGTGGAAATGGAAGCGCGATCCGCATGTCATCGACGCCGTGCTGATGTATGCGCAGCGCGGCCACGGCAAGCGCTCGTCCTACTACTCGGACTACACCTTCGGAGTCTGGACCGCGATCGATGGCGACGAGCAACTGGTGCCGGTCGGCAAGGCCTATTTCGGTTTCACCGACGAGGAACTGCTGCAGATCGACCGTTTCGTCCGCCGCAACACCACCGAGAGCTTCGGCCCGGTGCGCCATGTCGTGCATGAGCCCGATCACGGGCTGGTGCTGGAAATCGCCTTCGAGGGATTGCAGCGTTCGGCCCGGCACAAATCCGGCGTGGCGATGCGCTTTCCCCGCATCAGCCGATTGCGCTGGGACAAACCACCGCGCGAGGCCGACCGGCTGGAGACGCTGGAGCGGATGCTTCGGTCCGGGGCCACGATTCAGTCCGCGTGAACAGGACCATTGACGGCGGAATGCTGGTTCCCCATCTGCCTCACGCTGTTTATGGTTTATGCTGTTGATGTGCGCGGGTGCTGACGCCCGCAGGAGAGCTACGATGCCGAACGACGATACCCGGAACTTGCGGGTCAGCCACGACAGCCTGTCGCGTTTCCTGGGCGGCTCGCCGCTGGCGGTTGTGTTTCGCCTCATCCTGCTGTCGACGCTGGTCGGGGTGGTGCTCGCGGCGATCGGCTTCGACCCCTGGAATATCGTGCACAGCATTCGCCTGCTGGTCGAACGCGTCTGGAATCTCGGCTTCGATGCGATCAACGGATTGTGGCGCTACTTCCTGCTCGGCGCCGTCATCGTGATTCCGATCTGGCTGTTGTCGCGCCTGTTCGGCGCGCCGCGCGGGCGGTAGAGCATGATCCCGAAAAGTGGAAACCGGTTTTCGGATAAGATCATGCTCAATCAAAATGCGTTTTCGAGCGAAGCATGTCCCTCGGCCTTGACCCGAGGATGGATACCGGTTCGCGTGAAGAAAACGCGTCAATTCAAAATCATAGAGCCTCATAAAAGAAAAGGCTCTAGGCTGGCCAATCTTCCGCCGTCATTGTCGCGGCGTCCGCGCCGACGATGTCCGACAGCGAGTCGTGTCCCGTCCGCAGCAGCGTCGACATCAGATCGCGCTTGATGTCGTCGACCAGCCCGAGTCCCTTGTAGACCAGCGACGAATAAAGCTGGATCAGGGTAGCACCGGCGCGAATCTTGGTCAGTGCGGCGCCGCCGGAGTCGATGCCGCCGGCCCCTACAAGCGGGAACGCGCCCTCGGTGCGCACATAGGTTTCCGCCACCATTCGGGTCGACAGCCGGAACAGCGGCCGTCCCGACAGCCCGCCCTGTTCTTTTGCACGCGATTGATCGCGCAAGCTCGATGGCCGCGCCAATGTCGTGTTGCCGACGATCATGCCGTCGATGCGGCGCGAGCGCGCGATGTGCACGACGTCATCGAGTTCGGCCAACGTCAGGTCGGGCGCGATCTTGAGCAGCACCGGCGTGTCGCCGGCATTCTGACGGACCCGCTCGCGGGCGTCGATCACCCTTGCCAGCAACTCGTTGAGCGCGTCCGCCTGCTGCAGGTTGCGCAGGGCCGGCGTATTGGGCGACGACACGTTGACGGTGAAATAGCTCGCCACCGGCGCGAAGATTTCGATCAGCCTGACATAGTCGGCGACGCGATTGCCCGAGTCCTTGTTGGCGCCGACGTTGACGCCGACGATGCCGCCGGAATGCGCGCGGGCCGCCAGCCGGCGCAGCACGACGTGGGCGCCGTCGTTGTTGAATCCCATGCGGTTGATCACGCCCTCGTCGCGTTCGAGCCGGAACACACGCGGGCGCGGATTGCCGGGCTGCGGCCTCGGCGTTACCGAACCGATCTCGACAAAGCCGAATCCCAGTTTCAGCAGCGCGTCCGGGACTTCGGCGCTCTTGTCAAAGCCGGCGGCCATGCCGATCGGGTTGGGAAAATTCAAACCGAAGGCGCGAACCGCGAGTTTCGGATCGTCAGCGCGCTGGCGTATCGGCGGCAGCAGCCGCAATCCCTGCAACGCCATGCGATGCGCGTCCTCGGGATCGAGCCAGCGCAACAGCGGCAGCGAGAAATTGTCGAAGGCGCGGATCACGGCGCAAGCTCCGGGATGTCATGATAGCCGTCCGGCCGTGCGCGCATGTCCAGCACCGCCGTGACATGGCCGAGATCGAGCTCGCAATAGAGATGCGGAAACAGCTCGCCGCCGCGCGAGACTTCCCAGCGCAGCGTCTCGCCGCGTGCATCGGCATCGATCGCGATCAGGAGCAGCCCGGTCTGGCCAACGAAGTGCTTGCGGGCCGTGCCTTCGAGCTGGGACGCGGTGGAAAAATGAATGAATCCGTCGCGCAGATCGTCGGCGCTGCCGCGAAAAACGCCGTGCCGTTCGGCCTCTCGCCAGGCCGAGGCAGGACAGATTTTGTAGATCGTACGCACGTGTGCCCCGAGCCCGTCATTGCGCTCCCCCAAGATGCTGAAAAAGCGCATGATCTTGTTACCGCTCGCCTAGATTGCAGCGGACCATGCTTGACCGTATCGGTGGCCCGGTCGCACTTCAAGAGCCGCATTTTACTCTCCGGCACATTGCAGGTCTGCGTCGGTTGAGGTAATAATTCCTAGTTCTTGACAAAATTCACCGCCCCCGGGGAGCGGACATCAGGACGCGCCACATGGCCATGCTGACACACGCCCAGATATGGACGGCGCTGGATCGTCTCGCGGAGCGTTCCGGCCTGTCGCCGTCGGGCCTTGCGAGAAAGGCCGGGCTCGACCCGACCACCTTCAACAAATCGAAACGCATCACCGGCGACGGCCGCGAGCGGTGGCCCTCAACCGAGTCGGTCGCGAAAGCGCTCGCCGCCACCGATACCGCGATCGACACCTTCGTGCAGTTCATCGAGGATACGGCGCGCGCGACGCAGGCGGTGCCGCTGCTCGGTTTCGCCGAGGCCGGCGCCGGCGGCTATTTCGACGATGGCGGCTTCCCTGTCGGCAAGGGCTGGGACGAGGTGGGTCTTCCCTCCGTCCATGACGAGCACGCCTATGCGCTGGAGATATCCGGCGACTCGATGAAGCCCGCCTATCGCGACGGCGACGTTATCGTGGTCTCGCCGGGGACGTCGATTCGGCGCGGCGACCGTGTGGTGGTGAAGACCAGGGACGGCGAGGTGATGGTGAAGGAACTCAAGCGCCGAACCGCGAAGATGATTGAACTGCAATCGCTCAATCCGAATCACGTCAACCGCACGCTGGCCGCCTCCGACGTGGAATGGATCGCGCGGATCGTGTGGGCGAGCCAATGACCTCTTCTTCTCTCTCCCGCTTGCGGGAGAGAGAAGAGCCGGCGCGATTTTGAGCGAACCGATCTACGCCACGGCGCCGTCCTTCTTGTTCTGACGATTCTTGACGAGGTCGGTGACGACGCCGGGATCGGCCAGCGTCGTGGTGTCGCCAAGGCTGGACGGCTCGTCCTCGGCAATCTTGCGCAGGATGCGGCGCATGATCTTGCCGGAACGGGTTTTCGGCAGGCCCGGCGCGAACTGGATCAGGTCGGGCGACGCGATCGGGCCGATGTCCTTGCGCACCCAGGCGACCAATTCCTTGCGCAGCGTCTCGCTCGGCTCCACGCCCTGCATCAGGGTCACGTAGGCGTAGATGCCCTGGCCCTTGATGTTATGGGGATAGCCGACCACGGCAGCCTCCGACACGCTCTCGTGCGCCACCAGCGAGCTTTCGACTTCCGCCGTGCCCATGCGGTGGCCGGAGACGTTGATGACGTCATCGACGCGGCCGGTGATCCAGTAGTAGCCGTCGGCGTCGCGGCGGCAGCCGTCACCGGAGAAGTACTTGCCCTTGTAGGAGGAGAAGTAAGTCTGCTCGAAGCGGGCGTGATCGCCATAGACCGTGCGCACCTGGGCCGGCCACGACCGCGCGATGCACAGATTGCCGCTGCATTCGCCTTCCAGCACCTTGCCGTCGGCATCGACGATCTCGGGCACGATTCCGAAGAACGGCCTGGTCGCCGAGCCGGGCTTCTGCGCGATCGCACCCGGCAGCGGCGAGATCATGATGCCGCCGGTCTCGGTCTGCCACCAGGTATCGACCACCGGGCAGCGGCCGTCGCCGACCACGCGGTGGTACCATTCCCAGGCTTCCGGATTGATCGGCTCGCCGACCGAGCCGAGCAGGCGCAGGCTTGCGCGCGAGGTTTTCTTCACCGGATCGTCGCCCCCCTGCATCAAGGCCCGGATCGCGGTCGGCGCGGTGTAGAAGATGTTGACCTTGTGCTTGTCGATCACATTCCAGAACCGCGAATTGTCCGGATAGTTCGGCACGCCCTCGAACATCATCGTGGTCGCGCCGTTGCACAGCGGCCCGTAGAGAATGTAGCTGTGGCCGGTGACCCAGCCGACGTCGGCGGTGCACCAGTAGATGTCGCCGTCGTGATAGTCGAACACGTACTGGTGCGTCATCGCCACGAAGATCAGGTAGCCGGCGGTGGTGTGCAGCACGCCCTTGGGCTGTCCGGTCGAGCCCGAGGTGTAGAGGATGAACAGCGGGTCTTCCGCGTGCATCGGCTCGCACGGACATTCGCTTTCGACCACGGCCGCGGCCTCGTGATACCAGACGTCGCGCGTCGGGTTCATGTTGACCTTGCCGCCGGTGCGCTTGACGACGATCACCCAGTCGACCTCGCCGTTGACCTTTTCGATCGCGGTATCGACGTTGGCCTTCATGGCGATGGTGCGGCCGCCGCGCAGGCCCTCGTCGGAGGTGATGACGACGCGGGATTTGCAATCGCGCAGACGTCCGGCGATGGAATCGGGCGAGAAGCCGCCGAACACCACCGAGTGGATCGCGCCGATCCGCGCGCAGGCGAGAATGGCGTAGGCGGCTTCCGGAATCATCGGCAGGTAGATGGTGACGCGATCGCCCTTCTTGACGTTGCGCAGCCGCAGGATGTTGGCCATCTTGCAGACTTCGTCGTGCAGTTCGCGATAGCTGATGTGCCTCGACTGCGAGGGATCGTCGCCTTCCCAGATGATCGCGGTCTGGTCGCCGCGCTCTTCCAGATGCCGGTCGATGCAGTTGTAGGCGGCGTTGAGCACGCCATCCTCGAACCATTTGATCGACACCTTGCCGAGTTCGAACGAGGTGTTCTCGACCTTGGTGAAGGGCGTGATCCAGTCGACCCGCTTGGCGGCCTCGGACCAGAACCCGTTCGGGTCCTTGATCGAGCGCGCGTACATCTCGTGATATTTGGCGTCGTCGACCCAGGCCCGCTTGGCCCAATCCGCGCTTACGTCATAAATCTTGTCGGACATCGTCATTGCTCCACCGCAGGACCCGCGTTCGCAACAGAGCCGGGTCCGTCTTCACCGTTGCGACGATTATGCGTCGCGACGCGGTACGGCGACAAGCCGTCGGCCCTAGATTCTGATTCAACTGCGTTAAACCAGAATCCAGCCGTACCCTTTTGATTGAGCATGATCTTATCCGAAAACCGGGTTTCCACTTTTCGGGATCATGCTCTAGAACTTTGGTCGGACGGCCGTGCTGCTGCGCGTCTGGTAACATATAACCATACCGCGGCCGAAATTCGAGGTTATGCGGGCTCATTTCCGCCGATTCTATCGTTGTGCCACTGCACCTCGTCATCGCGCTCGAGTCGCGGATCGTCGCTTTTACCCTCCAAAAAGTGGATTGCCGGATCAGGTCCGGCGGCGACTTGGCACCCCTTATAGTCCGCCCATCTTGCAGACCATCTTCCATTCCGCCGGCGTCACCGGCTGCACCGAGAGGCGGGAGTATTTGACCAGCGCCATATCGGCCAGGCGCTTGTCGGCCTTGACGGCGGCGATCGTCACCGGCGTTTTCAGCGGCTTGTCCGCCTTGATATCGACGCAGACGAACCTGCCGGTCTTGTCGGTGGGGTCGGGATAGGCCTCGCGGATGATTTCGGCGATACCGACGATCTCCTTGCCCTCGTTGGAATGATAGAAGAAGGCTTGGTCGCCTTTTTTCATGGCGACGAGGTTCTGCCGCGCCGTGAAGTTGCGCACGCCGGTCCAGGCCTCGCCTTTGGCGCCCTTCGCTACCTGCTGCTGCCACGACCACGCCGAAGGCTCCGATTTCACCAGCCAGTACGCCATCGCTATCCCTCCGCCCGGAACGGCCGTGTCAGCAGATTGTCGATGGCCGCATCGATCGTCAATCGGCCGGCGAGAATGGCGGCGACCGCGTTTGCGACGGGCATCTCGACACCATTCGCCGCCGCCAGTTCGAGCAGCGCCGGCGCGGTGAACGCGCCTTCGCTGAGTTTGCCGCGCGGCGCGCTTTCGCCACGCCCGAGTGCGATGCCGAGCGAGAAATTGCGCGACTGCGGGCTCGAACAGGTGAGGATGAGATCGCCGAGGCCGGACAGACCGGAAAGCGTCTCGCTGCGCGCGCCGCAGGCGAGTCCAAGACGCACCAGTTCGCTGAATCCGCGCGTGGTCAGTGCGGCCTGCGCCGAGGCGCCGAGTTGTTTGCCGACCACGATTCCGGCCGCGATCGCGAGGACGTTTTTCGCGGCGCCGCCGATCTCGACGCCGCGCAGATCGGTGGTGTGATAGGGGCGGAAGGCGGCCGAGCCCAGCGCATGGACCAGCGCAACTGCCATCGCTTCGTCTTTCGCCGCCAGCGTCACCGCGGTCGGCAGCCCCCGCGCCACGTCGTCGGCAAAACTCGGTCCGGACAGGATCGCGGGCACGGTTTGAGGGGCGGCCTCTTCGATCACCTCGGTCATGAAGCGCCGCGTGCCGTGCTCGATGCCCTTGGCGCTGGCGATGACGGGCGTCCCCGCCGCAAGATGCGGGGCCAATGCTGCGACCGCCGTGCGCGAATTCTGGGCGGGGACCGCGATCACGATGATATCGGCGCGGCCGGCAGCGGCGAGGTCATGCGTCACAACGATGCTGCGGTCGAGGGGAATGCCGGGCAGGCGCGGATTGTCCCGCGTCGCCGAGATCGCCGCCGCCGTCGCCGCGTCGCGCGCATACAGCGTCACCTCGCGTCCCGCGCGCGCGGCGACGCCGGCCAGCGCCGTGCCCCAGGCTCCGGCGCCGATCACGGAGACGCGGTTGAGAGTTTTCATCGCGACAACGCCTTCAAAATCCGGCGCGGGTGTTGGCGAAGCCCGCAGGCGCGTGGGCGTTGGCGTCGAGCAGCCAGCGGGCGCGCGGAGGAGCCTCGAGGGTGTCGGTCAATCCGGCCGCCAGCCGTTCGGCGCCGGCCCATGCGATCATGGCGCCATTGTCGGTGCACAAGGCCGGCGGCGGGATGATGAGCATGGTCTGTGCCCTGGCGGCGACGCCCTCGAGCGCGCCGCGGATCGCCTGATTGGCGGCGACGCCGCCGGCTGCGACCAGCGCGCGCGGCGTGCCGAACCGCTCCCGAAACAGCTCGAGGCCGACGCCGAGCCGATCCGCGGTCGCCTCCAGCACGGCGGCCTGAAACCCGGCGCAGAGGTCGTTGATGTCCCGCGGCCGCAGCGGGTCGATGCGACCGGCCTCGTTGCGCACCGCCGTCTTCAGGCCGGAGAGCGAAAAGTTGGCGTCGGGGCGTCCGAGCATCGGCCGCGGAAAGTTGAATCGTTTGGCGTCGCCGTCAGCCGCGGCGCGCTCGACCTGCGGGCCGCCGGGGTAGGGCAGGCCGAGCATCTTCGCCACCTTGTCGAAGGCTTCGCCCATGGCATCGTCGACCGTGGTGCCGAGCCGGACATAGTTGCCGACGCCGAGCACCGCGACGATCTGGGTATGGCCGCCGGAGGCGAGGAACAGGCAGTAGGGAAATTCGAGCGCAGAGGTCAGCCGCGGCGTCAGCGCGTGGGCTTCGAGATGATTGACCGCGATCAGCGGCGTCCGATGCACCAGCGCGATCGCCTTGGCCGTGGTCAGTCCCACGATCACGCCGCCGATCAGGCCCGGTCCGGCGGCGGCCGCGACCCCGGACAGCCGGGGAAAGCCGACGCCCGATTGCTTCATCGCGCTGGCGATGATGCCGTCGAGCATATCGACATGGGCACGCGCCGCGATCTCCGGGACCACGCCGCCGTAGGGGGCATGTTCTCCGGTCTGCGACCGCACGATATTGGAGAGAATCAGGGCGCTGCCGTCCGCATGGCGCTCGACCACGGCGGCTGCGGTTTCATCGCAGGTGGTCTCGATCCCTAGCACCAGCATCGGCGTGTCGTACCTAGACTAGATATGGCCCTTGCGTTATCGGGCAAACCAGCGTTTCCCTTTCCTTACGGCGTAGCATTATGAGGTCTTGGCGTGCAATCCTCCGGTGAGACAGACATTCTGGCAACGATAGGCACCCGGGGCAGCGCGCTGGCGCTGGCGCAGGCCAATGAGGTGCGGGACCGACTGGCGCGGGCGCATCAGGTGGCGCCCGAGCGGATCGTCATCAAGACCATCCGGACCTCGGGCGATGCCATTCAGGACCGGCCGCTGTTCGATGTCGGCGGCAAGGGACTTTTTACCAAGGAGATCGAGGAAGCCCTGCTGGCCGGCAGCATCGACTTCGCGGTGCATTCGTCCAAGGACGTGCCGACGTTTCTGCCTGATGCCACCTGGCTGCCGGCGTTTCTGCCGCGCGAGGACGTGCGCGACGCCTTCATCAGTCCGCGCGCCGCGTCATTGAACGATCTGCCGGCAGGCTCGATCGTCGGGACCGCGTCGCTGCGGCGGCAGGCCATGGTGCTGCGGCTGCGCCCGGATCTGAAGGTGAGCGTCATCCGCGGCAATGTCGAGACGCGCTTGCGCAAGCTCGTGGCGGGGGAGGCCGACGCCACGCTGCTGGCGCTGGCCGGCCTGAACCGCCTCGGCTTGCAGGACAGGGCGACGCGCATTCTCGAGACCGACGAATTCCTGCCGGCGGTCGGGCAGGGCGCCATCGCGATCGAATCGCGCCGTGATGACGACCGCATCAACGCGTTCGTGAAGGCGATCGGCGATTCTGAAACGGAAGTGGCACTGAGCGCCGAGCGGAGCTTTCTGGCGCTGCTTGACGGCTCCTGTCGCACGCCGATCGGCGGTCATTGTCGCGTCAACGGCGACCGCATTCATTTCCGCGGCCTCATCATTTCTCCCGACGGCACGCAGTCCTACGAGACCACGCGCGAAGGCGCGCGCGCGGATGCCGCCGCGCTTGGTGCGGACGCGGCGCGTGAACTGCGCGAGCGCGCCGGCGAGAAATTCTTCACGCTGTTTGCCGGAGCCTGAGGCGTGGCGGTTCTCGTCACACGACCTGAACCGGACAATGAAGCCACCGCCGCCGTCCTGCGGGCGAGGGGGCTCGAGGTTCTGTTGTCGCCGGTGTTGCGCTTCGAGGCGGTCGCTTTCGAGATGGACCCGGATGAGCGCTATGGTGCGGTCGTCGTGACCAGCGGCAACGCGCTGCGCGCGCTCGCCGCCCATCCGGCCAGAGAGTCGCTGTTGAAGCTGGCCGTGTTCGCGGTGGGCCGGCACACCGCGGAGGCCGCGCGCCAGGCCGGATTTCAGGATGTGGTCGCGGCAGGCGGAGATGCGGTGGCCTTGCGCGCGCTCATTATAAAGAGCGTGCGCACGAAACCCCTGGCGAAGGGGGCCAGGATTCTCTATCTCGCAGCGGCCGATCGCTCATGTGATCTCGCCGGAGAACTCGGAGCGCGCGGTTTGGCTGTCGTGACGGCGACGTGTTACCGGATGACGCCGGTGGCGAGCCTGTCGCGCGAGGTCTGTGATGCGTTTGCCGCGCACCGGATATCGGCGGTGCTGCACTATTCGCGCCGCAGCGCCCGGGCGTTCCTGGATGCCGTCCGCATCGGGGGCGTCGAGATATCGGCTTTGGCGGTCCCGCAATGTTGCATCTCCGGCACTGTGGCCTCTATTCTGCGAGACGCTGGCGCTCCCCATGTGGTTGTGGCGCGCGCGCCGGCCGAAAATGCGGTATTGGAAGCACTTGATTGTGCGTTGCGGCCGCTATCGCGGTAACTAGTGCGTGACGGCCGTTATCGCGGTAATAGGGAGACGGGGCTCGATCTGATACTGATGTGTCGCCGCAATGGGGAACCGTGACGATGGCAGACGACAGGCACGATGACGCGTCGCAGGGGGGGAGTTCGCAAAAGCACTCGCTTCCCACAGACATTGAAACGACTGGAACGTCCGAGGCGGCGGATCATGCCGGGGCTGCGGGCGGAGCGGCTGACGATCGACAGACCGTCGGCGAGCAGTCCGTCCCTTCGCACGAGCCGTTCCGCGCCTCCTCGGCCGCGGATGACAGGCACGATGACGCGTCGCACCTCGAAGCTAACCGAATTTCCGGGACGGCGGATGATGCCGGTTCAGGGGATGCGAGCGCAGCGGCTGACGATCGACAGGCCGTCGGCGAGCAGCCGGCTCCTCCGCGCGCACCGTCCCGCGCCTTGTCGGCCGTGATCGCCGCGGTTACCGGCGCTGTCGCTGCCGGGCTCGTTGTTGGCGGCGCGTGGTTGGCGGACTGGCCGCCGTCATCCTCCTCCGCGCCTTCTGCTGCGCCGCAAGCGCAAGTCAGTATGGCGGAATTTGGCGCTCTTTCGAACCGGGTAGCCAGTGTCGAGTCCAAGGCTAGCAGGCCGGCCGCTCCGGTGCCAGATCCGGCCGTCGCGGCGCGCATCGACGCCCTGGGAAAATCCGTCGTATCCTTGCGCGGCGAACTGGCAACGGTTCGCGGTCAATCCGACAAGCTGGCTGCGGCCTTGAAGGATGGAGCGGCCGTGCCGCATGAGGCCGACCAGACGTCTGACCTTGCGGCCATCAGCGCGCGGCTCGCCCAGGTCGAGCACCAGGTCGAGCAGACGACGCAAACCCTGACCGCCGAGGCAACCAAGCATGACGCGGCTCCGGCCGACGACGTGCCGCTTCGCCGGGCCGTGGCCGCGACGCTGCTGAACGTGTCGGTGCGTCACGGGCAGCCTTATGGCGATCTGCTGGCGGCATCGAAGGCCCTGGTTGCCGATCCCGACACCTTGAAGCCGCTGGAGGTGTTCGCAGACTCAGGGGTGCCGAGCGCGACCGTGCTGTGCCGCGAACTGCTTGCGATCGTGCCAAAGCTCGCGCCGGCGCCCGCGCCGGTCATGGCGACGACCGGCAGCACCATAGTGGACCGGTTGCAGGAAGGCGCCGCACGTCTGGTGCGTATCGAACGCATCGATGCTTCGCCCGCAGATTCCACCGGCGCCGTGGTTGCGCGCATCACGGCATCGGCGCGGCAAAATGACGTTGCTGCCGCGAGGGCGGAATTGAACGCACTTCCTCCGGCCGACCGCACGACCGCCGAGCCCTGGATCGCCAAGGCCGACGCATACGATGCCGCTCTTGCCGCGTCGCGTCAGTTCGCAGCCGACGCGATGGCGGCGCTGACCAAACCAGCGCCATAGGTTCCAGATGTTCCGCATCATCCTGTTCCTCGTTCTAATCGCGCTCGCGGCATTGGGCGCCACCTGGGTTGCCGATCAGACCGGCACGATCGTGATGTCGTGGGATGTCTGGCGGGTCGAGACCACGCTACCGGCTTTCGCACTTGGGTTGGGCCTGCTTGTCGTTGCCGTCCTGCTGGTGTGGAGTATCGTGCGGGGTCTGTGGCAAGCGCCGAGACGCATCCGGCGTGCGCGCCGGGAGCGTCGGAATAGGCGCGGCCGGGACGCGATTACCCGTGGGCTGCTTGCGATCGGTCATGGCGACGCCGCGGCTGCACGGACGCATGCCAGGGTTGCCCGGCGTCTGGTGTCGCACGAGCCGCTGACGTTGCTATTGCACGCGCAGTCCGCGCAGCTCGACGGCGATGCCGACCGCGCGCAGCGCGCGTTCCGCGCCATGGCCGAACGGGCGGATACGCGGTTATTGGGCTTGCGCGGGCTTTTCATCGAAGCCCAGCGGGCCGACGATCCGCAGGCCGCTGTGGCGATCGCGGAGGAAGCGCTTAAGGTTTCGCCGTCCTCGATATGGGCCTCGCAAGCCGCGCTGGGCTTCCGCTGCGCCAGGGGTGACTGGACCGGCGCACTCGCCATCCTCGACAAAAACGTCGCGGCGGGTCTGATCGACAAGGCGCTGTATCGCCGTCAGCGCGGTGTGCTGCTGACCGCGCGGGCGCTGGAGCTTGAAAAGTCGGATCGCGATGCGTCGCGCAATACGGTGATGGAGGCGGTGAAGTATGCACCGACGCTGATTCCGGCGGTGGTGCTTGCGAGCAAGTATCTGAGCGAAGGCAATCAGATGCGGCGTGCGATGCGGATCATCGAGACCGCGTGGCTGGCACAGCCGCACCCTGATCTCGCCGACGCCTACGCTCATGTCATGCCCGGCGATTCGGCGCGGGAGCGGCTGGCGCGCGTCGAGACGCTGGCGGAAAATGCGTCCGGTCATCCGGAAAGCGCGATGGCGATTGCGCGCGCGGCGATCGATGCCAGCGAATTCGCCCGCGCGCGCGAGGTACTGGAGCCGCTGATCGCGGCGCCGACGCAACGCGTTGCGATGCTGATGGCCGAAATCGAGCACAACGAGCACGGCGATAGCGGCCGCGCCCGCGCCTGGACGCTGCGTGCCGTGCGTGCCCTGCACGATCCGGTCTGGACCGCGGACGGCTACGTGTCGGACCACTGGCGCCCGGTTTCGCCAGTGACCGGCCGGCTTGACGCGTTTCAGTGGCAGGCTCCGCTGGCGGCGCTGCCTTCGAGCAGGCCCGCCCTGGTCGAGGCGGAGTTTTCGGACCAGATCGCGAGCGATGCGCCGCGCTTCGAAGCGCTGCCCGCAGCATCTCAGTCCGCCGCTCGGGACGGCGACGGCGCAACGGTTGCGATCGAATCGTCATCGCCCGAAACTGCCGCCATGTCGGCCGAGGCCGCGACATCGACGACCTTTCGGACGCAATCGGACCTGGACAAGGCCGGCGCATCCGACATCCCCGCCGTGATCGCGATCGTTCGCGCTCCCGACGATCCGGGCGTCGACGACAACCCCCAAAACGATGGATTTACTGAAGAAAACCCTCAGGTCGCCCGCCAGGCGGGTGGGTTGCGCGGGTTGCTGTCGCGCCGGGGGAGCTGACGGCGACCGGACGGAGATTATGCGGTGCGGCGCGGCGGCGGGTTCTTGCAAAGGGAGACGGTGCCCGATATCAGAGGCTCGGCGCAGCCGGACCGTTGCCGGGTGCGCCGCAAGGGCCACAGCATGGCGCGTGTGCGAAGGGTTAAGCCGCTTTAGCTCAGTTGGTAGAGCACATCATTCGTAATGATGGGGTCAGGTGTTCGAGTCACCTAAGCGGCACCAACTAACTCACTGAACTATTTGGCGAAATTTTCGCTGCCGGTTCGTCGAAAGTGGTCTACTTTCATCTCAAGGAACCACCGAGGAACCACGCGAAGCGGTTTCGCGAGTGATCGGGCTTACCGCACGCCCTCAATTGACAGGCGATGCCTTGCGCCGAGTGTTCAGTGTGTATAAATACACACATGGATTCGCGGGACATCATTGCCGCGCTGAAAGCCGATGGTTGGAAGCAGGTAGCCCAGAAGGGCAGCCACGTTCAATTCAAGCATCCGACCAAGCCGGGCCGCGTCACCGTCCCAGATCCGAAGAAAGACCTGCCGATCGGCACGCTCAGGAGCATCGAGAAGCAGGCCGAGCTGAAATTGAGGGGTAGACCATGCGCCAGTTCATTGCCCTGATCCACAAGGACGCTGACAGCGATTACGGCGTCTCGTTCCCCGATCTTCCCGGTTGCGTCACTGCGGGCACCACGCTCGATGAGGCGCGCGATATGGCCGCCGAGGCGCTCGCCTTGCATCTGGAAGGCATGGCCGAAGACGGGGAAGGGGTCCCCGAGCCGGCCTCTCTCGAAGAGGTTATGGCTGATCCGGTGAACCGCGATGGTGTGGCCGTACTGGTCGCAGCGCCTGCGCCGGCCGTCAAAAGCGTCCGGATCAATGTCACGCTGCCGGCCGACGTGCTGGAACAGATCGATCGGCATGCCGCAAGCGAGGGGTTCACCCGATCCGGCTTTCTTGCTCATGCCGCCAAAAAGGCGCTGGCTGCGTAGCAGATCACTCCCTGCTTTCCCTGCCGAAGGCAAAGGTCACGCGTTCGAATCGTGTCTGGTGCGCCACTCACGAACAAAACTGGGCACTCCTGCCGGTGCCGCCCCTCCCCCCATCACTAGCCGTTCGAGCACGGTCCTGCGACCGTGAATACGGATTTCCGTGTCGTCCACCTCCACCTTGTCGATGACCGAGCGCAGCCAGGCGCGGCGAAAGGCGGTTTCGCCCGACAGCACGTTGTCGCGCATGGTGGCGACGAAGGAAGCGATCTTGTCTTCGGTGATCCGGGCTTCCGGGCGCATTTCGGAGACTGCTCGGTCGAAGGCGGCCTTGGCAATATCGCGTTCGGTTTTGATTGCTGCGACGCGATCTTTCAGCGTCGCATCGTTCGGATCGGCGATGCCGTTCTCGATGGCCTGATACAGGCGGTTAAGCCGGCCCTCCGCGTCGGTGAGTTTCGCGCGCAAGGCTGTGAGGCGACCTGCAAGATCGTCATCGCGCTTGGTCTGACGGTTCATCAGGCCGCGCAGCAATTCGGCAACGCGCTCCGGCGTCAGCAGTTGCTCGCCGATACGGTCGGTTACAACATTGTCGAGGCGTTCCATCGGCAGCGAGCGGCCTGGGCAGGCATCCTTGCCCTTCTGAGCCGCCGCCGCGCAGACATAGTAGCGATAGCGGCCCGATTTTCCGGTGCGGATCGTCATGCCGCCGCCGCAGGTCGCGCAGGTGGCAAGGCCGGTCAGCAGGATCGGTCCGGTCACAACGCGCGGCGGCGCGACCTTCGGATTGCGCGCTTTGAGCTGCGCCTGCACCGCGTCGAAGATTGCCGGATCGATGATCGCATCGACGGGCACGATGATATGCTCGGTCGCAGGCTTTGCCGTCCGGGTCTTGGAATCGGTGCGATTGAAATGCGCTTCGCCCTTATAGACCGGATTGGTCACAAGCTTATGCAGCGGGCCGATGCCCCACCGCGCACCGCGCCTTGTGCGATAGCCGTGGCCATTGAGCCAGACGACGACGGCTTTCACGCCCATCGGCCCTATTGTGCCGTCGCCTTCGCGTAACAGGCGGAAGATCAGGCGGACGGTCTCGGCTTCGACCGGGTCAATGGCGAGCTTCTTCTTGGTTTTCGCGCCGCGCTGTTCGGCAGCAACGACCTGATAGCCGAACGGGGCGGCCGAGCCGTTCCAGAATCCTTGCCGGGCGTTTTCCTGCATGGCGCGCAGGACGTGCTTGGCGTTTTCCTTCGATTGGTATTCGTCGAACAGGGCAAAGACCTGCCGCACCATGACGCTCATCGGATCGTCGCCGAGGTCTTGCGTCATCGACACCAGCCGCACGCCGGACTTACGCAGCCGGCGCACATGGTATTCGAGTGCGAAGTGATCACGAGCGAAACGACTGAAGGAATGGACGATAATCACGTCGAACGGCGAGCCGTCCGACGTGGCCAAGTCGAGCAGGCGCTGCAATTCCGGGCGCTTGTCATCGGTGCCGGACAACCCCGCATCGACAAACTCGGCGGCAACTTCCCAGCCGCGCGCCTTACAGAACGCGATACCTTGCCGCCGCTGATCGGGAATCGACAGGTCGCTTTCGGCCTGACGCCCGGTCGAGACGCGCAGATAGAGCGCCGCGCGTGATGCTGGCTGACTGGCAGTAACGGCGACGGCTTTCATTGCCTTGCCCTCGGACCTTGTGGAATTGCGGCGATTTCAGCATGGGTTTGCGGCCGTTCCGAGTCCTGTTTGAGCAAGTCGCGTAGCGCACCCGACAAAAATGCCTCGATCACATCGAGTTCGGCCTCCGTGACCGGCAAGCCGGCAAGATCGTCCACGACCGCGCAGTCCAGCGACTCGCGGGACGCGGATCGGCCAGATATGCGACGGGCAGTTCCCATGCTGCCGTGATCGCATCCAGATCGCCGTCTGTATTGGCCAGAGGCTGGTCAGTTGTCATCGGCTTGCAAAGGCATGTCCTCGCTGCCGTGCGGTTTTCATTTGCCGAGTTTTGGCGACCGCGCCGGGCGCGCAATGGCCGGCCCGCTCCTTTCGCTTCGCTCCCCGTGTTGACCATTTCCCTTGCGGTGCGCCCCCGGCTTTTCCGGTCCCCCTTCTCTCGCGGCATCAACCGCTACAGGCAGGAGGACGCCATGACATTCTCAACCAACCAGCTTCGCAATTCCATTCAACGCGGCGATTGCATCGAAGTGATGCAGGCCATCCCTTCCCGGTCCGTCGATTTTATCCTGACCGACCCGCCCTATCTCGTCCGCTACAAATGCCGCGACGGTCGCTCAATCATGAACGACGACAACGCCGAGTGGCTGGAGCCGGCCGCGCACGAGATGTATCGGGTTTTGAACCGCGACAGCCTCTGCGTCAGCTTCTATGGCTGGACGCAGACCGACCGCTTCATCGCGGCCTGGCGTTCCGCAGGATTCCGGATCGTCGGGCACATCGTCTTTCGCAAACGCTATGCCTCAGCAAAGCGGTTCGTCAGCTACACGCACGAATCCGCTTACGTGCTGGCGAAGGGCCGTCCGGCGCTGCCGGAGCATCCGCCAGCCGATGTGATCGACTTCCCCTATAGCGGCAACCGGCTGCATCCGACCCAGAAGCCGGTGATGGCGCTCATGCCGCTGATTACAGCTTTCTGCCCGGAAGGCGGGTTGGTGCTCGACCCCTTCTGTGGCTCCGGCTCGACCCTGGTCGCGGCCCGGCAAGCCGGTTGCGATTATCTCGGCATCGAACTGGACCACCGCTATCACCGGATCGCCGCCCGGAGACTTGCGGCATAAGCCCTAGCCCGCCTTTGGCCGCAGCCGCGCCAGGCAGGGCCTCTGGCTCCGAACGGGCCGGACACCCCCCTGAAGGCAAGACTGCACTCACCGCCCCGCAAACGGGCCGGAATTGGCATCGGCAATCGACGCAATTCTATTGCGCAGAACGGACCTGCGACAGGCCGGCAAGCGGGTTGGTTTGCATAAGCGCGCGAAACACCCCGTTCATGCAATGCAGCGTCCAGTTCTGGACGCTTACCCGATGGCCTGTTGCCTCAAAAGGATGTTTGTATCTCTGCTTGAGTGACTCTGCTGTCGCCCCTGGATTTGCGCGGCTTCCCGGCCAGCGTCCGCGATGATGCGCGGCAAAGAGCGGTGCGAGCAGCCGCACGACAAGGCCGACGCACATGCGCGAGCGGGATGACGCAATGACATCAACCGCGACATAGCCCCCCTCCTCAAGCTGACGGAGATAGCGTTGCACGGTTCGCCGGCAACGGCCGAGCGCGCGTGCGAGGTATGTGACTGTCACCGGCAGCGCTCTTGCATCGCGATGCGAGCGATAGGTCAGTTCGGCGAGCTTGCGGGCGCAGCGGCGCGCCCCGTCGGAAAGGTTCGGATCGTTGTCAATGCGAGCCGCCAGCTCCGGCACATAAGCGCCGGTCTCGCGCGGCGCAGGTTTGCGCGGGCGTTCCGTCATCGCATAGCGATGGCAGGTTTGCAGCGAACGTTTGCGCCGGGCTAGATCGACGACACGAGTGTCGATCGACTCCTGCTCCGCCATTCGATTCTTAAGATCACGATGCGCCGCAATGAAAGCGACCTGCGGATCATTAGTCATAGTCATTGGTTTTCTCCTCTTGCAATGGAAGAAAACCCGCAGAAAATAAGGGCGCATGAATACGTCGCAAAAATTCCTTGCGTTATTTTATCGGCTCTGAGATATTTGAATGGTCAGATTGCAAATACCTAGAATTCAATGCGACCCGCTTCGGCGGGTTTTTCTTTTGTTACGTCATAAATTCCTTCTTTGATTGAAAAAGAACAATACGCGGCTCGAAACGAGCCAGCATGAATTGTCCGCAATGTGCGGCGCTATAGCAAGTCTGTTCTGTCAGCTTAAGAATTTCGCGGCTCTCGCCGGGGAGCGGCGCATGCGATGGCATGTCATTGCGCACGTAGAAGCGCGAATCGACCCGCAAATCACAGACGACGACCGGCTTCCCCTTCCAGCTCGGCGACGCGACGCTCGATAAAGTCGCGAACTTCATCCACCATCTTGCGTTTTGTCATAGCGCAGGCCGTCTTGAACCGCGTATGAACCGCTTCGGGAAGATCGATGGTCAAGCGCACAATCGGCACGGAAATCCGCGTTTCTGTGTTCACGGAATGACGGACTTCCGTATCCACGACGACCTGTGCATCCGTGTTGTCGTGTTTCTGTGAAAACGGATTTCCGTGTTCACGCGAATCCGCCTTTGCAGAAAAGCTGCTTTCTGCATTCACGCGGTCACGGATTTCCGTGTTTCCGTGTTCATGGGTTTGCGTATTCACGGGTGTGCGGCTCTCAGCCTTCACGGATTTCCGTGCGGCCTTTTTGGCGAACTTGCGATCCCGCGCAATCGCCCGGCCGGTTTCCTCGAAGGCGGCGATTTCCTCAGCCGTCGGTCGCCTGACGGGTTTCTTCATGTCCGCGAATGTTTTCGTGCTCGCCATAACGCAACAACTCCTTCACCAATCGGTCTATGTCCTTTGCAGCCTCGCTCCTTGCCGCCCATTCAAATATCGTCTTGCCCGCCGTCAGCGCCTCGGCGAAGGCGACGCGGTTCAGGATCTCCGCACGGAGGATCTGAATCCCGGCGTCGGCGGCATACGCCTTGGCATCGCGGCCGATCACCGTATTTCCGTGTTTCCGTGAAACCAGAAATACGGCTTCCAGTGCTTCCTTGAGCGCGCGGCCATTGTTGACCGCCGCGATTGTTTCGGTCGCCGCCCACAGCGAGGGGCCACCCGGCTCGATCGGCACGACGACGAGGTCGGATGCAATCACAACGGAATGAGCGATATCCTGGCCGCGCGCCGGGCCGTCGATAATCGTATGCGTGTAGTCCGCTGCCATCGCCATCGCATCGCGCGCCATTTTCGGGCGAGGGAGGGAGGCGACGACGAACGGCGTCTTTTCGCGCAAGGATGCCCATTGCGCAGCGGTCTGCTGCGGATCGGCATCGATCAGTAGCACCTTGTGCCCGGAACGGGCGAGGCGGGCCGCCGTGTTGACCGCCAATGTGGTTTTACCGACGCCGCCCTTTTGATTGAGAAATGAAATTATCATGCAAGGATTTTACGACGTGCATGCGGAAACACGGAAACAAAGAAAAAATTCTATCCACATGGGCGGCCAGATTGTCATAAGCGGTCGTGGCAATCGACGAACATCCGGATGAAACCGTGATGTTCGTCGCGCGGCGCGGCAGAAAAGGCCGGGCTAAAAGCCCGGCCCCGCTGCAAACGAGAGCGCCAGCGCGCGCGAGATGTTTTCAAGGCTTGCGAGCGCGATGCGGCGCTCCGGCGTGCCGGTGCGGCTGCGGGCGAGGGTCTGCGACGCCTGCCGGAACAGGACGTTCAGTTCCGTTTGGGTGCGACGTTGCAATTCGAAGGCGGTCAGTAAGCGATTCATGAGTTTCCTCCCGTTGTTCGCGGCCGGCTTGATTGCCAGCCTTGTGAATGCCGAAGCGACGGGATGGACGAGGCGCATGCGAAAAGCCCGAGGGGCATCGCCCGGCCTGCACGAAGGAAGGTTGGGGATACGGGAATATTCGCTTGCGCTATGGAAGGACAGACTGACGCAAATTCACATGCGGTCTGGCAGGCATGGCGGTTGTGAACAGCTTGCCAGGGAGGATTCGTGAAGCGATTGCCGATCGTCGTCGAATAAAACGAAGCAAACAACAAGGATGGGCGCGTCCGCTGTTCGCGGATCAGGCTCTCAGGCTTTGCCCGGAGCCGGCAGCCGTCTCCGCCGGAGGGTTTCGATCCTTCGCGCGATGAGAACATCGAAGCCGGCGTTGCCGGCGCTTCGATAACGGCGGGCCGCGCCCGCCTTTTCGTGACGAGCGCTGCGCCGCTCGACATTTCAAAAGAGAAAAGAAGGGGCCTGCGGCCCCAGGGCCGTCAAGACCAAGCCCTTCGCTGAAGCTGCGGGCACCGCCGGGGCGTTCCCCGCCTTTCGTCCGCTGCGCTTCCTGCCAAGGCGGGAGATACCCCTGTCCCCGCTGGCGGTCCTGACCGCCCGACCCCCGCTCATCGCCGCGATGGCTAGTCCGGTTGCATGCGCAACCCCCTAACCAAGGACAAAGGCAATGAGTGAAGATCGAAAGGACATTTATCAGCGGGTGACCGATAGCATCGTGACGGAACTGGAAAAAGGCGTTCGCCCATGGCTGAAACCATGGAGCGCAGATCATGTGGCAGGACGCATCACCCGGCCCTTGCGCGCCAACGGCGTTCCCTATCGCGGTATCAATATTTTGATGCTGTGGGCATCAGCGACCGAGCACAGTTACACCGCGCCGCTGTGGCTGACCTACAAGCAGGCGCAGGAATTGGGCGGACAGGTGAGGAAGGGCGAGAAGGGGAGCCTTGTCGTTTATGCCAACACCATCACCAAAATCGAGCAGGACGAGGCGACTGGCGAGGATTTGGAGCGGGAGATTCCCTTTATGAAGGGCTACACCGTCTTTAACGCCGAGCAGGTGGACGGATTGCCAGCGCATTTTTATGCCGTACAGCAACCAGCGATTGACCCCGTTGAACGCATCGAGAAGGCGGAGGCATTCTTTGCCGCGACCGGCGCGGAGATCAACGAAGGCGGTAACAGGGCTTGCTACAACCTCGCCATCGACCGCGTGCAGATGCCGCCTTTCGTGTCGTTCATCGAGGCAGAAGCCTATTACGCAACCCTTGCGCATGAAATTTGCCACTGGACTCGCCATCCCAAACGTCTAGACCGGGATTTCGGCCGCAAGCGGTTTGGCGACGAAGGCTATGCTATGGAAGAACTGGTTGCCGAGCTTGGCGCGGCGTTCGTCTGCGGCGATCTTGCCCTGACTCCCGCGCCACGCGAGGAACACGCCGCCTATATTGGCTCGTGGCTCAAAGCACTCAAAGACGACAAGCGGGCGATCTTCTCAGCCGCCGCCCATGCGCAGCGCGCTGCGGATTATCTTATCGGGTTGCAGCCTATAGAAAAGGGAGAGGAGAGGGAGGCCGCATAGCGGCCGCCGTCAGGGCCGGAAATATCGCGCCTCCAGGCCGCCCGGCGGCGGACTTCCTGCCAGGGGAAAATTCGGCGTCCGATGGCGGACGCCGATTTGCTTGCAGGGCAAGCATAGAGGGCCGAGCTACTTCCGTGATCTCTGCCGCAGGAAATGGCACAGCTATGCGGCACGGCGGCAAAGCAGTTGGACAGGCGCGCGCGTGCCGGAAGTGTTATACAGGCGTGGATTTTGTCCTGATCCCTGCTGTTGTTCACATCTGAGGTAACCATGCCCCACTTTCTGATTTCCGATCCGCGCACTGGAGCCGCGCGTGTAATCGACTTTGCTGAATTCATAACAATCATTAAGGGCACGTCGATTGTGAGCCTTGCTACCTCCGATAACTTCCTTGAGCTTGGGCTGAGCGAACGGCTTATGCTGCGCATCGAGGGTGGAGGCGAAAATTTCACCGCTGCGGTAATTTCGACACTCAATCCCGATGAGATTGCGCCGGTCAGATTGCAGATTGTTGGCGATGGAGAAGAGGTCAGCGCTGCGGTGGTCGAACAGCGGTTGCGCAACCTGCGCCAGCTTTATGCCATCGCTTATCTTCTAAGCGAAGGTCGCGGTGAGGAGCTGGCGGCGGCCGTTCGTGCCGATCCCAATCTTGATATCGAGAGCAGCTTGTTGAAGGAGCATGAACGTCTGTATCTCGAAGCAGCGGGACCGGGTAGCTGGTTCGTGACTGCTGTCACGAAGGTAAAAGGTGCAGGACAGGCGGCGTTGTACGGATTGGGAACGCTTTACGGCGAGGGCCGGCAGTTGCTGCTTGAGCGATTGCGCACCGCGAATGCGATCCAGGCAGAAGAGCTGAAAAAGCGGCAAATCGAGAACTATAAGCTCGCGGCGATGACGGCAATCGACATCGACAAACAAATCGAGAAAATCAAGGACGGGGAAAGCCGGGAGGCCGTTCGCAAGCTGATCGCTGCGAACAGTGCCGCGATCAATCCCAAGATCGCGGGACTTCTTCCGTCGCCTAGCGAAAACGAGATTGACAATAAAAAGAAGTAACCGCCCTAATCATATGTTGTTTAACATTGAATAGATCGGTACTTCGCATGCTGTTTAAGAAATTTCGTTTACATAATGAAAGATTGGCCCAAGTCTTATCTGAAAAAAGAGCAGAGAACGATTTAGCTGAGTTGTCGTTGATTGCGGAAGTGGCGCGGCGCACCGAAGAGATCGAAAATCCGGAACGGCGCGCCTATGTCGTCAGCCAGTTCCCGCCCACGCTGCAAAAATCGCCGGCGATTCAGGCTGCCCTGCTATCCGGTCGAAGGAAGCCGGCAGACCCAGCTCCTTGAGTCCGCCCCGCACCGTTTGCGCGGGACAGTATGGCTCTTCACGCCGCTCCACGCCACCGCTCGATATCGCGAGCCTCGTACAGAAAGTTCGGCATCCGCCGCTGGCGAATGCCGCTCGCCTTTCAGAGCGAAGACGGTTTCCATAACTATCGCTCATATTCTGTAAAGCGTTACTTGACACGATACGAAACTTCTGTCAGCATGACTGATGAAGATCAGGAATGTGGTCCATAAGGGACTGCGACGTTTCATCGATGATGACGATGCGACCGGATTGCAGGCGGCTGTCGTGCCGAAGCTCCGGCGCATCATCTCGTTCCTGCAAGACATGGAACGGGAAAACGAGCTGCGATCCGTCCCAAGCTGGAAGGCGCATCAGCTGACCGGGGAGCGCAAGGGCACATGGAGCCTTTTCGTCACCAAGAACTGGCGCATCACATTCCGCATCGACCAGATGGAAATCGAGATCATCGATCTCGATTACGAGGATTACCACTAGGAGGTGGCTATGACCCAAGGACTGAGGATGAAAAATCCCGCCCACCCCGGCGGGTTCGTCAAGAGCGAGATCATCGAGCCGTTGGAGCTGTCGGTGACGGATGCCGCGCAGGCTCTTGGTGTCACACGGCCGGCTCTCTCCGCCCTCCTGAACGAGCGCGCGCATCTTTCGCCGGAAATGGCGCTGCGCATTGAGAAGGCTTTCGGCGTTTCGATGGATACGCTCATGCGCATGCAGAACAGCTACGACATAGCCCAGGCACGTAAGCGCGAGAAGGAAATCAAGGTCGCGCCGTTCAAGGGTGGGCCGGGCGACGCGAAGCGGCCGGGATTGTAAGAAGTCAGAGGTTAGGAGCGCTTATGAACGGCAAGCACAAGTTCATCCCGGTCGAAGAAGTCGCCAAGGAATGGATGACAGACCCGCAATTCCGGGCCGAGTACGATGTCCTTGAGGGAGAGTTCGCTCTGGTCTCCGCGCTAATCCATGCGCCGAGAGAAACCGCATCATACCCACCGAATTTCCATGAACCTGATTAAGTCCAAGAAGCGCGTTGCCGATCGCGGGCAGGTTTTCACGCCCATGGCACGGCCCCTCATTCATCCTGGCGAAATCCTCGCCGACGAATTGCAGGAAATCGGCATCACGCCGACTGAGCTGGCGCGCCAGATCAAGGTGCCGGCCAACCGCATCACGCAGATCATTCAGGGCCGGCGCAACATCACCGGCGATACCGCGCTGCGCCTCGGTCACTGGTTCGGCGCATCGGCGCAGTTCTGGCTTAACCTCCAGAGCGCCTACGATATTCGGCTCGCTCAAGCCAAGGCCGGCCGCGAGATCGCCAAGCTCCCCGTCCGCCGCGAGCCGGCCGGCGTCGGCACTCCATAAAGCGGCCGAAGACGTGCATATTACTCTTCCCCATATCGAAAATCTTTGCCGCGTCTGCGCCCCCGCGCGGTCATGGCTTAGGGTGCGCAGAGCATGAGGATTCTCACCAACGCCGGTAATGACCGCGTCATTGACCAATTGCGCGCCTGGCTTGCTTCCGGCGTGGCGACGGTCGATTTGATGTCGCCCGACTTCTCCCTGCATGCCTTTGCCGAGGCGCGGGAGATGTTGGAAAAGGTCTCTGCCGCTCGGCTGCTGCTCGGAAAAGACGCGATGGGCGGCCAGTCGTTTTTCGGCGGTCCTTCCGATATTTCCTATCGTAACAAGCTTCAAGGGCGCTGGCTCGCAAGGAACGCCCATGACTGGATAAAGGGCAGCGCGGAAGTCCGTCATACGGTTGCATCCCCGCCGCAATCGCTGATCGCCATGAAAGGCGAAACGCAGCGCCATGCTGTTCTTGGCACCTGCTCTTTCACAACGGAAGGGCTCGGCATCACCCCTGGCAGCCAGCTTGGACTGATGCAGGCGAGCGATACACAAGAAGAAGCCGCTGCTTTTGCCGCATGGTTCCAATCAACATGGGAATCCCTGAAACAACACGCGGGAAAAGACCAGCTTGCGACGCTGCTCGCGGAAACCGCCTCGCAGCGCGCGCCGTCCTTGCTCTATTTCAAGTTCCTGTTCGAACTGTTCAAGGATTTGGGCGATGAATTGGACGAGGAGCGCATCGTCAAATCCGCTACCGGCATCCGCAATACGACCGTGTGGAAGAAGCTGTTCAAATTCCAGCGCGACGGCGTCGTCGGCGCGATCGACAAGCTGGAGCGCATTGGCGGCTGCATCATCGCCGACAGCGTCGGTCTCGGCAAAACCTTCGAGGCTTTGGCCGTCATCAAATACTATGAGCTTCGCAACGATCGCGTCCTGGTCCTGTGTCCCAAGCGGCTGCGCGACAACTGGACCCTCTACAAGGCCAACGATAACCGCAACATCCTTGCTAGCGACCGCTTCAACTACGACGTTCTCAATCACACCGACCTGTCGCGTGACGGCGGCTTGTCGGGCGACATCGACCTAACGCATGTCAACTGGGGAAACTATGACCTCGTCGTGATCGACGAGTCGCATAATTTCCGCAACAAGGCGACGCACCGCGATCGCGATACTCGCTACGACCACCTGATGAAGCGGATCATCAAGGCAGGCGTGAAGACCAAGGTGCTGATGCTCTCCGCGACGCCGGTCAACAACCGGCTTGCCGACCTCAAAAACCAGATCGCCTTCATGACGGAAGGCAGTGACATCGCGCTCATCGATCACGGTATTTCCAGCATTGAGGCGACGATCCGCAAGGCGCAGGGGCAGTTCAACCGTTGGCTCGACCTGCCAGCAGATGAGCGCCGGCCGTCGCGCCTCATGGATATGCTCGGCTTCGATTACTTCAAGTTGCTCGACATGCTGACCATCGCCCGGTCGCGCAAGCATGTGCAGCGTTATTACGGCACCGCCGAAACCGGGCAGTTTCCCGAGCGGCTGCGGCCGATCAACATCAAGGCCGACGTGGACCTTGCCGGCGAGTTCCGCCCGATCCGCGAGATCAACAACGAAATCAGACGGCTGACGCTCGGCGCATATGCGCCGCTGCGCTATGTGCTGCCGCACAAGCAGGCGGCCTACGACGCGAAATACAGCACCAAGATTCGCGGCGGCGAGAGCACTTTCCGGCAGGTGGACCGCGAGGAAAGCCTGATCCATCTGATGCGCGTCAACCTCTTGAAGCGCATGGAAAGCTCGGTCGCCTCCTTTGCTCTCACCATCAAGCGCCAGCTTGACGATGTGAACGCGCTCCTCGCCAAGATCGACTCCCACGACGAAGCCGTCGATGAATTGTCCATCGACGATGTGGACGTCGACGACTCGGCGTTCGAGGCGCTGCTTGTCGGCCGCAAGGTCAAGGTGCTGTTGCAGGATGTTGACCGCGTTCGCTGGCGGCAAGACCTGATCGAGGATCGCAACCGGCTGGCGACGCTGCTCTCGGCGGCTCGCGCCGTGACCGCCGATCGGGATGCCAAACTTGCCGCGCTGAAAGAATTGATCGCCCGGAAGGTTCATACCCCGATCAATGACGATAACCGCAAGATTCTCCTGTTCACAGCGTTCGCCGATACCGCCGACTATCTTTATCGCGAGCTTGCGCCATGGGCGCGATCGAGCCTCGGCATCAACGCCGCCGTCGTCACCGGCACCGGGGCGAACAAGACGACCCTCACAGGCTTGCGCTCCGACATGAGTTCGATCCTGAGCGCGTTTTCGCCGCGCTCCAAGGAGCGGCCGGCGGAACTGGCGGGAGAAGGGGAGATCGACCTTTTAATTGCTACCGACTGCATTTCCGAAGGCCAGAACCTTCAGGATTGCGACTTTCTCATCAATTACGACATCCACTGGAATCCGGTTCGCATCATCCAGCGCTTCGGCCGTATCGACCGTATCGGCTCGATCAACGAGCGCATCCAGCTCGTGAATTTCTGGCCCAACATGGAGCTGGACGAGTATCTCGACCTCGAATCCCGTGTCAGCGGGCGCATGGTGCTGCTCGACGTTTCCGCCACAGGGGAGGAAAACGTCATCGAGTTCCAGGCCGGCAACCAGATGAACGATCTGGAATACCGCCGCGCCCAGTTGCAGAAAATGCAGGATGCCGTCATCGACCTAGAGGATCTGTCGAGCGGCGTTTCCATCGCCGATTTGACACTCAACGATTTTCGGATCGACCTGTCCGGTTATCTGCGGGAAAATCGCGACCGTCTCGAAACCTTGCCGCTCGGCACCTATGCCGTCGTTTCGATGCCCGAGGACAGTTCCGGCAACAACGAAAATGCTATCCCGCCGGGAGCAATCTTCTGCCTCAAGGCTGTCGGCGAGGCGGCGGACCGCGCGGCCGAACCGGGCTACCCACTCAGCCCGCATTTCGTCATCCATGTCGGCGACGGGGGCGACGTGCTCTTGCCCTACACCCAGGCCAAGCAGGTGCTCGACCGGCTGAAGAAACTCAGCATCGGACGCGATCTTCCCGACACGCAAGCCTGCGGGCGTTTCGACAAGGCGACCCGGTTCGGCCGCGACATGGAGCCGTATCAGAAGCTCTTGTCGCGTGCGGTCGCCTCGATTGCTGGCAAGAGCGAGGAACGCGCCGTCGCCAGCCTGTTTTCGCCGGGCGGCACCCACGCGCTGAAGGGCGAGTTCGCAGGGATCAACGATTTCGAGGTTGTGGCCTTCCTCGTCATCCTGCCCGAAGCGGGGACGGCATGACGGCTGACGGGAACATTCGCGCCGTTGTCGATGCGCTTGCCCTGCCGCCCGGCGCGCGGGTCGATGCCCGCGTGCCGAAGAAGATGCTGGTCGAACAGGGCGCGCCGACACCCGCAGACAAGCGGGCCATTCAGGAGGGGATCGACGAGTTGCAATGGTTCGCCGCCTGCAAGCCGGCGACCATCGGCGTGCCGGCGTTTTCGGACGACACGCGGGAATATCTGGAAATCGCTGTCATAGGCTGCGCCTTCCGGCCAGCGGCAAAGGCCGGACGGCTGATCGAGCTGATCCACCGCGCGATCCCCTATCCGGTTCTGCTTATCACCAGCGACGCAAGCGGCGTGGCGGTATCGGCGGCGCATAAGCGCAAGGCCCAGAATGAGGCTGGCCGCACCGTGATCGACCGTATCGTCGCCGCAACCGGCTTGCAGCCGGGCGCGGGCGATGGCGCACAGCTTGCGTTCCTGCAAAGCGTGCCGTTGGCGCAGCAGCCTCGCTCGGACCTGTATGCCCTTTATGCCGGCTGGCTTGCCCGCATTGAGGCGTTGAACGCCGCCCGGTTGACCGGCGCGTTCGTGGCGAGCGACGATAGTGTCACCATTGACCAACGCCGCGAAGCGCTCGACGCACATACGCGCCTTGCGAAGGAAATCGAAACCCTGCGCGGCAAGGCGAGGCGCGAAAAGCAGCTCAACCGCCGGGTGGATATGAACATGGCGATTCAGCGCCTCGAAGCTGACCTCGCTTCCTACAAGAAAAGCCTTTGAACGAAAGAGACGACAAGATGCACGGAATCGAAAAGCTCAACCTGAACGACCCGGAAACCCAAAGCGCCGATGTGGTCGCCGAGAATATCGATGCCCTGCGCTCGCTGTTTCCGGAAGCGTTCGAGGAAGGGAAGATTGATTTCGAGGTGCTGAAGCAATTGCTCGGCGGCGCGGTTGACGAGCGCGACGAGAAATACGGACTGAACTGGCACGGCAAGCGCAAGGCACGGCAGATCGCGCTGACGCCGTCCACCGGCACGCTGTTACCGTGTCCCGACGAAAGTGTCGATTGGGATACGACGCAGAACTTAGTGATAGAGGGCGACAACCTCGAAGTCCTGAAGCTTCTACAAAAGAGCTACGCCGGCAAGGTGAAGCTCATCTACATCGACCCGCCATACAATACCGGGAAGGAATTTATTTACCCCGACCGCTTTCAGGACAACCTGGACACCTACTTAAAATACACAGGTCAAAAAGGGGAGGATGGCCTTAAGACTACGAGCAACACTGAAAATGACGGCAGGTTTCATACGAACTGGCTGAATATGATATATCCTCGCTTAAAGCTTGCGAGGACAATGCTCGCTGACGACGGGGCGATATTCATTTCCATCGATGATAACGAAAAGGCCAATCTTAAAGAGATATGTGATGAAATATTTGGTGAAGATAATTTTCTCACGGCGATAATTGTCCAATCTAACAAGCGTGGACAAACATACAAAGAGATAGCGAAGTGTCATGAATATATCCTTGTCTATTACAAAACAGAGAACGGCGCTCTCGGCGAACTCGATAAGGATGGCGATGCCCTCCCTTATGCTGACGAACATGGCGGATACGATCTTTGGGAACTACGGAATCGAAATCCAAAATTCGGACGCCACAACCGGCCAAATCTGTATTTTCCAATCTACGTGAATCCTAACTCTGTCGGGGCTAATGGGCTTGCAAGCATTAGCTTGACGAAAAGCGACGAATACTGTCGGGAGGCATTGCCAAAGAACAGCGAGGGCGCGGACAGTTGCTGGAGATGGAGTTCAAAGAAAGTTCAAACTGATGGCATAGATGCTACTCCGATCACTGTTTTTGCCAAACAGAGACGAGACGGCGAATGGAACATTTACGAGAAGTCCCGCAAGAGCACGACCAAAGCCAAAAGTATTTGGAGCGATACTGCTGTTATAAGTGAGCAGGGAACGGTTGAGGCCGGAAAATTAGGGATGAGCGGGGTTCTCGATTTTCCGAAGCCAATAGAACTCATCCGGCGTTGCGTATTTCTTGGCACAAACGAAGATGATCTTGTGATGGACTTTTTTGCCGGATCGGGAACCACCGCCCACGCTGTGATGCTCCAATCGGCTCAAGATGGTTTGTCTAGAAGATGGATATCGGTGCAGCTTCCAGAACCGACATATGAGTACAAGGATGGGGAGAAGGTTGCGAAACCGCAAAATAAAATCGCTTTTGAAAATGGACACGAAACGATCGCCGATATTTGCAAGGAACGGATTCGTCGCTCGGCAAACAAATTGAAAGAGGAATATCCGGGAAATAATGCCGATCTTGGTTTCAGGGTCTTTAAGCTCGCGCAGTCAAATATCCGCGCGTGGGAACCGGAGCCGTCCGACATTGAAGGTACGCTCCTTGCCAACGCAGAACACCTCGCACAAGGTCGCTCCGAACAAGACGTTCTCCATGAGCTATTGCTCAAGCTTGGTCTCGACCTCTGCGTCCCAATCGAGAAGAAGCAGATCGCCGGGAAAGCCGTCCATTCCATCGGCGGCGGCGCGCTGATCGTCTGCCTCGCTGACGGACTGACCAAGGACGTGGTGGAGGCGCTTGCCAACGGCATTGTCGCGTGGCGCAAGGCACTCGCCCCGGCCGTCGATACCCGTGTCGTGTTCAAGGATTCCGGCTTTGCCGACGACGTGGCCAAGACCAACATGGCCGCCATTCTGAATCAGAACGGCATTCTCGACGTGCGTAGTCTCTGAGGGGCCGGACATGAAACTGCATTTCGAACCCGACCTCGATTACCAGCACACCGCGATTGAAGCCGTCTGCGATTTGTTTCGCGGACAGGAAATCAATCGTACCGAGTTCACCGTCACCCGTCGTCCCGACGGTGGCGTGCAAGGGGAGCTTGGACTCGTCGAAAATGAGCGCGGCATCGGCAACCGCCTGACGCTGCTTGATGATGAGATCATCACCAACCTGAAAGACATTCAGCTTCGCAATGGCCTGCCGCCGTCCGGGAATCTTGCCTCCGGCGACTTCACCGTCGAAATGGAGACGGGCACCGGGCAAGACCTACGTTTATATTCGCACCGTCTTCGAGCTGAACAAGCGCTTCGGCTTCACGAAATTCGTGGTCGTCGTGCCGTCCGTCGCGATCAAGGAAGGCGTCTACAAGACGCTCCAGATCACCGAGGACCATTTCAAGGGCCTCTATTCCGGCCAGCCCTTCGATTATTTTCTCTACGATTCCGGCAAGCTCGGTCAGGTCCGCAATTTCGCCACCAGCCCGACCATCCAGATCATGGTCGTGACCGTCGGCGCGATCAATAAGAAAGACGTGAACAACCTCTATAAGGACAGCGAGAAGACCGGCGGCGAAGCGCCGATCGACCTGATCCGGGCGACACGCCCCGTCATCATCGTGGACGAGCCGCAGAGCGTGGACGGTGGCCTTGAGGGAAGAGGCAAACAGGCGCTCGACGCCATGAATCCGCTCTGCACGCTGCGTTATTCGGCAACCCATGTGGACAAGCACCAGATGGTTTACCGGCTCGACGCCGTGGACGCTTATGACCGCAAGCTGGTCAAGCAGATCGAGGTGGCCTCGCTCGAAGTTGAAGGCGGGCACAACAAGGCGTATCTGCGCTTTCTTTCCGCCAACAACCGGGGCGGTGCGATCACTGCCCGCGTCGAAATCGACGTGCAGCAGGGCGCGCATGTTCAGCGCAAGGAAGTCGTCGTCCAGGACGGCGACGACCTCGAAGACCTGACCGGCCGCGCCGTCTACAAGGATAGCCGGATCGGCGAAATCCGCGTTGCCGGCAATGACTCCTTGCTGGAAGTAAAGCTGGCCGGCTCCGAAGAATTTCTGCCGGTCGGCAAGGCCATCGGCGACGTGGATGCTGACGCCATCAAGCGGCTGATGATCCGTCGCACCATCCACGAGCACCTGGAAAAGGAAAAGCGCCTCGCGCCTCTCGGCATCAAGATATTGAGCCTGTTCTTCATCGACGCCGTGGAACACTATCGCTCCTATGACGCGGACGGGAATCCGGTGAAGGGGAAGTACGCGACAATCTTCGAGGAAGAATATCGCCGCGCCGCCAAGCTCCCCGAGTTTTCGAGCCTGTTCAAGGAAGTAGACGTAACTTCCGACGCCGTGGAGGTGCATGACGGCTATTTTTCCATCGACAAGAACAAGCGCTGGACCGACACCGCCGAGAACAATCAGGTTAATCGCGACAATGCCGAGCGCGCCTATAACCTCATCATGAGGGAGAAAGAGAAATTATTGAGTTTCGACACGAAGCTCAAGTTCGTTTTTTCGCACTCCGCCCTCAAGGAGGGTTGGGACAATCCCAATGTCTTCCAGATTTGCGCCTTGCGCGAGATGGGCACAGAGCGCGAGCGCCGCCAGACCATCGGTCGCGGCCTGCGTCTGTGCGTCAACCAGAAGGGCGAGCGGTTGCGTGGTTTCGATGTCAACACGCTGACGGTGATCGCCACCGAAAGCTACGAGGCGTTCGCCGACAACCTGCAAAAGGAAATCGAGCGGGATACCGGCATCCGTTTCGGTATCGTCGAAAAACATCAGTTCGCCGCCATTCCCGTCCAGAACGAGGATGGCTCCGCCGCCATGCTCGGCTTCGATGAGTCAGCCGCCATCTATGACTGGCTGCAAGGCGAAGGGTTCATCGACACGAAAGGCAAGGTCCAGGACAAGCTGCGCACGGCCATCAAGGACGGCACGCTCGCGTTGCCGGCAGCGCACGCAGCCCACCTGCCGCAGGTGAAGGAAGTCCTGCGCAAGATCGCCGGCAAACTGGACATCAAAAACGCCGACGATCGCGTGACGGTGAAAACCCGCCAGGCCGTCCTGCACAGCGCCGAGTTTCAGGCGCTATGGGAGCGGATCAAGCACAGGACGACCTATCGCGTTCATTTCGACAACGACAAGCTCATCGAGGATTGCGCCAAAGCCATTGCTGGCGGCCCGCCGATTCCAAAGGCGCGGGTGACGATCCGCAAGGCCGACCTTGCCATCGGGCAAGGCGGCGTCCTTGCCACGGAAACGTCTACCTCCGGCCCCGTGACCATCGAGGAAGGCGATATTGTCCTGCCCGACGTGCTGACGGAGCTTCAGGATCGCACTCAGCTCACGCGCCGCAGCCTGGTCACCATCCTGACGGATAGCGGGCGGCTCGCGGATTTCAAACGCAATCCCTCGGCTTTCATTGATCTGGCGGCGGAGATTATTAGCCGCACCAAACGCCTCGCGATTGTTGACGGCATCAAGTATCAGCGCATCGGCGACGAGCAGTTCTATGCCCAAGAGCTTTTCGAGCAGGAGGAACTGGTCGGCTACCTCAAGAACATGCTCAAGGATACACAGAAATCCGTGTTCGAGCATGTCGTCTACGATTCCGGCGGCGTGGAGCGAACTTTCGCAGAGCAAATGGAAAAGAATGACGCCGTGAAGGTCTACGCCAAGCTTCCCGGCTGGTTCAAAGTTCCGACGCCGCTCGGCACTTACAATCCGGACTGGGCCGTTCTGGTGCAGATCGACGGCCAGGAGCATCTGTATTTCGTCGTCGAGACGAAGGGCAGCTTATTCACCGACGATCTGCGTGACCATGAGGCCGCCAAGATCGCCTGCGGTGAAGCGCACTTCAAGGCGCTGGCGGTTGACAAGAATCCGGCGCGCTACGTGAAAGCGACCAAGCTCGACGATGTGCTGAGTCATACGTAGCGGCTGGCCGAGATTGCGCGTCATTGGGCATAATACGATCCGGTGACGCGCAACTAAACATTTGATCTGACGCTCAGATGCGGCTTGATTTTCCATAAGATACATTATCACACGGCCAGTGTTCTGACGCTGGCCGTGTGATCTCCACACTTCAGTGGCACGATTCTTTGTGAGATATTTGGCCCGACGCACGCGCTCAGTGCAGCGTCCTCCCCTTCGCTTGCTCGGTGTCGTCCTCGACGAGATCGGCGTGCCAAAGCGCATCGACTACATCCTGCCAGGATTGCTCGGATGCCGAGCCTTTGGCCGCTTCCGCGTAAAGGCTGGCGGTCGCCGCTGCTATGATGACGTTGCCGGTCGCCCGTAGAAGGCCCGTGGCTACAACAACCGGATCACGTCCGTTGAAGCGCAGGACGTCCAATTCCTTGAGCAACTCAACCACGCTTTGGCTCGCCTGCGAAAGCGGAATCCCGTGAACTTCGTGCATGAAGCGCAGCAGCAAAGCCGCGTTCTCCGGGCCATGCCTGCGTGCTGGCATGTATTCGTCGCCGTACTCCTCCCGATGTGCGGCAACTTCCGCGCGCTCCCCCGCCGTTGAATCGTCAACGTCGTCGATCAGCACCCGATATTGTCGAATGGCTTCCGCCGGCCGGTAGACATTCATGATTGTGCTCCTTTCCAATGAAAGGAGGTCTATGCGCCTGTGAACGCAGCGGCTTGGCCGAATGCTGGTCAGGATGCGCGAGCAGGAACAGCTCGGTCTGCGGCGAAGCCGATACGACCTTGAATACTAATCCGCTCCGGTAATCGCCCGGCGCAATGTCCCGACATGAACGCCGAGCCGCGCGGCGACACGCGCGCGTGTCTGCCTGCCTGACTCGATCAGGGTTTTCGCGCGGCGAATCTGGGTTGCTGAAAGCTTGCGTGGTCTGCCGATTGCCGCGCCGCGCGCTCTGGCGGCGCGCATTCCTGCAATCGTACGCTCGCGGATCAGCTCGCGCTCGAACTCCGCCAGCACTGCGAGCATGCTGAAGATCATGCGGCCTTCGGGGCGGGTCGTGTCGATCATCGCGCCGTGACCGGCAAGAACCCGGAGTCCCACGCCGCGACCGTTCAAACCTTCGATGAGTCCGATGAGATCAAGGAGGCTGCGCCCGAGGCGGTCGAGCTTCCACACGACCAGCACGTCGCCCGCGCCGCATGATGCGATGGCCTCGGTAAGACCCTTGCGGCGGGCGGTAGCGCCCGACGCCTTGTCCCGGAATATCCTTTTGCAGCCCGCTTCACGCAGAGCGGTCAGTTGCAGATCGAGATTTTGTTCTTCGGTGGAAACGCGCGCGTAGCCGATGTTTTCTGTCATGGCGGCTACTCATCCTTACGCAGAAATACGAGCGTTCCGCAGCTGCTGGCGCTGCGCGTTATGGTTCCTTTTCGGAGAGGATTGGGCGGGAAGCCGGTGTAAGTTAGAGCCAAGTAATTTTCATAGTATAAACAAGTAAATACAAAAGGATAATCCTGCTTTAACTGAAAATAAAATCAGATTACTATAGACTGAACGAAAAGGAAGGGTTTAGTGCGATCAATTGCAGTTTTATTATTTCTAATTTCCTTTGCAATTCTTGCGGATGCAGCCACGCGAATCCTGACGGCGGCTGCTGACGAAAATCGGACGGCGATCATTGCCGACGGGCCGCGCGGCATAGTCCGCGTCATGGCGGGAGGTCGCGAGGTCGCGCGCTTCGACGCTGCCGGACTGCATGTTCGCAACGAGATCGAGTATGGCGGCTCCATCTCCGATACCGGTGTTCAGTATTTCGATGAACGCGCGGGAGGCAGCCGTGCGCCGCAGTAACCGTCTGCGGATTCGTCTTCTCACACTGAGCGGGCTTGTCGCTCTTGCCGCTGCGCCTGCCTTCGCTGCTGAACCGACCCCCGGGTCCGCCTGCACGGGCGTGGGGAATTACACGGTTTCCGGCGGCCCGGAGCTTTCCGGGGTTGGGCACCTTATGGTCTGCTCCGGCAGCGTCTGGAACAGCGTGCTCGATTTCGACGCGGCGGCGAACAGCGTCCTGCCATATGCCCTCAGCCTGTCGGGCGACATCTCCCCCGCGCAGATCACGGCGAACCAGAACGATTACAACCCGGCGGGTCTTTCGACCGCTTCGGTGCTGCGGATGAGCAGCGACGCTTCGCGTAACGTCACAAGCCTTGCGGGCGGAGTGGACGGGCGCATCGTCACGCTGATGAATATCGGCAGTAATTCGATTATTCTCAAGAACGACGATGGCGCTACCGGCACGGCAGCGAACCGCTTTGCGCTGGCAGGCGATCTTGCTTTAACGCCAAACCAGGCGGTTATTCTTACATACGACAGTACCGCTTCTCGCTGGCGCGCCGCCAGCAACGGCACGGCAACGAGCACATTCAGCTGCCCCTCTGGCTTCACAAAGCTTCAAAGCCAGGGACAGACCCTCGGTTGCATGAAAGACAGCGTTGTGGCGGCATCCGGGTTAAATTGCCGGGACGCAGCGACAAGCTGCTGGAACAGTTATGGCGGCCGGTTGCCGACTTACAATGAATACAAAGCGGCTCAGGCATCGATCGGCGGGTTCACGATTCATGCCAATCTCGAATGGGTAGGTTCGCCTTCCTGGAACAGCGCTGACAATGAATCTTGCGGCGGGATCGAACCGACCGCTGGCGGGATACCGTCCTCTTACCCATACACAAGAACCGACCACGCCTATCGCTGCTTTATCCCTGCCGGATCAAATGGCGGCCCGGGAAGCAGCGCCAACGCTGCGGGCTCAGACACGCAGGTGCAATTCAACGATGGCGGGACTGCACTGGGCGGAGATGGCGGACTCATCTACAATAAGGCTACGGACACGCTCACGACCGGCGCGCTCACGGTAAACAGCGCTCTCGGCGTGACAGGCGCGACCGGCGTTGCCGGCACTCTTGCGCTCTCCGGCGACATCAGCCCCGCGCAAATAACGGCGAACCAGAACAACTACAACCCGGCAGGTCTTTCGACGGCTTCGGTGCTGCGGGTGAACAGCAATGCCTCTCGCAACATCACGAGTCTCGCAGGAGGCGCGGACGGGCGCGTCGTCACCGTCATGAATATCGGCAGCTTCCCCATCGTGCTGAAAAACGACGACGGCGCGACCGGCACGGCGGCAAACCGCTTCGCGCTCACCGGCGATCTCGCGCTCGCGGCGAAGCAATCGGCGATGCTGATGTATGACTCGACGGCCTTGCGCTGGCGGCAGATCGCGAACGGCACGGCCACCGGCAGCGGCGACAACCTCGGCAATCATACGGCGACACAGAACATCGTTCTCGGCTCGAATTATCTTTCGGGCGACGGCGGCAATGAGGGTATTGCCGTGGATGCAAGCGGTAAAATCGGGATTGGAATCACGCCAGCAACCGCACTGCTGACGGTCAACGGCGACGCGGTCGTCAATACGTCCCTGACAGCCTTTGGTGGGATGCTCGGCAGCAACGGTTCGGTCGGTACTCCAGGCTACAGGTTCTACTTTGATCCGGATACAGGACTTTATAGCCCGGGCGACAATGCGAATGTGCTGGGCTTTGTGACAGGCGGTACCGAGCGCGCGCGAATCGACGCGAACGGAAACGTCGGCATCGGCACATCTCCTGTTTCAGGCACACGCATCTCTGTAGCGGATTCAGGAGGCGGCGTCTCCGAGATCGCCACTCTCATCAATTCGAGTCCCGCGTCAGCGGGTACGGGGGTGGGAATTGTCTATCAAGGTCCATCCTCCATAAAGCTCGGAAGCGTCGGCGCAATGTGGGAAGATGGCACCGGGAATAATTCTGGCCTCTACTTCAATACGCGGAACACCAGCTACAGTTCGAAAATGTATCTTTCAGCCGCGGGCGATCTCGGCATCGGCACAATAGGCGTGCCGAAGGAGAGGCTGCACATTTATTCTACAGATCCGGCGGAAACGGGCCTCACTATTGCGACGCCCGGAACGGGAGACCAGCAGGCTGTCCTGAACCTGTTGACCAAAAGCAACGGAAGCGACACGTTGGGCGACGCCACCTCGGCGGGATGGCAAATCTGGGCTAACGGCGACGGCAGCACCGCCTTCGGCGCGATAGGTGGCCCTAATACGTTCGGTATTGGTTTTGTCGACGGCGCGGGCTGGGACCCTGCTGCCTTTCAAATACTCCCAAACGGCAGGATCGGGATCGGGACGCACGCCAACGGCGAGCTGCCCGGTACGACGCTCGATGTTGGCGGCAGTTTCGCGCTTTCAGGAGACATTTCACCCGCGCAGATCGCGGCAGACCAGAACGACTATGATCCGGCCGAATATGATATCAAGACATCGGTGCTTCGCCTGACCAGCGACGCGTCGCACTCGATCACCGGAATCGTGGACGGCGCGGATGGGCGGGTGCTGACTCTTCTCAATGTCGGCTCCAATCCGATCGTGCTGTCCAATCAGAATGCCTCGTCTGCCGCAGCCAATCGCTTCGCCATCGGGGCCGATTTCACCATCGGCGCGGATCAGAGCGTCTCCCTGATTTACGATGATACCTCGCAGCGATGGAGGTCTGCCTCACTCCCTTTTGAGTCGTCCGGCCTTGTGGGGCCTTCCGGCTGCGCGACTATCGGCGATCTGTGCGCGGACGGGACGGTGTTCGCGGGGTATCACCCGATTACGCAGGAACATTTGTTCATCCCAACAACAGATCAGGGCACGACAAGCCAGTGGAAAACATCGACCGGCACGAACGACATAGCCACGGATTCAACCTATGACGGACGGGCCAACACCAATCAGGTGGCGAACAGCACGACCTTTCCGGCGTTTAAACTCTGCAAAGACTTGACCACAGGGGGGCATAGCGACTGGTATCTGCCTAGCCGTGTGGAACTGTATTATCTATGGTCGGTGCAGGGTACAATCGAAGCAGCAGGTAACATAACTAATCTCCAGAACGCCTCCTACTACTGGTCTTCTACGGAGTACGATACTAACTCCGCGTGGCCCCAGTACTTCCCCAATGGTACCCAGGGCTACGCTAATAAGCTTACTGCCTTCAGGGTGAGGTGTGTCAGGCGCTAGAGGCGGCGTTCGCGCCCGCCCGGAGATGCCTGGGTCGTTATTGCTGCGAGCAATGATGCCTCGGGTGATGCCGGAGCGGATTGCTTCGCTCTCACCGACCAGTCGCGATAGACCACGATCCGCTTTTCTGCCCTTGTGACCGTCTGGCCTGCGGGGCCGCACTGCCGGATTTTCCTCGTTGCGTCGGTACGGACTCGTTTTCAGTCCGCGCGGATTTTCCTTCGCAGCCTTATTTACGGCACGTTTGCCGATGCTGCGCGCCGCTTTCTCCTTTTTGTCCGGAATTGACTCATCCTGAACGCCACCATGACCGGGTGCAGCCATCATGCAACGGGCGGCCCGATCCATTCGCGGGGCGCTCCCGTGTTGCCCGTTTCCCCGGCGGGTGCATGAAGGCTTTTCTCACCCGGTCTCCTTGATGGCGTTCGAGCCAACCCAAACAAAGGAGACAGATCATGGCACGCAACGCAAACTACAGCCGCAAGGAAGCGAGACGCGAAACGAAAGCTCCCAGCTTCATCGCCTACGCGGTGACCGAAAAGGGCGAGGATAAATCCTTCTGGACCCGCATCGGCGCAGCCTGGGATCACGAGGACGGCAAGGGCCTCACCTTGCAGCTCGACCTGGTTCCGGTGAACGGTGGACGCATCGTCCTTCGCACCCCTTCCGAGGATCAGGAGAAGGGCGCGTGAGCGCCCTTCTTTCTCCTCCGGAGGACATCGTGATGTGCAAACATGTTCATATTGAATCCGCCCGCGCCGCACTTGCGCGCGCCGCCTGGGTTCGCGGCGAAGCTCCCGCCTACGGCGAAGATGCCGTTACGGATCTGCTCACCGATATCCGTCATCTGTGCGCGGCGGCGGGCCTTGACTTCGACCGCTGCGACCGTGTCGCCGCGATGCATTTCGAGGCAGAGCACGGGGGCGCGTCATGACGCGCCCCCTCACCGAACCTGCCAAGAGTTCAGATCGCGCTAAATCAGCTCACGATTCAGACGCCGTGTTCGTCGGCAGCGGCCTTATAGGGATAGATCGTGATTTCGTTCTTCGCGTTGATCCGGACCTGCGTTCCGTTCTCATCGACGATGCGCAGATAAATGTCGGCGGTCTTGATCCGGTAGTCCGGCTCGTATTGCGCGAGCTGGCGCGCCGCCTCGAATAGCGCGTCGCGCCATTCCGCAATTGAAAGAGGCGCGTTGTCGCGCCCCCTGAGCTTGATCCTGAGTGCGTCGGTTTTGGTAGCCGCCGTTTTGCCTTTATCCCCTCGCGGGGCACGAGTGACCATGCTCCATAGTACCACGAGCGGATGGTCATCCGCTATTTTCCGGTCAGCCTCGGCAGATCGGGCCTCGGCAAGCTCGTCCGGTTCGTGCTCGGCAGCGCGGATGCCCCGCGTCCCTTCATGCTGGCGGGCGCGCCGCTCGCGGCGGACGCCGCGATTTCGGTCATCGGCACGATGTCGCCGGTCGCGCCGCAGCCCGGTTCACATTTGTAGAGCGTGCCGCCGGTCTGCCTGAATCGATAGTCGCAGTTGTTCCTTCCGCAATGACAGTGAATCCAGCTTTGCGCGGAGCACCACGCGCAATGCCAGCCGCTTGTGTTGAATTGCTTCACATCGAAGCGCTTTTCCTGCGGCGCGGCGGAGCTGCCCCCGCCGGCGTGTTCAGCGAGCTTGTTGACTGCGCTGACGGTGAAACGATCGGCTTCGCTGGCGCGCTCGAATACAACCTCGAACGGCCGTCCGTGGCGGGAGCAGTGGCACAGCATCGTGTATCGCTCCCGGAACCCGTGCGCCTTCTTGAAGGCGGCGAGCTTCGCGTTGAAATCCTGCTTTGCCGGGAGTGCCGTCGCCCTGGTCGCAGGCAGCTTGCTGTAAGGTTTGAGCCAGTTCGTCATCGTTTCCATCCTTTGCGGGCATTGATGAGATCGCGCGCTTCGTTGAGTTTCGCGGCAAGGGCCGTATTGCCGGAGAGGTCCGGGTGCGCTTCCTTCATGCGCTTGCGGTACGCCGCCTTGAACGCGGCATTGGTGAAGGAGTCGGCGGCGGCAAGGCCGAACAGCGCGCACGCGGCAGCGAAAGCGTCAGCGGGCGCGGGATCGGCACGCTCATCGCGTCGGTCATCTTTCCTCGTGTCCTTGTCGTTGCGGGATTCGCCGTTGAACGCGCGCAGGAAATCGTCAAAGGTCCGATATTGATCTTTCACATCGGCATAGAGACGGCGTAGCTCCGCTGTTTGGCGGCGGCGCTCCTGCCATGGCGCGAGGACACGCGCCTGGAATGTCCGCCATGGCCAGACAACTGGCACCAGCGCCAGCCTTGCGAGGGCGAGCAGCAGCCGGATCGCGAACTGGGCCAGCGTCGTGCCGAGCCGTTCGGCAAAGCCGAGGACGATCTCAAGTCCCGCGAGCAGCGTCGCGCTGATGGTCCGCACGAAGGCGTAGACGACCGTGAGGATCAGATGCAGCATGGCGCAGCCGATCGCGCTGTAAGCCAGAATCTCCAGCAACCGCAGGCCGGGCGAATCTGATACCGGCAGACGAATTCCAACGAATTCGAACGCGACGAGGCAGAAGCACAGCCCGACCATCGCGTAAAGCGTCCAGCCGACGAAGCCCAGGGCATCGCTGCCGGTTTCGGATTTGAGGGTTGCCATGGTCGTCTCCCGTGGTCAGAGTTCGGTGAATATGAATAGCGGACACGGCGTTTGCGCCGAGCGCACGTAGCCGCGTTTGACGCCGTCGGTCTGGAGATACAGGCATGCGGGATTGCTCGCTTCGGTCCCTCGCCCGAGCGAGATTCCGAGATGCGACCAGGTCGCCAGCGCGAAGAAAATCAGCGCCACGACCGACGGCGGCGGTCCAGCCAGCCATGCGGCGCAGCGCAGGAACACGCCACACAGCGCCGCGAACGGGGTGCGGAACGGAAGCCCCGGCGTGCCGGCCTGGTACGGATTGCGATGAAAGGCGCGGCGCAGCGACGGCCGGTTCCAGTACGGCGTCTTGCGCAGCAGCAGCGGCTTCAGATTATCGACGAAGACGATCTGCTGGCCGCCATTGGCGTGCATCACCTCTTCGATCGTCACCAGCCGCCGCACGGCCGGCGAAACCGATTCTCCGCCCGGCGTCTTCGTCGTCACCTCGATGGTGGCATCGCCGCAAAGCTCGGAGATATATTGCGCCGTCTCAAGATCGCCCGCGCCCATGAACATTTTCAGGCCGGCATTGGAGAGGAAGGTCTGCCAGTTGGCGCGGTACAGCTCCTTGAGCTGGCCAATGTTCTGAATCACCGGCCACAGCCAGACGCGGTATTTGCGCAAGGTAGCGAGACCGCCCGCGATCCGGTCCATGCGCTTCAGCGCTGGAAACTCGTCCATCAGGAACAGGACGCGCTCGCGCGCCAGCGGCCCACGCTGCATGGTCCATAGGGCGCAGCCGACGATCAGGCGCGCATAGGCGGCGTGAGTGTCGAGATATTCCAGCGGAATGATCACCGACAACACCGCGCCCGGCAGTTTTTCATTGCCGCGCCGACCCTTCAGCACGGTGAGATCGACGGTCGATCGCGACAGCGCCGCCTGCATGATTGGATCTTCGATGAAGTTGGTGTCCTGCTTCATCGTGGACAGCACCGCCGAGAACTCGCCGCCCGCGTTCGCTTCGCGGCGTTCCATCTGCTCCGCTTCGCGGGCGACGATGCCGCCTGCCGCCTTGTTCGTCTTCATGGAGGCTATCAGCGCGTCCCAACTCTCGGCGTTGGCGGCGATGTATTCGCGCAAGGTCGTGAGCGTGCGCCGCTCTTCCGGCTCGGTGGTGACGATATGCATCAGGAAGGCGCGGATGCCGCTTTGCGCTTCGTCCTTGAAGAAAGCGGACGAGCCGGATTCGCTGCCGGTGCGGGTCACGATCATGTCGGCGAGCAGGTCGGCGTCGCTCGCGAAAGTCTCGCTTTCGGAATCGAGGATGCCGAGCGGATTGAGACTGTGGGACGGCAGCGACCAAGGTGCTGTCGTGTGCATCCGCCATGGATTGAGGCAGGAGAACGCGTAGCCCTTCTTGCGCCAGACTTTGGCGGCAATCGCGGTGTTCTCGCCGCCGGGATCGATCAGGAAGATAAAGGGATGGCGCAGCAGGTTCGGCACGATCGCCGAGGTGCCCTTGCCCGAGCCGGTTGGGGCGACGGTGAGCGCGTGACCCGCGCCGCGATAGTAGACCGGAGAAAGGCCGGTCCAGTCGCCGAGCACGAGGCCGCCTCTGCGAAACATCCCCTTGCGGCTGGCCACCCATGGCTGGAGCCATTCGGCGGAGCCGAAGGTGGTCTCGGTCTTTTGCGAGCGCCAGCTGACGAGCGCAAAGGTGGAGACGCCGAGGCCAAGATATGCGATAGTTTCGAGGTCCATGGCCGCACCATGCGGCCGTGGCCTCGTTCCGGTCCTGGTCAAATACTGGACAGAAATGATGGACGGAGCACAGGCAGCACGAAAGCCATGGCGGCAGACCAAGTTCGATGTCGCCGAGCGCGAACGGATTCGCCACGCGCTTCTGGCCTATGCCCGCGACAACCGCATCGGCGCTCCCAACCTGCAACTGCATATTGCCGAAAAACTTGGCCGTACCGTTGACGAGGTCGGAGCGCTGAAAACACTCCAGCGGTTCCTGACCGGCGAAGGCCGCGTCAATGACGGTTTCATCACGGTCTGCGCCGCCTTCGTCGAGCGCACCGGCGCGATGACCTCGCACGACGAGTTGGCTCACGATCTCGGTGCGTTCTTCATGCGAGATATCGCCGACCAGCCTGCCGATGAGGTTCCTTCCCGCCTGGCGGGCGACTACGAGATCTGGGCCAGCGAAATCTGGCACGCCCATTTTGTGGTCAAGAGCGAGCACATGAAACCCGGCAAGTCCTATAATCTCTGCCGCATCTCCGGCAGCGGGCGCGGCCTGAAGGTTCATGAATTGGCAACGGCATCGGAAAGCGCTTACGGGTCGTTCCGGCCGGCGGCGAACGAAGGCGTAATGCTATATTTCGATCCGCTCATATTCATACTGCTCAAGAACAGACTGACGCGTCTGCCGCGCGTCTACTGGCTGCGGGAAGGCCAGCATGGATACCTTCGCGGAGAGGCGGTGCATGGTAATCTGGCCGAACCCGATCTCGATCCCCCGCCCTGTTCGGGGCGGCGCAATCACGAGCTGCGGCCGATAAGGAATAACGCGTCATGACCGAAACGCCACAGAAAACCCGGGACAGTTCGACGAACTCGGGCAACACGCGCCTTGATTACATGCTTCTTAGATTAGCCTTTACCGGTAACCTCACTGCCATTCGCGGCGCGCTCTCGGAAGGCGCAAACGTAAACGCCATCCATGAACAGACCGGCTTGTCCGCACTGCACATCGCGGTGGGCACCAACAACCTTGAACTGACGCAATACCTGATCGAGGAAGCCGGTGCCACAATCGGGCCGGATCGCTCGGGACGCTGGCCGACCATCATCGCCGCCGAATGCGAAGTCGATGCGGTGTTGTCCGATTATGTTCTCGACGTGGAAGCTAATATATCGGGTGTCTAAAGTAGCTGGCCAAAGTTTGACCAACGGCGCAAAACCCTGCTAATATCAGTTACATCTGATGCATTTGAACACGCGGGTATGCTTTACCGCTCTTAATGCGTCTTTCAATTTCTCTCCGCTACAATCATAGAAGACGTCGTTAGTGATGAGGGCAAGATGTGCGCGGATGATCCGCGCCTATCTTGACAAGGGGGCCTCTTATGGCCGGCCCCCGTTGTATCCCCCGCACGTTCGGCAGCATCAGGCATTGAGCCTTCTGACTGCCGAGTGCAGCGTTTCGGCGCTGCATCACGACCAATGAAGCGCGTCATTGGATGCGCGGAAAGAGGCGGTCATGTCGCGGAGCGGGTCGGACAAGCGCCATCGCAAGACGATGCTTGCCGCACGTTTCAACAATCACGAGGCCGAGGCGGTGCGGCAGCTTGCCGACCGCGCTGGAACCAGCGTGGCCTCCGTGATCCGCGGTGCGGTGTTGAGAACGCCAGCGACCCGAGCGACACGACGCCCGACGATCAACCATCAGATGGCTGCCCGTCTGCTCGGCGAGCTGGGGCGCGTCGCGGAGGTGTTTCGCTCCGCGCAGGCGGCCGGCCGGATCGACCCAAACGATCCTTTCGTGGCCGCCGCCTTCCGCGACCTCGCCGAGATGCGCACGGTCTGCTTCCAGGCCATGGGGCGTAGCCCATGATCCTGAAAGGCAACCAGCGTGCGGGCGGCACTGATCTGGCGACCCACCTGATGAATGCGTTCGACAACGAACGCGTCGAGGTGGCGCAGATCAGAGGCACTGTCGCGGAGCATTTGCACGGAGCGTTTGCCGAGTACGAGGCCCTTGCTGCGGGGACGCGGTGCAAGGAGCCGCTTTACAGCCTCTCGGTCAACCCGTCCGCGCCCCTCGCCCGCGAACAGTATTATGCCGCCATCGACCGCATCGAGCAGCGCCTCGGGCTCTCGGGCCAGGCTCGTGCGGTGGTGTTCCATGTCAAGCACGGCCGCGAGCATGCCCATGTCGTGTGGTGCCGGATCGACACCGCCAAAATGCGTGCGGTGCAGCTCTCCCACGACCGCCAGAAACTGCGGGGGCTTGCACGTGAGCTTGCCATGGAGTTCGGCCTCGAATTGCCGGAGGGTCTGGCTGAGGACAAGCGCACTGAGCGTGCGCGCAAGAAGGAGCAGACCCTCGCGGAGAAGGCGCAGGCCGAGGCCACCGGGATCACCCCGGAGCAGCGCCGGGCGGAGATTACGCAAGCCTACCGCCGGTCCGACAGCGCGGAGGCGTTCCGTGCGGCGCTGAAGGAAAAGGGCTATGTCCTCGCCGCCGGCGACAAGCGCGTCTATGTCGTGGTCGACCGTTTCGGCAAGATCCACAGCCTTGCCCGCCAGATCGACGGCGTGCGCACCCGCGAGATCGGGCAGAAGCTCGCGGCGATCGAGGCGCAGGTCGAAGGCGTCGATGCGGTCAAGGCCACCATCGCGCAGCGCGAGGCTTCGTCGCGGGCGCGGATCGACCAGCGCGTCAAACATGCCATGGCGGAGCGCGCTGCGAAGCTCGCTACCCTGCACAAGGCGCGGCGGCACAAGCTCGGCGGCAAGGATCAGCAGCTTGCAACGACGCACGGTGCCGAGCGCATGTCATTGCATGCCGCGCACAAGGCGGAGGCCGACAAACCGTTCGCACGGGCGGCAGGCGCGATCTTCGCGCTGTTCGACAGGGTGCCGGGCCTGCGCTCGGTGATCGCGCCGTTGCGGCGCAATCCGAAGATCAACCCGACTGAGCGCCACCGCATCGAGCGCGAGGCGCTGGAGCGCCGTCACCAGCGGGAGCGCCTGGTGCTGGATCGCCGCACCAAGGCGCTTTCACGCCTGGAGGCGTGGGAGCTGCGCTCGCTGGCGACGGCGGTGCGGCGTCAGGTTCAGGAGATGGAAGCCGCCCGCGAGCAGAAAGCGGAAACCGTGCAGGACCAAATCGTGGTCAACAAGCTCGACATCGTCCTGCCGCACGGCGAACTTCATGCCGAGGCCAACAAGAAGAAGGGCTGGAAGGCACGGCAGGACAAGCTTGGCGCTGGCAAGAACCGGGAGCAGGATCAATCACGCGGCTACCGACGAGGGAGGGATGAGCCATGAAAAAAGAAGAAGCACACACCGATCACGGCACGGTTTTGAAACCGGATCAGGCCGCGCTCGTGTTCGACACCGACGGACGTATGTCAGTCGTTCTGCCCGACATGTCGCCGGATGCGGAGATACCGACAGGCTGGCAGCTGATGCTTGCCATCATCCAGAAATACAACGACCCCGACTGGGTCGCCGAGATGGTCGGTGACCGTCATCGGCCTGAGACGCATTGAATTTAAGGAGGTTGGTCGGGGCAGCAGGATTTGAACCTGCGACCTGAAGTTCCCGAAACTTCCGCGCTGCCAGACTGCGCTATGCCCCGTTGCCGATTGGCGTGGGCATGGAAATACGCGAGCCGCCTTCGGGGCTATAGGTCAGATTCTGGTCAGATAGCTTTCTGCGTTTCTGCGCAAATTTGCTTGCGAAGAACCGAATTGATTACAGCTTTTGCTACGCCGCTATAGGCGAAGCACAAAGCTCACCACCGGCAAGCGCCTACACCCCGGAGCCGGCAGGAAACTCATCCCATGTTCGACCATCAAGAACACGTCCCGTCTTTTTCTTGTTTGCGCCACCCCATTGCTTGAAATGGAAAGCGACTCCTTCATCAAAACACTGATCCCGGATGTTGCGTATCCAGTCGGCTTCTACGGGGCGGGCGTGGGGTCCGCTTTCACCGCCCGCAATCACCCAATCGATGTTAGTGAGATCGAGATTGTCGAGCGGTCCTAGCAGAGGTTCAAGACTCAAAAACCTAATCGCTGCCTGCGTGCGCCGAAGGCAGTCTATCCTGTAAACATAGTCCTCATTTTCGACGCTCACGCCCATCCAGACATTCGCGGGCCACGCCAGTTTCGCAGATAGTTCCCCAAGACGTTCAGCCCGCTTCGTAAGTATTTGATACGTGTGCTGTGGCGTCTTCCGCATTGTAGTGAAGACGCGCTTGATGAATGCCAATGGCACATTTTCATGGAAAAGGTCTGACATTGAGTTCACGAAGATCAACCGACCGGTTTTCCACGTAGCGGGGAGCAGGAGCGATTCTTCGTCAATCCTTACAACGCCGTTCCACTTCGGACGCCCGCCAGACATGCGCGTTGTTCCGGCATATTTAGGCTGACCCATAGCTTCAAGCCGACGTGCCATACGCATCGCGTAGCAGTTTGTGCAACCGGGCGAAATGATTGTGCATCCGACGACCGGATTCCACGTCGCTTCCGTCCATTCGATGGAGGAATTATTCGCCATCGACGCCACCCGCTGGAAATCTGACCAGCAAATGATCGGCAAAGGTTCCTTTCCGCCGCGAACCTTTCAGGCTTCGCACGGCGACCTTTCCCTCGGCTTCGAGTGCCGTCAGGATTTCCTTGTAATTCTTCAGGACGTAAGGGGTATCGACGCTGTGACGTTCGTAAATTTGCACGACGGACAATTCTTGCCCGGCGAAGTCCTTGAGCAAGGTCGCACGCAGCTGATCGAGGGGCCGTTGCAGTGAGAACAGCAAGGGCATTGACCAATCGGCTGGAGAATATGCCAGGGACGGCACGCCCTGATCTTCCGTCGAGCTTTCCTTCGCCATAATGTCTTTCATAATGGCGTAGCCTTTGAAGTTCTTGCTGACAAAAATCAGCTTGTGCGACGTGCGCGTGCCGCTCGCATTTCTGAAAGTGAACGGCAGGACGAAGGTTCCGCCAAGGGCTTTAATCTCAGCCGCGAGTTCCTCCAGAATCAGCGCCTCGCGCAGTTCGGGTGACAAGCCGGGCAGCCGCGCACGCAATGCGTCAGCACGCACCTTGCCGAAAAGAGCATCCATATGATCGGCCACCACTTGGTTTCCGATGCCGGCATTGATACGATTGTAGTTGAAGAAGAACACGCAATCGCAGCCCCAGTCCTTAATCACACCCTTGATGATTTTCAGGGAGAGGCCCTTATAGCCGAAGGGATCAATGAACGAGAACGACGGAACAAGTTTGACCTGACTGAAATATTTCTCTGCTTCTTCATCGATCTCGCCGCAGGACACGACCGGCTTGTGTTTCAAATTGCCGATGCCAGGCAGAGCATCGATTTCGTTTTGAAGCGTGGATGTCTTGTTCCCGTCTGAGTCGTTAAGAAGTGTCACGAGCATCGACGCAAGTTTCGGATCGGCGATGGCGTGCCCTACCACCAGCAGCGGCGTCGAAGCTGCCCCGTCCTTGTACCGGCCAGGCCCGGCATACAGGTCGATGTAAGCGACCCGCCCGCCATTCTTCTGCGCGGTCGGCATAATGACATTGGCCCAAGCATAGAAGTACTTCTGCACGATGCGTGCTTTGACTTCCGACTGATCCGTTCGTTCGTCGAAAAATTTTGCGGTGTTCATCCGATTCCTGCCCTCAAAATATAAATAGAACAAATAACGAACAGAGGCAACACGGTTCCCATGGCCGCACGCTGGACTTCGTTGGGGCGTTATGGGGAAGAACAAGGAAAGAGCCGTCGGGCTCACATCAAAGCAGGGTTTCAGAGACCTGGGATCGCCGTGGAAAATTACCAAGGCCCCGCAATGACATAGCGGTGCCCAGTTTCATCCTCACCGGCGCGCGTCGGTGAAACGGCGATGCCCGGGAGACCTTCAGGCAACCCTTGGACCAAGCCCGTCAGACGGCGATTGCACATTCCTCGATCGCCGGCCGGCTGCGGCGTACATGTCGAAGGCTGAGACCTGGCGGGAACTGTCCGGCGGCGAGATCGAGTTCATAATGAGGCGGTTGAGGTCGGCCGATTGAGGGGAGGCATCCACAGCTTCCCCATGAAAATCATGACCGCTCGGTTCAATGGAACCGACTCCGAGCGTAGCGTGGCCCTCTGGCGATTCGCCGGATTGTAGCGCGGCGACCCCGCACGAACGGGAAACTGCCTTTCATTGTTGTGGGGTAAGCATGGTGAAGATGGTTCAGGCGCTTCAGGCGGCTTTGGTGTCTTTGGCTGTCTGCCTGTCCGTGACGGCGCCAGCATCCGCGGATGACGCTCTCCTGAAGGACATGGTCAGCTTCCAGGGACAGATTGCGTTCATGCAGATGAAGGTCCCTGGCATGGTGCTCGCCGTGGTGCGCAATGGCGAGAGCATCGTCGTGGGCTACGGCGAACGAGCCGACGGCGCCCGCGAGCCGGACGGCGACACCGTGATCCGCGTTGGCTCCATCTCGAAGGCCTTTGCCGGGCAGGTTCTCGCCAGCCTCACCGCCGACGGCACCGTCAGACTGAGCGACCGCCTGCAGGACCGGCTGGGCTGGCCGAGTGTCATGGTGCCAAAGAAGGACGGCCGCGAGATCACGTTGCTCGACCTTGCCACCCATGGCTCCGGCCTGCCCCGCGAGGTTGCGCTTGAACGCGATCCGGCGCGCCCGGATTTAGTCTCGCGCGAAATGTACAAGGTTGCCCTGAAGGATCAGGGGCTTCTCTTCGCTCCGGGCACGGGGCTTCACTACTCCAACTATGCCTTCGATCTGCTCGGCGAGGCGCTCTCCAATTCAGCGGGCAAGCCCTATGCCCAATTGCTTCAGGAGCGCGTCTTTGCTCCGGCCGGACTGAAGGATACCGCCGTCCGGCTGAGTGACGCGCAGAAGGCGCGCCTGTTCCAGGGCCATGGGCCGGATGGCAAGGCCTATCCACTGACCGAAGTCAGCGACATGCAAGCCGCCGCAAGCGGATTGTTTTCTACCCCGAACGACATGGTGCGTTGGTTGAAGTGGCATCTTGACCGTTTCGGACGCGACGATGCCGAGATGCGCACCCTCGACCACGCGACCTATCGAGTGCGAGACGGCCTCGATCCGGTCTCCGGACTCGATGAGTCCGGCCATATGGATGCGATGGGACTCGGTTGGGTCGTGATGAACCCGGCGGATGCGCGCCCGCTCGTCCTGCAGAAGGCTGGCGGGCGGCAGGGCACCCTGTCCTATATTGCCTTCTCGCCGGCGCGTGGCGTTGGCGTCTTCATCTCGATCAACGCGTTCGACTTCGCAGCCGGCGCGGCCATGCCCGCCTTCGCCAATGAACTGATCAGTCAGCTTGCGCCCCGCTGACGGCTTCTTGCTCAGTTCATAAGCTGTGCCTTCCCTCATTTGGGTCGCGCTTATTCCACAAGAACCCGCCGGCGATAGTCACCACCGGCGGATCCCGGCCGGTGACCGCAACCCATCCGGTACTCTCTAACGCGTGGATTGGGCTGCAGACCCGTCCGAACTGACAACGCGGTGAGTGGAAGGCGCGTTCCAGTGGTCGCGTCCGGACCACAAAAAACCCGCCACCGGGATCAGTCGGCAGCAGGTTTTTGTGCGCGATACTGGTCCCCTCGGGTTGGAAACAGGTTCTCACGGCCGGGTGAACGAGGGGAGAAAGAAGCGGGGGAGGTATGCGCTCCCCTGATCTGCTCGGCCAATTGGTAACATGTTGGCCTTGCTGGAAACCCGAGGTGTGCGCCTTTTCTCTCTTTCGGAAGATGCGGCTTCGGTTAAGTATAAAAGTTCAGCGCCAATAACCCCGCTCCGGCGGGGTTTTCCATCCCGAGAATTTGATGGGAACGGACGCACTGTTTCTCCGTTGGGCCGTAATTCCGTTAGGCTGTAAAAGGGAGAGGCGACATGAAAACAGTTCTCTCAGCAGTTCTGGCAATAGGAACACTGGTTAGCGCCAGCGCGCCAGCATTAGCCCAACATCGGACGTTGGCTCAATTTCGGGCGACGTTCGCTCAATATCCGGCGTTCGCTCAATCCGATGCCTACTGCTTGCAAGGCGATGGTTGGGGTTACTCCGGTGATTGCCGGTTCTCGACCTTTGAGGCATGCAGAGCAACGGCGTCAGGAATTGGCGGAACGTGCGATAGAAATCCGAGCGGGTCGAACTACTATCCTACCCTTGGGTGGTAGCACCGGCTTCAAAGCCCCCGTCAGTCCAGGCTGGCGGGGTTTTCTATTTTGGCTTGTGTTTCGCTGCCATCCGCTCGCGGTAGGCTTCTGCGCCTTTCTGCCAATCTGGTCCCGGAATGATCTCGCCGTTATCGTCGCAATTACCGGCCTCGATCTCGGCCGCCGCCGCTTCCCAATGGCTATCGACCCATGCCGGGATATCGGCTTCGGCCATGCCGTTTTGACGGCAAACCAGTTCGCAGACTTCGCGAGCGAGGGGTTCGATGCTGGACATCAGCGCGCCTCTACGATCTCGGCCGTGCTCCGGCGAGGTTTCCTATTCTGGCCGCAGGTGCGACTCGATCAATTCCCGCGCCGCTTCATAGATTCGTTTCGAGGAAGGATCATCGCTTTGCTGTGTTTCAATCATGAGCAGGGCGTTTTCATAAATCTCACGGGCGCCTCGCGGCGATAGGACGCCGGTATCGACCAGCGCCGGTATCAACGCTGCAATCAGCGATGCGGAAACTAGCCCGGACGCCGCGACGGATTCGAGAGGGTCTAAGTCTGGCATCCGTGGGCCTCCGCTCGGCGGTGTTAGCGTGGACATATGGCCACGCGCAGATTCAAATCACAATGTCGTGCGGGCCTAAGCCAGGGCGCCGGACCGCGGCGGGAACGCTGTCTTGGGGTGCTGATCACAGGGTACCACAGCCAAGCGACGCCGGGAGTCGAGGTCGCTTGATGCGGCGCGTGTGTTGGCAGTTGGACCAGTATCGGCTTCGGCGGCTCGTCATCATCGGGCGGTGGCGGGGGTCCGGAACCGGACGGGGTGTGCGGCGAGAACCACGTGATCGAGCAGAGGCCCATGAGACCAGAAGACCGGAAGGTGGTTTCGACAGAACGGCCGGCGATGTGAAGGCGATCGCATGAAGCGTTTCGGCCTTCAGATCGAGCGCTGGACCGCTCCCGTATTCAGGATGGTAGGGGGCGGCAGCGGATACCCGTTCCCGCCCGGGGGCCGCTGAAGGGCCGCCCTTGGCGTCCGGCTCCAAGGCGGACACGGCAACGCCCGGTTGCCCGAGTCCCGAAGCCGTGATTGGTGTGAGTTGAAACATCCGGGTACGTATTCAAAGGGGGCGATCCTGTTTTGGGAGACCCTAATCATGTCAGTTGATTCCGTTCTCGTTCTCGGAGGTCTGATCGCGGTCTTTTTGGCTTTAACCCTGAGCATGGCTTGGGGGAGCTATCAGACCAATAGGCGCGACTAAAACTGGCGTCGCGCGACGCTGGGATCGCTTAAATTCACGAAATGGAATTGTCGCGTTGACCGGCGGGGCGCGGGATCATGAGATGACGCGATTCACCCGGCATCCGTCCGCCGTATGTCCGGTGGTGCCGCGAAGGCCCGCGCCAAGAGCGAAACTTCGTGATGTCTTGTGAGCCTTTGTTTCCCTATGCTATGCGTCTCATAATGATGGTGCCGCGTGTTCGAGCCACACACGCGGCACCAGTTCCTTCATCGTCCGGTCCAGGACGCGCGTGATATTTTGGTGCCGGCAATCGCCGGTCGGTTGACAGGGTGCAGCCAGATTTCAACCCGACGTGAGGGAGCGCCGATGATCCGATTTGCAGCTATTTTATCGCTTCTTCCCCTTCTCGCGATAAGCGCAGCGGCGTCAGCGCAAACCGCTGCGGAGAAACACCATTCCGAGTGCGCGCGCGACGTGGCGCGGTATTGCCGGGCCAAGATGAACGACGGCGATATGGTCGTTCTCGCGTGCTTGAAGGAACACCGCGCCAAGCTCAGCAAGAAGTGCGCCAGGACCTTGGTCGAGCACGGCCAGTAAGCTCACCTCTTCACGACCTGCTACTTTGCCGAAGTGTAATCTCCTCGCGAGGAACCCTGGCGAACGGCGTATGTTTTACTTCGGCCCCGTGTTGTGAACGCGGCCATATGACCCAAACATTGCGGCAGACTCGATGCTCGATAGATTGCGTCATTTCATCACCGAGGTTGTAACACTCGAAGCGCCAGGGCATCGGTCGTTCGATGAAACAGGGTGCAAGCTTGCGGCAACGGCGCTGTTCGTCCATGTCATTTCGCTCGACGGCAAGCCTTCTGGCGTCGAAATCCGCAAACTGCACGACCTGATCGAAAGCCGGTTTGGGCTGGACCCGGGCACCGCCGACAAGCTGATCGAGTCGGCGGCGCTGGTGGAGGGCGAGGCGGTCGACCTCTATCGTTTCACCAGCGTGCTCATGCGCTCGCTGAATGACGAGGACCGCTTGCGCATTGTCGAAATGATGTGGGAACTGGTTTATGCGGACGGTCGCGTCAGCGAATTCGAGGAGAATGTGGTGTGGCGCGCCGCCGATCTCCTGGCCATTTCCTCGCGCGATCGCATCGAACTCAAGCATCGCGTCGCCGGCAAGCGGACAGCGGTCGATCCCGCGACCTGAGGGGGCGGTCACAAAACGCAGAGCGCTGATCGGCGCGGCGCCGGGCCAAGCCCGTCTTTGCTTCGGACATTGACGTTGTTATCTCGCAGATCGTTTCAAGAGCGTGGATCGTGACCCATCCGGTGACGTTGATAACAGGTGCTTCCTCCGGCATCGGCGCCGAGCTGGCGCGGGTGTTTTCCGCCCATAAGCATCGGGTGGCCCTGGTCGCCCGGCGGGCCGATCGCCTCGATACATTGGCGGCCGAAATCGCCGCGGCGGGCGGCGCGCCCCCGATCGTAATTCCCTGTGATCTCGGCCGCACCGATGCCGGCGACAGGATCGCGGCGGTGCTCGCTGCCGAGAGCGCCGATGTCGAATATCTCGTGAACAATGCCGGCTATGGGCTGTTCGGCAGTGCCGCTGAACTGGATCGCGCCGATCAGCTCGCGATGATCGACCTCAACGTCCGGGCGCTGACGGATTTGTCGCTGCGGTTTTCCGAAAGCCTGATCCGGCTGCGCGGCGGCATTCTCAACGTCGGGTCGATTGCGGGATTTCTGCCGGGTCCCGGCATGGCCGTCTATTATGCGTCAAAGGCCTATGTCCTGTCGTTCAGCGAGGCGCTGCGCGGCGAACTCGGTCCCCGCGGCGTCCGTGTCACCGTGATCTGTCCTGGCCCGGTACCGACGGAATTTCAGGCGCGGGCGGGCATGAAGCCCGGTTTCGACTCTGCGATCCTGAACGTCTCCGCGAAGGACATTGCCCGGGACGGCTACCGCGGTCTGATGGCCAACAAGAGGGCCGTACTGCCCGGCCTCGGGATCAAAATGTTGCCGTTTCTGCTTCGGCTGTTTCCGCGCGACGTCATCCTGCGGGCGGTCGCGGGCTTCCAGATGCGAAGGCGATCATGACGCCACGCCGATTATGGCGTTCTCGAAAGGTTCGCGCGGAAGGAGCTTTTAGCCCCGATCTGTTGGGTCGGTATGCCGGAAAGACGCTGCGGCGACGGTTGCCTCGAAGGAGATCGCTGGTGGAGCCAGGCGGGATCGAACCGCCGACCTCGTCATTGCGAACGACGCGCTCTCCCAGCTGAGCTATGGCCCCGTCCACGGTCGGCGGCGAAAGATGCGGCGGACCGGAAACGCCGCCATTTACAGTCCTCGCCGACGGCAAGTCAAGAACGGCCGAAATCGGCATTTTGGGTCTCATTCCCCTGGACTTGCCTTGTTTGGCGGGAGCCGAAACGATATTTTCCCGGCTCAGAAACTGGGCTCTATGATTTTGATTTGACGCGTTTTCTTCACGCGAACCGGTACCCACCTTGCTCGAAAACGCTATAGTGCGGTTTCTGTTCAGAAGTTCTCTTGACGGACTTGGCAAAGGTGAAGAGAACTTCTGAACCGCCACACTAGTGGTTCGATCCTAATATTCACATTCCGTTTCAGCGAGCCTTCTTACTCCACTAGTCGAATCCACGACCAAACCCGCGAGCCAATCCCCCATGCGCGCCATACTGGATATCGTCCTCATCATCCTCGACCTCTATGTCTGGCTGCTGATTGCCTCGGCGATCCTGTCATGGCTGATTGCCTTCAATGTGGTGAATACCCGCAATCAGTTCGTGGCCGCGGTGGCTGAGTTCCTGGAACGGATCACCGAACCTCTGTTGGGACCGATCCGGCGGTTGCTGCCGAATCTCGGCGGGCTCGACATTTCCCCCATCATCCTGATTCTGATCATCCTGTTCATGCAGCGGGTCATCACCTATTACATCTATCCCGCCGTCTTCTGATCGGCGGCCCGATGGAGCCGTGGCGGCATTCTTCGCAGGGCCTTAGCATCGCCCTGCGGGTGACACCGCGCGGCGGTCGCGACGGGATCGATGGCATTGAAATGCTGGCCGACGGACGCCCGGTGGTGAAGGTTCGCGTCCGCGCCATCGCCGAAGGCGGCGAAGCCAATCGCGCCGTCATGGCGGTGCTGGCGAAGGCGCTCGGGGTGCGGAAAATCGATGTCCGGATACTTGCGGGAGCGACGTCGCGGCTCAAGCAGGTCGCGGTCGGCGGCGATCCCGTCAAGCTCGGCGATGCCCTTCGCGCGTTGACCGCGGCTCAACCAGAATAATAAGACCAGGGATCAGCATGACGGCCAGCATCATCGATGGAAAAGTCATCGCCGCCGATTTGCGCGCGCGGGTGGCCTTTGAGGTGGCGCGGGTGAAGCGCGATCACGGGCTCACACCCGGCCTCGCCGTGGTGCTGGTCGGCAGCGATCCCGCGAGCGAAGTCTATGTCCGCAGCAAACACAAGCAGACCCAGGCTGCCGGCATGGCCTCGTTCGAACACGTGCTGCCGGCCGATGTGGCGCAGCCGGACTTGCTGGCGCTGGTCGCCAGACTGAACGCCGATCCCGCCGTGCACGGCATTCTGGTTCAACTGCCGCTGCCGAAGGGGCTTGATACCGAAACGATCGTCGCCGCCATCGATCCGGCGAAGGATGTCGACGGGCTGCATCCGCACAACGCCGGCCGCCTCGCCGGCGGCCTGCCCGCATTGTCGCCATGTACGCCGCTCGGCTGCATCATCCTGACCAAGAGCGTGCATTCCTCGCTCGAAGGCATGGACGCCATCGTGATCGGCCGCTCCAATCTGGTGGGGCGGCCGCTGGTGCAGTTGCTGCTCAATGAAAACGCCACGGTGACCATCGCGCATTCGCGCTCGCGCAACCTGCCCGAACTCTGCCGCCGCGCCGATCTGGTCTATGCGGCCGTCGGCAAGGCCGAAATGGTGCGCGGCGACTGGCTCAAGCCGGGTGCGACCGTGATCGATGTCGGCATCACGCGTCGGCCGGCGGCCGATGGCAAGACGCGGCTGATCGGCGATGTTGCATTCGACGAGGCCATGGAGGTCGCGGGCGCGGTGACGCCGGTACCCGGCGGAGTCGGTCAGATGACAGTGGCGTGCCTGTTGGTCAACACGCTGCGCGCCGCCTGCGCGATCAAGGGGTTGCCGGCGCCGGGGGTGTAGAGCGCCAAAGCCCTGTCATTGCCGGACTTGATCCGGCAATCCATCGCTTCTCGGATTGATGGATGCGCGGTCATAGGCGAGCAAACGCGACGCCGTTCTTCGAACGGCTGTGCCCGCGCATGTCGCTCTGGCTACTCGCCCTTGGCCCGTGCGATGCCCTCCAGGATCAGTCGGTGGGCGTCTTCCGCGCCGCCCCAGCGCAGCACCTTGACCCATTTGCCGGGTTCGAGATCCTTGTAGTGCTCGAAGAAGTGCCGAATCTGCTGCAGCGTGATGTCCGGCAGGTCGTTATAATTTTTCACCCTGTCGTAGCGCTGGGTCAGTTTCGAGGTCGGGACCGCGATGATCTTCTCATCGCCGCCGGCCTCGTCCTCCATCAAGAGCACGCCGACCGGCCGCACGCTCATCACGGCGCCGGGCACGATGGCGCGCGTGCTGGCGACGAGAACGTCGCAGGGGTCGCCGTCTTGCGACAGCGTGTGCGGAATGAAGCCGTAGTTACCGGGATAGCGCATCGCCGTGTAGAGAAAGCGGTCGACCACCAGCGTGCCGGCGTCCTTGTCCATCTCGTACTTGATCGGCTCGCCGCCGACGGGCACCTCGATGATGACATTCACCTCAAACGGCGGATTGGGTCCGATCGAGATCGCGTCGATACGCATGGATAGCCCCGTGATTGAAGAGCGTCAGTCAATACACAGTCGTCATACGCGGGCTTGACCCGCGTATCTATCCATCTTCGGGAAGAGTCTTCCGAAAAAGATGGATTGCCGGGCACAGGCGAGCGCAAGCGACGCCGTTTTTCGAACGGCTATGCCCGGCACTGACCGAGGAGCCAAACATTAACGATTAGGGACCGGACCACTAGCCCGTCCAGGCGAACGCCACCTTGTCGAGCGACTTCGGCCCGAACCTCTCGGAGGAGCGGGCGACCATGCGGCCGCCGAGCGCGCGGTAGAATTCCGTCGCCGGCTCGTTGTCGGACAGCGCCCAGGTCACCATGCTTTTCAGCCCGCTCTGCATCAGGTCGCGCCGGGCGGCGGTGAACAGCCGCCGGCCGAAGCCCAGGCCCTGGAATTCGGGGCGCAGGTAAAGCTCGTAGATCTCGCCGTCGTACTGGAGGCTGCGGGCGCGGTTGCGGCCGTAATTGGCATAGCCGGCGACGTTGTCGCCGAACACCAGCACGCTGACGCGGCTGCCCTTGCGGATCGCGCTGTCCCACCAGTGCGGGCCGCGGCGGTTGATCAGCTTTTCCAGTTCGGCGCCGGGAATGATGCCCCGATAGGCCGAACGCCAGGCCTCGTCATGGGTCGCTGCGACCGCGGATGCATCCGCGACCTTGGCCGGCCGGAGTTCGATCAGGGTCGTGCTCATATCCTGATCAAAGCAAGTCGGCGCGCGGTCTTCAAGGTCCATCGTTAATTATCGGTTAAAATGTTGTTGCCGACATCGCCAGTGCGACGTTTTGTATCGAAAAGGGACAGTCGGCGGGGGGCAGCGCGACGGACCGGTGTCAGAACCGGTCCGAAGCATCGTAAGCATCGCAGAGGCAGACCGGCTCAGTTCGACTGGCCCAGCAACCGCACGAAGGTATCGGAGGAAATCACCGGCGCGAAGAAGTTGTTGATGCGCTCCAGCGCACCCGCAAGCTGTTCCGGTTTCTTCGTGCCGGTGGCATCGCCGATAACGATGGGCAAATAGCCGTTGTCGCGCGCGGCGCGGGCATTGCCCTCGATGCACCAGTCGGTGTGGATGCCGGTCAGAACCAGCACGTCAATCCGCTTGCGTGACAATTCGAGCGGCAGCTGCGTGCCGACGAATGCCGTCTGGAACGCCAGTTCGTTGAATTCGAGATCCCCGGGCTGCACCAGCGCGCGCAGTTCGGGAACGAGTTCGTTGTCGGCTTTCTGTTTCTCCGGCGGGAAATCCAGCGCGCCGGTCCAGCTTTCATACTGCACCCTGTCGAACTCGGACTGCGGATAGTTTGCGCGGAAGACTTCGTAGCCGATCCAGTTGAACGACTTGAAGTTGGATGCCTTGCGCGCGGCGTTCACCACCTTGACCGTGGCCGCGAGATTGCCGCGCTCCCACTGCTTTTCGGCGGCCTGCGCGCCCCATGGCTGATACAGCGAATTGTTCTGGCTCACGGACGCGAACGCCGCCGGCTTGCGCAGGATCGCCGCGAGGTCCAGCTTCTTCCAGTGCGGGGCGAGTTCGGGGATCGCCTTCAGTTCGTCGTCCGCCGCCGCCTGCGCGGCACTTGCGTCAAGCGCCGAAGCGGCGGCGACGCCGACTGCGCCGGCGACAATGTCACGTCGAACTGCTTGCATTTGGTTGTCTCCCAGGAATTGCCATTGCGCACATCGTAGAAAGGGATCGCTGCAAAGTGCTGTCAAAGATGGCTGGATGAACAGCAGTTCATTCTGCGTTGGGTGTTGGCCGCAAACTTTCTTTTCCCATGCCACACCGACGATCGAAATCGGCGCGAACGATGCGGTATGTCACACCACGACAACTAGAGCCTTTTCGCTTCTGATGGAATCAGAAGCGAGGCTCTATGATTTTGATTTGACGCGTTTTCTTCACGCGAACCGGTATCCACTTCGCTCGAAAACGCTCTTGTGTCATCGTTTCGGCAATCGCACCGCGTCCATCACCTCCCGCGCCACCCGCTCGCCGCTGTCGCGTGCCCCGTGCGCGGTCGAGAAGAAATGCGGTGAGGTGGCCTCTCCCGCGAAAAACAGCCGGCCATCGACTGGCGCCGCGAGCGCGGCGCGCTCTCCCGCATGGCCCGGCAGCGCGTGGGAATAGGCGCCTTGCGCGAAGGGATCACGGGCCCAGCGCGATTCTGCCAGCGGTTTGAGTTTGCTGCGATAAGTCGAGCCGAGCAGCGCCACGATCTCGTCGATCGCCTGCGCCGCGAGCGCGCCGTCGCCGGCATCTTCGAGTTCGCGCGCGAAGCTGCCGCCGAAAAACCCCTCGATGCAGGGTTGGCCGAACGGGCGCAGGTGGTAGGTGCCCATTTTGGTTTGCATGGTTGCGCCTCGCAGGTTGCCGTCTTTCGGAAACGTGCTCTCGGGATCGTCGAGCGCCAGCATCACCTTGTCGTCGATGCCGAGCGGCAGGCCGGCCGCGGCGTCCACCTTCGCGGGCAGCTCGGGGTGAAAACGGATCGTTTGGTTGGCGATCAGATTGGTCGGCACCGTGACGATCGCCTGTGCCGCCGTCAGCGTGCCCTTCGATGTTTCGATGCGAATGCGCCGGCCGGAATGATCGATGCGCCACACCCGCGTGTTCAGCGCGAGCGGGCAGGGCCGGCCGTAGGCTGCGATCAGCGCGCCGTAGCCGCGGCGGACGCGCCAGTTGATCCCGGTATCCTCGTAGGCGTCCACGTCATGGACCGAAACGGAATCGAGTTCGCAGCCGTTCACGTAGGTCGAGATGGCATCGATCATCGGATTCCAGCGGTTGCCAGGCGCAAGATACAGGCTGGCGGCTTTGTCGGTGTCGCTCTCCGCGGCTTCTTCCATACGCCCGTCGAACGCATCGAGCGCGGCCATGAAGTCCTCGCGCTCCGTTATCGGGAATCCGGCGTCAAAACTCTGCTCGTGCCACGGCGGGCGCGTCTTGTCGATCTCGAAGCCGAGCCGCCCGGCGATCCCGACGAATGAATTCCTGTCGGCCGAATGCAGCCAGCCGCAGCCGAGATCGAAGACGATGCCGGGGGTGGGGACAATGGTGTGGGCGCGTCCGCCGACGCGGTCGCGGGCTTCCAGCACGATGATCGAGAGGTCGGAGTCTTTCAGCGCATTGGCCGCGCCGAGCCCGGCGGCGCCGGCGCCGACAATGGCGACATCGACGGTGGAGGGGAGATTGTGGGGCATGGCGTAAACAACAAAGGACGATGTCGTCCCCACCACCGGTTCAGCGCAAAGCACCGTCCGGTGACAGGCTCTATGATTTTGATTGACGCGTTTTCTTCACGCGAACCGGTATCCACTTCGCTCGAAAACGCTCTAGCCGGGAGCGATAGGTCGCGCCCTCCTGCTCGAAGTTAAGGCGCACGCCGATATTTTTCAATGAATGCAGGAGCTATGGCTTCGGCAGCTTCGCCTTCAGCGCGTAAAGCGCCTCCAGCGCCTCGCGCGGCGACATCTCGTCGGGATGCAAGGCTTTCAGCGCCTCGATCAGTGGTGCGGCCTCGCCCGGCGGCGCGGATTCGTCGGCGGCGCGCGACGGCACCGCGAACAGCGGCAGATCGTCCACCAGCGCGCGCACGGTCGATCCGCGATCCTGCGCCTCCAGTTTGGCCAGCACCGATTTTGCGCGCGCGACGACCGACGGCGGCAGTCCGGCGAGCTTCGCCACCTGGATGCCGTAGGAACGGTCGGCGGCGCCGGGCAGCACCTCGTGCAGGAATACCACCTCGCCGTGCCATTCCTTGACCCGCACGGTGGCGTTGAACAGACGCGGCAGTTTTGCCGACAGCGCGGTGAGTTCATGATAGTGCGTCGCGAATAGTGCGCGACACTTGTTGGCCTCATGCAGGTGCTCGATCGCCGCCCACGCGATCGACAGGCCATCGAAGGTCGCGGTACCGCGTCCGATTTCGTCGAGGATAACCAGCGCGCGTTCCGATGCCTGATTGAGGATCACGGCGGTTTCCACCATCTCGACCATGAAGGTCGACCGGCCGCGCGCCAGATCGTCGGCGGCGCCGACCCGCGAGAACAGCCGGTCGATCATGCCGATCCGCGCGCGCGTCGCCGGCACGAAGCTGCCGATCTGGGCCATCAGCGCGATCAGCGCGTTCTGGCGCAGAAACGTCGATTTGCCGGCCATGTTGGGGCCGGTGAGCAGCCAGATCTGCCCCGAGGTCTGGCCTGGGCCCGGCGACAGGTCGCAGGCATTGGCGATGAACGGCTGGCCGGCGCGCTTCAGCGCCTGCTCCACCACCGGATGCCGGCCGCCCTCGATGGCGAAGCCGAGAGAAGCATCGACCTCCGGGCGGGTGAAATTCTCGTCGGTGGCGAGTTTTGCGAGCGACGCGGCGACGTCCAGTTGCGCGAAAGCGTGCGCGGCGGCGCGCAGGTCGTCGCCGGCCTCCACCACCACCGCGGCAAGCCGGTCGAAAATCTCAAGCTCGAGGCCGAGCGCGCGGTCGCCGGCATTGGCGATCCTGGCCTCGATCTCGCCAAGCTCGGATGTGGTGAAGCGGACCTGACCGGCCAGCGTCTGGCGATGGATGAATGTGGCATTCAGCGGCGCGCTCGTCAGCTTGTCGCCGTGCTGCGCCGTCACCTCGACGAAATAGCCGAGCACGTTGTTGTGTCGGATCTTCAGCGTCTTGACGCCGGTCTCCTCAGTGTAGCGCGCCTGCATCGCGGCGACGACGAGCCGCGAGTCGTCGCGCAGCTTGCGTGCCTCGTCGAGCGTCGGCTCATAGCCCTCGCGGGCAAAGCCGCCGTCGCGTTTCATCAGCGGCAGGTTTTCGGCCAGCGCCTCGCCGAGTTCGCGCGCCAACTCGCGGGACGGCCGCCGCAGCGCCTGCATCGCCGCGACGATGTCCTGCGGCGGATCGGGGAGCGCCGAAAGCCGCGCCAGTGTTCGGTCCGCAGCCATGATGCCGTCGCGCAGGCCCGCGAGGTCGCGCGGGCCGCCGCGTCCGACCGAGAGCCGCGCCAGTGCCCGCGACATGTCGGGAGCAGTCCGCAGGATGGTGCGGATGTCGTCGCGCGCCGCGCTGTCGGATGTGAACGCGGCGACGGCATCGAGCCGCCGCGCGATGGCGGCGATATCGGTCAGCGGCGCCGCCAGGCGTTGCGCCAAGAGCCGCGACCCCGCCGCCGTCATTGTGCGGTCGATGGCGTCGAGCAGCGAGCCGCGCCGTTCGCCGGCGAGCGTGCGTGTCAGTTCGAGGTTGGCGCGGGTGGCGGGATCGATCGCCATGGTGCTGCCGGCGGCCTCGCGCGATGGCGGCGACAGCGGCGGCCGTTTGCCGATCTGGGTGCGGTCGACGTAGGTGACGGCGGCGGCGGCCGCGGTCGCTTCCAGCCACGACATGGCGCTGAGGCCGTCCATGGTGGCGACGGCGAAATAGTCGCACAGCCGGCGTTCGGCGGTCGCGCCGTCGAACACGTCGCGGGTCAGCGGCGTGACCGACGGCAGTTCGCGCAGCAGCGCGGCCATGTCCGGATCGCCATAGAGCGCGTCGGAAACGATCACTTCATTGGGATTGATGCGCGCGAGCGTCGCCGCGAGTTCGCCCGTACTGCATTCGGTGACAATAAATTCCGCCGTCGAGATGTCGATCCACGCCAGCGCGATGCGGTTTCCGCCGGAGGACGCCCGCGCACGCGCCAGCGCCAGCAGGTAATTGTTGGCCCTGGCATCGAGCAGCGTGTCTTCGGTCAGCGTTCCCGGTGTGATGAGGCGAACCACATCGCGGCGAACCACGCTCTTGTTGCCGCGCCTGCGCGCCGCCGCCGGGTCCTCCATCTGCTCGCACACGGCGACGCGGTGCCCGGCTGCGATCAGCCGATGCAGGTAATCGTCCGAGCGTTCCACCGGAACGCCGCACATCGGGATGTCCGCGCCCTGATGCTTGCCGCGTTTGGTCAGCGTAATGCCGAGCGTGCAGGAGGCGATTTCGGCATCCTCGAAGAACAACTCGTAGAAATCGCCCATCCGGTAGAACAGCAGCAAACCGGGATTGGCCGCCTTGATTTCAAGATATTGTTCCATCATCGGCGTGACCCGCGCCGCCTCGGGGGCAGCGTTGGTCGGCGATGTCGGGACGGCGGGCTGGATCGTCATGGCGGCGAAGCTACAAAGTTTCGGTGCCGGTTCCTATGGCATTGCGGCGATGGTGCGCGTTTTCCACGCATCGGATCGCGATTGCGCCGATGGCGAGGGCATTCCTTTTTCGTTCTATTCCATCACCGTGGCATGATCCGTGGACGGCGCGCGCATCGCCGCCTTGGTCGATTTCAGCATCAGCACCAGCGGAATCGCGCAGATCGTCACCAGCGCGACCAGTTCGAAGTCCTGCGAGAAGGCGATGATCTGCGCCTGCGTACTGACGATCAGATCCATCATCGCACGGCCCATGTCGGTGTTCAGGTTGATGGCGCCGGCGACGTTCGGCATCTGCAATGCGTCGTTGAACGGGTTGATGTGCTCGGCCAGCACGGCATGGACGCGAATGGTTCCGCTCGTCAGTCGCGCGATGACGATGGAAATGCCGATCGAACTCGCGACGTTGCGCACCAGCGTCAGCATCGCGGTGCCGTCGGTGCGCAGATGGTCGGGCAGCGTCATGAAGGCGGCGGTGGTCATCGGCACGAAGACGAGGCCGATGCCGTAACCCTGGACGATGCTGTTGATGGCGATGGCCCGCACGGAAATATCGGCGGTCCAGCCGGTCATGTCGTAGAGCGTGATCGCGATCAGCGAGAGGCCGACGGCAATCAGGGTCCGCGCCTCGAAGGTGGTCATGAGTCGGCTGACCATCATCATGGCCACAAACGTTCCGATGCCGCGCGTTGCGAGCAGAAAACCGGCGGTCAGGATCGGGTAGCCATAGGCGTTCTGGAATAGCGGCGAGGCCAGCGCCATGGTCGAGAACAGCACCACACCGATCACCGCCATGAAAATGAGGGCGGTCGCGAAATTGCGATCCTTGAAGATCACGAACTGGACGAACGGGCGCTTCGTGGTAAGCGAATGCGCGAAGAAATAGTAGAAGCCGACGGCCGAGACGATGAACTCGATCACGATTTCCCATGACTCCAGCCAATCGAGCTGTTCGCCGCGATCGAGCGCCAGTTGCAGCGCGCCGATGCCGATGGCGAGCGCGGTGAAGCCGAACCAGTCGAATTGCAGCTTGGTATCGAGCCTGGTCTCGTCCATGAAGATGATCAGGCCCATGACCGTGATCAGGCCGAACGGCAGATTGACGAAGAAGACCCAGTGCCAGCTATAGGTCTCGGTCAGCCAGGCGCCGAGCGAGGGGCCCATGATCGGCCCCATCATCACGCCCATGCCCCAGATCGCCATCGCCTTGGCGCGCTCGTGCAGCGCGTAGCTGTCGAGTAGCACCGCCTGCGACAGCGGCACCAGCGCGGCGCCGAACACGCCTTGCAGCAGGCGGAACAGCACCATCTGGGTGATGTCCTGCGAAAGCCCGCACATCACCGATGCGAGGGTGAACCCGGCGGAGCAGAGGATGAAGATGCGCTTGCGGCCGAAGCGGTTGGCGATCCAGCCGACCGGCGCGGTCATGATCGCCGCCGCTACGATATAGGACGTCAGCACCCAGTTGATCTGGTCCTGCGACGCCGACAGCGATCCCTGCATGTAGGGCAGCGCGACGTTGGCGATCGTGGTGTCGAGCGCCTGCATGATGGTCGCGGTCATCGCGCAGATCGTCACCATGTTCCGGCGCAGGCCGGGGACCGCGGCCGGATGTGCGGCGGCCGCCGGCATCGTTCTAGTCCTGCTTCGCGCGCGACAGGCCGAGCAGGCCCGCGAGCGTGCGGCGATGGTGGGTGTCGATCGACACGTAGACGCTCATGCCGGATTTCAGTCTGGCGACCATCGGATCGTCCTTGTCGAAGTAGATCCGGACAGGAATGCGCTGCACGACCTTCACGAAGTTCCCGGTGGCGTTCTGCGGCGGCAGGATCGCGAATGTCGCGCCGGTGCCGGGACTGAGCGATCCCACCGTGCCCTTGAAGACATGATCGGGGAAGGAATCGATGGAGAGATCGACGGGTTGCCCGACGGCCACGTAGGTGAAGTCGGATTCCTTCGGGTTCGCATCGACCCATGGGTGGCCGAGATCGACGACGCTGAACACCGGCGTTCCGGCGGCAACGAAGCGGCCGAGCTGGATGTTGTCGACCTGCGTCGCGATGCCGTCGATCGGCGCGCGCAACTCCGTATTGGCAAGGTTGCGCTGCGCGTCGGCGAGCGCCGCTCTGGCCTGGACGTAGTCCGGGAACTTCGCCAGCGGCAAATCCGGATCGCCGAGCAGTTTGTTGCGCGTACTGGAAATCTGCTGCAGCAGAATCTGGTTTATACCTTCCGCCTGCACCAGCGCGCTGAGGGAGTTGTCGAGATCGAGCTGCGATCCGACATTGTTTTTCGCGAGCGCGGTCTTGCGATCGACGTCGCGTTGCTTGACGTTGATGCTCTCCTGGGCAAGCGCCGAGGACTGGGCGTAATTGGCGAGGTTTGATTTCAGCGTGTTGTATTCGATCGTCGCGTCGTTCAGTTTCGCTTGCGCCTGCTGGACGGCGAAGCGGAACGGCGCGGGATCGATTTCGAACAGCGGATCGCCGGTCTTGACATGCTGACCCTCCTTCACCGTCACGCTGTCGATCTTGCCGGAGACCTCAGGCGTGATCAGAACCTTCTGCGCGCCGACATAGGCGTCGTCGGTGGTCACGTAGCGGCCGCCCGACAGATAGAACGTCAGCCCGGCGATCAGCGCGATCAGCGGCAGCACGACCAGAAGCAGCGGCCGGCGGTAGCGGCGTATCGAAGCCAGCAGCCGCCGGCGCGGCCTGGCAACCGTGGTCGGCGTCGGCGGCGCCTCCGCCTCCGTGGGGGCATCCTTCCGGTCGGACGGAAATTTCAGGGCCGGCTCAGCCATAGCGCTGCTCTTTCGCTTTATCGTCGTTGACGTGCCCGCCGCCTTGCAGCGCGTTACGGACGTTGTCCTTGACGGCTTCGAGTTGCTCGATCAAACGGTGCGCGTCTGAAACGCTGATATCGGCGAGCGCGGCGCGGGTGATTTCGCTGCGCAGCGCGGCGAGCTTCGCCAGCAAAGGCCGCGCGGCTTTGGTCAGGTAAAGACGATTGACGCGGCGATCGGTTTCGTCGCCGCAGCGCTCGATCAGGCCGGCCTTGCAGAGCTTGTCGATCAATCGCGTCAGCGTGATCGGCCGCATTTCCATCAGTTCGGCGACGTCCGCCTGCTTCAGCCCTTCGGTGCGCTCCAGTTTGGCGAGCACTGCCCACTGCGCCCGGTTCAGGCCGTAGCGCGAGGCCTGCTTGTCGGCAAAGAGCCGAAGCAGGCGTTGCACCTCGAACACGGTAAACAGAAAGTCACTCTCGATCGAACGGTCCGGCATATCGCCACTCCTAACGTTCGTTATAATAAGCAAGCTTATGAATAAGCGTCATGTCCAGCTATGGGAAGCTGATCTGCAGAGACCTCATGGCTCCGGCCGCAATGGCCGTTCCCGGTGATACCTCGACTGGGGCGTTATGTTGCATTGCAATAGGCGAGGCGCCCCGCGAAATTGTCATGGGCGACGCTGCTGAAAGAGGGGGCGAAGTCGGCTTAAACGGGTTAGATGGGTGTCAGATGACCGCGACCAAACCGACATTCCCCGTGCCGGGGCACGATCACGACCGCTGCGCCGCGGAGGCGATCAGCCATGCGGAGCGGATTTGTGCGCGGCGTGCGCAGAAATTCACGCCGATCCGCCGCCAGGTGCTGCAGGCGCTGCTGTCGAGCCATCGGCCGCTTGGCGCCTATGAAGTGATCGAGGAACTGGCCAAATCGATGCCGCGCCCGGCGCCGATCACGGTCTATCGCGCGCTCGACTTCCTGATGGAGAACGGCCTCGTTCACCGCATCGAAAGCCGCAATGCGTTTTTGGCCTGCGGGCACGACCATGATGCGAGCGCGATGGTGGTGTTTCTGATTTGCGAGCGTTGCGGATCGGTCGGCGAAATTCCGGCAAGCCGCGTGGCGCAGAGTCTCAGCGACGCCGTACGCACCACGGGCTTCACGCCGAAGCTGTCCGTGGTCGAAATCACCGGCACCTGCGCACATTGCCAGACTGCGGCTTAAACCACCTCAAACATCCGGCGCGTCGCGGCCTGGGCGGCCGGCGCGACCCTGACCCGGATTCCCGGGCCGCTGATGGCCAGTCCGACGCTGTGGGTGGTCGGGTTGACATTTTTGATATGGTTTTCAATGGTTAAGGCCTACTCTGCCAGCAAATTGTCGGCTTTTACCTTCATCACCCCTTTGTTTGGCGTCGCGGCGGGCTATGTCATCATGCATGACCAGTTGACGCCGGCCTTCGGCGACGCGGCGCTTTTGGTGATTGCCGGCCTTTATCTCGTTAACCGGCCTTCCCCGCCGGCCATTGATCCGTTGCTGAGACTCACAAAAACCTGATATTTGAAACCCTATGAACAAGCTCGAAAATCCGTCGCAACGCGACGTGGCAGGCCCAAGCCCGCGGCATAAAACCACGCAAGTGATGGTCGGCAGCATCGCTGTCGGCGGCGGCGCGCCGATCGTGGTGCAATCGATGACCAACACCGACACCGCCGATGTCGAGGGCACGATCGCCCAGGTCGCCGCATTGTCGCGTGCCGGTTCGGAAATGGTCCGCATTACCGTGGATCGCGACGAGGCCGCCGCCGCCGTGCCGCATATCCGCGACGGCTTGCGCAAGCGCGGCATCGCCACGCCGCTGATCGGCGATTTCCACTACATCGGCCACAAGCTGCTGGCCGATCATCCGGCCTGCGCCGAGGCGCTCGACAAGTATCGCATCAATCCGGGCAACGTCGGTTTCAAGGACAAGCGCGACAAGCAGTTCACCGACATCGTCGAGATGGCGATCAAGTACGGCAAGGCGGTGCGGATCGGCGCCAACTGGGGCTCGCTCGATCAGGAACTGCTGACGCATCTGATGGAAGAGAACGCCAATTCGGCGGCGCCGCTCGAAGCGCGCGCGGTGACTCGCGAGGCGATGGTGCAGTCGGCGCTGTTGTCGGCGAAGCGCGCCGAGGAGATCGGCCTGCCCAAGAACAGGATGATCCTGTCGGCCAAGGTTTCGGCGGTGCAGGATCTGATCGCGGTCTACCAGACGCTGGCGTCGCGCTCGGATTACGCGATCCACCTCGGGCTCACCGAGGCCGGCATGGGCTCGAAGGGCATCGTCGCCTCATCCGCCGCGCTCGGCATCCTGCTGCAGCAGGGCATCGGCGACACCATTCGCATCTCGCTGACGCCCGAGCCCGGCGGCGACCGCACGCGGGAAGTTCAGGTCGCGCAGGAACTGCTGCAGACCATGGGCTTTCGCACCTTCGTGCCGCTGGTCGCGGCCTGCCCCGGCTGCGGGCGCACCACCTCGACCACGTTCCAGGAACTGGCGCGATCGATTCAGGACTTCATCCGCGACGAGATGCCGGGCTGGAAGACGCAGTATCCCGGCGTCGAGCAGCTCAACGTCGCGGTGATGGGTTGCATCGTCAACGGCCCCGGCGAATCCAAGCACGCCGATATCGGCATCTCGCTGCCGGGCACCGGCGAGGCGCCGGCGGCGCCCGTCTTCGTCGACGGCAAGAAATTCCGCACCTTGCGCGGACCGGCAATCGCGCAGGACTTCAAGGCGCTGGTGATCGACTATATCGATCAGCGCTATGGCAGCGGCGGCAAGACGCCGACGGATGCCACGACAGCCGCGGCGGAATGATGCTTTCGCGGCGGAGAGATCGAAAACGCCGGCCGCCGGGCCGGCATCTTATTGTGAGATACCGAAGCGACAGCGGTTCATAGCGGCGAGTGCTTTTCCCGGTTGTCGACGACCGCTTCTTCCAGATCGAGGTCGCGCTCGATCCGGCGGCGGGTCTCGTCGGTGATCTTGCCCTCGCGCAGCAACCTGTGCAGATGCGTGCGTTCGATGCCGATGATCTCCCGCACCATGGATGATCCCTTCGTCGCCGGCGAATGTTCGTCGCCCTCGCCCGGCGGCTCGGGCAACGCCCGCATCCGGGTTTCGTGACGCGCCTGGAGAAACTTGGCGAGGCCTTCTGGAAGCTTGCGCTCGACGATGATCGTGTTGAGGGCGTCGCGCGCGGCCTCGATGATGGTGCGCCGCGCCGCGATCTCGGCGTCGCGCTCGTTCAGTGCCTCGCGGCGGCCGTGCTGCGAGATGCCGAGCAGGTTGACGACGAACGGCAGCGTCAGGCCGATGCCGAACAGCGTCACGAAGATCACGCCGAAACTCGTCAACTGAATGAGGTCGCGGTAGGGAAACGCCTCACCGCTCGGCAGCGTCAGCGGCAAAGCGAGGGCGACCGCGAGCGATACCACGCCGCGAATGCCGGTGAAGCCGATCACCACGACATAGCGCCATGGCGGCGTCGGATCGCGCCGCCGGATTCGCGTGCTGAGAACGCGCGTCAGGTAGGTGCCGGGGAACACCCAGATGAATCGCGCCGCGATCACGATCGCCGAGGTCAGCGCGATCGCCACCAGCACCTCATTGAGCGGGACCGCCTTGGCCTTCTCCATCAGCACCCGGACCTCGAAGCCCATCAGCAGGAACAGCACGCCCTCGATCAGCCAGATCGCCAGATCCCAGAAGAAGATGCCCTGCAGCCGCGTCGCCGCCGAGATCAGCAGCGGCCCGTTCCAGCTCACATAGAGGCCGGCGACGACGGTGGCGATCACGCCGGAGCCGCCGAAATGCTCGGGAACCCAGTAGGCGAGATACGGGGTCAACAGCGACAGCAGGATTTCCACCCGCTCGTCATGGGCCCATTGCCGCAGCCGCAGGCTGAGCCAGCCGACCAGGGCGCCGAACGCGATTTCGCCAAGCAGGATCAGGCCGAACGATCCGGCGGCGGACGGCAGCGAAAACGTGCCGGTCGAGACCGCCAGCACGGCGAAGCGGTAGAGGATCAGTGCGGTGGCGTCGTTGGCGAGGCCTTCGCCCTCGAGGATGACGAGGATGCGGTGCGGCAGATGCAGGCGTTTGGCGATGGCCAATGGCGCCACGACGTCGGGCGGCGAGACGATGGCGCCGAGCACGAAGCCGACGCCCCAGGGCAGGCCGAGCAGCCAGTGCGTCGCGGCGGCAACCGCGCAGGTCGTGAAGATCACGCAGCCGATGGCGAGCAGGGCGATCGGCCGCAGGTTGGATCTGAATTCGCGCCAGCTCATGGAGACGCCGGCCGAATAGATCAGCGGCGGCAGCACCATCAGCAGCACGCTCTCCGGCTGCATTTCGATGGGCGGTAAACCCGGCACGAAGGCCAGCGCGATGCCGACCACCAGAAACACGATGGCGGGCGCCGTTACCAGCCGCCGGGCCAGCGCGGCCGACGCGGCCAGCACGGTGAGAACGAGCAGGGAGGTCAGAAAGGTTTCGGTCATGGCGAGCGGAGGCCCCTGTTCCTCAGATGGCGTGGAACAGCGGCGGGGTCAATAATGCCTGATTCCGACGGGCCGCGCGAGTAGGCGGCGCAACTTCGCAGGTCGTAGCGACAGATCCGGACACCATGGTTGAACATTTCGCGGGCCGCCGCCGTCCTGCTCGCGTGCGGCACTCATCCTCGGGACGAGCCCGAAGAGGTAGGAAGGGTCAGATCGCGCTCGCCGCGATATTGACCATCAACGCCAGCAGCGCGGTGTTGTAGACGAACGAGATCACGCCATGCGCCGTCACGGTGCGGCGGATGATCCTGTCGGTGATGCCGACATCGGATACCTGCGCGGTCATCCCGATCACGAACGAGAAATAGACGAAATCCCAGTAGTCGGCGTCCTCGTGCCGATCGCCGCTCGGAAATTGCAGGCCGCCGGGTGTGGCCCCGCGATAATATTCGTGCGCGTAATGCAACGCGAAGGTGGTGTGCACGGCGGCCCAGGACAGCGCGATGGTCAGCGTCGCCAGCGCCAGTTCCGGTGCGCTATGGTTATGATCGCCAAGCTCGAACACGATCGCGGCGATGCTGGCGAACGCGCCGATCGCGGTCACCAGCAGGATCACGAAGCGGCCGTCGTCCTGAAGCCGGGCGTTGCGGCGGATGTGGGTGAGGCCGCTGCCGAACACCACGGTGAAGACCAGGATGAGATAGAGTGCGGCGAAAACGTCCCAGCCGATCAGCAGTCGCGTCACCAGCCGCAGCGAATGCGGCAGCAGCAGGCACGCGACGACGCCGACGGCGAAGGCGATGAAGGTGCGCGGCCGGGCATAGATTATGCGCACCGGTCGGGGCAACTTCCTGAAACGAAGCAGGGATGGATCCTCGGCGTCCTTGCCCGCCATCGCTACCTTCAGTTCTTGCGGTCGGCGACGAAATGCGCGGCGGCGCGCAGCACGTCGCCGCGCGCGCCGAAGGCCGACAGCGCCTCGTCCGCCTTCGCCAGAAGATCGCGGACGCGCTTTTTTGCGCCGTCGATGCCGAGCTGGGTAACGAAAGTGGTCTTGCCCAGCGCCGCGTCGGCTCCAGCGGGTTTGCCGAGCGCAGCCGCATCGCCTTCGACATCGAGCAGGTCGTCGGCGATCTGGAAGGCTTCGCCGAGCGCGCGGCCGTAAGCGTCGAGCGCCTGATAGTCTTTCTGCGAGGCCTGGCCGAGCAGCGCGCCACTGATGCAGCCGAAGCGGAGCAGCGCGCCGGTCTTCATCTGCTGCAAACGCGCCACATCCACCGGCTCGCGGTCGCCGAAGCGTCCTTCGCCGGCGAGGTCGAGCATCTGTCCGCCGACCATGCCGCCGATGCCGGCGGCGCGCGCCAGCGCGCGCGTCAGCAACAGGCGCACGGCCGGATCCTGGTGGACCTCGTCGCGGGTGATGATGTCGAAGGCGAGCGTCAGCAAGCCGTCGCCGGCGAGGATCGCGGTGGCGTCGTCGGCGGTCTTGTGCAGGGTCGGCCGGCCGCGACGCAGGTCGCTGTTGTCCATCGCCGGCAGGTCGTCATGGATCAGCGAATAGCAATGGATGCATTCGAGCGCCGCACCGGCCAGCAGCGCGGAGTCGCGTGGAACTCCGAACACGGCCGAGCTTTCGACCACCAGAAACGGCCGCAGCCGCTTGCCGCCGCCGAGCGACGAATAGCGCATGGCGTCCATCAGCCGCTTCGGGCGTGCGATCTCGTCTGGCAAGACCGCATCGGACAGCAACGTTCCCAGCAGGGTCTCGGTCTCGTCCGCCGTCGTGTCGAGGCGTTTTACGAAATCGGCGGATGAAAGTCCTGACGTCATCAATAAAGGCTCCAAAAACACAGAGACGGCCCGGAAATAGCGCCGAGGGTCCATCAACAGTCGACCATGTCGATTTCGGCCGGACAATCGTTCATGGTGCCGGCTTCGTCAATTCCGGTCGATCCGCCAACAAGGGAGATTTCGATGCCCGCTTTCACCCGCTTCGGTGCCGTTAATCGCGATTTGACGCATGGTCGCGGACCGGGTGAACCTGTCTGCCGGTCCGTTGTCGAAGGCGCCGAGACCTGATGCGACGGGCGATCGGTGTCACGGTGCTGGCCGTCGTCGGCCTGCTGCTTTTGCCCTATTTGCTGACGCCGCTATACCGGACCGGCCATCCGGTCTCGACGCTGATGATATGGCGCAAGCTCTCCGGCGCGTCGATGTCGCGGCAGTGGATCGATTTCGCGGCGATGTCGCCGGCGCTGCCGCGCTCCGTGGTTGCGTCGGAGGATGCCAAGTTCTGCAGCCATCACGGCATCGACTGGGACTCGCTGCGGGATGTGCTCGACGATGCCGAGGACGGCGAGGTGAAGCGCGGCGGCTCGACCATCACGCAGCAGGTGGCGAAAAATCTGTTCCTCTGGCCGGGGCGCAGCGTGATCCGCAAGGCGCTGGAATTTCCGCTGGCGATGTGGATCGACGCCGTCCTGCCCAAGCAGCGGATTCTTGAAATCTATCTGAATATCGCGGAATGGGGTCCGGACGGCCAGTTCGGAGTTGAGGCCGGTTCCCGCTATGCCTTCGGGCGCTCCGCGACCGGCCTGACGGCGCGGGAAGCCGCGCTCATGGCCGCGATCCTGCCCAACCCGGTCAGGCGCAGCGCCCGAAAGCCCGGTCCCGGGGTTCGCCGGCTGGCGGGGACCTATATGGTCCGGGCGCGGGCCGCCGAACTACGCAGTTGCTGGCGCGACGATCGTGGCTCTTAAGGGCGTTTGCGGCGATTTTGCCCGACGCGAGCCCTAGCTTTGGGGCGTTCCTTCGATTATAAGCCCGGTCTTATCAGCATTTCTGCTCGCGCGTTCGAAGCCGGGCGCGCCTGCCCATGGGGTGTTCCGAAGCCCGGAACTCCGACTACAACATCCTGCAAGGACACCAGATATGGCCGTTCCAAGAAGAAAAACATCGCCGTCGCGGCGTGGCATGCGCCGTTCGGCGGATGCAATCAGCAAGCCGACCTATGCCGAGGACAAGGATTCCGGCGAACTGCGCCGCCCTCATCATCTCGACCTGAAGACCGGCATGTATAAGGGCCGCCAGGTTTTGAAGGCCAAGAGCGAGTCCTGACCGCAGGCCTCGTTATCAGACTTCCGGCCCGGAGCAACGCGGGTTCGGAAGGTGAAGGAGCGCGAGGGACGGAGGGAGTCGGCACACAAGTTCCACCCCTCCCGCTTGAATGAAGGAGGCCTTGCCGATGTCCGTGATCGGTTTTCCGCTGCTCCTGATTCCTCTCGCGATCTGCAACATTATCGTCTTCCTGATGCCGGGCGTCCTGTTGACGGAGCCCGTTGTCACGTTGACGTTGGTGTCGGGCGTGGCATGGCCGGTGACGCTCGGCGACGTGCTGCTTGCGCTCGGCATCGTCCTCTTGCTGTTCGAGGTCATCAAGGGCTCCCGTCCCGGTGGCAAATACCTCACCGATCATCTGCTGTCGCTGGCGGTGTTCGCGGGCGCTGCGGCGGAATTCGTGATGCTGCCGCAATTCGGGTCATCGACCTATTTCATGCTGACGCTGCTGGCGCTGGTCGACTTCCTGTCCGGTTTTGCCTTGCGCGCGCGGCGGCCGGCCCGCGCGGTCGCCGTACCGTCGCAAGAGGCGCCTGAAGCCGCCGCACCTGAACTGCGTTTCGATCCGGCGCCGGTGCCTGCGCCGGCAGCGGTTTCGTCGCCGGCGCCTGCTCCCGCCGTTCCAACGGCGGTGCCCATGGCCGAATCGATTCCGAAGAGCGCACCGGAGCCGGTGATCGTTCATCCGGAGACCACCGCGGACGAGCAGCAACCGGACATTCCGGCGCCCGGCATCCAGCCCGGGGGCGTGACGTCTTCCGATCAGCCCCGGCGCTAGAGCCTTTTCGCTTCTGATGGAATCAGAAGCGAGGCTCTATGATTTTGAATTGACGCGTTTTCTTCACACGAACCGGTGCCCATCCTCGGGTCAAGCCCGAGGACATGCTTCGCTCGAAAACGCTCTAAATTCAGACCACGCGCCGCAGCCGCGAGCCTGTTTGTGCGCTGTCCAGATTCCGGTCGCTCGTTGAATGATAGGCGGCGTGCGCAACCTGCGGCGCGGCGCGGCGTAACACCCGGGTCTGCGGACTGTGCTGCGCCATGGCGATCAGTTGCGTGACAAAGAGCGCGTCATGGCGCGGCGCTGAACGCCAAACAGGCGGACGCTCGACAGGTGCGATGACGGATACCGGTGCGGCGTCGCCAGATTTTTCCGCAACGCCATCGTCCCGCGCGGTATTCGCGGCGATTGCAGCTATCCGGCCCGTTCCCGCGATCGTCATCATTAATCCAGCCCCTGTCGGGATGTGTCGTTTCGGGACACCGCGTCCGCGTTTGCGATTGGCCTCGCAAGGGTCGTGCCGGTCCACATTAAGGCCGGCGCGACCCGGCTTCTGCGGCGGACAGCCGTTTTCCAAAGCATTTATGAGCTATGCCTGGCGGCGGGGAGGTCCTATTCTTCGACAGGGAATCACCTGACCGCGTCCCAGAACGAGGCGACCGTGACATCCATTTCACCGGCAGCCAATCCCTCGTCCGGCGCAGATGCGTCACAAGCCGTCAACGCGCCGGCGGATCGGCCCCAAGCGCCCCAGGTACAAGCGCCCCAAGTATCGGAGATTCTTGCCGCGCTCGGTCGGGCCGCGTTCGTCTGGGATATCGCAAGTGATGCCATCACCTGGACCGACGAGGCTAGGTCGATCTTTCAGGATATCGATCCGGCCTTGCTTGCAACCGGCGCCGGGTTCGCCTCCCTGATCGAGCCGTCGGGATCGATCCGCGCCGACATCTTGCTGGCCACGCCGCCCGCCCGGCGGCACGGCGAGGGCGTGCCCTATCGCATCGAATACGGCGTGCGCGCCAGCGCCTCGGCGCCGATGCTCTGGATCGAGGAGTCCGGCTGCTGGTTCGCCGACGCCGACGGCAAGGCGGTGCGCGCCGAGGGTATCGTGCGGCTCGAGAACGAGCGGCGCGCGCGCGACGAGCAGCTCATCAGGTTGTCGCGGGACGATGCCTTGACCGGCGAGCTTAATCGCACGCATCTGACGGCGGCGCTTGCCGAGGCGATCGAGGAAGCCGCGCGCTACCGGTCGTCTTTTGCTTTCATGATGGTCGGGATCGATCACCTCGCGCGCATCAACGACGCGTTCGGCTTCGATGTCGCCGACGAGGTGATCGGCGATGTCGCCAGGCGTATCCGCGCGCGCTTGCGCAGCGGCGACGTGCTCGGTCGTTTCTCCGGCAACAAGTTCGGGGTGATCCTGAAGAATTGCACGGTCGATGACATGAGCGTCGCCGCCGAGCGGCTTCTGGCAGGCATTCGCGACGAGATCGTGCCGACCAGATCCGGTCCGGTCTCGGTCACCGCCTCGATCGGCGCGGTCCTTGCCCCGCGTTACGCGCGCAACGCCGATGAAGCGATCAACCGTGCCCAGGAAATTCTCGAGGCCGCGAAAAGTCGCCGCAGCGGCTCGTTCGCGGTGTGGCGGCCGAGCGTCGAGCGCGACGCGCAGCGCCGGATCAACATCCGGGTCACCGACGAAATCGTCACCGCGCTGAACGAGCGCCGCATCGTCACCGCCTTCGAGCCGGTGGTCGATGCACGCACGCGCGAACCGGCGTTCTACGAGTGCCTGGTGCGGATGCATCAGCAGGACGGCCAGGTCCTGCTCGCGCCCGATGTCGTGCCGGTGGCGGAGAAGCTCGGCCTGATCCGCCTGGTCGATCATCGCGTGCTTGAGCTTGTCATCGCCGAGTTGGCGGAAGCGCCCGGCGTTCGGCTCAGCCTCAATATCTCGCCGGAGACCACCATGGATGCCGACTGGTGGGCGGCGATCGAATCATTGATGGGCGCGCATCCCGGCGTTGCCGAACGCCTGATCGTCGAGATCACCGAAACGGTGGCGATTCAGGATATCGACGACGTCAGGGAATTCGTCACGCGGCTGAAGACCTTCGGCAGCCGGATCGCGATCGACGATTTCGGCGCCGGCTACACCTCGTTCCGGAATCTGCGCAAGCTTGGCGTAGACATCGTCAAGATCGACGGCGCGTTCGTGCAGAACCTCGCGCGCTCCTCCGACGACCGGGCTTTCGTGCAGACGCTGATCGATCTGGCGCGTCGGCTCGATATCAGGACGGTGGCCGAGTGGGTTCAGGACGAGCAATCCGCCGTCATGCTGCGTGACTGGGGCTGCGACTACATCCAGGGGCGGCTGATCGGTCTTGCCTCGCCGGAACGGCCGTGGAGCGGCCCGGAGGCCATTCCCGCCGCGAGATGAAGCGCTTCGGTTTGGCATGAAGTGCAGCCAATGGCTCTTCACCCCTCTCGCCCTTGAAACGCCAGAGGCTGATCCAACTGCGTTGAATTCAGACTCTAGAGCCTTTTCGCTTCTGATGGAATCAGAAGCGAGGCTCTATAATTTTGAGTTGACGCGTTTTCTTCACGCGAACCGGTATCCACTTCGCTCGAAAACGCTCTAGCTCTTATCCTCTGTGATTGAGCATGATCTGATCCGAAAACCGGTTTCCACTTTTCGGGATCATGCTCTAACGCCACCAGTTGTTGGCGGCCGCCACGGTCTGAAAATGCACCGCGATGACATGCGACGAGGCGATCAGTTGCGTCGTGTCGTGGTCGTAGTCACTGCGCAGACTGGAGCGGACTTCGTCGGAAGGCTGGGTATATTTCACGCCGACGCGCGACAGCTTGACGGCAAGCTCGAAGCCCGCCTGTGGCGTGTCGGTTTTCAAGGACGGAAGCCAAGTATCACTCATAAGGTATCGCTCATGATGTCGTATCCGGTTGGGTGTTGAAACGCGAAGATCGTGGCATCGACATCGTGTACTGGCAAGCCGGCACGGTCAGGCTGCCGGCAAAGTTCGAGAGACAGCCCATAACCGGCCGCGTCGTTACGTGGCGTCGACGCGGCGGAATCCGTTCCACATGGCGGTGGCGGCGCCCGATGTCAGCACCGGCAGGACGCGCGCGGTCTGATAGTTTCCGTTGAGGGAAATTCGCGGCAGTGCCGTCGGATGCTCCGCATTTTCGGGAAAGATCATGCCAGGTCGCGTGGTGACGGCGGTATCAAAACCCGCCGCCTTGGCAAAAGCGAACTCACGCGGCCCCGCAGCGCTGCGGTCGCCGTAAGGGTAGGCCAGGTGGACGACCGGACGCTGCAAGACAGCCTCGATCCGCGTCCGGCTGACGGTGATCTCCTCCAACGCCTGCTGCTCGCTTCGCTTTGCGAGGTTGCAGTGGCTGACGGTATGGGCGCCGATGGTGACCAGCGGATCGGTGGCGAACGGTTTCAGTTCGTCCCAGGACAGACACAACTCCCGGCTGATGCCGGCCTCATCGACGCCGTAGCGCGCGCACAATCCGCTCATCTCGCGTGCGACGTCGCGATCGTCCGGCAGGGCGCGCAGCAGATCGTGGATTTGAGCGAACGCAGCCTGCTTGTCCTCGACCGTACGGGTGTCGAGTCGGACGGCAGCGCCGCCGATCGTGCTATCGATCCGGTCGACGGCGGCGATGATGCGTTCGAGCGCGACCCACCAGAGGCGGCCGGTCCCGTCCGCGAAGTCGTTCGCGACATAGACCGTGAGCGGCGCGTCATATTCGCGCATCGCCGGTAGCGCGAAGTCGCGATTGTCGCGGTAGCCGTCGTCGAAGGTGAAGCACGCAAACCGTCGCGAGACGTCGCGTTCGATCAGCCGGCGGTGCATCTCGTCGGCGGTCACGATGTCGATTCCGCGCGAACGGACATGGGCCAGGGTCATGCGCAGAAATTCCGGAGTCACTTCCAGGTGATGATTGGGCTGGAACGGGCTGTTTCGGCGCGGCCGCACATGGTGCAGCATGAAGACCGTGCCGATGCCTGCGAAGATCGGTCGCAGCAGATGATGAGCGCCGCTGAAATACAGGGCCTCCAGTCCGGCGCGGATGACGGTGTTGCGGAGCTGCTTCATCGAATTGATCGGCCGACCCCTTTCTGTTGAATGACGTCTATAGTAGGAACGACTGAAGAAACGGTTATTTGGCGCCCATGAAGCGGCGATGGAGCTTCCGCTCTATTTTCCGGTTTGACAGCCCCGCAAGGGTTTGTTTTCTCGTCATTTCCAGACATAGCGCGCAGCCGGCCGAACCGGCATCGGGCTTTGCCCGGAGCGCGCTTCGGATGTTGAATCGGGTTGCACGATCTTGTCGCCGGTCCGCCGGCGAGCCGGCAGATCTTTCGCGACAGGATAACGAATGCGCGGTTTTTTCAGATGGAGCAGCAAGTGGTGGCCGGGCCTGATCCCGCTTGCCATCCTTTGGGCGGTGGCCGCCTGGACGACCACGGGTCCGCTGGAAGCCGATCTGAGTGCGCACGCCGCCGCCGCGCTCAAGGACAGCGTTCTCGACAAGACCGCGATCAGCGCCGCCGGCCGCGACATCACGTTCTCCGCCGAGGCGTTTTCGGAGCAGGAACGCAGCAACGCGGTGGCCTCGGTCGAGGCAGTGCCGGGTGTGCGGCTGGTCGACGATCGTACCGCGCTCGTCGCCGAGGCCAAACCGTTTGTCTGGACCGTCGAACGCGAGGTTGGGAAAGTGACGCTCAGTGGCAGCGCGCCATTGCCGGTGGTCAGGAACAAGCTGCTGGACGCCGCGCGTACGACGTTTGCCGGCATCGACATCGCCGATCGCATGAATTTATCGCGCGGCGCGCCACCGCGGTTCGAGACCGCGGCGGCATTGCTGATCGGTGAGATCGGCAAGCTCAAGACCGGCAAGGCCACGATTTCCGATGGAACGGTGAACCTGTCGGGCATGGCGCGCGAACTGGGCGGCCGCGAGGCGATTGCGGCGGCGCTGAAAAACCTGCCCGAGGGGTATTCGGTCGCCAACGACATTCATGCCCCGCCCTATATCTTCGAGGCCAACAAGGATCCGGTTGCCGCGACGCTGACGTTGACCGGATATGTGCCCGACAATGCCGTTCATGCGGCGATCGCCGCATCCGCTGGCCGCAAGTTCGGCGAGAAGGTCGTCGACAAGCTCAAGGCGAGTCTCGGTGCGCCGGCAGGGTTCGATGCCGTCGTCACGCGGGCGCTCGGATCGTTGTCGCGGCTGTCGACGGGAAGACTTGTCGTCTCCGATCGGGATGTCGATCTCTCCGGCGACGCGCTGTATGATGCAGCGGGAAGGCAGATCCGCGCCGATCTGCCCAAGGACCTGCCGCGGGGCTGGCAAGCGAAAATGGAAGTGTCGGTCAAGCCGGCCGCGGCACCGGTCGATGCGGCCGTCTGTCAGCAATTGTTCGCCGATCTGCTGGGCAAGCGCACGATCCAGTTCGAAACCGGCCGGGCCACGCTGGATCCGGATTCCATCGGCCTGTTGGACCGGCTGACGGAAACCGCGCTGCGCTGCCCGACGGCCACGATCGAGATCGCGGGCCATACCGATAGCGACGGCGACGCTTCCTTTAACCAGACGCTGTCCGAACGGCGCGCGCAGGCGGTCGTGGATTATCTGGTGAAAGCCGGGATGCCTGCGGATCGATTCAAGCCGATGGGCTACGGCAGTGTTCAGCCGATCGCCGCCAACGACACCGACGAGGGCAAGGCGAAGAATCGGCGCATTGACTTCACTGTGAGGCAGTAAAGATATGGTTTATCTGGCGGTGTTTCACTGGGGCTGGCTCGCTGGATCGCTGCTGCTGGGTTTCGCCATGGGCTGGATCGCGGTGGTCCATCGCGGCCGGGGGATCACGAAACGGGCTGCCCAGTCGCTGTCGGTATTGGCCGCAGCACTGATTGTCGCGGCGTTCACGCATCTGGTTCCCGGCCGGTTCGGTTACTGGCTCGACCTTGGATTGGTGATGCTCGGGGTTTATCTTGTTGGTTGCGCGGTCGGCTCGTGGCTGCGCGACCGGGTGGTCTCGCGCCAGGCGGCGTCCGGCGGATCGGCGGGACACTCTAATGTGTTGGAATGAAGGGCTTTGTTAACGCCGACGGAATTCCACTAGGAACCGAAACACGCTACGACATTGTCCACGTGAATGAATGCGGAACGGCGACGGCTTAGCCGTGGACCGCAATTCGGGGTTCTCGATGCTAGGATCAATACGCAGAGCAATCTCGGTTCTGCGCCGGAAGCAAATCCTGCACAAACTGGGTGTTGCGATCAGCGTCACGGTCATCGCGGTCGCCTTCTACGTGCTCTTCCATATCCTCAGGGATACCGATGTCGACGAGGTGATAGAGGCTGTCCGCCAGACCGAGCCGCGCTTGATCGCGCTGTCGGGCCTGTTCGTTGCCGCCGGCTATTTCACCCTGACCTTCTACGACCTGTTCGCGGTGCGGGCGATCGGCGTCACGCATATTCCCTACCGCGTCGCGGCGTTCGCGGCCTTTACCAGCTATTCGGTCGGCCACAATGTCGGCGCCAGCGTCTTTACCGGCGGAGCGGTGCGCTATCGCGTCTATTCCTCCTGCGGACTGAGTGCGATCGACGTCGCAAAGGTCTGCTTTCTGGCCGGTCTCACCTTCTGGCTTGGCAACGCGGCCGTGCTCGGGCTCGGCATCGCCTATCACCCGGAGGCCGCGACCAGCATCGATCAGCTTCCCGCCTGGTGCAATCGGCTGATAGCGATCGCGATCATTCTCGGTCTGATCGGGTACGTGATCTGGGTCGGAATCCGGCCGCGTCGCGTCGGCAGCGGGCCGTGGACCGTGGTTCTGCCGGGCGGCCCGCTGACGCTGCTGCAAATCCTTATCGGAATCGTCGATCTGGGGTTTTGTGCGCTCGCGATGTATGTGCTGGTTCCCGACCAGCCCAATGTCGGCTTTGTCGTTGTCGCAGTGATTTTCGTGTCGGCGACGCTGCTCGGCTTTGCGAGCCATTCGCCGGGCGGGCTCGGCGTGTTCGACGCCGCCATGCTGGTCGGCCTCTGGCAGATGGACAAGAAAGACCTTCTGGCTGGGATGCTGCTGTTCCGGTTGCTTTACTATGTCGTGCCCTTCGTGATTTCTATCATCTTGCTGACGCTTCGGGAAATTATCATCAGCGCGCGAATGAAACGCGTGGGTGACGTGCGGTCCGGATCGAGCGCCGGACCAACGGGCAAATTGTCCTGTCTGAGGGAGCATGGCGACTCCGGCGCCTGACAGAATTCGACCGACCGCGGAAGGAGCCGCCCCGCGGACTCGTGTGTCCGCTTCGAGGTTTGCATCCTGGACGGACCGGTTGCGCCGCGCGGCGCTTATTCTGCTGGTTGCCGGGCTCGTGCTGGCTGCGCTCGTCGTGTTCGGCGGCTTGCAGCCGCCCCGCGCCATCGTCGCCTTTGTCTGCATCGTCGGCGCGGCGCTGGTGCCCTGGCAGGTTCACGATCCGGCCGCGTCGCGCGAAGCCGACCTCGGCGCCAATCCGGTGGATACTGCGGCGGTTCATGCCATCGTTGCCGGTATGCCGGACCCCAACGTGCTGCTCGATCGAGCCGGCCGCGTCATCCATCTCAATGCCGCTGCGGCGCAACTCGTGCCGGCGCTGCGCCAGAACGAACTCGCGCAATTCGCGCTGCGATCGCCCGAGATCGTCACGGCGTTGCGCGAGGCGGTCGCGACGAGGGAAACGCGACGGACGACCTATCTCAATCATGCCCCGGTCGATCGCTGGATGGAATTGATCGTCACGCCGGTTCCGGTGCCAACCGCGTTCGGCGGCGTCGACCATTGCATGCTGTTGACGTTTCACGATCAGACGCCCCTGCGCCGGGTCGAGGAAATGCGCGCCGACTTCGTCGCCAATGCGAGCCACGAGTTGCGCACGCCGTTGGCGGCGCTGTCAGGCTTTATCGATACGCTGCAAGGGCCGGCGCGCGACGACGCCGGCGCGCGCGACCGCTTTCTCGGCATCATGCATGCGCAGGCCACGCGCATGGCGCGGCTGATCGACGATCTGCTGTCGCTGTCGCGGGTCGAACTGTCGGCGCATGTGCGGCCGGATGCGCTGGTCGACCTCATCCCGATCGTGCGTCAGGTCGTCGACGGGCTCGAGCCGCTGGCGGCGGAGCGCCAGGTCAGGATCGAAGTCGAACTGCCGCAAACGCCGGTGATGATCTGCGGCGATCGCGAGGAGCTGCTGCGGCTGTTCGAGAACCTGATCGAGAACGCGCTGAAATACGGCGCGTCCGGCAGCAGGGTCGTGGTGTCGTCGATGATGGACGTCTCGCTGGACGGCGCGCCGGAATTCCGCGTGGCAGTACGGGATTTCGGTCGCGGAATCGCGCCGGAGCATTTGCCGCGCCTCACCGAACGCTTCTATCGCATCGACGCCGGCGACAGCCGGGCTCAGGGCGGCACCGGCCTCGGCCTGTCGCTGGTGAAACATATCCTGAACCGCCATCGCGGCCGCCTGCTGATCGAAAGCGTGCCCGGCCATGGCGCGACCTTTACGGCGGGCTTCCCTCCGGCACAGGCTGTGTCTCGGCCTGAAGTTTAATGATTTCAATGGTTTATCTCTGTCATCGGACTGTCGTTAAACCTTCGTAAAAGCAGCATCGACCGCACTTAGACGGGCGCCATGGGCGCATTTGCGCTCTGCTCAATCTCGAGGGAGACCACATATGAGTTTTATTAAGGCCATCGTCGCCGCCGGCCTCGTTGCCGCCTCGGCGTCCGCCTTTTCGCTTCCGGCGAGGGCGGCCGACATCACCGGTGCGGGCGCGACCTTCCCGTTCCCGGTCTATTCCAAATGGGCCGATGCCTACAAGAAAGAGACCGGCAATAGCGTGAATTATCAGTCGATCGGGTCGGGCGCCGGCATCAAGCAGATCCTCGCCAAGACCGTGACCTTCGGCGCGACCGACGCGCCGCTGAAGGCCGACAAGCTCGACAAGGACGGCCTGCTGCAGTGGCCGATGGTGATGGGCGCGATCGTCCCCGTCGTGAACGTCGAAGGCGTGACGCCTGGCGAGTTGGTCCTTTCGGGTGAACTGCTCGGCGACATCTATCTCGGCAAGGTCACCAGGTGGGACGACCCTGCGATCGCAAAGCTCAACCCGAAGCTCAAGCTGCCTTCGGCCCCGATCGCGGTTGTGCATCGTTCGGACGGGTCGGGCACCTCGTTCAACTTCACCAATTATCTGTCCAAGGTGAACGCCGAGTGGAAATCCAAGGTCGGCGAGGGCACTGCGGTCGAGTGGCCGGCGGGCGTCGGCGCCAAGGGCAACGAAGGCGTCTCCGGCAATGTCGGCCAGACCAAGAACTCGATCGGCTATGTCGAGTATGCCTATGCCAAGCAGAACAAGCTGACCTACGCCGCGCTCATCAACAAGGCCGGCAAGATCGTGCAGCCGACCGTCGCCTCCTTCCAGGCCGCGGCCGGCAACGCCGACTGGGCGCACGCGCCGGGCTACTACGTGATCCTGACCGATCAGCCGGGCGAGGCTTCCTGGCCGATCACCGCGGCGACGTTCATCCTGATGCACAAGGAGCCGATCGACAAAACGGCCTCCGCCGAAGCCATCAAGTTCTTCAAGTGGTCGTTCGAGAAGGGCGGCAAGATGGCCGAGGATCTCGACTACATTCCGATGCCGGACCAGGTCTTAAAGCAGATCGAGAAAACCTGGACCTCCGAGATCAAGAGCTGATCTCGGGCCATGGAGGAGCGCGATGGCGCTCCTCCATTCTCCGATTTGCATTCTCCAGTACGCTTGCGAGAAGGCGTTGCCGCAGGTTTCCCGGACATCATGCGTTGCAGGAAATAGGGGATTGGCGTGGCGGAAATGGCCGTTCATGGTAGCGCGATGGAGGCAGCAGGCCGCTATGACCGCACCCGTGCGCTGAACGCCTTCAAGTTCAGCGACACGGCGTTTTACTGGACCACGCGCGTCAGCGCGATCCTGGTTCTGGTGCTGCTCGGAGGAATCATCGTCTCGCTGATCGTGGGGGCCTGGCCCGCGATTATGGAGTTCGGAAGCGCGTTCCTGACGACGCAGCGCTGGGCGCCGTCCGCCGATCCGCCGGTGCTGGGCGCGCTGAGCCCGCTGTATGGCACGATCCTGACATCGGTCATCGCCATGACGATCGCGATCCCGGTCGGCATCGGCATCGCGATTTTCCTCACCGAATTGTGCCCGCTGTGGGCGCGCCGGCCGATCGGCATGGCGGTCGAGCTGCTCGCGGGCATTCCTTCGATCATCTACGGCATGTGGGGCTTCTTTGTCCTCGGCCCGTTCCTCGCGAATACGGTGCAGCCCTTCTTCATCGACCTGTTTGCAGGTGTGCCGATCCTCGGCTCGATCTTCGGCGGCCCGCCCTCTTATTTGAGCCTGTTCAACGCTTCGCTGATCCTCGCGATCATGGTGTTGCCGTTCATCACCGCGATTTCGCGCGATGTGTTCGCAACCGTACCGCCGGTCCTGAAGGAGGCGGCCTATGGCGTCGGCTGCACCACCTGGGAGGTCGTCCGTCATGTCGTGCTGCCCTATACGCGCGTCGGCGTCATCGGCGGTGTCATGCTGGCGCTCGGCCGTGCGCTCGGCGAGACCATGGCGGTGACTTTCATTATCGGTAACTCGTTCCGTATCTCGCCGTCGATCTTTGCGCCCGGCACCACGATTTCGGCGGCGATCGCCAGCGAGTTCGCGGAGAGCGACGGCCTGCATCAGTCGAGCCTGATGCTGCTCGGCCTGCTGCTGTTCGTGCTGACATTCGTCGTACTCGCCGCGGCGCGGCTGATGCTGTTGCGGCTGGAGAAGAAGGCGGGGAAGTAGGCATGATTAGAAAAAGTGAGAACCGGTTTTTCCGGACAAACGAATTCGTTGGTCCGGAGATCATGCCCGTTCAGGTGAGGCCATGAATCCGATCTATGCGTCCCGCCGCCGTCGAGACCTCATCGTCCGCGTCCTGTGCTTTGCCGCCGCCGCTTTCGGCGTCTCCTGGCTCGGGCTGATCCTGTTCACGCTCTTCTATAACGGTCTCGCCGGGATGAGCTGGCAGATTTTCACCCAGAACACGCCGCCGCCCGGCGCTTCCGAAGGTGGCCTCCTGAACGCCATCGTCGGTTCCATCATGATGACCGTGATCGGGGTGGGCGTCGGCGCGCCGATCGGCTTGTTTGCAGGCACTTATCTTGCCGAATACGGCAAGCACGACCGCCTCTCACCGGTTATCCGTTTCATCAACGACATCCTTCTCAGCGCGCCCTCGATCATCATCGGCCTGTTCATCTATGGCGCGGTCGTGGTGCCGATGGGAGGCTTCTCGGCGCTGGCGGGTTCGCTCGCGCTTGCGGTGATCGTCATTCCGGTCGTGGTGCGCACGACGGAGGACATGCTGAACCTGGTGCCGAACTCGTTGTGCGAGGCGGCCTCCGCGCTTGGTCTGCCGCGCTCGCTGGTCATCAAGCGCATCGCCTATCGCGCCGCGCGGGCGGGACTGATCACCGGCGTGCTGCTTGCCACCGCGCGCGTTGCCGGTGAGACCGCGCCGCTGCTGTTCACGGCGCTGAGCAACCAGTTCTTCAGCATGGATGTGACCCACACGATCGCCAACCTTCCGGTCACCATCAACAACTTCGTGCAGAGCCCCTACGCCTATTGGAAGGATTTGGCGTGGAGCGGCGCGCTGCTGATCACGTTGACCGTGCTGGCGCTGAACATCGGTGCGCGGTTGATCGGCTCTGAGAGGACCGCAAAATGACCGATGTTTCCGCCGCCGCCTCGCGCCCGGCCGTTCCGCCGTCGGTGATCGATCCCGACGCTCCCGCCAAGGTTGCCGCCCGTAACCTCAATTTCTATTACGGCCAGCACCAGGCGCTGAAGAATATCAACCTGTCGATCGCCGCCAACCGCGTGACGGCCTTCATCGGTCCCTCGGGTTGCGGAAAATCGACCCTGCTCCGCGTCTTCAACCGCATGTACGACCTCTATCCCGGCCAGCGCGTCGAAGGGCAGGTGTTGCTGGACAATACCGACATTCTCGACCCCAGGCTCGATCTCAATCTTCTGCGCGCGCGGGTCGGCATGGTGTTCCAGAAGCCGACGCCGTTCCCGATGACGATCTACGAGAACATCGCGTTCGGCATCCGCCTTTATGAAAAGCTGTCGAAGTCGGAGATGGACGATCGGGTGGAGAAGGCGCTGCAGGGCGGCGCCTTGTGGAACGAAGTCAAGGACAAGCTCAATGCCAGCGGGCTTAGTCTCTCCGGCGGTCAGCAGCAGCGCCTGTGCATCGCGCGGACGGTCGCGCTGCGGCCGGAAGTGATCCTGTTCGATGAGCCGTGCTCGGCGCTCGATCCGATCTCCACGGCCAAAATCGAGGGACTGATCGACGAACTCAAGGAACACTATACCATCGCGATCGTCACCCATAACATGCAGCAGGCGGCGCGTGTCTCGGACACCACCGCGTTCATGTATCTCGGTGAGATGGTCGAGTTCGGGCCGACCAACAAGGTCTTCACCTCGCCGGCCGACCGCCGCACCCAGGATTACATCACGGGCCGCTTCGGCTGAAACGCGCGGATGGGCGGGGAGATTTGAAATGGCTTTCGAACACACCACCAAGGCTTTCGACGACGATCTCCAGGAACTGACGCGGCTGGTTGCCGAGATGGGCGGTCTCGCCGAACGGCAGATCGTCGAATCCCTCGATGCGCTGATCCGCCGCGACACCGCATTGGGCGCCCGCGTCGTCGCCGCCGATGCCGAAATCGACCGGCTGCAGCGCATGATCGAGGAACGCGCCGTGCTCACCATCGCGCGGCGGCAACCGATGGCGGTCGACCTGCGCGCGATCGTCGGCGCCATGCGGGTCGCCGCCGATCTGGAACGGATCGGCGATCTCGCCAAGAACATGGGCAAGCGTGTGGTTGCGCTCGATAGCGATTTCCATCCGATGAAACTGATCCGCGGCCTCGAACACATGACCGACCTCGTGCAGTCCCAGGTCAAGGCGGTGCTCGATGCCTATGCGGCGCGCGACCTGCCGGCGGCGATGGCGGTCTGGAAGGGGGACGAGGAGGTGGACGCCATCTGCACCTCCTTGTTCCGCGAACTTCTGACCTACATGATGGAAGACCCACGCAACATCGGGTTCTGTATCCACCTGATGTTCTGCGCCAAGAACATCGAGCGGATCGGCGACCACGCAACCAATATCGCGGAGACGGTGTTCTACATGATCGAGGGCCAGCAGATGCTCGACAAGCGCCCCAAGGGGGACACGACGGGTTTCGCATCGGCGGCTCCGGGAAACTGAAACGAGAGCAGGCGAGAACACACGATGAGTGCACGCATTCTGGTGGTCGAGGACGAAGAGGCGCTGACGACGCTGCTGCGCTATAATCTCGACGCCGAAGGTTACGAGGTTGAAACGGTGGCGCGCGGCGACGAGGCCGATACGTGGCTGAAGGAGCGCACCCCCGACCTTGTGGTGCTGGACTGGATGCTGCCGGGCCTGTCCGGCATCGAACTGTGCCGCCGTCTGCGGGCGCGCCCCGAGACCAGGCAGCTTCCGATCATCATGCTTACCGCCCGCGGCGAGGAGAGCGAGCGGGTGCGGGGACTTGCGACCGGCGCCGACGACTACGTCGTCAAGCCGTTCTCGGTGCCGGAGCTTCTGGCGCGGGTGAAGGGGCTGCTGCGGCGCGCGAGCCCGGAGCGGCTCGCCACGATCCTGAGCTTTGGCGATATCGAGCTCGATCGCGACAAGCATCGCGTCGCGCGTTCCGGCCGCCCGATCGATCTCGGTCCGACCGAGTATCGCCTGCTGGAATTCTTTCTGGAGCATCCGGGCCGGGTGTTCAGCCGCGAGCAATTGCTCGACAGCGTCTGGGGCCGCGACATCTACATCGACGAGCGCACCGTGGACGTTCATATCGGGCGGCTGCGCAAGCTGATCAATCCCGGCGGCGAGCCGGATCCGATCCGCACGGTGCGCGGCGCGGGCTACGCGCTGGATGAGCGCTTCGCGAAGGCGGAATAGCAAGGCATTATACAGGCGCTGCATAAAGCCAGCGTCGTTCCCGCGAAGGCGGGACCTTGAGCCTTTTCGTTTCTGATGGAATCAGAAGCTGGCTCTATGATTTTGATTTGACGCGTTTTCTTCACGCGAACCGGTGCCCTCCTCGGGTCAAGCCCGAGGACATGCTTCGCTCGAAAACGCTCTATAGTCCCGGGCGTATCAATTGGTGTGAAGGACCGAAGCGGCGCCCGACATCGTCACGGGCGCTGGTGAATAGAGGCCTCCTTGCGTTGGCAGGAGCGACCCGTTCTTCAGTCTGATTACCGTACCTTCGGCGGCTGGCGGCGGCGGTCGGCGGCGGGCTGATAAGCAATGCGCGAGTGGTGTGCGCAATAGGGCAGGCCGTTGAGTGCCTTGCCGCCGCAGAAGAAGAATTCCGGACTCGAGGGATCGCCGACCGGCCAGTGACAGGTGGCTTCGTTGAGTTCGAGCAGCGACAGCCGCTGGCTCATCGGCACCACGTTGTCGAAGGCGATCGGATCCGGCTCGAGTTCGACCTCGAAGTCGTGGGCGAGTGCGGTGTTGCCGCGGGAGACCGGGCGCGACACCCGCATGACGTGCTGGGCCGGACGGGCCTTGCGCGGCCGTGGCACCGTTGACGAAGGGCTCTTGGCGCGGCCCGACAGGCCGAGCCGGTGTACCTTGCCGATCACCGCATTGCGCGTCACGTTGCCGAGTTCAGCGGCGATCTGACTTGCGGAGAGACCCGCTTCCCAAAGCTTCTTCAGTTGCTCGACGCGGTCGTCGGTCCAGGTTATCACCGTCATCGCACGTTTTCCCTTATGTCACGCGTGCCTCCGCAAGGCCGCCCTGAAGCGTCCCCCTGAAAACCCGTGTGGGCAGAATCCCTTAACCCTCGCCGGGCGGGAAAACCGCCCGGGCGTTTACGCCGAGAACAGGACCATCGAGGATCAAAACTGCCGCACGAGATGTCGTATCCGACGGCCTTAACGCTACAATATGCCGTGACTCGCGCGCAAGAGTCAGGCCTGGCGGCGTCCACATGTTCTGCAATGAAATCGGAAAGATCGGCTCTCTCTGCGACTTTCGCGCATCACCGGCGTGCAAGGGAATATTGACAGGGATCGCCGCGCACCTAGAATAACACTCACGTGCCGCCGGAAAGGCGGCACGTTTCGTTTCCGGGGCTGACAGTTGATCGCGCCACAGCGCAGTCGGATCGATCCGCCCCCACCATCAACCGGCAAACCGTCATGACCAGAGCCGCGCCGTCCCATCTGTTGCCCGTTTTCGCAAGAGCCGATCTCTCATTCGAGAGCGGCGAGGGCGCGTGGCTGGTCGGCTCCGACGGCGGACGCTATCTCGACTTCACCAGCGGCGTTGCTGTGAACGCGCTTGGCCACTGCCACCCGCACCTCGTCGCCGCGCTTCAGGCGCAGGCGGCAAAGCTCTGGCACGTCTCGAATCTGTTCAAGTCGCCGGACGGCGAGCGGCTGGCGGCGCGGCTGTGCGAGCAGAGCTTTGCCGACTTCGCCTTCTTCGCCAATTCCGGCGCCGAGGCGGTGGAGTGCGCCATCAAGGTTGTGCGCCGCTATCATGCCTCCAAAGGTCATCCGGAACGCTATCGCCTCGTCACCTTCGAGGGCGCCTTCCATGGCCGCACGCTGGCGGCGCTGGCGGCGACCGGCTCGAAAAAATATCTCGACGGGTACGGGCCGCCGACGGACGGCTTCGACCAGGTGCCGATCGACGATATCGAGGCGGTGAAGAAGGCGGTCGGCCCCGCGACCGCCGGCATTCTGATCGAGCCGCTGCAGGGCGAAGGCGGCGTGCGCGAGCCGTCCCATGCGTTCTTCCGGGCGCTGCGCCAGTTCTGCGATGAACGCGGTCTGCTGCTGGCGTTCGACGAGGTGCAGACCGGCATGGGTCGCACCGGCGATCTCTTTGCTTACAGGCGCATCGGCGTCGCGCCGGACGTGATGTCGCTGGCGAAGGCGCTCGGCGGCGGTTTTCCGATCGGCGCCTGTCTTGCGACCGCGGAAGCCGCGTCCGGCATGACGCCCGGCTCGCACGGCTCGACCTTCGGCGGCAATCCGCTGGCGGTCGCCGCGGCCAATGCCGTGCTCGACGTGATGCTGGAGCCCGGCTTCTTCGAGCGGACGCGGAAGATGTCGCTGCTGCTGAAGCAGAAGCTGGCCTCGGTCGTCGATCGCCATCGGGATGTGCTGAGCGAGGTGCGCGGCGAGGGACTTTTGATCGGCCTCAAGGCCGTGGTGCCGTCGGGCGATCTGGTCGGCGCGCTGCGCGAGGAGAAGCTTTTGACGGTCGGCGCCGGCGACAACGTCGTGCGTTTGCTGCCGCCGCTGATCGTCAGCGAGGTTGAGATCGAGGAGTCGGTGCGGCGGCTGGAGCGGGCCTGCGCCAAACTTTCTGGCGCATCTGCGAAGAAGGAAGCGGCGCAATGAGCACTGCGCCACGGCATTTTCTCGACCTGTTCGACGTGCCGACCACGGAACTGCGCGCGATCCTCGATGCCAGCGTGGCGATGAAGAAGCGGCGCAAGGAGGGCCGGATCGCCGACAAGCCGCTCGACGGCAAGACGCTGGCGATGATCTTCGACAAGCCTTCGACGCGCACCCGCGTGTCGTTCGACGTCGGCATGCGCCAGCTCGGCGGCGAGGCGATCATGCTGACCGGGGCCGAAATGCAGCTCGGACGCGGCGAGACCATCGCGGATACCGCGAGGGTGCTGTCGCGCTTCGTCGATATCATCATGATCCGCATCCTCAGCCACGACGCGCTGACGGAGCTGGCGGCGCATGCAACCGTGCCCGTCATCAACGGACTGACGCGGCGCTCGCACCCCTGCCAGGTGATGGCCGATGTGATGACTTTCGAGGAGCATCGCGGGCCGATCAAGGGCCGCACCGTGGCGTGGACCGGCGACGACAACAACGTGCTGGCGTCGTGGGCGCATGCGGCGGACCGCTTCAGCTTCAATCTCAACGTCGCGACACCGCCGGAACTTGCGCCGAACAAGCTCCTGAAGGACTGGATCAGGTCGAGCGGGGCGTCGATCAAGCTCGGCACCAATCCGGAAGCGGCGGCGCGCGGCGCCGACTGCATCGTCACCGACACCTGGGTGTCGATGGGCGATAAGGACGGCGAGCACCGTCACAACCTGCTCAAGCCCTATCAGGTCAACGCCAAGCTGATGTCGCTGGCGAAGCCGGATGCGTTGTTCATGCACTGCCTGCCGGCGCATCGCGGCGACGAGGTCACCGATGAGGTGATCGACGGGCCGCAGTCGGTGGTGTTCGACGAGGCCGAAAACCGCATGCACGCCCAGAAGGGTATTCTGGCCTGGTGCCTCGGCGCGGCGGGATAAGCGCGGCGCCGCATCTCTGGAGCGGGATGAGGAAAAGTGCGTAACGGTTTTCCGCCCGCATCCCGCTTCTCAAAATATTGGAATCGATCACGTTCATGATTTTGGATCTATTCGATCCAAAATCATCGTGATCTAGGCGCGCTTTCGAAAGACTATTCGAGGCCGCATCGCTCCCAGGAATGCGGGATGCGTTCGGTGCGGACTCTCTTGAGCATCGAGACTGCCGCGCGTTCCGCGAATAGACACGGAGTTCCCCGCTCGCGGTGACGACGATCATCGCAGGATGAGACTACGCCACCATCTCCTTGGTCTTCTCGGCGCGCTTGCGCTCGTTGGGATCGAGGTGCTTCTTGCGCAGGCGGATCGACTTCGGCGTCACCTCGACCAGCTCGTCGCCCTCGATATAGGCCAGCGCTTTTTCCAACGTCATCCTGATCGGCGGCGTCAGCCGCACCGCCTCGTCCTTCGACGTGGTGCGGATATTGGTGAGTTGCTTGCCCTTGAGCACGTTGATCTCGAGGTCGTTGTCGCGGGTGTGTTCGCCGACGATCATGCCGCGATAGACCTTCCAGCCCGGCTCGATCATCATCGGGCCGCGATCTTCCAGCTTGAACATCGCGTAAGCCACCGCCTCGCCCTGGTCGTTGGAAATCAGCACGCCGTTGCGGCGTCCCTGGATATCGCCCTTGTACGGATAATAGCCGTGGAACAGCCGGTTCATGATGGCGGTTCCGCGGGTGTCGGTGAGCAGTTCGCCCTGATAGCCGATCAGGCCGCGGGTGGGCGCATGGAACACCAGCCGCAGCCGGTTGCCGCCGGACGGCCTCATCTCCATCATCTCGGCCTTGCGCTCGCTCATCTTCTGCACGACGACGCCCGAATGCTCCTCGTCGACGTCGATCACGACTTCCTCGATCGGCTCAAGCAACTGACCGTTGTCGTCCTTGGTCAGAACGACGCGGGGACGCGACACCGACAGCTCGAAGCCTTCGCGGCGCATGTTCTCGATCAGGATAGCGAGTTGCAATTCGCCGCGGCCCGACACTTCCATCGAATCCTTGTCCGTGGCTTCCGCCACGCGCAGCGCGACGTTGCCTTCGGCTTCGCGCAGCAGCCGGTCCCGGATCAGGCGGCTGGTGACCTTGTCGCCTTCGGTGCCGGCGAGCGGCGAGTTGTTGACGATGAACGACATCGACACGGTCGGCGGATCGATCGGCTGGGCCTGGATCGGGTTCTCGACGGCGGGATCGCAGAACGTGTCGGCGACAGTGCCCTTGGTGAGGCCGGCGATGGCGACGATATCGCCGGCTTCGGCGAGGTCGACCGGCTGGCGCTCAAGGCCGCGGAAGGCGAGGATCTTGGTGATGCGTCCGGATTCAACCGTCTTGCCGTCGCGCGACAGCACCTTCACGGCCTGGTTCGGCTTCACCGAACCGGACGCGATGCGGCCGGTGATGATGCGGCCGAGATAGGGGTTGGCTTCGAGAATGGTGCCGAGCAGACGGAACGGACCTTCTTCAACGACCGGCGGCGCAACATGCTTGATAACGAGATCGAACAGCGGCCTCATTCCCTTGTCGTTGTCCTCGACGGTGGCGCCCATCCAGCCGTTCTTGCCGGAGCCATAAAGAATCGGGAAATCGAGCTGGTCGTCGGTGGCATCGAGCGCTGCGAACAGGTCGAAGACTTCATTGACGACTTCGATGACGCGCGCGTCGGGGCGGTCGACCTTGTTGATGGCGACGATCGGCTTGAGACCAAGCTTCAGCGCCTTGCCGACGACGAATTTGGTCTGCGGCATCGGGCCTTCGGCGGCGTCGACGAGCACGATCACGCCGTCCACCATCGACAGGATACGCTCGACCTCGCCGCCGAAATCGGCGTGGCCCGGCGTATCGACGATGTTGATGCGCGTGTCTGCCCACTCGACCGACGTGCACTTGGCGAGAATGGTGATGCCGCGCTCACGCTCGATGTCGTTCGAGTCCATGGCGCGCTCGACCACGCGTTGATTGTCGCGGTAGGTGCCGGACTGCTGGAGCAGGCGATCCACGAGGGTGGTCTTGCCATGGTCGACGTGGGCGATGATGGCGATGTTGCGGAGGTTCATGGGACTGGTTTCTTCTTCATCGGGAAAACCGCGCGTCGCCCGGGCTTTGGGCGGCGGTCTCATCCTGCGGGGGAAAGGTCACGGGAACGGGCGCGGCGTGATCGATTCACGCGGCAAAAGCGGTCAGGGGTTCGTCGCTTCCGGCCAGGTCATTGGCGCCACTTCTCGTCTGAATGCCGGTTATAGGATGCGAACAGCCGCATTGCGGCTCCGGCGCTTTCGCTGCGGAGGTTATATAGTCGAAAATCGTCAAAAAACAATGCGTCGGTTGCCGTTTGGCGTACTCATTTTGCAGATGATAGGGACTGCTTCGCGGGCCGCGCTTCCTCGGTCGGGTAAACCCCCCGCAAAACCTCCTCGAAATGGCGCTTGACCGCGTCATGGCAAAGGCAGGAGCGGCTCGCCAAGGCATCCCGGTCATGCACCAGGATGGCGCCGCGCCGGGTCTCCAGAACGCCCTCGGCCTTGAAGGTCTGGATCACCCGGCTGGTGTAGCTGCGGCCGACGCCCAGCATGGCCGACAATTGCTCGTGGGTGAGCGGCACGAGGTCGGTGCCAGTCCGCTCTATCGCCGAAATGATCCATTTCGCGGTCCTCTGTTCGACCGAATGGATGGCGTTGCAGGCGGTCGACTGAAAAACCTGAGCCAGCATGCAGTCGGCGTAGCGTGCGAACAGGTTGCGCAGCGTGGGCGATTTGGCCTTTGCGGCTTCCAGCTTGGAAACCCGCAGTCTCACGAATGGCCCGCCGGCGTTGATCATGATCCGCGTATAGGCAGGCAGAAATCCATGGCTGACGATGCCGCCGACGGCGCCCTCGCGCCCGACCAGAATGGTTTCGACATCGCGGCCGTCCTCGTTGGGGACGAGATAGGACGCGAGGCTTGGTCCGCAGGGAAAGTGGACGATTTGGACATTATCCCCCGGGTTATAGAGCAGGTTGTCGCTTTCTCCGGTGACAGTGATGAGAAAGGGTTCGATCAGCTTGAAATCGGCGTTGCTGAGCCTGCGCAACAGGTTGTTGTAGGGCCGGTCCGGGTGGTTCTGATCCTGCTGTGCGGCCATGCGGCGCCTTCCTGTTCCCGGAATCCTAACAAAAGCGACTGTTGAGTTATGTTCAAAAGTGAACAGACAAAACTCGGCCAATATGGTCGGTTCCATGTGGGAACCGGATCAGGTTCACGTCTTGGTGTTCCAGGCGAATTTCAGACGTCATCGGACGACACATGATGGAAGTTATGGCTACCTTTGTTCCCGATAGTCCGGCGGCGGTGCCAGACACCATCCCCGGCGACGTGCTGATCGTCGAGGACGATGCCATCATCGCGCTCGACTTCGAGCAGACCGTCACGGAGTTCGGTGTGACATCGGTCCGGATTGCCTCGAATGTCGCGCAGGCGCTGGCGATGATCGCCGAGCGTGCTCCCGATTTTGCGCTTCTCGACATCGGGCTCTTCGAGGAAAAAAGCTTTGCTGTCGCCAAGCGGCTGGCCGCGCTGAAAACCCCGTTCGCCTTTGTTACCGGCTACAGCGGCGAGAGGGCCTTTCCGGCGGAATATTCAGACCGGCCCAAACTCTCAAAGCCGTTTTCGTGCGATGAGCTGTTCGCGGTTCTGTCGGATTGGCGAAGCTGCGGCGCAAGATAATCCGGATTTCAGGCGTGTTGCTCGCCACACCGTGACGGTGCGGGCCTCTATAGTGTTTTCGAGCGAAGCATGTCCTCGGGCTTGACCCGAAGATGGCTACACAAAACGTTGGCCACACAATGGGACCAGCTCACAAAGAGCGACGAAGAAAACATCCATTTGGCAAAAGTGGTTCTGACCGCGTTGCGTGACGCAGATGCAGATTATGTCATTGCCAAAATCGGGGACGAGTAGTGCCAAGGGGTCCTAAAGGCGCGAAGCTTCGCGCCGACACCATCGATAGGGTCAATCCGCCGTCTTGAGCCGTTTCATCGTCTGGCAGGTCCTGCCAAGATTTAACCGCTGACGCATACGCCGCGATTACGGGGACGTTTTGGCCGGTTCACGGATTACCTGCCGTGGCCTCTTGGTCAACTTGTAGGACCACCATGCCGTTGCTTGGTTCCAGCTTTTAATGGGCAGGTTGCAGACCTCACAATCTGCATGGCCGGTGTCCTTGAATGGGCTGGTAAAGACCGTCACTCTGTAGATAGCCCCGCAACCGGGACAGGTATATTCACCGCCATCGCGGGTTCGCACGCCAGGTTTGGGTTTCTTCGGGGCCATGGGGGCGAATAGCGCCCTTTGGTCCATCCCGCAAGTCGTTCGTTCGCTGCCTTATTCAAAGGGACCCACCGGAGCCGGGCTTTGATTCCATCAAAGCCCGGCATCAAGCATCCAAAGCGTTTTCGAGCGAAGCGTGTCCTTCGGCTTGACCCGAGGATGGGTACCGGTTCGCGGGAAGAAAACGCGTCAAGTCAAATCATAGAGCCCGCTTCTGATTCCATCAGAAGCGAAAAGGCTCTAGCCTGTTCGATACGGTCTATGCGAGGTCCGGCTCTGCCACCCGACCGGAGCCGACCCCCCCAGTTTGCGTCGGCGCAACCTCCTGTTCGAGCATCGAGGATACCGTTCCCGCGGCCGGCGACCCGCGCACTGACAGTGCGTTGGCTGGTATGATCAGACGGAACGATGAGAGGATGCCGCATGGCCATGTCAGACGTGGAGAACGCAAGAGGGAGGCCGTTGGCGATCTGGACGATCGGATTCAGACCGTTTTTCCTGATGGCCGGCATCTGGTCGGCGGCGGCGCTTGCCGGATGGATCGCTATGCTCACGACGGGGCTCACGCTCCCCAGTCGCTTTGATCCGCTGACATGGCATATCCATGAAATGTTGTTCGGGTTCGTCCTGGCGGCCATCGCCGGCTTTTTGCTGACCGCAATCCCGAACTGGACCGGCCGGGCGCCGATCAGCGGGCGGCCGCTTGCCGCGCTGGCGGCGTTATGGCTCACGGGCCGCCTCGCGTGTCTCATGTCAGCGTCGATCCCGCTCTGGCTGGCCGCGGCAACCGATCTCGCCTTTCCGTTCGTACTTTGCGCGGTCGTCGCCCGCGAGATCATCGCCGGCCGCAACTGGCGCAACATGCCCATGCCCGTTCCCATCGCCGTTCTCGGTCTTGCCGACCTTCTGATGTATCTGGAGCTTGCAGGTTTTTCCGTGCCCGCGGGTCTGGGATGGCGCCTCGGGTTGGCGGCGATCATCGTCCTGATCTCGGTTGTCGGCGGACGGATCATTCCGGTGTTCACGCGCAACTGGCTCGTCAAACAAGGCGCGGCTAACCTTCCAGCCGCGCATGGCCGGGTCGATAACGTCGCACTCGGAGCGCTCCATGCCGGGATGATCGGCTGGGCGTTGTTTCCGGCGCTCTCACCTGTCGGCGGGCTGCTGCTTCTCGCCGCGGCGCTTAATCTCTGGCGGCTCGTGCGCTGGCGCGGCATTGCCACCTCGGCTGAGCCGCTGTTGACCGTTCTTCATGTCGGATATCTCTGGGTCATCGTCGGCGCGGCTTTGTTGGGCGCATCGATGTTGACCGCGCATGTGCCGGAGGCCGCAGCGATCCACGCGCTGACCGCTGGCGCCATCGGCACCATGGTCCTTGGAGTGATGACGCGCGTTTCGCTCGGCCACACCGGTCGCGCGCTGGCGGCGGATCGGACCACTGCGCTGATCTATCTGCTTGTGATCCTGGCCGCCGTGGCGCGCGTTGCGGCAGCGGCCAGTGGATCGCTTCCCATGTTGATCGAGATTTCGGCAGCGCTATGGATCGCCAGCTTCGGCCTGTTCGCCCTGCGATATGGACCGATGTTGCTGGCGCCCCGCGTGTAGTCGCTGGCAAGGGCTACCGCTGAGCGCGGCAGGCGTTTAGCGCGCCGCGGCGTCATGGCGCGGCGGGCGCAGGATTCACGGTCTCATGACCTGCCTGCCTGGTGACGTTACCGGTCGACGTTCAGCACTTCGCCTGTGGTGGCGTCGACGTCGACTTCGATATACCGGCCGGATATGTCACGCCCCTCGATCTGCCACTCGTAACCGGCGAACTCGGCGTCTGAGACGGTTACAAGTCCGATGTCGGTTGCGACGGCGAGCGCCTCCTGCATTGAAAGAAGGCTACCGGTATCATAGGCCATCGCGGGGGCGGCCGCGCCAAGCGAGACAGCCGCAGCCAGGGACAGAATATAAGTTCGCATGGAATACTCCTCGTCGAGGTTCGATCCGTTGCGCCGTCGCGCGAACGCAACACCGATAGAACCGGCGGGCTTTCGTTGCGTTCCACCGTCGCACGCAGCGAGTTGCGCGACTGTTTGGCCGCCGCGGCGTTTTCTTGGCCGTATGTTGGCGAGCGGAAGACAAAAGCATCGGCACTCGATCCGGCATTTTGCATCATGCAGTGCAGCCCGGTGTGGAGGAGCGCGATCTCCGCTTTTCCGTCGAACGCGCGGAGGCTGGCATTCGGCATTCAGGAGCCGGATCATCCAATCCGAACGCCATCACAAATTCGTCAATCCGCGCCGAAAGCGCGGCGCTTTCTCGTTTTGCATGACCGCGTCTGCATTTCCGCGGTGGACGACCGCGCTGTATCGATCTACATCCGCGAATGCCGGGGGCGGTACGGAGAATCTACATGGCGCCGCACTATCGGAAGCACCTGAACGTTCTCGCGCCTGTCGTCGTCGTGATTGGCTTCATGATCGGGCTCGTGGCCTACTCGCCGGAACTGTATCGCGTGTTCTGCAGTGCGACCGGATACGGAGGAACGACGCAACGGGTGTATTCGGGTCCGACCGCCGCCTCCAGCAAGACCGTCACCGTCAGGTTCGATACTAATGTCGCACCGGATCTGCCGTGGCGGTTCGAGCCGGAACAGCGTTCCGTGACGGTTCATCTCGGGGAGCAGAAGATGGTTTTCTTCACGGCCGAGAATCTCGGCAAGGAGCCGATCGTCAGCCATGCGACGTACAACGTCTCGCCGGACACCAGCGGTCCCTATTTCAAGAAAATACAGTGCTTCTGCTTCAACGAGGAGCGCCTCGACCCGCATGAGAAGATCGAAATGCCGGTCGTCTTTTTCGTCGATCCGGCCTTTGCCAAGGATTCGGACAACAAGTCGGTCGACACGATCACCCTGAGCTACACGCTTCTACGCTCGGTGAATCCGTCGGAGAGCAAGAACCTGTCGCGCTTCCTGCCCAATGCGCCGCCTGATCCTCTCCATGGCAAGCAGCTTTTCAGCGAACGATGTACCGCATGTCACGCGCTGGACGCCGATAAGGCAGGCCCTCGGCTGGGCGGCGTGGTCGGCCGCAAGGCGGGCGCGCTCCCAGGTTATCACTATTCGCCGGCGCTCAAGAACGCCGGTCTGGTTTGGTCTCGGGACAATCTGGAGCATTGGCTGGCCGATCCGAAGAAACTCGTGCCCGGCTCCCGCATGCCGGTGCGCGTGCTCGACGCGCCCTCCCGCCACGATATCGTCGCGTATCTGCAAACGGTGGGCCAGGAGCGCAACAAGCGGGCCGGCTCGAACCCGCCCGCGCCCGGCGGAGAATTCTAGATCGCGCTCAGACGGAAACGCACGCGGCGCGGGGATGAGAGCGTTTTCGAGCGAAGCATGTCCTCGGGCTTGACCCGAGGATGGGCACCGGTTCGCGTGAAGAAAACGCGTCAATTCAAAATCATAGAGCCTCGCTTCTGATTCTATCAGAAGCGAAATGGCTCTAGCACTCCCGCCCGCGCGACGTGAGGGCTGGCGCCCACAGGGCGCCGGCAGGGCGGCGCTTTTGCCGGGAAATGGGGTATAATTCGATATAATACCCGCTGTCTTCCCGTAGAGATCGCCGCGAACCTCATCATCGTCAGGAGTTTGGCTGGATCGCCATGGACACATCACATTTAGCCGAACATCTTGGAACCATCGGCAGTCTGGCCGCGTCGTTCTTCGTGGTCGCCACCTACACCATGCGGACCATGATTCCGCTCCGTGTCTTCGGCATGCTGGCCAATCTCGTGCTGATGATTACCGCGATCTCGCTTCACAACGTCCTGCAATTCGGGCTTCACGCGGGGTTGTTTTGTCTAAACGGCTATCGCCTGCACCAGATGCTGCTGCTCGTGCGCGAAGTGAAGAAGTCCGTGAACAGCGACCTGTCGATGGACTGGCTGAAGCCCTTCATGACCAAACGCAAATGCGAGGCCGGAGACATGCTTTTCTACAAGGACGAGAAGGCCGAAACGATGCTCTACATCGTCAGCGGCCGCTATCGCCTGGTGGAGTCCGGCATCGAGCTTCCGGTCGGCGCTATTGTTGGCGAACTCGGGATGCTATCGCCTTCCAACGAGCGCACCCAGTCGCTCGAATGCATCGAAAGCGGCACGGTGCTTAGCGTCAGCTATCGCCAGGTGGAGGAGCTTTACGTCCAGAATCCCGAATTCGGCTTCTACTTCCTGCGGCTGGCCAGCGCGCGGCTGTTTCAGAACATCGGCAAGCTCGAGGAGCGGCTCGCAGACCGTACGGCGCCGGCGGCCGCGACACCCGAATTGGCATGAATCCCGGCGTCCCCAAAGCGGCCGGCGCTCTTCCCGCAATCCGCTCGATCTTCGCGGCTGTCCTCGGTGGCGACGACAATCCGATGCCGGCGCTGCCCGCTGGCCTGCCCGACAGGGTGAGGCCGGTCGCGGCAGAAGCCGTGAACCGCCTGATCGATTATCAGGGACCGGGCTACGCGCAGCTCTATGTCGCCCGGCTGAGGCGCTTCATCGGCCGGCGCAATGTCGATGACGCGATATTCGCCGACATTGCGCGGCTGATGGCCGTGCGCATGGCTTACGACGACGCCGTCCGGATGGCGCAGCTTAAACTTGCCGAAGCCGCGGCGGGTCCGGACGTTGCGCCGGACGATGTCCGCAAGCTGCGCCTCGACGAACTGGTATCGTCGCTGCCGGAAAGAGTGGCCAATCCCGTGCTGCGGGCATTGGAGTATCTGGGATGGCTGCATCTGCCCGTCATCGTGCGGTTCAGCGCGGCAAACGGCTTCGGGCGTCGCCGTCTCAGAATCGAAGCCTCGCTCAAGCGATGGCGGTTGTCCTCCCTCCGCTATGCCAGGGAACGCGTCTGGGTCGAGCGCTGGCTGCACATGATCGATCGCAGCCTGACAAAACAGCCTGCCGCAGTCGCCGCCGTGGTCGCGACGGCCGAGATGGTGCAGGGCTACGGCGACGGTTACACGCAGAGTTTGAGGGACTGGAATTTGATCGTCGACCATCTCGTCAAACCGACGTTCGACGGCGCGCTGTCCTGTCCGGATCTGGCCGGCGCCATAACCGAGGCCCGCGCGGCCGTGAATTCCGATCCGCGGCAGGAATCCTTGAAACGCGTCATCGCCGGGATCAGGGAGCGGGCCGGGGCCGGTGCTTAAATACGTGAGCAGCACAGGTTTTCGCACGACGGGAGTGGCCTGGAGGGGAGAGACTCCGGCCGTCATTCCCGAAGCCGCGTCAGCGGCTATCGGGAATCCAGTAACATGAGGTAGTCTGCTGATACGGGATTCCGGGCCCGCACCTTCGGTGCGTGCGAGTCCATTGTTTATTTGCGAGTCCATTATTTATTAAAGGGCGTCCGCGTGCTGCTTCCCTCATTGTCGTCGTCGATCGCGGTGGGCCCGCTGGCTGGCTGGATGGCCGTGCTGACAGTCAAGCACGTGATCGCCGATTTCGTGTTGCAGAACTCCTGGATGGCAATCGGCAAGGATCAGAAGACCGGCTGGGCGCTGCCGCTGCTTGCGCACTGTCTCGTGCATCTGGCGCTGGCGCTGGCGTTGATCCTCGTGATCGCGCCGCGATTCTGGTTTATCGCCTTTATCGATTTTGCGATCCATATCGTCGTGGATCGCGCCAAGGGGTTCTGCGCTTCCACCTTCAACGTGACGCAGGAGCATCAGCATCCGTGGTTCTGGACGCTGATCGGCGTCGATCAGGCGCTGCACCATCTCACCGGCTTCGGCTTGTCGATCGTCATGGCGTTCAACGCCTGACCGGCGGCGTCCGCGAATCGACCCATGGTCGTGGTTCCGATTCGGAACCGGATTGCAAGGCCGTCTGCGCTCCCTTCGCGTGTGTGGTTAACTCCTCGTTAGGAAATTGCGCGGCATCCTCATGGTCGAGGAGAATCCCGCATGTCGAGCCGAGACGCCTTCGAGAACGATCTCTGTCCGGTCAACGACGATCTGTTGGGGGCCATGTATCGTGCCAACGAGCATGGATTGCCGCAGCTCATCGCCAGCATTGCTCCGGATGTACGAGCAATGCTGGCGATGTTCTGCTACCGCCGGAGCCATCTGCACGCGCTGGCGCTGTCGGTCGCATCGAGTTGCTCCGAGCGCGATCTGGTCCAGCTTGGCGGTCGCGTCGGCTCCACGCTGTTCGCACTGTCGCGCGAAGCGCGGCTGCCCCATGTGGCGTCGTCTTCGCACGGTCAACGCAAGCCGATCACGCTATCGACCAGGCCGCTCACCACCTTCGCTCCGCTTGACGATCAGGTCGACGACGACGAGGCCGCGCTGGTCTCGGCGTGATGCGCCGCGCCGCATAGGCATCGGCTGGAAAAGCGCGCGCGGTAGGCGCCGCTGCTTTTGACGGATCGATGGTCGTCATGCTCGGGCTTGATCCGGGCATCCATCTTTTTGACGAGGGATGGATTGCCGGGCACAGGCAAGCGAAATCGACGCGGTTTTTTAGAGCTATGCTCGGCAACGACGTTTCAAAGCGCTTCTGTCATATCAGGAGAACGTCATGCAGTTGGAAGGTCAGGCAGCCATCGTCACCGGCGGAGCGTCGGGACTGGGCGCGGCGGCCGCGCGAAAACTCGCCGCGCAGGGCGTCAGGGTCGCGGTCTGCGACATCAACACAAAACTCGCGGAGGAACTGGCAAAGGAGATCGGCGGCACCGCCGTGACCTGCGACGTATCCGATGCGGCGTCGGGCGAAGCCGCCATGGTCGCGGCGGCGAAGGTCCACGGTCCGGCGCGAGTGCTGGTGAACTGCGCCGGCATCGGCCTCGCCAGGCGCGTGGTCGGCCGCGAGGGGCCGCATGCGCTGGCCGACTTCAACCACGTCATCAGCGTCAACCTGATCGGCACGTTCAACATGCTGCGGCTCGCGGCCGCTGAAATGTCGACACTCGAACCGCTGGAGGGCGGCGAGCGCGGTGTGGTGATCAACACCGCCTCGATCGCGGCCTATGATGGACAGGTCGGCCAGGCGGCCTATTCGGCGTCGAAGGGCGGCATCGTCGGCATGACGCTGCCGATCGCGCGTGAACTCGCGCAATTCGGCATCCGCGTTCTCACCATCGCGCCGGGCCTGTTCCTGACGCCGCTGCTCGGCGCATTGCCGCAAGCCGCGCGGGACAGTCTCGCCAGCACGATCCCGTTTCCGCACCGGCTCGGCTCGCCCGACGAATACGCGTCGCTGGCGATGCACATGATCGACAATCCCTATCTCAACGGCGAGGTCGTGCGGCTGGATGCCTCGCTGCGCATGGCGCCGAAGTAGCGATCATCATCGGCAGAGATGAAATACCGGCGGCCACACAAGGCCGGCTCCTTACGGGGCCGGCCTGGATTGTATTGCAAAAGTCTACTTCTTCTCCCTGGTGATAGTCCCCGGCAGTGTGAGATTGCCCGAGGCAACCTTGTAGGTGCCGGTGACGCACAATAGCGGCGTCTTGCCGGTTTCGTTGACCTGTAGATGCGCGGCGACGGCATCGAAGTTCACGTTCTCCGCGCCCTTGACCGGCACGGTGATGCGCACCGTCTTGCCATTGATGATGGGGCTCATGCCGGGGCTGTCCAGCGCCAGCGGCAGGCCGGGCGCGGTGGCCGGCAACAGATCCTGCCCCGGCGAAATGTCCTGTACCCTGAGGCCGCCGGCGCAACCCTTGTCGCTGGCCAGCACCACCCAGTGCGAATGCCAGTTGGCACCGTCGTTGGTCGGGTCGCCGTCGCCGTTTTCGTCGAACAGCGGTGTATCGTCGAAATCCGGGTGCGCGGTAACGGCCAGCGCCAGGATACCCGACCCTTTCGCAAATCCCACCGCTGCGGGGTCGAGCTTGGTCGGCCAGACATAAGCATCAACCTTGGCGCCGGCGAGCTTGCCGACCTTTTCCGGCTTGATCGAGCCGGCGTCGCCTGTCACTTCCATGGCGAAGGTGGCAAGCCGGCCATCGGTCGAGGCGGAGGCGCTGGTGACGTCGAACGCAGGCGGCACGGTGGCGTCGGACTTGGCATGAATGTCGTGGGCGAGGGCGGAGGTCGCCAGCGCGCCTTGCAGCAGGACGAAGGCGAGCTTCCCCGACGAGACCTTGAGCATGGAAGCAAACATGAGATTACTCCGTGATTGTATAATATCGAGTCGATACTATACTTTGACCAACTGCCAGAGCCTCGTCAACAGAAAATAGCGAGTCGCTACTATGTCATCCGCGGCGCTTGAGACGGCCTATCTGATCGGCCGGTTGGACCGGTTGGCCCGCAGTGGCGTCAACGTCGCCGGGCTTAATCCGGCGCAGTGGGAGGCGTTGCGCTACCTGTCGCGCGCCAATCGCTTTTCGCGCACTCCCGCGGCGCTGGCCGATTATGCCGGCTCGACGCGCGGGACCATTTCACAAACCCTGATTGCTCTGGAGCAGAAGGGGCTGGCGTCGAGGCAGGCGAGCCGGCGGGACGGCCGCTCGGTGGAATTGGCGCTGACCCGGCGAGGCGAGGCTGTGTTGAGGAACGACCCGCTGAAGCGGCTGGCGGGCGACATCGCGGTCGCCACCGGCGGCGATCCCGGCGCATTGCTGGCGACCCTGCAGGCCATCCTGTCGGCGACGATCGCGCGGAACGACGGGCGTGCCTTCGGGATCTGCCGCACATGCCGGTATTTTCGCTGCAATGCGGAGCCGACAAGCGCCTCGCCGCATCATTGCAGCCTGCTCGATGAGCCGCTCTCCGATGCCGACAGCGGCGCGATCTGCCAGGAGCACGACGACGAAGCGGCGGCCTGAACGGCGGCCAGATCACGATGATTTTGAATCGGATCGATCAAGATCATGAACGTGATCGCTTCCAATATATTGGAGCGGGATGCGGCCGGAAAACCGCGACACACTTTTCCTCACCCCGCTCTGACCCGGTGGAGCGAAACGCGCAGCGATAGCATCGCCGGATCAGACGGCATCCACCAGGATAACCCGGATGTCATTGACGTTGGTGAGCGTCGGGCCGGTCAGCAGCAGATCGCCGGTGGCGGCGAAGAAGGCGGTGGCGTCGTTGTTGGCGAGATAGGCGGCAGGATCGAGCTTTTGCGCGCGCATCGCCGCGAAGGTGGCGGCGTCGATCACGGCGCCGGCCGGATCGGAGGCGTTACCCGCGCCGCCGTCGGCGCCATCGGTATCGGCCGCCAGTGCGGAAATACCCGGCGTGTTTTTGAGCTGTGACACGAGCGACAGCGCATATTCCTGATTGGGCCCGCCGCGCCCGTTGCCGCGCACCGTGACCGTGAGTTCGCCGCCCGACAGGATGGCGAGCGTTCGGCCATCGGCGCGCGCCTGGAGCGCCAGTTTCGCATGATCGGCGGCGACATCGCGGGCCTCGCCTTCAAGATCGGCGCCGAGGTCGAGCACCTCGTAGCCGGCATCGCGCGCGATTCTAATAGTGGCGGCGAGCGAGGTTTTGGGGCGTGCGACTATCTCGAAACGGGCGCGCGCGAAGGCGGCATCGCCCGCCTTGCAGCTTTCATTGGCCGGGTCGTTGAGAGCGCGGGTCACGGCATCGTCGAGCGCGAGATTGTATTTTGCGACCAGCGCGCGGGCGTCGGCCAGCGTCGTCGGATCGGGCACGGTCGGGCCGGAGGCAATGGCGGCCGGCTCGTCGCGCGGCACATCCGATATCGCCAGCGTCACGATCGCGGCGCGCCGGCCGGCCCGCGCCAGCCGCCCGCCCTTGATCCGGGACAGATGCCTGCGCACCGTGTTGACTTCGCCGATCGGGGCGCCGGAGCGAAGCAGGGCACGGTTGACATGCTGTTTCTGCGCGAACGACACCCCGTCCGCTGGCGCAATCCAGTTCGCCGAGCCGCCGCCCGACAGCAGCACCAGCAGGAGGTCGTCGGCGGTCGCGGTGCGCGCGAGTCTCAAACTGAGGTCGGCGCCGCGCAAGCTCGCCTCGTCGGGCACGGGATGGCCGGCCTCGATCACCTCGATGCGCCGTGTCGGCACGCCGTGGCCATGACGTGTCGCGGCGACGCCCGTCAAGCGCGCGGGATCAAGGCCGGCGGCGTCGAGGTAGTGCCGTTCCGCGGCGGCGGCCATGGCGGCGGCGCTCTTTCCCGCGGCAAGGCAGACCACGCGGCCTTTCGGCGCGCGCGGCAAATAGGCATCGAGAATGCCGTCGGGATGCGCGGCGGCCACAGCCGCATCGAAGATCGAACGCAGCAGCTTGCGGTGGTCGGTCATGGCCCGGATCGTGCGAAGATCATTAAAAGTCGAGCAGGTCGCTCGTTATCCGCCAGATCATATCACGAACGGCGTCGTCAGGTCATTTCACTGCATCGGCGGGGTTGAGTCCGAGCAAAAGCGCCCGCAATTGCGGTCGGTCGCCGAATGGCGGCTGTCAGCGGCCAGATATAGCCGTACCTTAGGCGATCCCGGCGCATCCTGCGGGAGTTCACAGCGCGATGATGTGCCTATGACTCAGCGGTTGGTGACCTGCCGGGCCTGCGGCAGGGCAAGGGAGCCCGCGGCATCCGACACCCGGGCGCTGGCGTTGCGGCTGTTCATCATCGCATCGAGCCGGTCGCGTTCCTTCTCGAAGCTGGCAAGGACCGGACCGTCCAGCGATCGCCCGCGCGGCAGTCTGACGCGCATCGGATCGACGAAGCGGCCGTTGACCAGAATTTCGTAGTGCACATGGGCGCCGGTGGAGCGGCCAGTCGAGCCGACGAAGCCGATCACCTGGCCCTGACGTACGCGCTTGCCGGGCGCCATGCCTTTGGCAAAGGCCGACATGTGACCGTAGGCGGTTTCATAGCCGTTGTTGTGCTTGATGCGGACGTACTTGCCGTAGCCGCCTTCCCATTCGGCCTTTTCGACAACGCCGTTGCCGGTCGCGAAGATCGGCGTGCCGTACGGCGTAGCCCAATCGACGCCGGTATGCATTTTCACGTAGCCGAGGATGGGGTGACGCCGAATGCCGAAGCCGGATCGCATGATGGCGCTGGCGACCGGTTTGCGGACCAGGAACTTCTTCGCGCTCTTGCCGGTCTCGTCATAGTAATCGACGATGGCGTCGTCGGGGGTCTGGAAGCGATAGTATTTCTTGGTCTCGCCGCCTACGGTGAGCGAGGCATAAAGCACTTCGTTCTTTTCGGTCGTCGGCGTTCCCTCGTCGTCGCCGGCGTAGAAGACATCGAATGAATCTCCCGGCTGTACCTTGCGCTGGAAATCGATGTCGTAGGAGTAGATGCGGACCATGTCTTCGATGACCGCAGGCGGCACCTTGTCGCGTAGCGCGGTCTCGTAGATGCTTTGATAAAGCCGGACACCGCTGCCATCGTCGTCGTTGTCGCTGTTATCTGCGATCTCTGCGGCCGAATTCATGCTCGCGACGTCGACTGCGACGTATTTGCCGAGATCGGACAGCGCGGCGACGGCCTCGATCGTCGAATCGTTCGCCACGATCACGCGATAGGGCTGAAGTCGCTGGCCGGGGGCCGCGGGCGCCATCAGGATACGCAGTTTTTGGCCTTCCTTAAGGCCGCCGTCGCGGCCGCGCGGTCCGAGCGTCGCCGCGATCGCCTTCGCTTCTTCCGGTGTCGCGCCCTGGTCCCGCAGCACAGAGACGACAGTGTCGCCTTTCTTGACCAGATGCACGCGCTCGCCGACCGGATTGCCACCGGTGAGTTGCTCCTTGGTCTTCGGGAGCAACGTCACGTTTTCAGGGACGATGCGGGCTTCAAATCCGGCATAGGGATCGATGCCGCCTTCCGCGGCATAGGCCATCTTGATGCTCGACGTCGCGCCGGCGGCGTCGGCCGTGGCATCAGCCATGGTGTAGCGCACGCCGCCGTTGCCGCGCCAGTTCGAGGCATCGCGCACTCGCATCAGGACTTCATCGATCGGAACGGTGGCTGCGATCTTCGCCTTCGGCAGGATCGGCGCGAGATCGCGGGTCACAAAGGAAACTTCGGCGTCGGGCTCGGCCGCCGCCGCGGCGGCCGCGTCGCTGGCATCTTCGGCGGCGGTCGGGGCGTGGCTTCCGACGTCGGTCAGCAGACGTTGGGCGTTGAATGGCGGGATCTTCGCGCTGAGATCGCTGGTCGCCATTGACAGGTTGCCGGACACGCGAACGAAGGGCCGCACCCGCATGACGTCGCGGTTGCCGGCCCGGGTCACGGTCGAGACGCGGATAAGTTGCCTTGCGGCGGCCGCCTCGCTCGGCGGTGGCAGGCGATCGCTCTTGTGAAGGGTGATCTGATGGTCGCCGGCGCCGAACGAGCCGCGCAGCGCGCCTTCCACGCGCTCGGGCACCCTCGCAAAGGTGGTCTCGCCGTCGAGCGACGCAAAAACGGCGCCGCCGATGAGGGCCGCGCCGCACAGACCTGTGAGAATGGTGCCGCTGAACCACTGCACGGAGATGCGGCGGCGGTCGATCACGGCGGCTTCGGATCCGTCGGCGGAAAGCGGCGGCTCGTGGCCGAGATCGATGATCCCGGTCTCGCGTCCGCGATGTCCACCACGTGATGTGTTCAACCCGCCGTCCCCCAAAATTCCACCTGCGACCGCCGAAATTCCTGCGCCTTGTGAACCCCAACACCCCCGGAAGAGAGACGAGGGGAAGCCCCGCATGTTTCATGCCCGCCCGGTAAGCACGCGCGTGGCACGGGAGTTACGCCCGTCCGGAGGTCACAACCATCATTGGCGCCTGAACCCCTCAATGCGTCGCGGTCGCTCGGATAGGCGATGCGGTCATGGACGATCACCGTCTCCTGAAGCTGGTCTCCTGAAGCTGCCGAATGGCCGATGCCCCCTGGCAATCGGTGATTCAACACTTAACTTTCTCGGTGAGAACGTCGCAGGAATGTGGCTCAAGTACGGCGTGAATCCCCGAAGGGTCGGGGCTTTTTACGCCGCAAAATTGTTTTTGCCCTGTGCAACATTTTGTTGACGATGGGCGTTGACAAGCGTCCGAGGGTGAGGCTATAAACCGGCCACTGAGCGCGGCGCTGCTTTGGCCCTTGCCAAGACGCCTTGCTGCGCCGGTAAAGCTCCTCACTTAGGTTGAGCGAATCAACAGCCGATAGCCATCGGTTGTTATTTGTCGTCCGGTAGGTGCTTTGCGGAACTTCCAGAGATGGAAGTGGATTTTAGGATCCGGGCTGTTTGACAAGTGAAGATGAAGAAAGAGAAACGTGGACGGCGGAGTCCTTGCGGGTCTCGGTAAGCGAAGGCTTCGGCTTTTGCGGATTGAGACCGGACGAAAGACTTCGGCGGTACACGTTTCAAAGGTTACACCATCGTCATCAGCGATGTGAATCGCGGATGGCTGTCGGCTTCGGTTCGAAAGAACTTGGGTCGGCAAAGATATGGTGGGACCTCGTCAAACGTTGTGATCAGCCGGCTCAAAGTTTCAAGTCCAACTTGAGAGTTTGATCCTGGCTCAGAGCGAACGCTGGCGGCAGGCTTAACACATGCAAGTCGAACGGGCGTAGCAATACGTCAGTGGCAGACGGGTGAGTAACACGTGGGAACGTACCTTTTGGTTCGGAACAACTGAGGGAAACTTCAGCTAATACCGGATAAGCCCTTACGGGGAAAGATTTATCGCCGAAAGATCGGCCCGCGTCTGATTAGCTTGTTGGTGAGGTAATGGCTCACCAAGGCGACGATCAGTAGCTGGTCTGAGAGGATGATCAGCCACATTGGGACTGAGACACGGCCCAAACTCCTACGGGAGGCAGCAGTGGGGAATATTGGACAATGGGCGAAAGCCTGATCCAGCCATGCCGCGTGAGTGATGAAGGCCCTAGGGTTGTAAAGCTCTTTTGTGCGGGAAGATAATGACGGTACCGCAAGAATAAGCCCCGGCTAACTTCGTGCCAGCAGCCGCGGTAATACGAAGGGGGCTAGCGTTGCTCGGAATCACTGGGCGTAAAGGGTGCGTAGGCGGATCTTTAAGTCAGGGGTGAAATCCTGGAGCTCAACTCCAGAACTGCCTTTGATACTGAAGGTCTTGAGTTCGGGAGAGGTGAGTGGAACTGCGAGTGTAGAGGTGAAATTCGTAGATATTCGCAAGAACACCAGTGGCGAAGGCGGCTCACTGGCCCGATACTGACGCTGAGGCACGAAAGCGTGGGGAGCAAACAGGATTAGATACCCTGGTAGTCCACGCCGTAAACGATGAATGCCAGCCGTTAGTGGGTTTACTCACTAGTGGCGCAGCTAACGCTTTAAGCATTCCGCCTGGGGAGTACGGTCGCAAGATTAAAACTCAAAGGAATTGACGGGGGCCCGCACAAGCGGTGGAGCATGTGGTTTAATTCGACGCAACGCGCAGAACCTTACCAGCCCTTGACATGTCCATGACCGGTCGCAGAGATGTGACCTTCTCTTCGGAGCATGGAGCACAGGTGCTGCATGGCTGTCGTCAGCTCGTGTCGTGAGATGTTGGGTTAAGTCCCGCAACGAGCGCAACCCCCGTCCTTAGTTGCTACCATTTAGTTGAGCACTCTAAGGAGACTGCCGGTGATAAGCCGCGAGGAAGGTGGGGATGACGTCAAGTCCTCATGGCCCTTACGGGCTGGGCTACACACGTGCTACAATGGCGGTGACAATGGGAAGCAAAGGGGCAACCCCTAGCAAATCTCAAAAAACCGTCTCAGTTCGGATTGGGCTCTGCAACTCGAGCCCATGAAGTTGGAATCGCTAGTAATCGTGGATCAGCATGCCACGGTGAATACGTTCCCGGGCCTTGTACACACCGCCCGTCACACCATGGGAGTTGGTTTT